>NZ_JBSGIB010000023.1:0-107380 GCF_053604885.1 Nocardia sp. NPDC003999
GGTGCTCGACGACGGTTTCTCGTACTGCACGGAAGCCGTGCTCGGCCTGGATTGGTTCGCGCAGAACTTCTATCAGCCACGCACGCTCGGCGTGGTCGCCTACCGCGGCAACTACGGCGGCGACTACGCCAGCGGGGCGCTGAAGTGGGCATTGGACAACGGCGCGACGATCACCGAGCGGATCGACACCGGACCCAACACCGAAGTCGGCACACAGGACTACCCGGTCGCCGAGCTGTTGGCCGACCCGCCGGATGTGGTCCTCTTGGCCACCGGCCCGGCCGAAACCGCCGAAATCGTCGGCAAGCTGGCGAAATCCGGTTACACGGGCCGATTCCTCGGGTCCACCCCGACCTGGAACAGCGCGCTGCTCAAGACACCGGCCGCACCCGCGCTCACGGCGCTGTACAACTACACCTCTCCGTTCGACGGCTGGGACGGCGCGAGCACCGGAGCCCAGCGCGCCAGGAACGCCGCGCCGAGCGAACCGACGAACTTCGGCTACAACCTGGGCTGGGCGATCTCGTATCCGCTGAAGGCGCTGCTCACCAAGGCAGCCGAGACCGGCGGCATGGACCGGCCGACACTGCGCAAGGCCCTTGCCGGGCTCACGGTCGACTCCGAGGGAATGGCGGCGCCGCAGATCTACGGGCGTGACGAACCCGATGTCGCGGCGCAGCGCGCGGTGGTCAACGTGCCCGACCCGTCCACTGCGCTGGGGTCGCGCACCGTGGTGGCCGACTATCGCAGTCCCACGCTGAAGCGGATCTCGATGCACGAACCGTGCACGCGGTGATCCGCGCGATCGGCGTGCGTCGATGACGCGTCGGTCCGGGTACGCGCGGACCCGGACCGCGTTTTCGGCACTCGGGCGGCGGACCCGTCACCGAGTGCCCGGCCCGCACCGCGTCCGAGCGGGCGCGTGACCTTCAGGCCGCGGCGATGAGCGCGACCGCGGCCAGCGCGAGGATCAAACCGATCAGCTGCTGCCGGTGCACCCGCTCGCCGAGCAGAACCATCGCCAGCAGCACGGTCACCGCCGGATACAGCGAGCCGATCACGCTCACCAGCGACAACAGCGATCCGTGGAAGGCGTACAGCAGCGCCGCGTTGCTGATCACGTCCAGCGCGCTGATATAGCAGGCCAGCCGCAGCGGTTCGCCGCGCAACCGCCCGAAGTCCCTGGCGGCAAGCGCGGTCAGCCAGACCACCGCGGTGGCGGCGATCCGCTGCATGAGCAGGGGCCACAGTCCGGAGTCCGCGGAGGTCTCGTGGAAGAACACGAAGGCAAGACCGTACGCGGCGCCGGACCCGATGGTCAGCGCGGCGACCTTGCGGGTGAACCGTAGTTCGCGGCCGCCGGTGATCTCCTCCGTCACGTCGTCCGGCGACTCCCGGCTCACCAAGAGCACGGCGACCAGGGCGAATACGATGCCGGCGAAGGCGAGCGGGCCGGGACGCTCACCGGTCGCCAGACCGGCGAGTACCGGAATGCCCGCGACCAGCACCGCCGTCAGCGGTGACACGACCGCCATCGGACCGCTGGCCAGCGCGGCATAGAACCACCACACCGCGACGCCGCTCGCCAGGCCCGCCGCCGCGCCCCACCACAACGACGCCGCGTCCGGGCTCCCGGGCACGAGCGGGAGCGCCACGAGGACCAGCAGCACCGAGAACGGATAGGAATAGATGACCACACGCAGCGCGGTCACCCGCCGCGACGCCACACCGCCGTAGAAATCGCTCACGCCGTAGCCCACCGCGGCCGCCAGCGCGAGCAGGACGGCGGTCACCTCATGCCTTTGACCCGCCGTCCGAGTTCACGGGTGACCTCTCGCTCGGCGGTGCGCCGGGCCAGGTCCTGCCGCTTGTCGTAGTCCTGCTTGCCCTTGGCCAGCGCCAGCTCGACCTTCACCTTGCCGTCGGAGAAATACATCGACAGCGGCACCAGCGTCTGGTTGCCCTCCCGCGACTTACCGACCAGCCGCTCGATCTCCCGCTTGTGCAGCAGCAGCTTGCGCACCCGGCGCGGCGCGTGGTTCGTCCAGGTGCCGTGGCTGAACTCGGGGATGTGCAGCCCACGCAGCCACACCTCGCCGTTGTCCACCGTCGCGAAGGCGTCCACCAGTGAAGCCTTGCCCTCGCGCAGGCTCTTCACCTCGGTGCCGACCAGCGCGATCCCGGCCTCGTAGACGTCCAGGATCGTGTAGTTGTGCCGCGCCCGGCGGTTGGTCGCGATGACCTTGCGCCCCTTCTCCTTCATAACGGTCCACTTTAAGTGACCCGGCAACCGGATTATTCCCGCAGGTCGCGGACGCGCTAACCGCCCTGATGCAGCACCACGTAGAGCGTGAGCACGGCGAGGAACGCGACGAGCAGCGCCACCGTCGACATCCGCGGTACGCCAGGGCGCGGCGGCGGCGGACTGCGGCGCAACCATACGTTCTCGACCGCCGGATCGGTCCGGCCGCGCACATACGGCGGCGTGTCCGGCGTCTCACCCCCCACCGAGCTGATGGAGATGTCATCGCCCGCGTCACTGGAACCATCACCCGGTGCCATAGCCAGAACCGTAGCCGCCGAGAGAGCGGCGCGCCGCAATTCTCGCACGCCGCAACATAGTTGGAACTCAGGCCAGACGCCGCCGGAACACCTCGACGGACGCGCCGGTCGCCAGGTCGGCCGTGTGCACGCCCAGGTCGACTCCGCCCTCGGTGAGCTCGAGAACCATGAAGCCCAGCTCCTGGTAGTTCTCGTACAGCGCACCGTGGCCCGCGCTCGCGGCGAGCCGCGGCTCCGCGCCGACCGTCTTCGCGGCCGCGCCGGAAACGACCTGCCTGGTTCCCTTCGACGCCGCCGTGGGTTCGAGCACCTGCAGCGAGTGGTCGTGCCCGGACAGGATGAACTGGCACCGTCCGATCACGTGGTCTTCGAAGAAGCGTTTCACGTGCACGCCGTTGATCGGCTCCAGCGACAGACCCTCGTAGCGGCCCGCGTCCCCGTGCGGGCCGTTGTTCAGATACGGGTGGTGGGTGCAGGCGATCTTCCACGTGGCGGGCGAGTCGGCCAGGGCGCGATCGAGCCAGTCGCGCTGCTCGTTCATGAACTGGCCGTCGACCGCCCAGTACGGCGAGAAGACCGGCGGCACGTAGGCCGCCAGCGGGTTGACGTCGAGGACGAAGAACTCGACGACGGGGTTGCGCTCCGGAATCCGCACCGAGTAGTAGCGGCTCGGCATCCACCAGCGCCGGGAGTTCGCGTGGTACTCCACCTCGGCGTTGCCGCGCAGCAGCCAGCCGCCGTCACCGCCGAGAACCGAGCTGTTGTCGTGGTTGCCCAGCACCATCAACCAGGGGAAATCCAGTCCGGCATTGGGATTTTCGAACTTGTCGGCGAACTGGACGTCGGCCGCGCCGTCGGGCCCGTGCTCGTAGATGTTGTCGCCGAGACCCAATGCCAGCGAGACCGGTTCGCGGCCGTGCAGCGCGCGCATGGCGTCGGCGACCGCCCACTGAGCGCGGGTGCCGGTGCCCGCGTCGCCGGTCACCAGCACCCGCACCCGGCGCTCGTCCGGGAAGGGGAACTTGGTGACACCCTCGGCGACAGGTACCGCATGAGCCGGCGTGCGCCCGACCAACGTGGTCCCGGCCGCGAGGGTGGCCGCACCGGCCAGAAACGCCCTGCGCCCGATCGTGTCGCTCCGGCTCACGCTGTCCTCCATAGTTTTCGGCGGCCTTGCCCGGCAACCGTCCCCGCTCATCGGTGACCCGCGTGACGGTAGCGGTTCATCCGGTGGCTAGCACCTCGAGCACCTGTTCGCCGTATTTCGCCAGTTTGTTCTCGCCGACACCGCTGACGCCGCCGAGCTGGGCGAGGCTCGCGGGCTTGCGCGCCGCGATCTCGCGCAGCGTGGCGTCGTGGAAGACGACGTAGGCGGGAACACCCTGTTCCTTCGCGGTGGCCGCGCGCCATTCGCGCAACTTCTCGAACAGCGGCAGGTCGGTGGACGTCAGGTCGACGGAGGCCGCCTTGGCGGCCTTCGCGGTCCGGGCGGGCTTGGCCTGGCGTTCGGGCTCGCGGCGCAGCGCTACCTGTCGTCCGTCGAACAGCACCTCACTGCTGGCCTCGGTGAGCGTCAGCACGCCGTAGTCGCCGTGAACGGCCAGCAGCCCGTGCGCGAGCAGTTGCCGCACCACGCCACGCCACTCCACGTCACGCAGGTCGGTGCCGACCCCGAAGACCTTCAACTCGTGGTGGTCGTATTGCAGGACTTTGGGACTCTTCTTACCGAGCAGGATGTCCACGATGTGCCCCGCGCCGAAGCTCTGGCCGCGTTCCCGCTTCAGCCGCAGCACGGTGGACAGCAACTTCTGCGCGGCCACGGTGCCGTCCCAGGATTGTGGTGGCGACAGGCAGGTGTCGCAGTTGCCGCAAGGCAGACCGGGCTCGCCGAAGTAGGCGAGCAACTGCGTGCGCCGGCAGGCGACCGTCTCGCACAGCGCGAGCATCGCGTCCAGGTGCAATTGGAGCTGGCGCCGGTGGGCGGCGTCGCCCTCGGAGGAGTCGATCAATTTGCGCTGCTGCACCACGTCGCTGAGGCCGTAGACCATCCACGCGGTAGAAGGCAGCCCGTCGCGGCCCGCGCGCCCGGTCTCCTGGTAGTAGCCCTCGACCGACTTCGGCAGGTCGAGATGGGCGACGAAGCGCACGTCGGGCTTGTCGATGCCCATACCGAAGGCGATGGTCGCCACGACGACCAACCCGTCTTCGCGAAGGAAACGCGCCTGGTTCTCCGCGCGGGTGCGGTTGTCCAAGCCCGCGTGGTAGGGCACGGCGGTGACGCCGTTCTCGGTGAGGAACGCCGCGGTCTTCTCCACCGAGTTGCGCGACAGGCAGTAGACGATCCCCGCGTCCCCGGCATGCTCGGTGCGGATGAATTCCAGCAGCTGACGCTCGGGACGATTCTTCGGCTCGATCCGGTACTGGATATTGGGGCGGTCGAAGCTGGACACGAACCTGCGGGCGGCGCCGAGGTCGAGGCGCTGGATGATCTCGTCACGGGTCTTCTCGGTGGCGGTCGCGGTCAGCGCGATCCGCGGTACGTCCGGCCAGCGCTCGTGCAGCAGCGAAAGGCCCAGGTAGTCGGGCCGGAAGTCGTGACCCCACTGGGAGACGCAGTGCGCCTCGTCGATGGCGAACAGCGCGACCTTGCCGCGATCGAGCAGCTGCGCGGTGGAGTCGAGGCGCAACCGTTCCGGGGCCAGGTACAGCAGATCGAGTTCGCCGGCGACGAATTGCGCTTCGACGACCCGGCGCTCGTCGGGGTACTGGGTGGAGTTGAGGAAGCCCGCGCGCACGCCGAGCGCACTGAGCGCGTCCACCTGGTCCTGCATGAGGGCGATCAGCGGGGAGATCACCACACCGACGCCGGGACGCACCAGCGCGGGGATCTGATAGCAGAGCGACTTGCCGCCGCCGGTCGGCATGAGCACGAGCGCGTCGCCGCCATCGATCACGCGCTGCACGATCGTCTGCTGCTCACCGCGGAAGCTGTCGTAACCGAAGACTCGGCGTAGAACCTCTTGCGCCGCAACGGATCCAGCGTCCGATTCGGACACGGCTTCGGTCGCTACCGCAGCGAAATCATCGGGGGGAGTCACCCGGCCCATCCTACGAGCGCACGGGCGGGGCGGTACCCGCACCGTTCGGCGTTCGCCCTGTTGGGCCGCCGAGTTGTCCACATGTGGACAACCGAGACCCTCGCTTTCCGTCACAGCGCGCCGACCTCGCGTTTTATCCACTCGCGCGAAGTTCGCCGGCCTGCTCGCGGGATCCGGCGCTGTTATGTTGTCGCTCATGGCAAAACGGATAGGGATTCGGGCGTGCGCCGCGGTGCTGAGCGCCGTCGCGGTGACTGCCGGAGTCACCGCGGCGATACCGACGGCGCGGGCGGAGACATTCCCCTCCAGGTGCTCGGACGGCTGGGAGACCACGACGGTGGTCGAAGGGGTCGGCAATCTGGAGAATCTCGATTCCGACGGGCGGGGCGGCTTCTACGTCACCGGTCTGATGGACGGCTACTTGGCGCACGTCGATCGGGCCGGACGATTGGAGAAGCTGGTCACGAACCTGTACCGCCCGGCGGGCGTGCGCGTCGCCGGACGCTACGTCTACTTCCTCACCGGAGACGGGCTCAGCGAACCGCCGGGCACACTCCAGCGCTACGACACCGAGACCGGCGCCGTGCAGGTTCTGCTCACCGGGCTGAACGGGCCCAACGGCCTGCTGTTGCTTCCCGATGGCAGCCTGCTGTTCACCACGATCGGCCTCGGCGGGTCGAACGGAATCTCCCGCTACTGGCCGGCGACCAGCGAGTACGAACGGGATTGGTCGGTGCTGCCGCCCGCCAACGGCCTCGCGCTGGCCGCGGACGGCGAATCGGTCTACGTCGACACCATGACGTTGCAGATCCTCCGCGTCCGGCTGGACGATCCGGCTCATCCCACCACCGTCTCCGGTATCCCGGACCTGGTAGCTCTGCCCGACGATATGGAAGCCACCAAGGCGGGGGCGCTGTTCGTGGCCGATCACATACTCGGCGCCGTCTATCGGGTGGATACGGCGACCGGCGCAACGTGCGCGATCATCACGGGCCTGATCAAACCCGCTCCGGTGCGCAACCCACCGGACGGCGCCACGTCGGTGCGCATCGACCGTGACGGGGACTCCTGTGCGCTGTTCGTCACCAGCATGGACGGCACGCTGCGCCGCCTGCGTCCTCCGGCGGGGATCGACCTCACGCCGGCGACCCCGTGGCGGGCCGGTTAGCTCCGAACATCGCGAGTGCGGTCAGCCGCGCAGGCGGTCGAGGACCTCATCGTGCAGCAGGCCGTTGGTGGCGATGGCGTCGCCACCGTGCGGGCCGGGTGCACCGTTCAGCGAGGAGAAACGCCCGCCCGCTTCGCGGACGAGGATGTCCAGAGCGGCCAGGTCCCACAGGGAGACCTCCGGTTCGGTGGCGATGTCGACGGCGCCCTCGGCGAGCAGGCAGTAATTGAAGAAATCGCCGTAGCCGCGCACACGCCACACATCGTCGGTCAGAGTGATGAACTGCTCGCGCAGGCCGCGGTCGCGCCAGCCGGAAAGACTGGACAATGCCAGGCTGGCCGAACCCAGCTCACCCACGGCGGAGACCGAGATCGCTCGCGCGGCACGCCCTTCGAAACTAGACCATGCCCCCGATCCCGCCGCTGCCCACCAGCGCCGTGCCAGAGCGGGCGCGCTCACCACGCCCACGACCGGTTCACCGTCTTCCAGCAGGGCGATCAGCGTCGCCCAGATGGGCACTCCGCGCACGAAGTTCTTCGTGCCGTCGATCGGGTCGACCACCCATTGCCTCCCGCTGAATTCGGCGGCGCCACCGAATTCCTCACCGAGCACCGCGTCGTCCGGCCGCGCCTCGGACAACACCTGCCGGATCGCCTGCTCGACGGCCAGATCGGCATCCGACACCGGCGTCAGGTCCGGCTTCGCGTCGACCTTCAAATCGAGCGCACCGAAGCGAGCCCGCGTGATCTCGTCGGCGGTATCGGCCAGCCGCAGGGCGAGTTCGAGGTCGGAGGAGTACACAGCCACGCCCCGCACCCTATCGGCCCGGCGCTCACCCCACGGGTTCCAGGGATCGCGCCGCCGTCAACGCGCTCGCCCACCAGTGCAACTGATCCAGCATCGCCGTCGCGGCGGCCGCGGGCTCCTGCGGCTCCCTCGGCTTGCCCTCGTCGTCGAAGAGCAGGTAGTAGCGCGGGAACGACACGTAGTTGCGCACGGTGTGCGCGTTGAGCTCGTTGAAGATCTGCCGCAGGTGCTCGATGGCGAGCAGGCCGCCGGACGCTCCGCTGTAGCCGACGAAACCGATCGCTTTCGCGTTCCACTGGGTGAAGTGCCAGTCGATGACGGCCTTCAGGGACGCGGGGATGCTGCGGTTGTAGTCGGGCGTGACGATGACGAAGGCGTCGGCCGCCGTGAGCCTGCGCGTGAGGTCGGTCATCCCTTCGGGTCGCTGCGGGTCCGGATCCATCGCGGGCGGCACCGCGGGCAGTTCCCAGGGGATGTCCGCCTCGGCCAAGTCGATGACGTCCACCTCGAACGAACCGTGCCGCCGCGCCTGCTCGGTGAACCATGTGGCCACGACCGGCCCGAAACGTCCCTCGCGGACGCTGCCGATGATCACCGCGAGCTTCAGTGGGGCGTTGGACATGCTGTTTCCTCCTCGGATCACAGAACGGCCCGGCCGGGCCGCCCACTCAATCTGCTGCCGGGCACGTGGAACAGGGAGACCGCCGTAAGAGTGGTAGTGGCAGGGACACCCTCCGAGCGTTTCGCCTTGTTAGGTTCGACAGGTGAGCGACAACGAGCTGGGGCTGTTCCTGCGCACCCGCCGCGAGGCGGTGACGCCCGCCCAAGTCGGCCTGCCCACCGGCGCGCGGCGGCGCACCCCCGGATTGCGCCGCGCCGAGCTGGCCACCCTGGCCGGTGTGAGCGTGGAGTACGTCACGCGCCTGGAGCAGGGGCGCGACCGGCGTCCCTCCCCTCCGGTGCTTTCCGCGCTGGCGGACGCGTTGCGTTTGAGCCCCGCCGAACGCGTGCACCTGCACCGGTTGACCAAGTCGGTGGACAGCGGCTTCACCTGCATGGGGGACGCGCAGCCGCTGCGCGAGGTGCGGCCGACGGTGCGCGCGATCCTGGACCGGCTCGAGCCGACGCCCGCCGTCGTGGTCAATCGCCTCACCGAGGTTCTCGCCTACACCGGCGCCTACCACCGGCTGATGGCGCCGACCGGACTCTTCGACGGGCCGCATACCCCGCCCAACCTGGCACGTTTCGTCTTCTGCGTCCCTGGATCCAGGGACGTATACGCGGACTGGGAGCACGTCGCCGACGAGACGGTCGCGACGTTGAAGCAGGGCCCGTTCCGCGCCGACTCGCATATCGCCGCGCTCGCCGACGAGCTCACCGTCACCGTGGGCCCGGCGTTCGCCGACCGGGTCGACACCGTGCCGAGCTTGGCCGCCGCCACCGGCATCACCCGCCTCGCCCATCCCGAAGCCGGATCGCTGCGCCTGGCCTACGAGTTCCTGGAGCTCTCCGCCGACGACGACCAGCGGGTGATCGTCTATCTACCGGCCGACGACGCCACCGCCGCGGCCCTCGACGCACTCGCCGGACGCCGCCCGGGTGGACTGCGGGCCGTCTCGGGCTGAGCGGGCCACTCATGGCACAGCCGGATCGATCGCGGTAAATCGAGTACGCCCGCGCGGCACAGCCGGAGTCGACCAGGCATGTCGATCGCTGACCCCGTGGGGTGAGGAAGCCGGAAGCGGCGCGGTGCTTCCACAACCCTGCGCTCGCCGTCGGGGTCCCGGTGACCGCACCCCCGATATCGGCTGTGACCAGCCGGAACGGCGAAACGCTCTGCCGTGGGCGCAAGTCCCCCGGGCGAACCCTCCTCGGCCACGGGGTTTCGGCTGCCGAGCACGCCGATCGCCGCTTCGCCCGGAATCACCTCGGCCGGAATCGGCACGGCCGGAATCGGCACGGCCGGAATCGGCACGGCGGAATCGGCACGGCGGAATCGGCACGGCGGAATCGGCTTGGCCGAGAGTCGTCGAGCAGTTGCGTGAGCTCCGAGCGGCGGCGATCCGCGGCCGCACGAGTGGAGTTCGCCACACCGCTCCCCTCGCGCACAAACCGTCCGCCCGGCAGGACGACTGATCAGGCACGACCGGCATCCCGTCGCGTGGCCGGAGCAGCATCTCCGCCGCGAATTCCAAACACCAACTGCGCCAAGCGCGGTCGCCGTTTAGGGTAGAAACCCATGAGGCGTCCGTCACAGCTCACCCGCCCGGCGCGGGCTGTCGAGCGAGCGCGCGACGTCCCGGCGATCCGCCCGCTCGGCCCGCGCCGGGCGCGAGCAACCCGCGCAGGCGCCGTCCCCGGTCACACCGCGCGCACTCGTGTGCTGCGGCCGAAGAGGGGCAGCTAGGCTTGACGATCGTGCATCCTGACGTTTCCGCTGATCTCGCCGAACTCGACGCCACTCTCAAGACGGTCGAATCGGTCCTCGACATCGACGAGCTGCGTCGTCGTATCGACGAGCTCGAGCATCAGGCCGCCGACCCCGAGCTGTGGAACGACCAGGACCACGCCCAGCGGGTCACCAGTGAGCTGTCGCACGCCCAAGGCGAGTTGCGCCGGGTGGAGGAGCTGCGTCAGCGGCTCGACGATCTGCCGGTGCTCTACGAACTGGCCGAAGAGGAAGAGGGCGAGGCCAAGACCAACGCGCTCGCCGAGGCCGACGCCGAGCGCGCCGCGCTGCACAGCGACGTGGAGGCCATGGAGGTCCGCACGCTGCTGTCCGGCGAGTACGACAAGCGCGACGCGCTGGTGAACATCCGCTCCGGCGCCGGTGGCGTGGACGCCGCCGACTGGGCCGAGATGCTCATGCGCATGTACATCCGCTGGGCCGACCGGCACAAGTACGGGGTCGAGGTCTACGACACCTCGTATGCCGAAGAAGCGGGCATCAAGAGCGCCACCTTCGCGGTGAAGACGCCCTACGCCTACGGCACGCTCTCGGTCGAGATGGGCACGCACCGGCTGGTGCGGATCAGCCCGTTCGACAACCAGGGCCGCCGCCAGACCTCCTTCGCCGAGGTCGAGGTGCTTCCCGTGGTGGAGACCACCGACCACATCGAGGTGCCGGAGACGGAGATCCGCGTCGACGTGTACCGCTCGTCGGGCCCCGGCGGCCAGAGCGTCAACACCACCGACTCCGCGGTCCGGATCACCCACTTGCCCACCGGCATCGTGGTCACCTGTCAGAACGAGAAATCGCAGCTGCAGAACAAGATCTCGGCCATGCGGGTGCTGCAGGCCAAGCTGCTGGAACGCAAGCGGCAGGAAGAGCGCGCCGAGATGGACGCGCTGAAGACCAACGAGGGCGCGTCCTGGGGCAATCAGATGCGCTCCTACGTGCTGCACCCGTACCAGATGGTCAAGGACCTGCGGACGAACTACGAGGTGAACAACCCGTCGGCGGTGCTCGACGGCGACATCGACGGGTTCATCGAGTCGGGGATCCGCTGGCGAATGCGAGAGCAGGCGAGCTAGATGAATGTCGCGGGCATCCAGGCTATCGCTTCCACCGGTTTCACCACGTGGCTACGCGGTTCGGGCCTGGAGATCGTGCTGCTCATCCTCGGCGCCATCCTGTTCAGCCGGCTCGCCACCTACCTGCGGGACCGGGTCACCCGCAGGATCGACGCGGGATTCCGCAGCAGCGACGCGCTGGTGCGCACCGAGGCGGCCAAGCATCGGCACGCGCTCGCCCAGGTGATCACCTGGGTGGTGCTGACCATCGTCTACGTGCTGATCACCATGGAGGTGCTGCGGCGGCTCGGCTTCGCCGTCACCGGGTTGGTCGCGCCCGCCGCGGTGCTCGGCGCCGCGCTGGGTTTCGGCGCGCAGCGCATCGTGCAGGACATCCTCGCCGGATTCTTCCTGATCACGGAGCGGCAGTACGGGTTCGGCGATGTGGTCCGCATCGCCGTGACCGGAGCCGCGGAGCAGGCCGAAGGTACGGTCGAGGACGTCACGCTGCGGATCACCACATTGCGCAACGCCGACGGTGAAGTGATCACCGTGCCCAACGGCCAGATCGTGAAGGTCACGAACCTGTCGAAGGATTGGGCGCGCGCCGCGATCGACGTTCCGGTGTCCGCCAGCGCCGACATCACCAGGGTCAACGAGATCCTGCACGAGGTGGGCGCGAAGGCGTACGAGGACGCTCGCCTGAAGCCGTTGCTGCTGGACGAGCCCACCGTCATGGGTGTGGAAGACCTGACCGTCGACCAGATGAACATCCGAATGGTTGCCCGGACGTTGCCGGGTAAACAGTTCGACGTCGGACGCGAGCTGCGGGTACGAGTCGCCGCGGCGCTGCGCCGGGAGGGAATCAGTGAGACCACGTAGATCCACGGCGATCCTGATGGCAACTTGGGTCGCCACGTTCGTGCTGTACGTATTCGTCAAACCCGAGGAGACCACCACCGCTCCGGCCACCCTGGTCAACGCTGTTCCGGCAGCGGTGTTCAACGAACAGCCGGGCCACTGAGCCGAGTGGGACCGACCGCCGCCGCACTGTCTCCCACGGTTGACAACGCAGGCCGCGAACGGTTGCTGGTTACACTGGCTCCCCGTGATCACCATGCGGAACGTGACCAAGTCGTACAAGACCTCGACGCGACCCGCGCTGGACAACATCACCGTCGATGTGGGCAAGGGCGAGTTCGTCTTCATCATCGGACCGTCCGGCTCGGGAAAGTCGACCTTCATGCGCTTGCTGTTGAAGGAGGAGACTCCGACGGCGGGCGAGATCAGAGTGGCCGATTTCCGGGTCGACCGCTTACCCGGCCGCAAGGTGCCCAAGTTGCGCCAGCGGATCGGGTGCGTCTTCCAGGATTTCCGGCTGCTGCAGCAGAAGACCGTGTACCAGAACGTCGCCTTCGCGCTGGAGGTCATCGGCAAGCGACGCCAGGTCATCGACCGCACGGTCCCCGAGGTGCTCGACATGGTCGGCCTCGGCGGCAAGGCCGACCGGCTGCCGACCGAGCTGTCCGGCGGTGAACAGCAGCGCGTCGCGATCGCGCGCGCCTTCGTGAACCGGCCGCTGGTGCTGCTGGCCGACGAACCGACCGGCAACCTCGATCCCGACACCAGCGCCGACATCATGATGCTGCTGGAGCGGATCAACCGCATCGGCACCACGGTGGTGATGGCCACCCATGACAACCACATCGTCGACGCGATGCGCAGGCGGGTGGTCGAACTCGACCACGGACGCCTGGTGCGGGACGAGGCGACGGGCGTGTACGGGGTGGGCCGGTAATGCGCGCGAGCTTCCTGTTCGGCGAGGTCTTCGCGGGCCTGCGCCGCAATGTCACGATGACCATCGCGATGATCCTGACCACCGCGGTCTCGCTCACCATGCTCGGTGGCGGTCTGCTGGCGGTGCGCATCGCGGACAAGACCGAGCAGTACTTCCTGGACCGGCTCGAGGTGCGGCTGTACCTGACCGAAGACGTGTCGGCCAACGACCCGGACTGCTCGCTGGACCCGTGCCGCTCGCTCATGGCGGATCTGAAGGCGACCAGCGGCGTGGAGTCGGTCCAGTTCCTCAACCGGGAAGAGGCGGTCCGCGAGGCCAAGGAGAAGACGTTCAAGGACCAGCCCGAGCTGGCCAAGTACGTCAGCGAGACGCCGTTGCCCGCGTCGCTGCGAGTCAAGATGGACAACGCGGAGCTCTATCCGACGATCTACGAGAAGTTCTACGACCGCCCCGGCGTCGGCATGGTGCGCAACGACAAGGACATCGTGGACCGGCTGGTCAGCCTGTTCGACGGGTTGCGCAACGCGGCGTTCGGCCTGGCCGTGCTGCAAGCGCTGGCCGCGGTGATGCTGATCGCGAACATGGTGCAGATCGCCGCGTTCACCCGGCGCACCGAGGTCGGCATCATGCGATTGGTCGGCGCGACCCGCTGGTACACCCAGCTGCCCTTCCTGCTCGAGGCCGTGGTCGCCGCGCTGGCCGGCTCCCTGCTCGCCATGTTCGGCCTGCTCATCGCCCGCCCGCTGGTGATCGACCGCGCCCTCGGCGACCTGTTCGCCAGCAAGGTCTTCCCCCGCATCACCGGCGACGACATCGCGATGACCGCGCTCGTCATCGCCCCGGTCGGCATCGTCTTCGCGGGGATCACGGCCTACGCGACGCTGCGGTACTACGTGCGCGAGTGATCCTTCGGGCCGGTGGCCGCAGCGCCACCGGCCCGCTCGGACCGCGTACGAGTCGGCTCCGCCCCCTCTTACAGCACGAGATCGGTGAGCTGGTCCCAGTCGAGCTGGATGCGGATCGGCAGATCGACGGCGAACGCGGTCTGCGGCTTCAACACGCGGGCGAGCCGGTAGTGACCGACGCTGTGGTCCAGGCCGTAGGTCTCGATCGCGGTCACCTCGGTGTCCGACACGCTGACCAGCCAGTACCACGGAATTCCGGCAGCGGCGTATTCGCCCATTTTCTCGAGTCGGTCCGTTTTGACATGGCTGGGCGAAATGATCTCGACGGCGATCTTCAGATGGCGCGCCGGCATCGGTCGCACATCCGCTGGCACGCACTCGAACAGTGCGATGTCGGGACGCCGAATCGTCGCTCGGGGCACTTCCCAAAGGACCACGTCGAAGTCGTGGTTGGCGTCCAGACATGCCGACGGATCTTCGGCCATGTATTCACGAGCCGCCGATTCCAGCATCGCCAAGAGCCGGTGGACGGCTTTCTGATGTGCCCTACTCGGTGATTCGCAACGGACCGCGTCCCCGTTCACCACTTCGACCAAGCGGCAGAACTCTTCCGGAAGCTCGCGCCAGATGTCGACCGTGATCGGCTCCGGCTGCACATTGTCCGGCCGGGCCCAGTCGAAGATCGCTGACATGCGTCGGATTGTAATCACGGCACCACGGTCGACCGCCTCCGTCGACATCACCTGCCGTTGGATTCGTCTCCCCTGCCGACCGCGCCGCCGCCAGGTTCGAGACAGCTCTGCCGATCGCTCCACACAGCACGCATGTCCCCTGTCGACGAAATAACGAATCAGCATCGATCGCCGCTATGGCCTTGGATCGCGGCGAACCGGCGGCGGTCGATCCGGCTATCCGGCTCGGAGTGTTCGCGTGTGTTCCGAAGCCGCAGCTCATCGCGCTGCGTGGCCTAGCACGACGCGCGCAGGAGGCGACGGCCGACCCCGGGACGCAACTTCGGGCACTTGTCCAGCAAGGCGCGGATTCACCGCGTATGCTGCACCTCGACGCACTTCTTACTCAGCAGTAAGATAGCCTTACTCTGGAGTAAGATAGCTGGGAAAGACCGCACCAACCCATCCGAGAAAACAGGTGATGATGAGCACTCGAGACAGCGCAACGAAGCGACGTCCAGACACGTCCGCGGTCGGCCTGAACCATCCCAAGCGGGATTGGATGGGCGCGGCGATGCGGGTCATGACGAGCATTACCGGGTCGGAACTGGCCGAGAAATACAACCTGCGCAAGCCGATCGAGCGCGTCACCTACGAGGGCACCAAGACCGGCTTCCGCACGCTCGGCGCGGCGACCCGCGCCTTCGCCAAGGTCGCGGGCGGCGGTGCGCCGAAGCGCCTGGCCACCAACGAGGCGAAGAACAAGGACTTCTTCGACCTGACGCCCAGCGACGAGCAGCAGATGATCGTCGAGACGGTGCAGGAGTTCGCCGCCGAGATCCTGCGCCCGGCCGCCTACGAGGCCGACAACGCCGCCAAGGCGCCGCGCGACCTGCTCGAGCGCGCCGCCGAGCTCGGCATCACCCTGATCAACGTCCCCGAGGAACTCGAGGGTGCGGCCTCCGAGCGCGGCGCGGTGACCAACTCGCTGGTCGCCGAGGCGCTGGCGCACGGCGACATGGGCTTGGCCCTGCCGATCCTCGCTCCCAGCGGCGTCGCGGTCGCGCTCGCGCAGTGGGGCAGCGACGCGCAGCAGAAGACCTACCTGCCCTCCTTCACCGGCGAGAACGTGCCGCAGGCTTCGGTGGTGATCAGCGAGCCCCGCGCCCTGTTCGACCCGTTCGCCCTGGACACCAAGGCCGTGCGCTCGCCGAGCGGCTACCGCATCTCGGGCGTGAAGAGCCTGGTGCCCGCCGCGGCCGACGCCGAACTGTTCCTGATCGCCGCCGAGCTCGACGGCCGTCCCGCGCTGTTCATCGTCGAATCGGACGCGCCCGGTCTGGTGGTCGAGGCCGATCCGAGCATGGGTCTGCGCGCCGCGGGCCTGGGCCGGCTGATCCTGGACAACGTCGCGGTCGGCGCCGACGCCATCCTGGGTGACGGTGACGCCGCGACCCGCGCCGAGGAGTACGCCGACGCCGTGCGCCTGGCCCGCCTCGGCTGGGCTTCGCTCGCCGCGGGCACCGGCCGGGCCGTGCTGGACTACGTGATCCCGTACGTCAACGAGCGCGAGGCGTTCGGCGAGCCGATCTCGCACCGGCAGGCGGTGGCCTTCATGGTCGCCAACATCGCGATCGAACTCGACGGCCTGCGGCTGGTCACCCTGCGCGGCGCGTCCCGCGCGGAGCAGGGCCTGTCCTTCGGCCGCGAGGCGGCGCTGGCCCGCAAGCTCGCCACCGACAAGGGCATGCAGATCGGCCTCGACGGCGTGCAGCTGCTCGGCGGCCACGGCTTCACCAAGGAACACCCGGTCGAGCGCTGGTACCGCGATCTGCGGGCCATCGGCGTCGCCGAAGGTGTCGTGCTCATCTGACCGGCCCGTTCCGTTTTCCAGGAGACCTCACAACATGATCAACCTCGAACTCCCCAAGAAGCTGCGGGCCAGCGCGAACCAGGCGCACCAGGTCGCGCAGGAGATCTTCCGCCCGATCTCGCGCAAGTACGACCTCGCCGAGCACGACTACCCGGTCGAGCTGGACACCATGGCCGCCATGGTCGAGGGCTTGGCCGACTCCGGCACCCAGAAGATCGGCGGCGCCGCCGGTGGCCGCTCGGATGACAGCGAGGGCGACCGCCACGCCACCGAGCTGCTCGGTAACACCAACGGCGGCAACATGTCCGCGCTGTTGAACGCGCTGGAGACCTCGTGGGGTGACGTCGGCCTCATGCTGTCGATCCCTTACCAGGGCCTGGGCAACGCGGCCATCGCCGCTGTCGCCACCGACGAGCAGCTGAAGCGCTTCGGCAAGGTGTGGGCCTCGATGGCGATCACCGAGCCGTCCTTCGGCTCCGATTCCGCCGCCGTGTCCACCACCGCCGTGCTCGACGGCGACGAGTGGGTGCTCAACGGCGAGAAGATCTTCGTCACCGCGGGTCAGCGCTCGACCCATATCGTGGTGTGGGCGACGGTGGACAAAAGCCTCGGCCGCGCGGCGATCAAGTCGTTCGTCGTGCCGCGTGACGCTCCCGGCCTGTCGGTGGCGCGGCTCGAGCACAAGCTCGGCATCAAGGCCTCCGACACCGCCGTGCTGCTGTTGCAGGACTGCCGGATCCCGAAGGACAACATCCTCGGCAGCCCGGAAGTCAACGTGGAGAAGGGTTTCGCCGGGGTCATGCAGACCTTCGACAACACCCGCCCGCTCGTCGCCGCGATGGCGATCGGCGTGGCCCGCGCCGCGCTGGAAGAACTGCGCTCGATCCTGACCGCGGCGGGTGTGGAGATCTCCTACGACACCCCCGCGAACAACCAGCACGCCGCAGCGGCCGAGTTCCTGCGGATGGAAGCCGATTACGAGTCCGCCTACCTGCTCGCCCTGCGCGCCGCATGGATGGCCGACAACAAGAAGCCCAACTCGCTCGAGGCGTCCATGTCCAAGGCGAAGGCGGGCCGCACCGGCACCGACGTCACCCTCAAAGCCGTCGAACTGGCCGGCGCCATCGGCTACTCGCAGCGAACGCTGTTGGAGAAGTGGGGCCGCGACTCGAAGATCCTGGACATCTTCGAAGGCACCCAGCAGATCCAGCAGCTCATCGTGGCGCGCCGGGTGCTGGGCAAGACCAGCGCCGAGCTGAAGTGACGCCGCGCTAGACGGTCGACAACGGAATCCGGTGCGAGCTTCTCGGACTCGCACCGGATTTTCGTTCTCTCCGCCGCCAGTAGGCGAATGACGTGTCCCCGAACACTTTCAGTGATGCGTAGCTATGGATTTCGCCCCGCGGGTTCCGTACTCTTCGCCCCCATGTGGAGCATCGTTCTCATTTCGATCGTCAGTTGTTTCGTGATAGCCGCTGGATTCGCGTGGGGGCTGCCCGGCGACTGAGACGCCCCCTCGTATCAGCGCGTTCGCTCGCCGACTTGGGCACCGCCGAGCGTTTCAGTCCGGGTTTCGGCGAGCGAGCCGGGCGGCGGTGACGTCGGCTGTCCAGAGGGGCTGGAGCATGTGCCAGTCGGCGGGGTGGGCGGTGATTCCCGCCGCGAATCGATCGGCCAGCGCCTGGGTGGTCTCACGCACTCCACGGCTGGTGTCGATAGGTGGATCCACGCGGAATCCCCAGCCGTCGGGGGTGTACCAGCAGTGCACGGGGAGAAGTGGCGCGCCGGTGTCGATGGCCAGCCGAGCCGGACCGGCCGGCAGCCGAGCCTGCTCACCGAAGAAAGTGACCGGTACGCCCGTACCGGACAAGTCGCGTTCCCCGAGTAACCCGACTATCCGCCCCTGCCGGATCCGGGCGAGCAACTGCGGGAACGGCGGCGTCGCGGTGCCGGTGAGGGGGATGATCTCGAAGCCCAAGCGTTCACGGAAACGAACGAAGCGCCGGAACAACGATTCCGGCGCGAGCCGCTCCGCGACCACGGTCGGCGAGCCGACGCGCTGCACCAGCCAGACCCCCGCCAGGTCCCAATTACCGCTGTGCGGCAGGGCGAGCACGGCTCCGGTGCCGCGTTCGACCGCCCGGTGGATGTGTTCGAGTCCGGTCGCCGAGGATTCGATGGCGTCGGCCAGGCTCAGCGGGTCCATCGACGGCAGCCGGAAGGCTTCGCGCCAGTACCGGGCATAGGAGCGCAGGCTCGCCAGGACCAGCGGCTGCGGCACCTCCTCCGGCGCGGTGCCCAGGACCCGAGAAAGGTTCCGGCGCAATTGGTTCGGTCCGCCGTTCTGAGCCGCGCGTTCGGCTCCCACATCGAAGAGGCGGACGGCCAGTGGTTCCGGCAGGGCGCGCACCAGCCGCCAACCCGCGGCGTAACCGAGATCCCATGCCCTGGCCGCCGGATCCATCGGTCACCCGCCTGCGGCCTGCGTCGTTTCGTCGGTCGCCATGGCAGGAGTTGCGGCGACAGCGTCGCTGAATACGGGCAGATCGACCGCGCCCGGCATCGGCGCGCTGGTATCGACCGGCTCGCTCCGATGGCTGAACAGGTCAGATGAGGGTCGGTTACTTCGATACATTCCGGGGTTCTCCGCTCACTCGCGATCGATGGCACCCGACTGGGTGGCGTACCGCGAAGACACGATCGCCGCCGCCGCGAATTCGGCGGTCACCTCGAGAACTCCACACTACGCCTGCGCAGATCAAACGGAATGGTTTTATCGGAAGTGCGCCGAACCGCTCCTTGGAAGAGACCCGCGATGATGGCGACGACCGCGGCCGGTTCCCTTCGCGATGTCCGACGACGAGGACAACCACCGCGGCTGCTGTCGACGGGCAGGCCGCTGCATCGATGTGTCAATGACACGATCACGCCAATCCGCGTTCATCCCTGGACAGACGCGCCCCGGCCGAGGCAGCCTATCGCCCTGAGTCGCTGGATCGACGAATCAGCGGACGTATCTTCACTCGAGCAGTACCAGCAAACTTCAAGGAGAACTGGTTATGCAACGACTGAGTTTCACGCGTCGCCTCGCCACCGCTTTGGCCGCCTCGGCAGTGTTGACAGCGCCCTTCGCCGGACACGCCGCCGCCCAACCCGCCGCGGTCGATTGGTCCGCCGCCGCGCAGCAACTGCGGACCGCCGCGGCCGGTAATCCGGCGGCGGAGCAGGCGGTGGATCGGCTGATCGCCTCCGGACAGCTCGCGAAGGCAGGTCAGGTCGCCTTGCCCGCCCAGCCGTTCCAGGTTCCGGCGCAGTCGGATATCGGACGCGGTGAGGGGCCGGGCGTGTACGGATCGGGAATCGCCCTCGGGATGGACGGATTCCGCATCGGGTTCTTCGGCGGCCCCGGCACCATCTCGCCGAACCAGGGCGGCGCGAAGCTCGAGGCGCTGTGGATCAACCTGGCCAACGGGCGCAGCGGCACCGAACTGCTCTACGAGCACAACGACGTTCCGGTGGACACCACCATTCGCAGCCGCGCCCTGGACACCGGCGCGGGCCCGGTGGTCGCCGCGGTGTACGGATCGCTGTGGCATCGTTGGTCGGTGCCCGTCAGCGACATGAACCCGGATGGGTACGCCTACCGGTTGGGCACCATCTCGGTTCCGTCGTTCGGCGCCGTCTACAACTGAGTACGAAAGGCCCCGGCTCCCGCCGCCACGGGAGCCGGGGCCATCGGTTTGTCGGAAGTTATGGAATTCCGTAGCTTTTGGGTTCGTGAGCCTGGAAGACCGAGTCGCCGAGTTGGAACGGCGGCTCAGCGCGCTGGAAGAAAGAATTCGCCCCGAAGATCTCCCGCCGGGCGCCGAGCAGTGGGCGGTGGCTCGTCTGCGGGACGAGTTCGCCGCGGCCGACGAGCCCGACGGCGGCGTGGTCTTCGCCGGGTCGGTCCGTTTGCCCAACGACCAGCAGCGCGAGTGGCAGGCCCGGTTCACCACCGGCGACCTCATCGAGGACGACTGGGCCGAGACGGCGGAATGCCTTGCGGCGCTGGGCAGCCCGGTGCGGCTGCGGCTGTTGCGCGAGATCATGGGCGGGCGGCGAACCGCGGCCGAACTGGCCGGAGTGGACGGTGTCGGCGACTCCGGCCAGATCTATCAGCACTTGCGGCAACTGGCCGCCGTCGGCTGGCTGCACACCGCGGGGCGCGGGCGATTCGAGGTGCCCACCGCCCGGGTGGTGCCCTTACTCGTCGCCCTGGCCAGCGCTCGCCGCTGATTCCGGCGGCACTCCGGCGGCCACGTATCCGGCGGTGGCGAGCATCCCACCGATCTGCTCGTAGGTCGCCCGCTCCTTGGGCGCGACCGTCGCCAGGCCGTCCACATAGCGGTTGAACATGCAGAACGCCGAAGCGATGAGGACCGCGTCGTGGATGTCCTCGTCCTTGGCGCCCGCGGCGCGCGCGTTCTCGACGTCCTCCGCGGTCACCTCGAGTCCCGACCGGCGCACCTTGTCCGCGATGCGCAGCAGCGCACGCAGTTTCGGATCGATCGCGGCGGAGTCCGCGTCTTCGATGACGGCGTCGATCAGCTCGCGACCGCCGTCGACCAGCGCTGCCGCGGTCGCCGCGTGCGACTGGGTGCAGAAGTAGGTCTGGTTGCGCGACGACACGTACGCGGCGATGGTTTCGCGCTCCCCCGGCGTCAGCGGGGACGACCCACGCAACAGGGTCTGCGCGAATTCGCTGAGCGCCGTCCCGGTTTCGGGCTTGAAAGCGAACAGGCCGCGGATGCCGGGCAGATCGCCGGGAATGTCGATGAACGGTGCACGGTCCTTCGGATCGGACATTGGCCGCGTCTCCCTTCGAGCGGTCTCGAGACGTTGCGAGGGTAGCGCTACCGGCCGGTAACGGCGGGCGAAAAGACCGAAATCGGACCGGCGACCGCTCTCACCTGCGGTGGCCGCGACCGAACCGAGACGGGTTTGTCCGTTTCTGTTGTGACCTGTCACACTCCGCACTGCTACGGTGTCAAGTCACACGCCGTACCGGTTCGCTAGGTCGAGGACCGACGCGAGGGTTTTGTGGAGGTTGTTCGACATGAATTTGGCCCACACGCTGGAGGCCGTGAAGGCGCTGGGTGTGCTGCGCAGCCGGGGTGTCACCGATCCCCGGAAGCCGCTGGAGACACTGCGGACGATGAAGGAGTCGCGCATCCTCGGCCCGCAGGCCACGCTGATCCGGCACTCCGCGCGCGTGGCGCCGGACGCTCCGGGCATCGTGGACGAGGCGGGCGCCCTGACCTACCGCGAACTGGACGACCGGTCGACGGCCGTCGCGCGCGGCCTGCAAGCGGCGGGCATCTCCGAAGGCCAGGTGATCGGCGTGCTCGCGCGCGACCACCGCGGGCTCATCATCGCCATGGCCGCCGCGGGCAAGCTCGGCGTGCGAGTCGCGTTGATGAACACCGGATTCGCGAAGCCGCAGTTCGCCGAGGTGTGCGCCCGCGAGAAGGTCAAGGCGGTGCTGCACGACAGCGAGTTCCTCGGCCTGCTCGACGCGTTGCCCGCCGACTTGCCGCGCTACATCACCTGGGTCGACGAGGGCGCCACACTCCCCGAGGGTGCGCAGACGCTCGACGACCTGGTGGCCGCCAACTCCGCCGAGCCGCTGCCCGCGCCGAGCAAGCCCGGTGGCTTCATCATCCTGACCAGCGGCACCACCGGCCTGCCGAAGGGCGCTCCGCGCACCAAGGTCACTCCGCTGTCGACGGCGCAGATGGTCGACCGCATCCCGTTCCCGCAGCGCGGCACTCAGGTGATCGTCTCGCCGATCTTCCACAGCACCGGACTGGCCACCTGGCTGGTCGGCGCGGCGCTGGCCAACAAGGTCGTGGTGCGCCGCCGGTTCGACGCCGAGGCCACGCTCGCCCTGGTCGCCGAGCACAAGGCCGACATGCTGGTGGCGGTGCCGACGATGCTGCACCGGATGGTCGAACTCGATCCGGCGATCCGGGCGAAATACGACACGTCCTCGCTGAAGTCGATCGTGCTGGCCGGTTCGGCGCTGTCGCCGGAACTGACGATCAAGGCCACCGAGGCGTTCGGTCCGGTGCTCTACAACCTCTACGGCTCCACCGAGTGCGCCGTGGCGACGGTGGCCAACCCGGAGGATCTCGCCCTCGCGCCCGGCACCGTCGGTCGCGCGCCGATCACCTGCGAGGTTCGGCTCTACGACGACAACGACCAGCGCGTCACCGCCACCAACACCACCGGCCGCATCTTCATCCGCAGCGGCGCTCCGTTCGAGGGCTACACCGACGGCAGGCACAAGCAGATCATCGACGGCTACATGTCCAGCGGCGACGTCGGCCACTTCGACGAGAACGGCCTGCTCATGGTGGACGGCCGCGACGACGACATGATCGTGTCCGGCGGCGAGAACGTCTTCCCGCAGGAGGTGGAGAACCTGCTGCTGGAACGGCCCGACATCTTCGACGTGGCCGTGGTCGGCGTGGACGACGTGGAGTTCGGCAAGCGCCTGCGCGCCTTCGTAGTTCCCGAGCCGGGCTCCTCGCCCGACGGCGAGGAGATCAAGGCGTACGTGAAGAACAACCTGGCGCGCTACAAGGTGCCGCGCGAGGTGGTCTTCCTCGATGACCTGCCGCGGAACGCCACCGGCAAACTGCTGCGCCGCGTGCTGGTCGAGTACGAGGTCAAGGCCTGATGAACAGCGGGCCGGGCCACCGCGCCCGGCCCGTTACCAGCGGGTAGCGTCCGCTGAGATACATGACACAACCGGTTACACAAGCTTGCTAGTGTTAGCACCAGCACTGGGTATCGAAATTGCGGTCCGCACCACCCGAAGGATCACCGGGTGATACCGCCGGAAGGTTGTCGTCGATGTCTCTTTCCCTCCCCGCGTTGGGCGGCGCCGCCCGCAAGGCGGGCGATCTTGCCCTTGGCGTGAACGTGATGGTCAAGCGGCGGCTGTTCAATCCGCTGCGCCCCGACCATGCCGCTCGGTCGGCGTTCAATATCTTGAAGTTCGGCCCGTTCGCGGGTGTCGTCATGCATGCCGCGCAGACGAGGCCGCACGCCGTCGCGATCGTCGATGAGCGCGGGGAGCTGACTTTCGGCGGTCTCAACGAACAGTCCAACGCCTTGGCCCGCGGCTTGCAGAGCAAAGGCATCAATCCCGGTGACGTGGTGGCGATCCTGGCGCGCGACCACCGCGGCATGGTGCTGAGCCTGCTGGCCACCGGCAAGCTCGGCGTGCGCGGCGTGCTGATGAACACCGGGTTCGCCAAGCCGCAGTTCGCCGACGTCGCCGAGCGCGAGAACGTCAAGGCGGTGCTGCACGACAGCGAGTTCATCGACCTGATGAGCGCCATCCCCGCCGCGATCCCGCGCATCCTCACCTGGGTGGACGAGAAGGACAACGCCGATCCGGCGATCCCGACCGTCGATTCGCTGATCAGCGGGCAGTCCGGCGCATCGCTGCCCGCCCCGGCCAAGCCCGGCGGCATCGTCATCCTGACCAGCGGCACCACCGGCACCCCGAAAGGGGCCCCGCGCGACCGGGTCAGCCCGTTCGCCTCGGCTCAGTTCGTCGACCGGGTGCCGCTGCCCGCCAACGGCACCATGATCATGGCGGCGCCGATCTTCCACGGCACCGGCTTGTCCCAGTTCACCCTCGGTCTCGCGCTGGGCAACCGGGTGGTCTTCCAGCAGCGCCGCTTCAATCCCGAGCAGACCTTGGCGAACATCGAGAAGTACCGGGCGGATTCGCTGGTCGTGGTGCCCACCATGCTGCAACGCATCCTGGACCTGGATGCGGACGTGCTGGCGAAGTACGACGTCAGCAGCATCAAGGTGATCTTCGCGGCGGGCTCGGCCATCGCGCCGGACGTGGTGACCCGCACGCTGGACCACTTCGGCGACAGCCTCTACAACCTCTACGGCTCCACCGAGTGCGCCGTCATGACCGTCGCGACGCCCGAGGACCTGCGCAAGGCGCCGACCACCGCAGGCAAGGCTCCGGTCGGCATCCGGATCGTGCTGCTCGACGAGAAGCGCAAGCCGATCACCGAGCCGAACGTGACCGGAACCATCTTCGTGGACAACGGCTTCGCCTTCACCGGCTACACCGACGGTCGCGGCAAGGAGATGGTCGACGGCATGATGTCCAGCGGCGATGTCGGGCACTTCGACGCCGACGGCCTGCTCTACATCGACGGCCGCGACGACGACATGATCGTCTCCGGCGGCGAGAACGTCTTCCCGCTCGAGGTGGAGAACCTCATCGCCGGTCGCGACGACATCTTCGAAGCCGCGGTCGTCGGCGTCGAGGACCGCGAGTTCGGCAAGCGGCTGCGCGCGTTCGTCGTTCCCGGTCCCGATTGCAAGCGCGATCCGCAGGAGATCAAGGACTACGTCAAGGCGAATCTCGCCCGCTACAAGGTGCCGCGCGAGGTGGTCTTCCTCGACGAGTTGCCCCGCAACGCGACCGGCAAGCTGCTGCGCAAGCCGCTCATCGAGATGGAGGTCGACGCGGGCTGAGCGGAGCGCGTCCACGGTCTTCCTGGCGGTGCGCCTGCCGCCCGCCATGGAGGCCTGAGTATTTTCGGGGCCTGCTGATGCGGTCGGACGCGTGCAACCGGTCCGCTATCATCAGCGGGTGAGTTACGAGTTCGACCGGTCTGCCGCGGGACGTCGCGGCGCCGTCGCGCGGGTGCGCGGTGGCTCGGCCGGTGCGATCTCGGGGGCCATTTCCGTCGCGGCGCACGGCTGGGCTTCCGGCGGCATGCTGCCGGACACCACCGCGCTGGCCCTGCTCGCCGCCGCGTCCGCCGTGATCGGCGCGCTGGTCGCGGGCCTGGCCCCGCTGCGCGAGACGTCGTCCGGGCTGGTCGCGGCGCTGGTCGCCGGGCAGTTGCTCGGGCACTTCACCATGGGGATCAGCTCGGGACACCTGCATCACGGTGATGCCCAGCTGACCCCGGCCATGCTGGCCGCGCACGTGTGCGCGGCATTCGCGGCGGCCATCGTGATCCGGGGGGCGGAGGCCGCCTACCGGATCGGCACCGCGGTGCTGCGCCGGGTGCTGCCGGTGCGGCACACCCCGCCCGTCGTCGCGGACCGCGCTCCTTTGCGGACGGCCCATCGTGACCGGGTCGTCCTGCGTGTTTTCGCCACCGAGGCGCTGCGCACACGCGCTCCGCCGCTCGCGGTCGTTCTCTGAATTCTTTCCACACCCTGTGCACGCGTGGCGTGAGTATCGCTCATCGTCACGGTCTTTCCTCGTGCAGCGCAGCGTCGCCGCGCACTCTCGTGCCCACTCCTGAGCGTGCCGACGCGACGCCGTTCACCGAATCGCACACCTTCCTTCCGTGCGGTTCCGAGATCACGCTTCCGTCGAATGGACGCGTCCGCAGGTGATTCCGCGACGGCTGTCCGCGCAGGACGGTCGCCGCGGCGGTCGCGTGCCCACGACCGTCAGAAAAGGTTGCGTCCCACCCGGGTTCCGCCGTCAGAAACGAAATGATCGTGAGTACAACAGAAACTATTTCCGACGCCGACTTATCGGAGCCGTCGGATTCCTCCGGCCCACGCCGGGCCACCGCGCGTAACAGTTTGTACGCGCTGGCCATGCGGCTGCACTTCTACGCGGGAGTGTTCGTCGGGCCGTTCATCCTCATCGCCGCCGTCACCGGCGCGCTCTACGCGATATCCCCGACGCTCGAGTCGATCGGGTCGCGCGACCTGCTGACGGTCACCGCGACCGGAACGCCGAAGCCGCTGTCGGAGCAGGTCGGCGCGGCCGTCGCCACGCGGCCGGATCTCCAGCTCGTCGCCGTCGCCCCGGCGGGGGGCGCCGAAGACACCACCCGGGTGCTGTTCAGCGACCCGTCGCTGGGGGAATCCGAGCGGCGGGCGGTGTTCGTGAACCCGTACACCGCGCAGCCGGTGGGCGATTCCGTCGTATACGGCAGCTCGGGTGCGCTGCCGATGCGCACCTGGATCGATCGGTTGCACCGGGACCTGCACCTCGGCGAACCCGGCCGGCTCTACAGCGAGCTCGCCGCGTCCTGGCTGTGGATCGTCGCGCTGGCCGGGCTGGTCATCTGGGTGCGCCGGGTGCGCAGCCGACGGGCCCGCAACGGCTGGGGCTGGCTGTTCGCGGCCGATCGGTCGCAGCGCGCGCGAGGCCGCACCCTGAACTGGCACGGGGCGGTCGGAATGTGGGTGCTTCCCCTGGCGCTGCTGCTGTCGGCGACCGGCATGACCTGGTCGACCTACGCGGGTGCGAACGTCACCGAACTGCGTGAGCAGCTCAGCTGGACCACACCCGCGGTCAGCACCGCGCTGCCCGGAACCGCTGCCTCGAGCCATGATTCGGGTTCCGATCACCACGGCGGCGGGCACGCCGACCACGCGCCCGCCGCTCCGGCCGAGCGGATCGCCCAGCTGGATCGGGTCTACGCGACCGCCCGCGCCGAAGGCATCACGCAGCCGGCCGAGATCGCCGTACCGGCCGCGCCGGGCAAGGCGTTCGCGGTGAAGGAACGCCGGATGCCCGGCACCTACACCGTCGACTCCGTGGCCGTCGACGGCGCGACCGGCGCGGTCACCGACCGTCTGCCGTACGCCGACTGGCCGCTGATGGCCAAGCTCACCAACTGGGGCATCCAGTTCCACATGGGGCTGATGTTCGGGTTGCTCAATCAGTTGTTGCTGCTCGCGGCGATGATCGGCCTGATCACCGTGATCGTGCGCGGCTACCTGATGTGGTGGCGCAGGCGGCCGACCCGCGATACGGGGCGGTTCGTGCTGGGCCGCGCCCCGCGACGCGGCGCGTTGCGCAAGACCTCGCTCTGGCTGGTCGTGCCGCTGGTGACCGCCGTGCTGGTGGTCGGCTGGTTCGTCCCGCTGGTCGGGTTGAGCCTGCTCGCCTTCCTCGCGATCGACGTGCTGCTCGGCCTCGCCGGACGGATGCGCGCCGCCGCTTAACCACACATTCGCGGGCGAAGGCCCGTCACCCCAACGACCTACCGAAACGTCACGGGTATGGCCGTCGCTTCGCCATGCCTTCGAAACCGAGGATTTCCCATGCAGATCACGAAACTAGCCCTGGCCGCCGCGTTCACCACCGCTGCCGTGAGCATCGCCGCGGGCACGAGTTCCGCCGCCCCCGAGGTCGCTGCGGTGGACAGCGCGTCCGTCGAGGCCACATCCACGGAGGCCGCCGAGGCCGTCGGTTTCACCGCCCACGCCACCGAGACCGCCAGCATCATCAGCATCGATTCCGGCTCGCTTGTGGTCGAGGACCAGGTGCTGAAGGTGAAGGCCGCCGACGGCACCGTCGTCGCGGGCACGCCGTTGACCTTCCTGGTCGACGAGTTCGAATTCCCCATCGCCGCGGAGATTTCCGACCGCACCGCGACGCTGACCCCCCAGTTCGACCTGGCACACGCGGTCTACAAGCCGGTCGCCCTGCCGTTCGAGGACAAGGCGCCGTGGAAGACGGAGTACGACCGTGAGCAGGCGGCCTGGTCCCGGATGACCAGCACCATCTCCATGGGCGCCACCATCGGCACCCTGGTCGGCGGCATCGGCGGCGCGGCGGTGGGCTGCGTGCTCGGCGGCATCGCCGGAGCGACCGTCGCCGCCGCCACCATCGTCGGCATGTTCGGCCCGTTCATACCGGCCGCCGCCGTCGGCTGCCTCGGCGGCATCGTCGCCGTCGGCGCCCTCGGCACGGTCGCGGGCCAGATCCTGGTGACGGCCCCCGTCGCCATCGGCGCGGCGATCATGTACTTCTCCACGATCAACGCACCCATGCCGGCTCCGCTGAAGTGATCTCCGGCCCGGCATCGAGGGCGTGTCACTCGATGCCGGGCCCCGCTTCATCCGTTATCCGAAGACCGATTTCGGCGAGCAGGCCGCGGATGTGTCGTTCTATCTCGGTGCGGATCGCGCGGACGGTGGCGCGGTCTTGTCCGGCGGGATCGTCGAGCTTCCAATCGAGATAGCGTGTTCCGGGGTAGTAGGGGCATGCGTCGCCGCAGCCCATGGTGATGACGACGTCGGAGGCTTCGACAGCTTCGGGCGTCAGGATCTTCGGCTTCCGGTCGGTGAGGTCTATGCCGATCTCGTTCATGACTTCGGCGACGACAGGGTTGATCTCGTCGGCGGGGGCCGAGCCCGCGGAGCGGACCTCGACTTCGCCCTGAGCGAGGTGGGCGAGCAGGGCGGCGGCCATTTGGGAGCGTCCGGCGTTGTGGACGCAGACGAACAGCACGCTCGGTATGGCTGGCATCGCGGCCTTTCAGTGAGTGTCGATGGTGTCGCGGGGGATGACGGCCTTGTCGGCGGCGGCGGTGGCCGGGTAGAGGATGGCGACGAGGGCCATGCCGATGAGTGCGCCGAGGAGTTGGGCGGCGAGGTAGCCGGGCGCTGAGGCGGGGGCGATTCCGGCGAAGGTGTCGGAGAAGACGCGGCCGATGGTGACGGCGGGGTTGGCGAACGAGGTGGAACTGGTGAACCAGTACGCCGCTCCGATGTATGCGCCGACCGCTGCCGCCGACAGGGCCGCTCGCCCGCTGCGGGCCAGGCCGAAGACGACGGCGATCAGTCCGGCCGTGGCGACGACTTCCGCGATCACATGGCCGGTGGTAACGCGATGGTGGGTGGAGATCTGCAGCGCGGATCGATCGAACATGATGTTGGCGAGGATCGCTCCGAAGACGGCTCCGGTCGTTTGGGCGGCGATGTAGCCAGGGAGGTCTCGGCCGGAAAGGCCGGTGCCTCAGCGTCGCCCGAGTAGCCAGTCCACCACGGAGACAACGGGATTGAAGTGCGCGCCCGACACCGGCCCGAAGACCAGGATCAGCACCGCGAGTCCGAGAACGGTTGCGGTGGAGTTCTCCAGTAGCTGCACGCCGATGTCATCGGGCGACAGTTGCCGGGCAGCGATGCCGGAGCCGACGACGACGGCGACGAGCAGGGCGGTGCCGAGGAATTCGGCCAGTAGCCGCCGGGCCAGGTCGGTCATCGCGCCGCTTCCGAGACGGTGATGTCGAGCAGGCGGGACAACTGCCGCAGCGCGGCGGGTTCGATGCGGTAGTACACCCACGACCCGCGCCGCTCGCTGCTGAGCAGTCCGGCTTCGCGCAACACTTTCAAGTGATGGGAAATGGTCGGCTGGCTGACGTCGAAGCCTTCCGACAGGTCGCAGACGCACGCCTCCCGCCCGGCATGGCCGGCGACCACCGACAGCAGCCGCAAACGGACCGGGTCCGACAGCGCTTTGAAGACGCAGGCCAGCTCGATGGCGGCGTCGGCGGTCAGCGGTTGGCGGATCATCGGCGTGACCTCACACGATGGTGCGGTCACGCCGACGAGCGGTAACTCCTGTTTCGACACGGATCGATATTGATGTACATCGAATCCACAGGCAAGCGAACACCGGGTTAACGTCGCCCGGGGTCAGTGGCAGCAGGTGGCACCCGAGTCGATTGCCTCCTTCTTGGCGACCGAGCCGCAGCACGCACCTTCGGCGGCGGCTTCCTCGACCGTGCCACAGCAGGCCTTAACCGCCTCGGCGTCGGAAGGCGTGGCCGCACCGGTGAGTTCGGGTGCCGTACCGAAGGTTTCACTGTCGGCCAGCACGGTGTAGACCTCCCAGCGTTCGGCGTCCGGCGCTGTCACCCAGACTTTGTCCTGCGTGGCGAAGCAACAGGTGGTGGAGATCTGCTCTTCGGTGAACAACCCGGCTTCCGACAGGCGGGCGATCTCGGCGTGCACCTGGTCGGAGGTCTCGACCTCGACGCCGAGGTGGTTGACGCTGCCGCCGTGGCCGGGGTTCTCGATCAGCACGAGTTTCAGCGGTGGTTCGGTGACGGCGAAGTTGGCGTAGCCGGGCTTGCGCTTGGCGGGCTCGGTGCCGAACAGGGTCGAGTAGAACCGCACGGCCCGGTCGATGTCGTCGACGTTGAGGGCGAGTTGGATGCGGGACATGACTACCTCCACTTGTGTGACATATATCGAAGAACCGGTTCGGTGCCGAGTCTGCCACCTTTTCGACATATGTCAATGAAGTGGGTAGAGTCGACCGCATGCCCAAGACGCTGCCCGTGATCGACATGTCCGCCCCGGTCTGCTGCGCGCCGGTCGCGGCCGGGCCGGTCGACGACGCCGCTGCGCTGGAGGTGGCGTTGCGGCTCAAAGCGATCGCCGACCCGGCGCGGGTGAAGCTGCTGTCACTGCTGTTGACCAGCACTTCCGACGAGGAGAACGGCGGCGATCTCGCCGCGGCGGTCGGATTGTCGGAGTCGACGGTCAGCCATCACCTCGGCCAGCTGCGTAAAGCCGGGCTGGTGGAATCGGAACGTCGCGGCATGAACACCTTCCACCGCGCCCGCCGCGACGCCCTATCGGCACTGTGCTTCGTCCTCGACCCCAACTGCTGCCGCTGAACCTGTTCCGAACAACAAGATCAACGGGACATGGTGGAGCGGCTTGCTCGCGAAATGCCGCAGTCATGTGCCGTTGATCTTGAACTTACTTGGGAAGCGCGGTGACGCATTCGTACATGTGGCCGTCGAAAGAGCCGAGCGGGGCCACGCTCCAGAGCATTCCGGTTTCTTCCATGCTGGGGGTGTAGATTTCGCTGCCCGCGCTGTTGAAGTAGCCGAAGGACGTTCCGGGGAACTTCTTGCCGGAGGAATTCAGGTATTCCGTCATCGAGTCGACGAAGGCGGAGAAGCGCGCGGAGTCGCTGGATTCCTCTTCCGCTACCGCGGCGGCGTTCTGCGACCAGTCGTCGTATTGCTCCATCAGCGAACCGGAGGGCGCGGGTGTGCCGGACGGGAAGGCGATGGCCTCGTAGATTCGGGAGCGGTCGCGGAACCCCGACAACGTCCAATAGATCGACGACGCGTCGCCACGATCGACGCCCGCGTTGTCCGACATGTGGCACACGCCGTACGCATGGACGTCCAGTTTCAAGCCGAGGCGGCTCAGCCAGCCGGGGAGCGCGTCTTCGAATTGGCTGAGACACGCCTCGTCGTCGCTGCCGTCCTCTTCCGCCTCGGTGGCAGCCATCAGGCAGGCGAGCTGGTACGCGCCGTAGGCATCGTCCCGGCCGCCGTTGGAGCCCTGAATGCGATTCTTCAGTGCCTCGGGATCGCGCCTCTCGCTGCGGGTGGGCATGTCGAAGATCTCGACCTTCTTCATTCGAACCCTCCTTCACTCGATCGTCCGGCATCTGTTCGTCCTCAACCCTGACCACACGCGGGCCTGCCGTCCTCGCACATTCCGGGTGGTTCTCACGCTCGGGACGTGCGGCACGTCGGTTCCGGAGACGCCCGGGGCGGGCGGGCCGAGTCGGTGGCGGAACGGCGGAGCATGCCGACTCGCCGGCGGTCGAGGACCAAATGCCGGAGGTGAAGACCGCGGTCGCAGCGACCGCCACGCTTCCCGACGCCAGGCGGCAATACCGCAGGAACGATCGCGCAAGCCCTCGATTGTGTTGTGCCAGAACGCTTGTCGGCTGTTCTGGACAGATGTTACGTTGGCCGCGAACCGCTCTTCGTGAACCAGGGGGCATCTCGATGAAGTCGAAGTCCGTACTCGCTGGAACAGTCGTCCTGTGCGTGCTGGCTGCCTGCGGTAACGAGGATCAGAGCAACCCAGGAACCTCCGACACAAAGCTGGCAGTGCCCGGGCTGGCGGATAGAAGTACGCGAGGAACCGGCCATCTTGCCCCACTCGAAGGCCGTCGCGGTCTGGCGCGGCGAGCGGCTGGACGAAGGCGCGTTCGCCGTGCTGGACGCGACCACCGGGAAGGCTCGTTGGAGCCGACAGCGGTACGCGCGCTGGGCGCGTTGGCCGCCGACGTCGTCGTCTGAATTGATTCGGGGAGAAAACAAGGCCTGATCGGGCCTGGGACCTGGTCCGACGGCGCTGGGCGGCACGTGTGACGAGGATTCCGCTCTGTTTGCCCCCCAACGACCCGGGTAAGCGACCAATGTCCCGAGTCGCCCCACAAGGGAGCGCTTGTCAACCGAGAGACGCCGACCCGCGAAAGACGCGGATGGGCGAGGAAAGGGGTAGCAAGTGAGCACAATGGCCGCCACGGTGGACGTCGAGGTTCCGGTTCGCACCGCCTACAACCAGTGGACGCAGTTCGAGTCGTTTCCGCAGTTCATGGAGGGTGTCGAAGCGGTACAGCAGATCGATGACCGGCATATGCACTGGCGTGTCCATGTCGGCCCGTCGACGCGGGAGTTCGACGCGACCATCACCGAGCAGCATCCCGACGAACGCATCGCCTGGAAGTCCGACAGCGGACCCAAGCACGCGGGCGTCGTCACGTTCCATCGGCTCGACGACACCCACACCAGGGTGACCACGCAGATGGACGTCGACCCGGAAGGGTTCGTGGAGAACGTCGCCGACAAGCTCGGTGTGCTGAAGCACCGGGTGAACGGTGACCTGGAGCGCTTCAAGCACTTCATCGAGCATCAGGGCAGCGAGACCGGTGCGTGGCGCGGCGACATCCCGCGTCCGGACGCCGGCGGCACCGCGACCGAACGCGGCACGGCTCCCCGGCCCGGCGTCGGCGGAACCGGCATGCCGGGCGCAGGCGGAACCGGGACCCCGGGAACGGGCGGAACCGGCAGCCCGGGTGTCGGTGGGACCGGCACACCCGGCACGTGGCCCGGCGGAACCGGTAGCCCGGGCGTCTGACCAGTGCGATGACGACGCCCCCTGGGTCTCCCAGGGGGCGTCGTTCGCGTCAGGCGGAGTCGCGCTCCTCATCGGTGTCCGCCGGATGCGCTTCCGGTGGCACCTGGACCGGGCGCAGCAGCGCCCAGGCCACGAAGGCCACCGCCACCACGCCCATGCCGAGCCCGGCCCACAGGTTCACGTTCACCCCGCCGGTCTTGGCCTGCTCGGCGGCGGTGTCGTGCACCAGTCCGGTGACCACGAGAACGATCGCGTAGCAGCCGAGCAACCCGCCGACGATGGTACGGATATCGAAAAACATTGCGGCGATTCCTTATCCGACGAAGATGTTGAGCGCGATCACGAGCACGAGCGCGATGCCTGCCAGCAGGACCGGGCGCTGGTACCAGGGCAGCGTGTCGGCCTCCGGGTCGGTGCGCACTTCCTTCGGCGTCTCCGAGTAAACCAGCCCGATCAGTTCCGCCGCCGGTTTCGGCTGGGTCACCTGGGTGACCAGGACACTGACGAGGATGTCGACCACGAACGCGACACCGGCGGCGACGAAACTCGCCCCTTGGCCGGACAGCTCGAAGACCTTCGTCTCGTGCAGGATGAAAACGACTATGGCGGTGGCTGTTCCGCAGACCAGACCGGTCCAGCCCGCGGTCGGCGTCATCCGTTTCCAGAACATGCCGAGGATGAACGTGGCGAACAGCGGCGCGTTGAAGAAGCTGAACAAGGTCTGCAGGTAGTCCATCATGTTGCTGAACCCGGAGGCGATGAACGCGGTGAAGATCGCGGCCACGGTCGCGCCGATCGTGGCCAGCCTGCCCACGCCGAGGTAGTAGCCGTCCGCGCGGTCGCGCCGCACGTACTGCTGCCACAGGTCGTAGCTGAACACCGTGTTGAACGCGGAGACGTTGGCCGCCATGCCCGCCATGAACGCCGCGAGCAGGCCTGCCAGCCCCACACCCAGCAGGCCGTTGGGCAGCACGTCCTTCATCAGGTAAAGCAGCGCCTGGTTGTAGGTGGTGCCGCTCTCGAAGTCCGGATTCGCCGTCACCGCCGCCTTGTACTCCGCCATCTGCGGCACCAGCACCGCGCTGATCATGCCGGGGATCACCACGATCAGCGGGATGAACATCTTCGGATACGCGCCGATGATCGGCGTGCGCCGCGCCGCGGAGATGGAGTGCGTCGCCATAGCGCGCTGTACCTCGACGAAGTTCGTGGTCCAGTACCCGAACGACAGCACGAATCCGAGGCCGAACACGATGCCGAGGATCGACAGGAAATCGTTGGAGAATCCGCTGAGCGCGTTACCGGGCCACGATTCCAGCTGCGCCGCGCCGCCCGGCGAGGCGGTCACTTTGTCGCGCAGCCCGTCCCATCCCCCGACCCGGTGCAACCCGACCAGGGTGAGTGGCAGCAACGCGGCGACGATGACGAAGAACTGGAGCACTTCGTTGTAGATCGCCGCGGACAGACCGCCGAGGGTGATGTAGGACAGCACGATCACCGCGGCCACGATCACCGAGACCCACAGCGGCCAGCCCAGCAGCACGTTCACGATCGAGCCGAGCAGGTACAGGTTGACCCCGGCGATGAGGATCTGCGCGACGGCGAAACTCAGCGCGTTCACCAGATGGGCTCCGGTGCCGAAGCGGCGGCGCATGAATTCCGGCACGCTGCGGACCTTGGAGCCGTAGTAGAACGGCATCATCACCACGCCGAGGAACAGCATGGCGGGCACCGCCCCGATCCAGAAGTAGTGGAAGGTCGGGAAGCCGTACTCCGCGCCGTTGGCGGACATGCCCATGATCTCCACCGCGCCGAGGTTGGCGGAGATGAACGCAAGGCCGGTCACCCAAGCCGGTAGCGAGCGCCCGGACAAGAAGAAGTCGATGCTGGATGACACCCGTTGCCTGGCCAGAAGGCCGATGCCGAGCACGAACACGAAATACAGGGCGACCAGCGCGTAGTCGACGGGCTGCGCGTCCAGGCGGAGGGTCTCGGCGGCTTCGAGGTGCGGTGGCGAAGCGGCCGAGTGCAGGCCGGGCACGGCGGCGAGAACGGACGAATCGACGAGCGGCACAGCGTTCCTCCTGGCGGTGAAACCGGGGCGGCGAGCGAGGTCGTTCGTCGTGCGAGAGCCGCGTCGTGCTGGTCCTGCCCGGCGCGCGCGACCTCCTCGTCGCCCGCCGAATGGTGTCGGCAGACACCACTGTGCGCGATCATGCCCAACGGCGTGGCACATTCGCGCACAAATCCGGTCGGTCGCTCAGTCGACCCGGTGGGCTCCAGGGGCGGGGACCACCACGAAAGTGCGCGGATCGGGGAGATCCGCGTCGGCGAAACGCTGCCGCACCGAATCCGCCACCGCCGCGGTGCGGTCCCGGTCGACGAGCGCGATGACGCTGCCGCCGAATCCGCCGCCGACCATCCGCGCGCCGTGCGACCCGGCCGCCAGCGCGGCGTCGACCGCCGCGTCGAGGGCCGGAGTGGACACCTCGAAGTCGTCCCGCAGCGAGACGTGTCCGGCGGTGAGCACCGGGCCGATTCCACGCGGGTCGAGCCCTTCCCGCAATTTTTCGGCAACTGCGACCACTCTGGCGTTCTCCGTCACCACATGCCGGGCGCGCCGACGCAGCACGTCGTCGGCGATCCGGGTGGTGTCCGTCGCCGACGCCACGTCGCGCAAGGTCTCGACGCCGAGTGCCTCGGCCGCCGCAGCGCATTCCGCGCGGCGCTCGGCGTAGCGGCCGTCGGCCAGTTCGTGCGGCTGGCCGGTGTCGACGACAAGGAGTTCCAGCCCGAAAGCGCCGAGATCGAAAGGGATCTGCTCGACGCCGCGCGGCGCGGCGGTGTCGGCGGCGAATGCCCGCACGTCCAGCAGCAGCGCGTGCCCGGCGGTGCACAACATCGCGGCCGATTGGTCGAGCAAGCCGGTCGGCGCGCCGACGTAGTCGTTCTCGGCGGCGCGGGCCATGTCGATCAGCGTGCGATCGGTCAGGCCCGGCGCGAACAGATCACGCAGCGCGATGGCCACCGCGCAGGACAGCGCCGCCGAGGACGACAGGCCCGCGCCGATCGGCACCGCGCCGTCGAGATCGAGATCCACGCCGGGGATCCGGTGTCCGCGCCGGGTGAACTCGGCGACCACGCCGAGCGGATAACGCGACCAACCAGGCACCCGCGCCCGCGCGCCTTCGATGTCGGACACCGCGACGAGCACCGGCTCGCCGGGCCGCTGCCGCGAGCCGACCCGCACCAGCCCGTCCGTGTGCGGCGCCGCCGTACACCGCGCCACCAGCGGCAACGCGATCGGCAGGACGTAGCCGTCGTTGTAGTCGGTGTGCTCACCGATGATGTTGACCCGCCCCGGCGCCACCCATGTCCGCACACTCGCTCCTCGCTGTCCCGGTCGGTGCCAGGGTACGAGACACGCCGCCCGGACATCGTTTTCGGCCCGGTCGGCTGCGGGATCGGCGTTCGTGCCGCAGAGTCGAATTCGACGCAAGTCCGGCCTGCGAAATCTGGTGGCCGCGGCGGATCGGGAGGGCACCATGATTCACGACGCCTCACGCGGCGACCTACGCGCGCGGCCTCGCCCGGATCGGCTGCGGCCGCCGCTGGAGCGGACGTTCCCGGCGCCGCTGACGATCGAGATCGGCGCGGCGACCGGCGCGGGACCGACCGCCATGTCGGCGTTCGACGCGGCGCTGCGCGATCTCGGCGTGGGTGAGGCGAACCTGATCCGGTTGTCGTCGGTCATCCCGCCGCGCGCCACCGTCGAACGGATCGGCCGGGTACGCAAGCCGATACCGTGGGGTGACCGGCTGTACTGCGTCTACGCGGTGCGGCACGCCTGCGAACGCGGCGCGACCGCCGCGGCGGGCATCGGCTGGGCGCTGCGCGACGACGGCTCCGGCGCGGGATTGTTCGTCGAGCACGAGGCCGACACCAGCGACGAAGTCGACGCCCTGATCCGCGCCAGCCTGGCGGACATGACCCGCCACCGCGGCGACGGCTTCGGCCCCGTCCAGTTGTGCACCGTGGACGCCACCTCCGACGGTGACCCGGCGTGCGCGCTGGTCCTCGCCGCGTATCACACCATTCCGTGGGACCCGCGATGAGCGAGATCACCGTCACCGTCGAGGCGGCGATTCCGGAGGAACGGATCGCGATGTTCCATCGCCTGTACGAGGAGGCGTTCGGCCCGTTGCGCGCGAAGGCCATCGCACGGCAGGTGCTGCACCCGGAGGAGTTCCGGGAGGAGATGGTGGATCCCCGCGTGCAGAAGTACGTGGCGCACGCCGACGGCGAGCCGATCGGCGTCACCACGCTGACCAGGCATCTGGAGACCGTGCCGTGGATCAGCCCGGACTATTTCGCGGCCCGCTATCCCGAACACGCGGCGCGCGACGCGATCTACTACGCGGGTTTCACCCTTGTTGCGCCAAGTGCCCGCCAAGGGGCGGCGTTCCATGCCATGATCAAATCAGTTGTCCAGATATTGGTTGCCGAGCGCGCTGCGGTCGGTTGGGACATCTGCTCGTACAACAACACTCGGTTCTCGTTCGCCGACAGCATCAGGGCGGTGCTCGACGAACAGGCGAACGTCGAAGTCGCGGTGGAGGATTCACAGATCTATTACGCGGCCCGGTTCACCGGGGATGGAGCGACCAAGGGGGGCTGATGACACCAAGTGAACAGCCACAGACCAGCCGTCCGCGCGGCATCGGATCGGGCTGGTACCCGGTACTTCTGGGGGGAAGCGCGGCCGCGATCGCGGTCCATCTGGCGCTGGACTCGCACGTGGCGGCGTTCGTGACGATGACGATCATCGTCGGCGCGACCCTCGCCATGATCGCGGTCGGCGTGCGCACGCACCGGCCCGCGCACCCGTTGCCGTGGTATCTGCTGTCCGGCTCGGCGGTGCTGTTCGCCACCGGCACCACGCTGCGCGACATCGGCGACCACGCGGTCCATCCGCTCGACGACGCGTTCACTCTGCTGGGTTATCTCGGCGTCGGGCTCGCGGCGCTGATCTGGTTGTGGCCGCGCCAAGTGCACGGCGACTACGACCTGCTCCTGGACTCGGCCCTGATCGGGCTCGGCGCGCTGCTCGCCTCCTGGACCTTCCTCATCTCCCCGATCCTGCAATCCACCGCGACCGGGCTGGACGCGCTGTTGGCGGCGACCTACCCGGTACTCGACGCGCTGCTGCTGACCTTGGTGGCGCACTCCATGGCGACCTCCACGCGCGCGGAGACCTCGCTGTGGTTGCTGCACGCCGGACTCGTCGCGGTGCTGCTCGGCGACTTGGGCTACAGCCTGGAGACCGCGGGCGCGACCGTGTTCGGGCGTGAAGTGCTGCTGGCTCCCCTGCTCGCCGCCTACGCCACCGTGGGCGCCGCGGCGCTGCACCCGACCATGACCGCGCTCGGCACGCCACGGCGCATCCACCCACACCACTCCAGGCAGCGCGCCAGCCTCATCGCGATCGCGCTGATCGTGGCCTCACTGGTGCCGGTGGTCGGGTCGAGCCTGCGCCCGCTCGATCGCGTGGTGGTGTCGTCGCTGTTCGGGTTACTGCTGATCGGCATGCTGGTGCGCAGCGAGCGCGCCATCGTGCGCAGCGCCCGCAGCGAGCGGCGCGCGCAGTACCAGGCCGACCACGACATACTCACCGGATTGCTGAATCGAGCCGCACTGCTGCGCGCGCTGCGGCAGCGCGGCGAACAGTGGGCCGAGCAACCGATCTCGCTGCTGTTCATCGACCTCGACGGCTTCAAGCGGGTCAACGACAGCTACGGGCACGCCGTCGGCGACGAACTCATCTCGACGGCGGCCGGCCGGATCCGGCGAGTCGCGCGCCACGAGGACGTGGTGACCCGCTACGGCGGCGACGAATTCGTCGTGCTCGCCCGGCTCGCCCGGCCGGAGGCCGCCGTGCTGGCCGAACGGCTGCTCGGCGCGTTCGTCCGGCCGTTCGGGCTGAGCGCCGGGGAGATACCGATCACCGCGAGCGTCGGCGTGGCGTGCGTCGGTCCACGCAGCTCGGACACCGACGTGCACGGCCTGCTCCGGGACGCGGACGCGGCCATGTACCACGCGAAGCAGTACTCGCTCGGTTACGCGTTCCACGACGACGTGCGGCACACGCCTCCCAGCACTGAGCGACGGATCTGGCGCACGGCTGCCCGATCCGCCAGCCCCGCGGTCTGACTCAGTCGCTCAGCTCGTTCAGCAGGCGCTTGGCCTCCTCGAGCTCGGCCTGTAACTGCTGCACCTTGGCCTCCTGCACCCCGCGCAACGCGTCCAGGACGCCCGCGACCACCTCGGCGACCTCCGGATGCAGGATCTTCGCCGCCTGCGCCACCGTGGAACCGGCCACCGGAAGACCGCGCAGGGTGCGCTTCTTCCCGCTGACCACGTCGATGGACCACTCGCCGTCGGCGGTGCCGGTGAGCGTCACGGTGACCTCGGGCGCCTTGGCCTTGCGGGCGGCGGCCGCTTTGGCCGGTTTGGGCGCCGCGGCCTGCTTGGCCGCGCTGTCGGCTCGACTCGCTTCCGCGGCCGCCGCGGGCTTCGGGGTGGCCGCGGGCGCGGGTGCGCTCGGCCGCGCGGGCTCGGTCGTGGTGCTCGTCGTGGTCGACGACTGCGTCACAGGGGATTCCTTCCGTGTTGTCGACTTCTGCTGGGCGGTGGCGCCCGCCGCCCCTCGCGGCGGCTTGGTCAAGGTCACCTCGGTGGGAGAGAAGGACAGTACATCCTTCGATCCGGTCGGCCGGACCTGGAGGAAGTCACCGTCGGCAGGGTCGCCGAGCGCGATCACCTTGCCCGAGCGCCCCTCCGGCACGCCGACCGCGGCGGAGGTGAACCACACCATGGGCGGGCTGCCACCGGCTATGTCCGCGGCGATCTGTTGAATCTCGCTGTCCGACAAGGGCTGCGGCTTGGTTCGTGGGGACGACATGGGTAACTCCGAGCGATTTCGTGGTTGGCTGCGTGCACAGATGATGCCGCACGACGCCGACAGATTCGCGGGCCACCGTCGAATAGGGGCGGCGGACGACACCGTTCACGCATCCAGCGAACAGTGGGCAACACATGCCGTCACTCTGCGGACAGCCCCCACAGACCACAACGCTTCGGCGTCCTATGCGAGAAAACCAGTGCTGGAGGCCTTCTCGCACCTCAGCCGACCCGACGTCACCGACTGGCCCGCCCAGGAAGGTCGACTGTGCCGAACAAGCCCGCTCAACTCGCGTCCGTCGGCGCGCGCAGCGCCGGAAACCAGATGTCGGTGAGCACTTCGACGGCTTGCTCCACCGAGACGTCGATGGTGCCCTGCATCGCCCATCGGGTGAAGAACCGCTCCAGTTGCGCGACGAGCAATTCCACGCGCAACCGCGCCTCGTCGCGCCGGTCGGCGGGCCACGCCGCCAGGTAGGCGGTCATCGCGTTGGGCAATGCGAGGATGCCGTCGCGGGCGATCTCGCGAAACTCCGGTTCCAGCGCGGTCGCCTCGTCCCAGGCGGGCAGCAGGTCTTTGTATTGGTGGAACCACTCGATGGCGCGGGTCATCCAACGGGCGAACTCGGCGCGCGAACCGGTCTCCAGCACCCGGTCGAGGTCCTGATAGGAGTGCAGCACGGTAGACAGGGTGCCCTGCTGGGCGATCGCGCGCAGGATCTCTTGTTTCCCCGCGAAGTGCAGGTAGAACGTGGCGCGGCTGCAACCGACGGCGGCGACGATGTCGTCCACCCGCACCGCCGCGTAGCCGCGGGTGGCGAACAGCTCCTTGGCGCCCTCCATCAGCCGGACCCTGGTCTGCTGCTTCTGCTCGTCCCGCAGGTTCGCGCTCGCGTTCGTACGCATGGTGAACAGGTACCTCGTATCCGTGAAAAGAGGGACTGACGTGCGGTTGACGCCGCCCGAGTCTACGCGGCAAAGGGAGTGATGGACAGCGCGTCACTCACTAGACACCATGTCTACCGAGTGCTAATTTGTTGCCTACGTCACTCCGGCGCGTGAGCCGCACCGGACGGTTCGGCCGTCACCGACGACGGCCTCCAGCACGAGGACAGTGAATGACGTCAACCGCACTCCCCCGCGTCTGCGTGATCGGGGCGGGTCCCTCCGGGATCACCGCCGCCAAACGCCTGAACGATTACGGCATACCGTTCGACTGCTACGAAGCGTCCGACGAAGTCGGGGGCAACTGGTACTTCAAGAACCCCAACGGCATGTCGGCGTGCTACCAGAGCCTGCACATCGACACGTCCAAGTTCCGCCTGGCCTTCGAGGACTATCCGGCGCCCGACGAGTGGCCGGACTTTCCCCACCATTCGCAGCTGTTCCAGTACTTCCGCGACTACGTCGACCATTTCGGCATCCGCGACCGGATCGTGTTCGACACCAGGGTGACCGCGGCCGAGCGCGGGACGGACGGCCGCTGGCTGATCAGCACGAGCGACGGGAGCACCAAGGACTACGACGCGCTCATCGTCTGCAACGGGCACCACTGGGATCCCCGCCTTCCGGACTACCCGGGCGAATTCGACGGCACGCTGCTGCACAGCCACGCCTACAACGACCCGTTCGACCCGGTCGACATGCGCGGCAAGCGCGTCGTGGTGGTCGGCATGGGCAACTCGGGCCTGGACATCGCCTCCGAGCTGTCGCAGCGGTTCATCGCGACGAAGCTCTACGTCTCCGCCCGGCGCGGAGTCTGGGTACTGCCGAAGTACGTCAACGGCAAGGTCGGCGACAAGCGCTCGATGCCACGGTGGATGCCGCCGAAGCTGGGCCTGAAACTCAAGCAGCGTTTCGTCCGCAAATTCCGCGGCAACATGGAGGACTACGGCCTGCCCAAGCCCGACCACCTGCCCTTCGAGGCGCATCCATCGGCGAGCGAGGAGTTCCTGCACCGCGCGGGCTGCGGCGACGTCACGTTCAAGCCCGCGATCACCGCGCTGGAAGGTTCGCGGGTGCGCTTCGCCGACGGCAGCGCCGAGGAGGTGGACGTGATCGTCTGCGCCACCGGTTACCGCATCTCCTTCCCGTTCTTCTCCGATCCGGAACTGCTGCCCGACAGCGACAATCGCTTCCCGCTGTTCAAGCAGATGGTGAAGCCCGGCATCGACAACCTGTTCTTCCTCGGGCTGGCCCAGCCGCTGCCCACGCTGGTGAACTTCGCCGAGCAGCAGAGCAAGCTGGTCGCCGCCTATCTGACCGGCCGCTACCACCTGCCGCCCGCGGAGGAGATGCGGGCGGCCATGCGGTCCGCGGAGTCGGCCAGGTCGGGGCGCTACTACGACTCGCCCCGGCACACCATCCAGATCGAATTCGAACCGTACGTACGGGACATGCGGCGGGAGCTGGCGCGCGGCGCGAAACGCGCCACCGCCGCGGGTAACGCGCTGCCGGTTCCCGGCCGCACGCCCGAACACGTGTGAGGCGGCGATGACCACTACCACGGGCACCGCCACCTCGGGATTCTGCGCCGAACGATTCGCACGGGTCCGCACGGAACTGGAGACCCGGCTCGCCTCCGGCGACGAGCTGGGCGCATCGATCTGCGTCACCGTCGACGGCGAAACGGTCGTCGACCTCTGGGGCGGCTACCGCGACCGGGAACGCACGCGGCCGTGGACCGAGGACACCTTGGTCAACGTCTTCTCCATCACCAAGACCATGACCGCCCTGTGCGCCCTGCTGCTGGTCGAGCGCGGCGAACTGGACGTGCACGCGAAGGTGGCCAGGTACTGGCCGGAATTCGCGGCGAACGGCAAGGGCGACATCGAGATTCGTCATCTGCTCGCGCACACCTCCGGCGTCTCCGGGTGGCAGCCGCCGATCGAGCTCGCCGATATCTACGACGCGGAAGCCTCCGCCGCCCGGCTCGCGAGCCAGCCGCCGTGGTGGGAGCCCGGCACCGCCTCCGGCTACCACGCGCTGGCCTACGGCCACCTGATCGGCGCGGTGATCCGCCGCGTCACCGGTCGCTCGCTGGGCGAGTTCTTCGCCGATGAGCTCGCCGGGCCGCTGGGCGCGGACTTCCACATCGGCACCGCGCCCGAGCACCACGGGCGGATCGCGACCTTGATCCCGCCCGCCATGCCGGAATTCGACATGGCCGCGCTCGACCAGGAAAGCGTGCTGGTCAAGACGCTCACCAGCCCGCTGCTCGACATCGCCGAGACGGCGAGCGCCGGGTGGCGGCAAGCCGAGATCGGCGCGGTGAACGGCCACGGCAACGCCCGTTCGGTGGCGCGGGTGCAATCGCTGGTGTCCTGCGGCGGCGAACTGGCCGGACGGCGGCTGCTGTCGGAGCGGACGATCGAGCTGATCTTCCAGCAGCAGTCCGACGGCGTGGATCTCGCGCTTGCGGTGCCGCTGCGATTCGGCATCGGCTACGGTCTGCCGCAGCGGCAGACCGCCCCGGAGGTTCCCGACGGCCGGGTGTGCTGGTGGGCCGGGTACGGAGGCGCGATGGTGGTCAACGACCTCGAGCACCGCACCACCTTCGCCTACGCCATGAACCGGATGGCGCCGGGGCTGATCGGCTCCGACCGCGGCGATGCCTATCTGCGCGCGACGTTCGCGGCGGTGCGCGGATGATGCGGGCACTGCAGCTCACCGAGCCCGGTGTGCTGGAACTGCGCGAGGTACCGATTCCGGAGATCGGTCCCACCGATCTGCTGCTGCGGGTGGGCGCGGCGGGCATCTGCCATTCGGATCTGCACGTGCTGCACATCCCCTTCCGGATGCGCGAGGAACCGTTGACCCTCGGCCACGAGATCGCGGGCACCATCGAAGCCGTCGGCGCCGGGGTCGGCGGCCGCCGGGCGGGCGAGCGCGGCATCGTGTATCTGTGCTGGTCGTGCGGGGTCTGCCGGGAGTGCGTCGGCGGCAACGAGAACGTCTGCCTCGCCGCGGGTCGCACCGCCATGCCGCCGTGCCCCGGACTCGGGCCGGACGGCGGGATGGCCGACTACATCCGGGTGCCCGCGAGTTCGTTCGTGCCGATCGGCGACCTCGACTTCGCCGAGGCCGCGCCGCTGGCCGACGCCGCGCTGTCGAGCTACCACGCCATCCGCGGCGCTCGTGATCGGCTGGGGCCGGGGTCGGTGGCGGTGGTTGTCGGGATCGGCGGGCTCGGCCACCTCGCGGTGCAGATCCTCGCCGCGACCACGGCGGCCAAGGTGCTGGCCGTGGACGTGAGCGCCGACAAGCTCGAACTCGCCGCGCGGTGCGGTGCGGCCGAAGGACTTCTCGCGGGCGACGACACGGCGAAGGAGATCCTCGACCGGACCGCAGGTCGCGGCGCGGACGCGGTGTTCGACTTCGTCGGCGTCGACGCCACCGCGCGGCTCGCGGTGGAATCGGTGGCGCCCGACGGGGCCTACCGCATGGTCGGCCTCGGCGGTGGCGCGCCGGAGATCACGGCGGCGCCCGCCACCGGCACGGGCTGGCCGTGGGGCGCCACGGTCCGGAAATCCTACGGCGGCACCAGATCCGACTTGATCGACTCCGTGGCGTTGGCCGCGGCGGGCAAGCTGCGCGCCGAAGTGGAGCGCTATCCGCTGGCCGACGGCCGCGCCGCCCTCGACCGGCTGGAGCGCGGGCTGATCACCGGCCGCGCCGTGCTGATCCCAGAGCCGTGACGAATCAACCCTTGCGCAGTGACGAGGAAGTATCCGATATGACAAAAGCCATCGACCCGCAGACGTTCGTGGCACAGGCCGCGAGCAGGCTCACCGGACCCGGCGGCCGATTCGAGATGGTGGTCGAGGACGTGCTCGGCGCGCCGCTGCCGGTGGTGCGCCATCGCAAGTCCTCGCTGCGGGAAGTGCTCGTCGCCGGGGCCGCGCACGGCGACCGGGACTATCTGGTCACCGCGGACCGCAGGATGTCGTTCACCGAGCACGCCGCCGCGGTCGCGGCACTGGCCACGGCCCTGCGCGACCGCTTCGGCGTCGGCAAGGGCGACCGCGTGGGCATTCTCGCCGCGAACACGCCCGAGTGGGTGCTCACCTTCTGGGCGGCCCAAGCGCTCGGCGCGATCGCGGTGGGTTACAACGCGTGGTGGGCGCCGCGCGAGATCGCCTACGGCGTCGAGCACACCAGCCCCTCCGTGCTCGTGGTCGACGCGAAGCGCGCGGCGCTGGTGGCGGAACTGGATATCCCGGTCCCGGTGCTCACCATGGAACACGACATACCCTCGCTGCTGGCCGAATACCGCACCGACGACCTGCCCGACACCGAGATCGACGAAGACGATCCCGCGGTGATCCTGTACACCAGCGGCACCAGCGGCCGACCCAAAGGGGCGGTGCACTCGCACCGAAACCTGGTGGCGGTCACCGACTACCACCTCTTCAACGACGCGCTGGCCGCCGCGCTCACCGGGGCGGACGAACTGCCGAGCGGGCGGCGCTTCCTGCTCACCTCGCCGCTGTTCCACATCGCCAGCCTGCACAACCTGGTGGTTCCCCGGCTGGTCACCGGTGACGCGGCGGTGATCCACCAGGGCTCGTTCGACGCCGACCGGGTGCTGCGGCTGATCGAGGCGCAGCGGGTCACCAACTGGGGCGCCATGCCGACCATGGCGACCAGGATGCTCGAACTCGACCTGTCCGACTACGACCTGTCCTCGCTCGCTTCCTTCTCGCTGAACTCCGCGCCGTCCTCGGCCGCGTTGCAGGAGAAGCTGCGCGATCAGCTGCCCGTCGCCCGCAACGCGCTGGTGACCAGCTACGGGCTCACCGAATGCAGCACCGCCGCGACGCTGGCGAGCCCGGCCGAACTGGCGGCGTTCCCGGACACCGTCGGTCGTCCGGTCGTCGGGGTCGCGCTGGAGATCCGCGACAGCGCGGGCAACGTGGTCCCCGACGGCACCGAAGGCGAGATCTGCGTGCGCAGCCCTTACGTGATGCTGGGCTACTGGCAGAACGAGGCAGCGACCGCCGCGGCGATCACCGCCGACCGCTGGTTGCGCACGGGCGATATCGGGGTGCTGGAGGACGGCAGGCTGCGCTTGTCCGGGCGTCGTTCGGATCTCATCCTGCGCGGCGGGGAGAACGTCTATCCCACGGAGATCGAGCAGTGCCTCGAGGAGCATCCCGCGGTGCGCGAGTGCGCGGTGCTCGGGGTACCCGACGCCGACCTCGGACAGCAGGTCGCCGCCGTGGTCGTGGTCGAAAGCGTCACGGCGACCAGCGAAGAGGAGCTGCGCGCGTTCGCCGCCGAGCGGCTCGCCTACTACAAGGTGCCCGCCCGCTGGCGGCTCACCACCACCGCACTACCGCGCAACGCGACCGGCAAGGTCATACGCGCCGATCTCGAGGTGTGAAGCCATGTACGACACCATCATCGCGAACGGCCAGTGGTTCGACGGCACCGGCGCGCCCTCGGCGATCCGGCACCTCGGCATCCGCGACGGGCGCGTCACGACCGTCTCGGCCGACCCGATCGAGGACCCCGACTGTCCGAACATCGTGGACGCCACCGGGAAATGGGTGATCCCGGGCATGCTCGACATCCACACCCACTACGACGTGGAGGTGCTCCAGCATCCCGCGCTGACCGAATCGCTGCGCCACGGCATCACCACGGTCCTGCTGGGCTCGTGCTCGCTGTCGACCGTCCACGTCGACGCCTCCGACGCGGGCGACCTGTTCGCACGGGTCGAGGCGATTCCGCGCAAGCACGTCCTCGCCGCGGTCGGCGAGCACAAGACCTGGCGCTCGGCGCACGAATACGCGGCCGCCCTGGAACAACTGCCGCTGGGCCCGAATGTCGCCGCGTTCATCGGGCATTCGGACATCCGCGCCGCGGAAATGGGTCTGGAGCGCGCGACCCGCAAGGACGTCCGGCCCGATGCCGCCGAACTGGCGGGGATGGCGGCGAAGCTGACCGAGGCGCTGGACGCCGGGTTCGTCGGCATGTCCTCCCAGCAGCTGCTGTTCGACAAACTCGACGGTGCGGTGTGCCGATCGCGCACCCTGCCGTCCACCTACGCGACCACCCGGGAACGGCGCAGGCTCAACGCCATCTTGCGCCGGCGCGGGCGGGCACTACAGGGCGGACCCGACGTGTCCCGCCCGCAGAGCCTGGTGACGATGGCGGCCGGTAGCCTCGGCCTGTTCCGCAAGCCGCTGAAGGTCAGCCTGCTCTCTGCCGCCGACCTCAAGGCCATTCCCGGCATCGCGTACCTTTTCCCGCTGATCGCGCGAGTGCTCAACGCGCTGGGCGGCGATTTCCGCTGGCAACACCTTCCGGTGCCGTTCGAGGTCTACGCCGACGGCATCGACCTGGTGGTGTTCGAGGAGTTCGGTTCCGGCGCCGAAGCGCTGCACCTCGCCGACCAAGTGGACAAGCGCCGGGAACTGTTGCGCGACCAGCAGTACCGGCGCCGCTTCCGCAAGGACTACGACAAGAAATTCGGCCCACGGGTGTGGCACCGTGATTTCTTCGATGCGCGGATCGTGGAATGCCCGGACGCGAGCGTGATCGGCAAGACCTTCGGCGAGGTGGGCGCGGAGCGCGGCGGCACGCACCCGGTGGACGCGTTCCTCGACCTCGTGGTGGAACACGGCGGGAAGGTCCGCTGGCGTACGACGATCTCCAACCACCGACCGGAAGTGCTCGATCGGCTCGCCGCCGACCCCGGCGTGCAATTGGGCTTCTCCGACGCGGGAGCGCATCTGCGCAACATGGCGTTCTACAACTTCGGGCTCCGCTTCCTGCGCCGGGTGCGCGACGCCGCGAACGCGGGCCGTCCGTTCCTGTCGATGGAACAGGCGGTGCACCGGCTCACCGGCGAACTCGCGGACTGGTACGGCCTGGACGCCGGACATCTGCGGGTGGGCGACCGAGCGGACGTCGTCGTGCTCGATCCGGCTCGCCTGGACGATTCGCTGGACGCCTACCACGAATCCCCCATCGCCCCCTTCGACAACCTGTCGCGCATGGTGAACCGCAACGACGAGGCGGTCACCGCGGTCTTGGTCGGCGGCGTGCCGGTGTTCGGCGGCGGCGCGCCCGCCGCGGAGCTCGGCGCCCGGCGGACCGGCCGTTTCCTGCGCGCGGCGACCGCCACCGGATAGTCCAACCGCCCGCTCGGTCCGGTTCGTCCACGTAAAATCGCTGCTACCCGGCGGTTCGCTCGCCGGTGGTTCGTAGGGAGTCAGCGTGGACGTATTCGAACATCGGGGCAGGTCCGTGGTCTTCGACCGCACGGGCAGCGGGTCTCCGGTCGTGTTCCTGCACAACGCGGGCACGCAACGCCGCATCTGGGACGACCAAGTCGCGGCACTGCGGGACTCGCATGAGGTCTTCGCGCTCGACCTGCCCGGCTACGGGCAGTCCGACCAGCCCGCGACCGGCTACCGCCTCACCGATTACGTCGACATGCTCACGGCGTTCCTCGACGCCCAACGCGTCACCGACGTGGTGCTGATCGGCAACTGTCTCGGCAGCGCCACCTCGCTGCGCTACGCCATGGGTCATCCCGACCGGGTGCGCGCGCTCGTCCTGATCAATCCGCTCACCTTGGACACCGTGAGTTCGGGACAGTCGGCGGGCCTGGCCTGGCTGGACGCGCGGCTGCCGCTGGCGCCGCTGGCCCGCCGGATCAGCCTGCCGAACCCGGTGGTCTCGCTGATCGTCGGCAATCAGCTCGGCCCCCGCGGTCGGCGCTCGCGCACTCAGCACGAGCCGCGCGTGCGGGCGTACTGGACCGATCGGGGCAGGCTGCGAGCTCTGCACGGCTTGGTGCAGGATTTTCCGTCCTACCGCGCGTTGGACACCTTCGAGCCGCCCGCCGGTTTCCCGCCGATCTGCACGATCTGGGGGCGACGTAACCGCATCCTGTCGGCGAAGGCGGGCGGACGGCTGAACGGCAAGCTGCGCCCGCACACGGCGGTGGAACTACCGGACTGCGGTCATCTTCCGATGGTGGAGGCTCCGCAGCGGGTCGCTTCGATCATCACCGGCTTCCTGGCCGCGACCGACGTCCCGGCGCGCGAGCAGTCCGGCGGCCGCTGAGCCGCACTCAGAGCGGAGCAACGGTCGGGCACAGTTCGGCGAAACTGGCCGAGTGCACTCCGCATCCGGCGCATTCGAACACCATGCCCATGTCCAGCATCCAGTGGATGCGGGTATGGCAGGTCTCGCAGAGGAAATCCACACCCGCCGGATGGCAGCAGGACCGTTTACGGATGAACCATTCCGCGCGATGACGGCAGGGCACGGAATCGAAGCGGAACGTGCACTTCGGCGCGGCGGGCAACTCGGCGACGACGGCATCGAAAGCCGTTGTGGCCGTATGGGTGTTCACAGCGGATACCTTCCGGCGGAGCAGGGGCGGGAGAACGAGCGGTGCGGCGGCGCCTTCTACCCCCTGGATCGATCTCTCTCGATTAGCTGTTACCCGGATGAGTCCGCTTTCACACGGCGGCGGACCCGCTTGTTTGGTCACGAATCGCGCGGGAATCCGAATTGTGACGCCATCTAAGGGAAGGGGTTCTGTCATGTTGTTGCGCCGACTCGCCCGGCCGCTACTGGCCACCGTGTTCGTGGTCGACGGGGTCGATACGCTGCGGCACCCGGACGAGCGGGTGAAGTCCGCGAACGCACTGCTGGAACGGGGGCAACGGCAGCTGCCCGCAGAGGTCGCCGCGAAATTGCCATCGAATCCGTCGACCGTCGTGCAGGTCAACGCCTTCGCCCAGGTGGGCGGCGGCGTCCTGCTGGCCCTCGGCAAGGCGCCGCGACTGGCCGCTTTGGTGCTCGCCGCGACCGTCGTGCCCGCGGCCGTCACCGAGCAGGACTTCTGGAACGAACAGGATCCCGCCCGCAAGTCGGCGAAGCGCACCGCGTTCCTGAAGGATCTCGGGCTGCTCGGCGGACTGATGATCACCGCCGCCGACACCGAGGGCAAGCCTTCGCTGGGCTGGCGCGGACGCAGGGCCGCGCGCGATGCCGCCGCCGCGGTGACCGCGGCGTTGCCGTTCGGCGCGGCCTCGGACACCGCCACCGGCGCGGCACTGCGCAAGCACGCGCACGAGGCCGCGGACAAGGCGCGGGCAGTGGGCGCGGTGGCCGCGAGCAAGGGGGCGGAACTCGCCGAATCGGCCCAGCGGCACCGGCCCGGTTGGGCGGAGTCGGCCAAAGAGCACAGCAGCGACTGGGCCGAGACCGCCAAGACGCACGGGCAGGAGTGGGCCGAGATCGCCAAAGAACACGGTGCCGACTGGGCGGAGATCGCCAAAGAACGCGGCGCGGACTGGGCGGAAATCGCGAAAGAGCGCGGCGCGGAATGGGCCGAGACCGCCAAGGAGCGCGGCGCCGAATGGGCGGAGGTCGCCAAGGAGCAGAGCGTTCACCTCGCGGATCTGGCGAAACAGCGCGGCGCCGAATGGGCGGAGATCGCGAAAGAGCGCGGGCCTGAGCTCGCCGACGCCGCCAAGGAACGCGGTGTGCACGCGGCACACCTGGCGCGCGAGCGTGGAGCCCAGACCGCGCACGCGGCCCGCGACGCGATCGAGTCACGTCGCCACTGACGCGTCGCCACGGGCTCTCGGCCCGGAAAGGAAAGACGTGTCCGGCGAGCCGCACGAGGTGCGGCACCCGAGTCCATGGCCGCCGGTCATGCCGGCACGGACACGTCGCGCACAAGCTGGTCGGCTGGGCCCTGCTCGGCCTCATGAGCGTTCGGTAGCGGGTGTCGCGCGACACCCGCTACTTTCGCGGGTGGGCATCCGTTTCGCCGCGCACGCCTTCGAGCGACTCGCCGTTACGCGCCCGTTGTGACGGGACATGCGCTATGAGGTGCTCGCGCTCCCGCCGCAGGAGATGGTGACGGCTTCGCCGTTGAAGTGGCGGCCGTGCTCGGAGACCAGCAGCAGCATCGCCTCGGCCACCTCGGCAGGCTGGATCAGATCACCGTTGGGCGGCCCGGATTCGATGATCGCCATCCAGTCCTCCCTGGTGGGATTCTCCTTGTCCGGCATCATGAGCCGCCAGGTCGCCGGATTCTGGATCATGTCGGTGTCCACGCCGGAGGGCAGCAGCGCGTTCACCGTGATGCCGTACTCCGCCACTTCCAACGACAGTGACTTCACCAAGCCGAGCACGCCCCATTTGCTCGCGGCGTAGTGCGCCGCGTTGCGCACGCCCATCTTCGCCACGATGGAGGAGGTGGCCACCACGCGACCCCAGCGGCGCTCGATCATGTGCGGGACGACCGCGCGGAAGCTGTGGAACACGCCCGTCAGGTTGGTGTCGATCATGTCCCGCCACAACCGCTCGTCCATCTCGGCGACGGGCGAGTTGGACGCGATGCCCGCATTGGCGACGAGGATGTCGATGCGATCGAACTCCTCGAGCGCGCGCTCGGCGACCGTCCGCATCTGTTCCAGGCTGCGCACGTCGGCTCGGACGGCGACACAGCGGCGGCCGGTCCGCTCGACCAGCGCGGCGGTCTCGGCCAGGTCGCCGGGGGTGCTCAGCTCGTAGGGCAGGCCGGGCACCGGTGCGGCGATATCGCACACCACGATGTCCGCGCCCGCGTTCGCCAGCGCCAAGGCGTGCGCGCGCCCCTGCCCGCGGGCGCCGCCGGTGATCACCGCCACCCGGTCGTCGAGGTTGCCCATGGCTGGCCCTTCGTCGGTCGGTACCTGCTTCGGCCGCCCCCATCGTGTCATGGGCGAACGAGCTGATCTCCCGGTTTTCCGGGGGCCGCGTCGCCGAGCGATATTTCCCAGAGTTGGGAACGGGCCGCACCCGCTGCCTGGCACGACGTGCGCTTCTGCGTGCCGCAGCACGTCCGCAACCTGCGTAGACGGGGTCGCTGCGCCGAATTGTCCAGGGAGAGTGGAACAATGGGCACGATCTCGGCGCCGGAGCGGGCACGGCCATGGCACGGACGCGCCGACCCGACTGCGGCACGGAGGCCACATGCACCCATTTCGACCCGGTCCAGCGACCGACCGTCCGCGATGTACGCTGCGCCCCGGAACGATCTCGCCCGTGCCCACCGCGTCGTTCCAGGCACGAGCGTCGCATTGACATGGTTTCCTGGGGGCCCGATGACCGATTGTGAGTACCTTCCCGTGAATCTCGACCGACAGCTCGACGCCGAACCGACCGAGCACGACAACACCCTCGCCGACCGGCTCGCCAGCCCGCGGCTGCGCAGGCTGCTGCACACGGCCATCGGCCTGTCCGAGGACTCCGTCGACCTGCTGACGACCATGACCACGCGCCTGCGCGCGGCCGAGGGCATGATCCTGCGCGACCCGCTCGAGGACTACTGACCCACGGGCGGCCGGGGACTCCGGGCGGACAGCCGGCGGGGCGGGTTGCCGAACCGGCAACGATATTTGCCGTTCCAGTCGGCCCGATGGATGGTGGGACGCATGAGTGCGACACCCCATCACCACGCCGACCGGACGACGCCGACCACTGTCGAGTACTGGGAGGCCTTCTACCAGGAGCGCGACCAGATCTGGTCCGGACGGCCGAACTTCTTGCTGGTGCGTGAGCTCGAAGCCGTCCCCCCTGGCACCGCACTGGACCTGGGTTGCGCCGAGGGCGCCGACGCGATCTGGCTGGCCGAGCGCGGCTGGCGGGTCACGGCGGTCGACGTGTCGGAGACCGCGCTGGCCCGCGCCAGGACGAACGCGGCCCGCCAGGGAATCGACGGCGAAATAGATTGGCAGCGGCACGATCTGGACCACACCTTCCCCGCGGGAAGTTTCGACCTCGTCACGGCGCAGTATCTGCACTCACCGGCGGCGAAGGACGGCGAACGGACGCGCATCCTGAGCCGGGCGGCCGATGCGGTGGCTCCCGGCGGGCTGTTGCTGATCGTCGGTCACGCGCAATGGCCCTCCTGGGTACTGGAACCACCCGCCGACGTGCATTTCCCGACCACTGCCGAAGTACGGGCCGGTCTCGCGCTGGATCCGGCCGAATGGCACGTGGAAGTGGACGAGGAGGTCGAGCGCGAACACGCGAGCCCCGAGGGCAGGCCGGGCACGCGAAAAGACAACATCCTACGAATTCGCCGCAACTGACGGCGAGAGCAAATAACGGGCCAATCTCCTTGCAGCCGAGGAGAATTCGCGGAGCCCGCGCACGGAATTAACTCGGATATTACTCAGGATTCATGGTGCCGAGACGGATTTCTCGCTACTGTGGACGAAGCCTACAGTGCGGTGGGAATCGAGAATCTCACGTCGGTCGGGGGGAAATTCGCCCGTAGGAGAGTTCCCAGTGAAGTATCCCGTATGCGCACGCGTGCTAGGTCCGTTGACGCTTGCCCTGAACAATCACAATGCGACGCCGACCGCGCAGAAGCAGCGACAGTTGCTGGCATTACTTTTGGTTCGGCACGACACCGTTGTCCCGGTGACGGCCCTGATCGAAGAACTGTGGAACGACGATCCGCCGCGCAGCGCGGTGACGGTCGTGCAAACATACGTGCTCGGCATTCGCAAGAAGATGGCGGAGCAACTCGGAGTCGGACAGGCGGAGGTGGCCGAACGCTATTTGCGCACGCGCAGCAAAGGCTATTCCTTCGACGTGCGGGACTGTGTGTTCGACCTGCGTGACTACCAGTCCATGTCCGACGCCGCCCGATGCGCCGCCAAGACCGGCGACGACGAGCGCGCGGTGGACCTGTTCAGCGCCGCGGAAGCGCTGTGGAGCGGTCCCGCGCTGGTGGACGTGGAGGGTGGCATCCCGCTCGCCGCCGAGATCTCGCATCTGGATCACCTGCGGCTGACCAACATCGAGTTGCGCGTGGAGGCGGAATTGCGACTGGGCAGGCATCGTGAGGTCTGTCCCGACCTGGCGCGGCTGACCATGCAGCATCCGCTGCACGAGCGGCTCCAGGCGTACTACATGTTCGCCCTGTGCCGGTCGGGCCAGCGCGCTCGCGCCCTGGCCTCCTACCAGCGGTTCAGCCGGTCCATGCAGGACGAACTGGGGCTCGACCCCTGCCAGAAGCTGCAGAAGTTGCACCGGGACATCCTGACCGCCTCCGACGACTCGGTGAGCGCGATGCTCAACAGCCGCCACGCCGGTTACCTGATCGGGTGGTACTCCCCCGAGCGCCGCGCCGCCGCCGAGACCGCCTGACGCCGACGCCCGGCCGCGATCGCCGCCGGCCGGGCGAACCTCCGGCGCGCTCATCCCCGCCCGAGGAGCTCGTCCACCAGCCCGGTGGTGTGCGTGGCGGCGCGCATGGCTGGATGGTCGAGCACCTCGTACAGGAAATCCCGGGTGGTCGCGACGCGGGCGCCGGAAATCCGGAATTCCGCCAGCGCCCGCCGCATCCGGGCCAGCGCCCGGTCCCGGTCCGGCGCCCACACCACCAGTTTGGCCAGCAGCGAATCATAGTGCGGAGGTATCGAATAACCGGCGTGCGCATGGGTGTCGACACGGACGAAGGGGCCGCCGGGCGGGGTGAATTCCGCCAGGATTCCCGGAGCGGGCGCGAATTCCGCGGCAGGGTCTTCGGCATTGATCCGGCATTCGATCGCCGCGCCGCGCAGGACGATATCTTCCTGATCGATGCCGAGCGGTTGCCCCGCCGCGACTCGAATCTGCTCGGCGATGAGATCTATACCTGTCACCATTTCGGTGACCGGATGTTCGACCTGAATTCGGCAGTTCACTTCCATGAAATAGTAATTGCCGTCCCGATCGACCAGGAATTCCACGGTTCCCGCGCCGGTATACCCTGCCTCGAGCACACCGTGCACGGCGGATGCGCCCATTCGCTCGGCCAGACCGTCCGGCAGCAGCGGGGCAGGCGATTCCTCGATCAATTTCTGGTGCCTGCGCTGCACCGAACAGTCGCGTTCACCCAGGTGCACGCCATTGCCGTAGGCATCGCACAGCACCTGGATCTCGACGTGTCTGGCGGCGGCGAGGTACTTCTCCAGGTACACCCGGCTGTCGCCGAACAGCATCCGCGCCGTCGCCCTGGTCTCCTGATAGGCGCGCGGGAACGCCGCACTCTCGTGCACCACCTGCATGCCGCGCCCGCCGCCGCCCGCGGCCGCCTTGACGATCACCGGGTAGCCGATCGAATCCGCGAGCGCGTGCGCCTCGTCGAGTTCGAGCGGATCGAGGCTGCCCGGCAGCAGCGGCAGTCCCGCCTTCGCCATCAGCGTGCGCGCCGACTGCTTGTCGCCGAGCTGGGCCATCACGTCGGCGGGCGGCCCGATCAACGTGACGCCCGCCGCCCGGCACGCGTCGGCGAAATCCGGTGACTCGGAGAGGAATCCGTATCCGGGATGGATCGCGTCCGCGCCGGTGAGCTCGGCGGCGGCCAGGATCGCCGCGGCGTTCAGATAACTGCGCTTGGCCGCGGACGGGCCGATCTGCACCGCCTCGTCGGCGAAACGCACCACCGCCGACTCGGCGTCGGCGACCGAGTGCACCGCGACGGTGCGCACGCCGAGTTCGCGGCAGGTGCGCGCGACGCGCAGCGCGATCTCACCACGGTTGGCGATCAGGATCTTCTCGAACATGGCGCCACTCCTACGCGACCGACCGGACCAGGACCTGCCGCCGCGCGCCGAAGCGCCGGAACCGGGCGCGGCGCTCGTCGGCCAGCTCCGCACCGCTGCGACCGGACAGTTCGCCGAGGGTCGCGGTCAGGGCCCGGTGCAGCTGTTCGGCAGCGGCCACGGGGGCCGCGCCCACGTCGTCGCCCGGCTCGGGCAGCACCGCGTCGACGACACCGAGACGCAGCAGGTCTCGCGCGGTCAGCGACAGCGCGGCCGCGGCCTCCGGTGCGGCGGCGGGATCGTTCCACACGATCGCCGCGCAGCCTTCCGGGCTGATCACCGAGTACGTGCCGTTCGCGAACATCAGCACCCGGTTGGCGACGCCGAGCGCCAGGGCCCCGCCGCTGCCGCCTTCGCCGATCACCACGCTGATCACCGGCACCCGCAGCGCGGACATCAACCGGATGTTCTCCGCGATGACGATCGCCTGCCCCTGCTCCTCGGCGGTCGCGCCCGGATACGCGCCGGGCGTGTCGATCAAGGTGACCACGGGCAGCCCGAGCTTTTCGGCCAGGCGCATCAGACGAGCCGCTTTGCGATAGCCTGCCGGAGTCGGCATGCCGAAGTTGCGTTCCATCAGCTCCTTGGGGTCGTGTCCTTTCTGGTGGCCGATCACCATGACCGGCCGCCCGCCGAGCCACGCCGTTCCGCCGACCACCGCGGCGCAATCGCCGGAGATCCGGTCGCCGCGCAGCTCGCGGAACTCGTCGAAGGCGAGTGCGAAGTAGTCCAGCGCGGTCGGCCGCTGCGGAGACCGCGCCCGGCGCACTTGTGTCCAGGGATCGGTCGCGGGAACGCGGGCCGGATCGGTGATCACGCCCGCGTCGGCGGGTACGAAGGTCTCGGCGGAATCGACCGGCCCCGCGGCCCGCAGCAGTGCGCCGAGCGCCTGGCGCAGGCCCGCGCGCGGCACGATCATGTCGATGAGCCCGCGTTCCAGCAGGAATTCGGCGGTCTGGAACTTCGGCGGCAATTCCTGCCGGATGGTCTGCTCGATCACTCGCCGTCCGGCGAACCCGAGCCGGGCGCCCGGTTCGGCGATCAGCACGTCGGAGAGGGTGGCGAAGGAAGCCGCGACGCCGCCGTAGGTGGGGTCGGTGATCAAGGTGACGGTGAGGATGCCCGCCCGGTCCAGTTGCTCCAGCGCCGCGCTGGTCTTGGCCATCTGCATCAGCGACAGCGGGCCCTCCTGCATCCGGGCGCCTCCGGAGGCGGTGACAATGACCAGCGGAACACGTTGGGCCAGAGCGGTTTCGGCGGCAGCGGTGATCATTTCGCCGACCGCGGTGCCGAGGCTGCCGCCCAGGAAGCGGAAGTCCATGGCGGCGATCACCACCGGCCTGCCCTCGATCGCGGCCAGCGCGCACAGCACCGCGTCGTGCATGCCGGTGCGGGAGCGCGCGGCGGCCAGCCGGTCCGGGTAGGGCTTGGTGTCGGTGAAGGTCAGCGGGTCTTCGTCGGTGGCGGCGACCGGCAGCGGCTCGAAGCGTCCCTCGTCGGCGAGCTGCTCGATGCGCTGCCGCGCGGTGATCGGCGTGTGCCTGCCGCATTCGCCACAGACGCCGAGGTCGCGGGCGAACCGCTTGCCGTACAGCGGGATCAGGCATGCCGGGCAGAGCACCCAGTCCGCGGCGCCGTGCTGGCCGTGTGCTGACTTCATCACGCGTGTCTCCTGTGCTCGGGAACAGGTGATCGATCCGGGCGGCGCCGGCCGGGCGATCACAGCGACAGCCTGCGCCCCACCGCTCGAGAACAACTCGACTCGCTCGCTCGAGCGAGGTTCGAGGACCGTCCCCGATGCTCGATCGCACCATCGAAGGGAGAACGCCATGAACACCAATGCATCCGGTGGTGTGCGATGAGCCGCCGCGTTGTCGTCACCGGGCTCGGCGTCCGCGCGCCCGGCGGGTCGGGCAAGGACGAGTTCTGGAAGCTGCTGTCCGAGGGCCGCACGGCGACGCGCCGGATCTCGTTCTTCGACGCCTCGCCGTACCGGTCCCAGGTGGCCGGCGAAGCGGACTTCGACCCGGCGCTGGAAGGGCTGTCCCCCAGGGAGATTCGGCGCATGGACCGGGCTGTGCAGTTCGCCGTGGTCTGCGCGCGGGAGGCGGTGGCCGACAGCGGGCTCGACCTCGCGACGGTCGATCCGCACCGGCTCGGCGTGAGCCTCGGCAGTGCGGTCGCCGCGGCCACCAGCCTGGAGCGCGAATACCTGGTGCTGTCGGACTCCGGGAAGAACTGGCTGGTCGACGAGACGTATCTCTCTCCGCACATGTTCGACTACATGATCCCCAGCGTGATGCCCGCCGAAGTGGCTTGGAGCGTGGGCGCCGAGGGACCGGTGGCGATGGTCTCCAACGGATGCACCTCGGGACTGGACTCGGTGGGCCACGCGGTGCAGCTGATCCGCGAGGGCTCCGCCGACGTCATGGTTGCGGGCGCGTCGGACACCCCCATCACACCGATCGTGGTGGCCTGCTTCGACGCGATCAAGGCGACCACCCCGCGCAACGACGAGGCGGAGGTGGCCTCACGGCCGTTCGACAACTCGCGCAACGGGTTCGTACTCGCCGAAGGCGCCGCGATGTTCGTGCTGGAGGCGTACGAGAGCGCGCGCAAGCGTGGCGCGCACATCTACGCCGAGATATCCGGGTACGCGACCAGGTGCAACGCCTACCACATGACGGGCCTCAAGGCCGACGGCCGCGAGATGGCCGAGGCGATCCGGGTCGCGCTCGACGAATCCAGGATCGACCCGACCGGTGTGCACTACATCAACGCGCACGGCTCCGGCACCAGGCAGAACGACCGGCACGAGACCGCGGCGGTGAAGCGCAGTCTCGGCGCGCACGCCTACGCCACGCCGATGAGCTCGATCAAGTCGATGGTCGGGCATTCGCTCGGCGCGATCGGCTCGGTCGAGATCGCCGCCTCGCTGCTGGCGCTGGAATACCAGGTGGTGCCGCCGACGGCGAACCTGCACGAACCCGATCCCGAATGCGATCTGGACTACGTGCCGCTGGTCGCCCGCGACCATCGGATGGACACCGTGCTCACGGTGGGCAGCGGGTTCGGCGGCTTCCAGAGCGCGATGGTGCTGCGCAAGGCGGAGGCGGTGGCGGCATGATCCTCGTGACCGGAATGGGAGTGCTCGCGCCGAACGGCATGGGCGTGGAGCGTTTCTGGGACGCCGTGCTGGCCGGGCGCGGCGGGATCGCGCCGCTCACCCGGTTCGACACCAGCGGTTCGTCGGCGCGACTGGCCGGACAGGTGGCCGATTTCGACGCCGGTGAGCACCTGCCGAGCAGGCTGCTGCCGCAGACGGACGTCTCGACCCGGATGGCGCTGGTCGCCGCGCAGTGGGCGCTGGACGACGCGAAGGTCGACACGGCGACGATGACCGACTACGACATGGGCGTGGTGACCGGAAACGCCTCCGGCGGTTTCGAGTTCACCCATCGCGAATTCAACAAGCTGTGGTCGCTCGGCTCCGAGCACGTCAGCGTGTACGAGTCCTTCGCGTGGTTCTACGCGGTCAACACCGGCCAGATCTCCATCCGGCACGGCATGCGCGGACCGAGCAGCGCCTTGGTCGCCGAGCAGGCGGGCGGACTGGACGCGATCGGCCACGCGCGGCGCACCGTGCGGCGCGGGACGCCGCTGGTGGTCACCGGCGGCGTCGACTCGGCGCTGGACCCGTGGGGGTGGGCCTCGCATCTGTCCAGCGGCGGGGTGAGCGCCGCGACCGACCCCGACCGCGCCTATCTGCCGTTCGACGCCCGCGCCGCCGGCTACGTGCCCGGTGAAGGCGGCGCGATGCTGGTCGTGGAGGACGCCACCGCCGCGCGTGCCCGTGGGGTGCCCAAAGTGCACGGTGAGATCGCCGGCTACGCCTCGACCTTCGACCCGCCGCCCGGTTCCGGTCGTCCGTCGGGCCTGCGCCGCGCCGCCGAACTCGCGCTGGCCGACGCCGGGATGACGCCCGGTGACATCGACGTGGTGTTCGCCGACGCCTCCGGCATACCCGATCGCGACCGCGACGAGGCCGCCGCCATCGAGGCGCTGTTCGGGCCGGGCGGCGTTCCGGTCACCGCGTCGAAACCGCTGACCGGACGCCTGTTCTCCGGTGCTGGTCCGCTCGACGTCGTCACCGCGCTGCTGGCCATGCGTGACTCGGTGATCCCGCCCACCGCCCGCACCTCCACGCCCGCCGAGGATTACCGGATCGATCTGGTTCTCGGCGCCCCGCGCTCCGCCACCGTCGGCGGCGCGCTCGTCCTGGCACGCGGGCGCTGGGGTTTCAACTCCGCGGTCGTCGTGCGCGCCGTGTCCGATCGAGATCTGCCGAGGAGCGAATCATGACCATGACCATCACCGAACTACGCCGCATTCTGGTGGACTGCGCGGGCGGCGAGGACCTCGCCGAACTCGGCGGCGACATCGCCGCCGTGGAATTCGAGGAGCTGGGCTACGACTCGCTCGCGCTCATCGAGACCGCGGCGCGGATTCAGCGCGATTTCGGCGTGACGATCCCGGAGGAAGAACTCGTCGAGGTCAAGACGCCGCAAGAGCTGGTCGACATCGTGAACGCCCAACTGCGCGGTGCGGCATGAGCGGTCAGGCCCGGAGGAGGCAGCGCAGCGTAACCACGCAGGGCCCCGCCCGTGCCGGAGAGGACAGAGCATGAGCGGCGAAGTGATGTCCCACAGCAGGGTGGTGCAGGCCGCCCCGGACGTCGTCTACGGTCTGGTCGCCGACGTGACCAGATGGCCGGTGATCTTCGAGCCGAGCGTGCTGGTGCGCCACCTGCACCAGGGGCCGGACGAGGAGCGCTTCCGGCTGTGGGCGACCGTCGGCGGCGCGGTGAAGAACTGGACGTCGCGGCGGGTGCTGGACGCCGAGCAGCGCCGCATCGTGTTCGAGCAGGAACGCAGCCAGGCGCCGTTCGCGTCGATGGGCGGCGGCTGGTCGTTCCGCGAGATCGGTCCCGGCGCGACGAAGGTCACCTTGGACCACCACTTCGCGGTGGTGGACGGGGCCGATGCCGCGCAGGTCGCCGCGTCGGTCGATCGCAACAGCGTGGTCGAGCTCGCGGCGCTGGCCCGCGTCGCCGAGCTCGGCCACCCGGTGGACGAGGTGATCCACACCTTCGAGGACACCGTGACGCTGGAATGCTCGTCCTCCGAGGCGTATGACTTCGTTTACCACAGCGAACGCTGGCCCGAGCAGGTTCCGCACGTCGGCCGCATCGAGCTCACCGAGGATGCCGATGGCGTACAGCTGATGGAGATGGACACGGTGACGGCGGGCGGTATCCCGCACACCACGAAGTCGATCCGGGTGTGTGTTCCCGGCGAACGAATCGATTACAAACAGTTGGTGCCGCCCGCGATCCTGTTCGGCCACAGCGGTGCGTGGGAATTCGCCGAGGGTCCGGACGGCGCGGTGGTGACCGCGCGGCACACGGTCGCGATCAATCCCGAGGCCGCGCGCGAGATCCTCGGCGCGAACACCGATCTCGCCGACGCCCGCGCGTACCTCACCGAAGCGCTGTCCGCCAACAGTCGCAACACGCTGCGTTGCGCGGAACGCTCTGCCGCGACGACGAAGTCACCGACATGACCGCCACCGAGACGACCGCGACGCCGCGCGTACAGGAGATCGCCGACGGCGTCCACGCCTACACGCACAGCCGCGGCGGCTGGTGCGTCAGCAACGCCGGCGTGCTGACCGGGCCGGACGGCGCGGTGGTGATCGACACGCTGGCGACGGAAGGGCGCACCCGGGCACTCGTCGAGTTCGTCGACGGGCTGGATACCGGCCCGGCCCGCGTCATCGTGAACACCCATCACCACGGCGACCACAACTTCGGCAATCACCTGTTCGGCCCGGCCGCCGTCGTCGTCGGCCACGACCGGATCCGGCCGGAGATGATCGAGACCGGCCTGGCGCTGACGAAGCTGTGGCCGGATGTCGAATGGGGCGATGTGCGGGTCACGTTGCCGAGCATCACGTTCAGCTATCACCTGACCTTGCACCAAGGCGAGCGCCGGGTGGAGCTCATTCACTTCGGCACCGCCGCGCACACCACCAACGACGTGGTGGCGTGGCTGCCCGAGGAGCGCGTGCTGTTCGCCGGAGACCTGGTGATGGCGGGCGCTGCGCCGTTCTGCCTGATGGGGTCGGTCAGGGGTTCCGTCAACGCGATCCGGCGGCTGGCCGCGCTGGGCGCCGAGACGGTCGTCGCCGGACACGGCCCCGTCACCGGACCTGAGATCTTCGACCAGACGCTGCGTTATCTGCGCTGGGTGCAGGACCTGGCCGCGGAGGGACGCGCACTCGGGCTGACGCCGCTGGCGATCGCGCTGGAGGCCGACCACGGTGAGTTCGCCGACCTGGTCGACCAGGAGCGGTTGGTCGGCAACCTGTATCGCGCCGACGCGGAACTGTCCGGCGGCGAACTCGGCGAGCCACTGGACGTGCCGGCGATCTTCGACGAGATGGTGCTCTACAACGGCGGGCAGGTGCCCACATGCCTGGCGTGAGCACCGAATCCGTGCGGGTCTGCGTGATCGGCGGCGGCCCCGCCGGATTGATGACCGGCCTGCTGCTGGCGCGTTCTGGCGTGGAAGTGCTGGTGCTGGAGAAGCATCCGGACTTCCTGCGGGATTTCCGGGGCGACACCGTGCACACCTCGACACTGCTCGCGATGAACGAACTCGGCTTGGCCGAGGAGTTCCTCGCGCTGCCGCACGTCGAGCTGCCCCGGCTGCCGATGGCGACCGCCACCGGTCCGGTGGTGTTCGCCGACTTCAGCTCCCTGCCCGGGCCCTTCCCGTTCGTGGCGTTCATGCCGCAGTGGGATGTGCTGAATTTCCTCGCCGAGGCGGGCGGGCGCTACCCCGGCTTCCGGTTGGTGCAGGAAGCGGAGGTCACCGAGCTGATCCAGCGCGGCGGTGCGGTGGCGGGCGTACGCGCCGAGACCGCTGACGGTCCGCTGGAGGTCAGCGCCGACCTGGTGATCGCGGCCGACGGGCGGCACTCGATCGTGCGCCGATCGGGGCTGCTCGAGGTCGCCGCCAGCGCGGCGCCCATGGACGTGCTCTGGTTCCGCGTCGGCAAGCCGGAGGGCGAGCGCCTGCCCACCGTGCGCAGCGGGAAGGGATTCTTCATCGTCTGTATCGATCGCGGTGACTATCTCCAGGTCGCGTACATGATTCCGAAGGGCGGCTTCGCGACGATCCGGGCGGCGGGGCTGGCGCGGTTCCGTGCGGATCTGTCCGGCATCTATCCCGTGCTCGCGCCGTGTCTGGAGGCAGAGATCCTGGACTGGGACGACGTGAAACCCCTCGACGTCCGGGTGGACCGGCTGCGCCGCTGGTACCGTCCCGGGCTGCTGGCGATCGGGGACGCGGCGCACGCGATGTCCCCGGCGGGCGGGGTGGGCATCAATCTCGCGGTGCAGGATGCCATCGCGACCGCTCGCCTGCTGGCGCCGATCCTCGCCGCGGGCGCGACCGCGTCCACGACGCAGCTGCGCACCGTTCAGCGCCGCCGCGAATTCCCGATGCGCGTGGTGCAATTCGCGCAATTGCACTTGCTGTCGGACCTCTACCCCAGTGCGGGACGGCCCGGGACCGACAAGCCGCTCCTGGTGCGGCTGCTGCGCCGTTTCCCGCGCCTGCCCCGGCTGGTGGCCAGGGTGATCGGCCTCGGCATCCGCCCGGAGCCGGTGCCGACCGCGACCGAAACCGTCACGACCCTAACGAAACTCAGGGAGAACTGATCGTGTCGACCTACCTGCTCATTCACGGCGCCTTCCACGGCGGATGGGTCTGGCAGCGGGTGACTCCGCTGCTGGAAGACGCTGGTCACCGCGTGCTGGCCCCCTCGCTGGTCGGTCTGGGCGACCGCGCGCACCTGCTGACCCCGGATGTCGGGCTCGACACCCATGTTCAGGACCTGATCGAGCTGGTCACCGCAGAGGACGCGACCGAAGTCGTCCTGGTGGGTCACAGCTACGGCGGCATCGTCGTCACCGCGCTGGCCGACGCCGTGCCGGACCGCATCGCCGAACTCGTCTACATCGACACGTTCGTGCCGCGCGACGGCGAGGCGGTGGCCGACATCATGCCGGGCATGGTCGATGCCTTCGCCACCGCGGCGGCCGCCACCGGCGACGGCTGGCTGGTGCCGCCGCAGACCGAACCGACCGGCGACGGCGGCCTCTACGGCGTCACCGCGGAACCCGATCTCGGCTGGCTGGCGTCCATGCAGACGCCGCAGTCGCTGAAGACCTTCCAGCAGCCGATGACACTGACGAATCCCGCCGCACTGGCGAAGATTCCGGTGACGCACGTCCACTGCGGCGAAGGCGGCGAGGACTTCAAGGCGATGCGCGCGGCCATGCCCCGCACCCTGCCACCGGCCGATCTGCCTCCCGACCGCCTCCATGTACTCCCCACCGGGCACGACTGCATGATCACGATGCCGCGCGAGTTGGCCGGATGCCTGCTCGAACTCGCCGCTCGACCAGCGCCCGCACCGTAGCGCCACCGCGCTCGGCGCTCGTCCGCGATGGCCGGCGCAGTGGCAGCGGCCGCCCTGGACCACAGATCACTCGTGTCTTCGGTAGGGCGGATCAGCCCGGGGTCTCTCCCGAGTCATAGGCGGCGCGGGCCGCGAGGACCTCGCCGAGGTGTTCGGACGACCAGGTCACGATGCTGCTGAACACCGGGGTGAGCGTTCTGGCCAGTGGGGTCGCCTCGTATTCGACGCGCGGCGGGACCTCGGGGTGGTAGGTGCGCGCGACCAGGCCGTCGCGTTCGAGCTGGCGCAGGCGCTGGGTGAGGACCTTGGGTGTCAGGCCGGGAATGCGCTGTTGCAGTTCGGTGAAGCGCAGCTTGCCGTCGTGGGTGAGCACCCAGAGCACCTGGGTGGACCAGCGGCCGAACACCAGGTCGATGACGGGTGTGATCGGACAAGGGTCGACCGGCGCGGTTGTCATACGTCCTCCCAGTAAGTCACTTTCCCCTTGGTTACTACTATACTTTGGAAAGTAACGTGTTTCCAGGGGTCGCGAATACGCGAAATCGAAGGGAGCACAGTCATGACGACGACAACAGTGGACGGCCGCCTGGATCTGCCACGGCGCTCCGGTGACCGGCCGCGCACTCGTGCGCACAATCCGCACCAGCAACTCGACCAGATCGCTCCGCCGGAGTTGCAAGAGGAGCTGTGGTCGCGGATGACCACGCTCGACGACGTTCTGCTCGGCCGCAGTGGAGTCTCCCTGCCCGACACCCGGGCCCTGCACCTGCGGCCGACGATCGCCTATGGACCCGGCGAGGCGTATCTCGCGGGCACCGAATTCGCCCACCTGCACGGGCACGGGGACGGCAGTCTGCACATCTGCCTGCCGAAAGACACTGTGGCACAGTCGGTTCGGTTGGGCTGGGCGGAGGCGCATCCGATGGCCCGGCGGGGATACCTGCCCGGGACGCTGGTGATGGTGTACGGGCCGCGCGATCGCGAGGAGCTGGACGTCGTCTGGCAGCTGGTGCGGGCCAGTCACCGCTTCGCCCGGCAACCGGCTACAGCGTGATTAGAGCGGCGGCCGCCATCGTCGGTGTCATGAACGCAACCGATCTTGTCGGCACCTGGGAACTGGTCTCCTACTACGACATCGACGAGCAGGACGTCACCAGCACGGGACCGCTCGGCGACGCACCACGCGGCCTGCTGATCTACGGCGCGCACGGTTACATGTCGGTGAGCATGATGCGCACCGACGGAGCCAAGGGAGCCACCCCGTTCATGGGGTACGCGGGCACCTGGCGGCGCACCGGCACGGAGGTGGTGCACGCGATCAGCGTCTGCTCCAACCCGGCTTGGGCGCGGACCGAGCAGGTGCGGCAGATGTCGCTGAACGGCGACGTGCTGACGCTCATCGGCGCCGCACAGGTCGGCGGGCGGACACAACGCCGGGTGCTCACCTGGCGTCGCGGCCGCCCGCTCGAAACACACCGTCATTCCGGCGAATACGAGAACAGGGGCTCGTCGAATTGAACCGGTTCGCCGTCTTCCTTGAGGATCCCGGTGATCACGCCCGCCTGCGCCGTCACCGGGATCATCAACTTCATCGCCTCGACGATGCCGACCTGCTGCCCGGCGCTCACCCGTTCGCCGACCTCGACGAACGGGTCCGCGCCCGGCTCAGGGCATCGGTAGAACACGCCGACGCTGGGCGCGCGGACGACCGCGCCCAGCGCGGGAGCCTCCGGCGCGGCGACGGCTTCCACCGCGGCCGCCGCGATCGGGGCGGGCAAAGCCGCCCACTCGGCCTCTACGGTCACCTCCCCCACCTGGAAGCGCAGTGCGCTCGGCTGCTGCGGAAAGCCCGCGAGCAACTGCAACGCGCCGGTCTGGATCGCCTCCAGCACCCGCAGATAGTCCTCGTGTCCGGTGGTGGGGACGTTCTCCTCCACTGCGGTCATTGCCGTCACTCCTTGTCAGTAATTACCCAGGCCGCCACAGACGTTCAGCGCCTGCGCGGTGACGGCGCCCGCTCCGGGACCGATCAGATAGTCGACCATCGCCGCCACCTCGAACGGCTGCACGTAGCGGCCGATCGGCACTCGCGCGCTGACCCGGGCGTGCACCTCGTCGGTGTCCACGCCCCACAGCCCCGAATACACCTCCCGCACCCGCTCGGCCATCGGCGTCTCCACGAATCCGGGGCACACGGCGTTCACGGTGATCCCGGTCTTGGCCAGTTCGAGGCCGAGCGCTTTGGTGAAGCCGACCACGCCGTGCTTGGACGCGGAATACGGGGCGCCGTGCACCACGCCCTGTTTACCGCCGGTGGAGGCGATGTTGACGATGCGGCCGCTGCCGCGCTCCAGCATGCCGCCCGCGTTCAGCACCGCCTTCGTCATCAGGAACACGCTGTTGAGATTGGTGTTGATCACGTCGAACCACAGTTCGTCGGTCACCTGCGCGGTGACGCCGCCGCCGCTGCGGCCCGCGTTGTTGATCAGGATGTCGATCGGGCCGTAGCGCCGCACACCCGCGTCGACGTACTCGCGGACCTGCGCGGCGTCGGCGACGTCGCAGACGGTGCCGTCCACCTCGTGACCGTCGTCCTGCAGACTCTTCACCGTGTCGGTCACCCGCTGCTGATCGCGAGCGCAGAGGAACACCGCGATCCCCTGGGCCGCCAGGCTTTTGGTGATCTCCAGGCCCATTCCGCTGGTCGCTCCGGTGACCAGCGCGACGCGCCGATTTTCCGCCATGACTCCTCCATCGGTCGAACTTCCGAACTCGCCGGGCTTCTCGACCACCAGGGTCGACCCGCGTCCTATAGATCCGGTCAACCGCGGACGACGGAGGTCGGCTCAACCGAGGCTCTAGCGGCGTGGACCACGCTGGCGTGCAGCCGAGCCCCGCCGCGACCACAGGAGCAACCATGACCACCGTCGCCAGCCGCACCGAGTTGTACGCCGAGGTCCAGCAGTTCTACGCCGAACAGATGCAGCGGCTGGACAACCGCGACATCCCCGGCTACGCCGCGACTTTCACCGAGGACGCGGAATTCGAGCACACACCGGGCATTCCGCCGGCCCGGACCAGGGCCGGGATCATCGCCGACCTGGTCGAGTTCCACAAGCGCTTCGAAACCGACCCGATGCAGCGCAGGCATTGGTTCAACATGATCAACCTGCAGCCGCAGGACGACGGGACCATCGTGTCCACCGCCTACTGCCTGGTGGTGAAGATCCGCCCGAACAGCAAGCCGGAGATCGCGCCGAGCTGCGTCGTGCACGACGTGCTCGTCCGCGCCGACGGCGCCTTGCTGACCCGGTCGCGGCGCGTCGTCCACGACTGATCCGACCACTATCGAGGAGAAACCCTGTGAACTCCGTTCAGCCGGACTTGCTCACGCTCGCCGCCGACGCCGGGGACCTGCTGTTCCGGGAGGCCCGCACGGCGAACGCCTTCACCGACGAGCCGGTCACCGACGAGCAGATCCGCGCGATCTACGAGCTGGTCAAATACGGACCGACCTCGATGAATCAGCAACCGCTGCGGATCGTTCTGGTGCGCAGCGCCGAGGCCAGGGCCCGGCTGGTCACCCACATGATCGACAACAACAAGCCGAAGACGGCCGCCGCGCCGCTGTCGGCGATCCTCGCCGCCGACCTGAATTTCCACGAGCACCTGCCCACGGTGTTCCCGCACGCGCCGGAGGCCAAGGACTACTTCGCGGACGCCGACTACCGCGCGGAGTCCGCGCGCTTCAACGCCCTGATCCAGATCGGCTACTTCATCCTCGGCGTCCGTGCCGCCGGTCTGGCGGCGGGCCCGATGAACGGCTTCGACGGCGCGGGCCTGGACGAGGACTTCTTCCCCGGCGGCGAATACACCGGCCTCGTCGTGGTCAATATCGGCAAGCCCGGCCCGAACGCGTGGTTCCCGCGTTCGCCGCGACTGGCGTACGAGGAGGTGGTCAGCACGGTGTGATCGCGCCGAGCGAGTGACGAGGGCCGCTCGGCCGCACAGCGCACTCCCAGGTTTGCCCCAGCTTGCGGGCAGGCTGCCTTCCTAGCCTTCGAGCAGAGGTTCAGACGAAAGGAAGGCGAAATCATGGCGCTGATCACGAGCGTCCCGCCGGGCGTCGCGGCCGACGAGCGACTCGTCGGCGCCCATCGCGCACCGGCACGCCGGTCCCGGGCGGGTCGCGTGTTCTTCGGGCCCGCGACCCAACCGCGATGGGCGCGCCCGGCGTTGTTCACGCTGCTCGGCGCGACCGCGGTGCTGTATCTGTGGAATCTGACGATATCCGGTTGGGCGAACGAGTATTACGCCGCCGCGGCGCAGGCGGGCACGCAGAGCTGGAAGGCACTGCTGTTCGGCGCGCACGACGCGGGCAACGCGATCACGGTGGACAAGCCGCCCGCGGCGCTGTGGGTGATGGGGCTGTCGGGGCGGCTGTTCGGATTCGGCTCGTGGTCGCTGCTGGCGCCGCAAGCGTTGATGGGCGTCGGCTCGGTGGCCCTGCTGTACGCCGCAGTGCGGCGGTGGAGCGGGCCCGGCGCGGGCCTGCTGGCGGGTGCGGCGCTGGCGGCGACTCCCGTCGCCGCGTTGATGTTCCGCTTCGACAACCCGGACGCGCTGCTGACCCTGCTGTTGATCGCGGCGGCCTACTGCACGGTGCGGGCGATCGACTCGCACGACCCGCGCTGGCGTTCGGCGAGCACCGGCTGGCTCACGCTGGCCGGTGTCGCCATCGGTTTCGCGTTCCTGACCAAGATGATGCAGGCGTTCCTGGTCCTGCCCGCCCTGGGTTCGGTCTTCCTGGTCGTGGGCGCGGGCGGATTCTGGTCCCGCATCGGCAAATTGGTCACCGCGTGCGCGGCCATGGTGGTCGCGGGCGGCTGGTACGTGCTGCTGGTGGAGCTGTGGCCCGCGGATTCGCGCCCGTACATCGGCGGGTCGACCGACAACAGTCTGTGGGAGCTGGCGCTCGGCTACAACGGCATGGGCCGGTTGCTCGGCGGCAGCGGCAATCCGAGTGGAGGGGGCTCCGGCGGCCCCGGCGGGGGCGGGGGCATGGGCGGCGCGTTCGGCGGCGACACCGGCCTGGCCCGGCTGTTCAGCGGCAGCATGGCGACCGAAGTGTCGTGGCTGCTTCCGGTCGCGCTGATCGGCTTGGTCGCCGGGCTCTGGCTGAGTGGCCGCGCGCCACGCACCGATCGGCTGCGGGCGGGGATGATCCTCTGGGGCGGTTGGTCGCTCGGCACCGGCCTGGTCTTCAGCTACATGAGCGGCGTCATCCACCCGTATTACACGGTGGCCCTGGCGCCGGGCGTCGCCGGTGTCGCGGCGATCGCGGTGACGCATCTGTGGCGGCGGCGCGGGCACGTGGCGGCCAGGATCACCTCGGCACTGCTGTCGGCGGTCACCGGCGCCTGGGCCTTCGTGTTGCTGAACCGCACGCCGGACTGGCTGCCGTGGCTGCGCTGGACGGTAGTGGCCGCGACGGCGATCGCCGCGGTGGCGCTGCTGGTGGGCGCGCACCGGTCGCGCCGGATCGCCGTCGCGATCGCGGCGACGGCGTTGCTCGCCGGATTCGCCGGGTCGACGGCCTACGCGGTCGAAACGGTCACCCACGCGCACAGCGGCGGCATTCCTACCTCCGGGCCCGCGCAGGCGGGTTCCATGGGCGGGCCCGGTGCGGGCGGAGCCGGTGGTCCGGGCACGGGAGCGGACGACGGCCGCGCCGAGGCCGCCGACGGAGCGTCCGCGGCCGGCCGCGCGGCTCCTCCCGGCACAAGCCGGCCGACCGGAGACGCGGCTCCCCCCGGGAGCGAACTGCCCACCGGAGTCATGGCGGCCGACGGCGGCATGCCGACCGGTGACGGGGCTCCGGGCGGCGCTCCCGGCGGCGGTGGACCGGGCGGCAGCGCCGACAACGCCGAGCTGAACGCCCTGCTGAAGAACACCGACAGCCGGTGGTCGGCGGCGAGCATCGGCTCCGGCACCGCGTCGAGCCTGGAATTGCGCACCGGCACGTCGGTGATCGCGATCGGCGGCTTCAGCGGCGGCGACGACGCGCCGACGTTGGCTCGGTTCCAGCAGTACGTGGCCGATGGCGAGGTGCACTGGTTCATCGCGCAGGGGCAGGGCATGCGGCCCGGCTCCGGGGGCGAGAAGTCGGCCGCGGACGAGATCACCGAGTGGGTGAAGGCGCACTACACCGCGAAGACGGTCGGCAACGTCACGGTCTACGACCTGACCGCACCCACCAGCTGACGATTCCGATCCCCGCCGACGGAGTATCGCCGCGTCCCGCGACGCGGCGATACTCCGTTCGCGTGTCCGCGCCCGCGCGGCTCCCAGGAAATACCCAGCTTGCTCGCAGGTCGCTCCGTGTCTGCGGCGTAACCATGGGATCATGACCGGCACCGAACCCGAAGCCCGCGTCCTCATCGTGGACGACGAACCGATGATCATCGAACTGCTCGCCGTGAGCCTGCGGTTCCAGGGCTTCGAGGTGGCCACCGCGCTCAGCGGAACCGAGGCGCTGGACCGCGTGCGCACCTTCCGGCCGGACGCGCTCGTCGTCGACGTGATGATGCCGGGCATGGACGGTTTCGGGATGCTGCGGCGACTGCGCGCCGACGGGGTCGACGCCCCCGTGCTCTTCCTGACCGCGCGCGACGACGTCGACGACAAGCTCACCGGCCTCACCCTGGGCGCGGACGACTACGTGACCAAGCCGTTCAGCCTGGAGGAGGTCATCGCCAGGCTCCGAGTCATCTTGCGCCGCAGCGGAATACAGTCTCTACAGGAGAACGCCGGCCGGATGGCGGTCGGCGACCTGGTGCTCGACGACGACAGCCACGAGGTGTGGAAAGCGGGCGCGCCGGTGTCGCTGTCGCCGACCGAGTTCACCCTGCTGCGGTACTTCATGGTCAACGCGGGCAAGGTGCTGAGCAAGCCGAGGATCCTCGATCACGTCTGGCGCTACGACTTCGGCGGCGACGCGGGCGTGGTCGAGTCGTATGTGTCGTACTTGCGGCGCAAGATCGACACCACCGAACCGAAGCTGCTGCAAACGCTGCGTGGCGTGGGATACGTGCTGCGCGAACCGCAGGTGAGCCGGACGTGAGCGTACAGGCGAAACTCGCGCGGCGGGTATCGGCGGTCCCGCTGCGGATAGGGCTGGTGATCGTGCTGCTGCTGTTGACGGCGGCGGCGTTGTTCGCGTCGGGCGCTGCGGTGACCTCGGCGCTGAGCCGATCGCTCACCCAGCGCACCGACGAGCAGCTCTACGACGCGGCACGGCAGTGGGCGGAGCCGCGTCCGATGCGCCAAGTGACCACCGGCGACGGTCGCGTGCAATGGATTCCGGCCGACCTCCCGGCCCTGCCGGTGCAGCCGAGGTCGGCGGGCGAGCAGCCGCGCCGGTTCTTCGAACTGCGTACCGGCGCCGACGGGCAGGTGTATCAGGACCTGCCGGGCGCCAACAGCGCCGCGGGCAGCCCGGATCTCAGCGGCGCGAAAGCCCACACGCCGCAGACGGTGGGTTCCGCGGACGGTTCCTCGGTGCGCTGGCGTGTACTGACCACCACCAACCAGTACGGCTCGACCACCATCGGCCTGCCGCTCACCGACAACCAGGAGACGGTCTCACGGCTGATCTTCTTCGAGATCGGCACGGGGGCGGCGGCACTGCTGGCCCTCGGCGCCGTCGGCTACCTGGTCATCCGGCGAAGCCTGCGGCCCTTGCGCGAGGTGGAGCAGACCGCGGCGGCGATCGCAGGCGGCGACCTGCACCGGCGGGTCCCGGTGCGCGGCGTCGACACCGAGGTCGACCATCTGGCGCGGTCGTTGAACGAGATGCTCGCGCAGATCCAGCACGGCGTGGCCGCCATCGAGGCCTCGGAGGAAGCGGCCCGCCGCTCGGAGACGCGGATGCGCCGCTTCGTCGCGGACGCCAGCCACGAACTGCGCACGCCGCTGACCACGATCCGCGGTTTCGCCGAGCTGTACCGTCAGGGCGCCAGCAGCGACGCGGGGATGGTGGTCGGCCGGATCGAGGCCGAGGCCGAGCGGATGGGTCTGCTGGTCGAAGATCTGCTGTTGCTGGCGCGACTGGATGAGAAACGCCCGCTGGAGCGCAAACCCGTCGACCTGCTCGCCCTCGCCGGCGACGCCGTGCACAACGCCAGGGCCATCGCCGCCCGCCAGAAACCCTCGCCCGAGGCGCCGGATCGCCCGATCACACTGGCACTCGGCGACGGCGAGGGAACCATGGACGTCATCGGCGACGAGGCCCGCCTGCGCCAGGTACTGGGCAACCTGCTCGGCAACGCGCTGACCCACACCCCGCGGGAAACGCCGATCACGGTGCGGCTCACGGCCGCCCCCGACCGTGTCCGGGTCGACGTGATCGACGCGGGCCCCGGCCTGTCTCCCGAGGCCGCCGCCCGGGTGTTCGAACGCTTCTACCGCGCGGACGCCTCACGCACCCGCACCAGCGGCGGCGCCGGCCTCGGCCTGTCCATCGTCCAAGCCCTGGTGACGGCCCATGGCGGACGGGTGTCGGTCGACAGCGAACCGGGACGCGGTGCGACCTTCACCGTGGTGTTGCCTCGGGAACCCGCCGATACGCGCTCCGCAGGTGAGCGCATGCCACCGCAGTAGGCCGCCGCGAGAGAGGCTTCCGCGCCGAACCTCACCGCTCACCTGACGCAACCGTCGAATACCGGTCGGCTTCCCGTTGACGCGCGAGCAACCAGCGGCCGTGCTCTATCGGCATCGACGCCCCGGCTGGGAGCGCCCGGGTTCGGCGCGGTCCCGGCGACGCTCGTCCGGATCGAGTCGGCACAGCCCGCGCCTCACGACCCGCGCCGAAATGAATGCTGCTCGCGTCGAGAAATCTCGTCGGCGCAATCGCGCAAGTAACGCGGTGGGTCGCGCACCCGAGGGCACACCGCTCAGCGGGACGCGGGCCGGAAGATGTCGTCGAGCGGAGTTCCCGAGGTCGAGGTAGCGCCTTCTTCGGCGAACCACTCCCAGCGCATCACCCTGGCGAGCACCGGCGTCGGCATGCGAAGTAGCACCTTCGCGATGGCCGCGAAGCGGCTGGAGCCCTCGATGATCGACCGGTGGGCGGCCAGAGCCCTCTTGCGGCGGGCGGCTTGGGCGGAGACGTCGATCCGGTGGGTGATCGCCGAACGCGGACTGTAGAACGAGTCGAGCACCGATAAGTCGTAGTGGAAAAGTAGTCCCAGCCGCGTCAGCGAACGCACGAAGCGTGCGTAACCATCGCGGGGCAGGGTGGCATCCAGAACGCGCGCCACTTCGGCGAATTCGGCCGCGCGTTTGCCCACTTCGTGCACGCGGATGTGGTCGCGGTGGCCGTACCCTCCGTTGCGGTCGTAGCTGAGCAGGATCTCCGCGTTCTCCTCGCGCAGGATCGCGGCCAGCCGACGCGCCGCGTCCTCGGGGTCCGCGCGGGCGAATCGCATCCGGTCCGGCGGGTCGGCGTACAGCACCGGGCCGTGCCCGCTGTCGGCGTAGCCGAGGTGCGCTACGCGGTGCACGCCGAGGGCGGCGGCGCTCGCCTCCAACTCACCGAGCCGCAGCGCCTTCCGGCCGTCGAGATCGGCCATATGGCCGTCGGTGGCCACCACGATGACGGTCCGGTGCCCGGCGGCGGACAGTCCGGCCAGCGTCCCGCCGGTCAGCAGCGTCTCGTCGTCGGGGTGCGCGTGGAATGCCACAACGGTCGCCATCGCACCAGTGTGCCAAAGACATTCACAGCAGATCCCTGGCCAGCCTGGTCGCGCCGACGAGCATGTACCCGCCGGTCAGGGCGACCAGCGCGACCGCGGTCGGCCGGGGGACGTCGCCGCTCAGGACGCGCACCCCGCCGTGTGTCGTGTCGAGGATGTCCACCAGCAACGCCAGGCGCTGCCAGCGCGGCAGCTCCTCGGCGGGCGCGGTGAGATACCCGAGGCCGAGCGCGATCGCCCGCGCGCCGAAGATCCGGGTCATGTAGTCGAGTTCGGGCGTGGGCCGCACGCCGAGCGCCGTGGTCAGCGTCCGCGGGGCCACGAGCGCGGCCGAGCCCAGCGCGACCCGCCCGAGCGCCAAGCCGCGCAGCGCACCGGCCAGTGCGGAGCGGTTTCGCCGCCTGCTGTTCGTCACCATGCTCCGAGCCTCGCCCACAATGCCGATCAGGTCGATTACCAGCGAGGTAATCGACCTGATCGGCAGCGTGTCGAAGGACTCAGGGCAGCGGGACCCACTGGTTGAAGAACCAGAATCCGTGCGGGCTCGGCTGCGGGTCCTGGTGGTGCTGCTCGGGAACCGGGCCGCGGCCGTGGTCACGATCGTCGTGGCCAGGATCCGCGCTCGCGACGCCCGCGCCGACGCCGACCGCCGCCAGAGCGATGCCTCCGACGGCCGCGGCCTTCGCCACCTTGGACTTCAACGCCTTCATACTCGTTCTCCCTTGGTATCGGCCCGTGGGGCCATCGGCCGGACTTCGACCGCGAGAACGATCCTCGGCCCGGGATCTCGAGGGAGCCCGATACTGCGCTGGGAAATAGCTGGCAGCCGGATCGATATCGCCAGCGAATTCACAGCTTCGACAGCGTTCCCCGGCCGGGCTCGGGCGCGATGATGGTTCGGAACCCGGACCCGGCCGCCGGCGCCCTCGTCACGGCCTACTCTGAGATCTTCCGCCAGCCACCCCCAGGAGAGGACATCCGTGAAGCTTCTCGTCACCGGCGGCGCCGGCTACATCGGCGGCGTCGTCGCGCATCAACTCGTCGACGCGGGCCATGAAGTGGTGATTCTCGACGACCTGTCCACCGGCTTCCCGGCGAACCTTCCCCCGCGCGCGACGTTCCACGAGCTGTCGGTCCACCGCGTCGCCGATGTGCTCACCCCGGCGGCGGGCTTCGACGGCGTGCTGCACTTCGCCGCCAAGATCGAGGTCGCCGAATCGGTCGCGAATCCGGAGAAGTACTGGTGGAACAACATCGAAGGCTCGCTCGCCCTGTTGCGCGCCGTTCGCGCCGCGGGCACCCCGCGCCTGATCTTCTCCAGCACCGGGTCGATGTACACCGGCGACGGCAGCACACCCTTCGACGAAAGCGCCGAGGTGCGTCCGGCCAACCCGTACGCGGCGACCAAGGCGACGGTGGACCTGATGATCGCGGGCGAGTGCGGCGCGAGCGAACTCGGCGCGGCGTCGCTGCGCTACTTCAACGCCTCCGGCGCCGTCGTCTCCGGTGACACGCACCTGGGCGAGCGGCACGAGCCGGAGTCGCACCTGATCCCGATCCTGCTGCAAGCCGCTGCGGGACAACGTGATTCGTTCACCCTCTACGGCGCCGACTACCCGACGCCGGACGGCACCTGCATCCGCGACTATGTGCATGTGGCCGATCTGGCCGCCGCGCACCTGCTGGCGCTGGAGGCCATCCGTCCCGGCGAATACGAGGTGTACAACCTCGGCAACGGCAGCGGGTACTCCAACCGGCAGGTGCTCGACACGGTGCGCGAAGTCACCGGACGCGACTTCCCGGTCCACTACGGCCCGCGCAGGCCGGGTGACCCGGCCGTCTGCGTGGCCGCGAGCGGCAAAGCGGGGACCCGGCTCGGCTGGAAGCCACAGCGCCCCGACCTCGCCGACATCGTCTCCGACGCATGGGAGTTCCACCGGTCGGTGCACGGCGACTGATCGACCGGGAGAACGATCCAGCGAATCTCCGTGATTCCCGGGCAACCTTCGTCGGCGGGCCCGGGAAACACGAGTCGCTCAGAGGATGAGCAGGATCAGCGCCTTCTGCAAGGTGTCCACGATGCGGCCGATGGTGATCGCGATTTCGACGGTGCCCATGACAGGCCCCTTTCCTCGGACATGGCAAATCCTCGACACATCAATTCAAACGCGCGCGAACGGGATTCGCCAAGCTCGCGCGGGAACCCAGGTGGTCGAGGCGGCTTGATCCGCGTGTCCTCGCTCTTCGAATCATCTGTGTCGCGGCACCGGTCGCGACCGCGGGGCGGAACGTCGCCGCGCGCCAAACCTTTCGATCGACCGTCAGGAGCACCTGTGACATCGTCGCAACCGTTGGCCAGGAGACACTCGCACGACTGTTCTCGGCGGGCGGCGGATACGGTCGGGCGGGCCGCGGCGATGCTCGACATGCTCCCCGTCGTTCCCGACGCGGTACACGCTCGGCTCTCGGCACTCGCCGAGGACATCGCGTGCGAGCCGAACTGCGATCTCACCCGCGCTTTGCGCGATGTCGTGGTCCACCTCGCGGCGACAGCCGAGCTCGCCCACCGGCACCGCGTGACGGCGCTCGCGGACGAACTCGCCGAGATCATCGGCATCATCGAGGAATGCGGCCGGAACACGGCCCGATCGTTCGCGGCACCGTGGGATCCGGTCGGGGCGGCGCGCTATCGCGCCGAGATCCTGCGGCTCGCGGGTGACGCCGACGACGCGTTCCGCCGCTTGTTCGCACGGTGGTACTTCGACATCGACGATCTGGCGGCGATCGCCGGGATGCGGGATGTCGGCGACGAACTGGAGAACGTGATCAGAGCCTTCGAGTCGGTCGCCGACGCCGTGCTCGTGCAGCCGCCGAACGAGCTGTCCGGGTGACTCGGCCCCGCTACATCCCGACGACGTCGATGATCGGCGCCGGATAGTCCGCCGGATCGACGTTTTCCCGCCACGGTCGGTGAATGCGCGCACCGGGTAGATGCGCCAGCTCCGGAATCCAGCGCCGGACGTACGCGCCGTCCGGGTCGTAGCGCTGCGCCTGGCGCAGCGGATTGAGCACCCGGTTGGGCCTGGTGTCGGTCCCCGTACCCGCGACCCATTGCCAATTGAGCTGGTTGTTCGCCAGATCGCCGTCCACCAGCCAGCGCAGGAAGTGCTCCGCTCCGACCCGCCAGTCGACCAGCAGCGACTTGGTCAGGAAGCTGGCAGTGATCAGGCGTGCCCGGTTGTGCATCCAGCCTTCCGCGCGAAGCTGCCGCATGCCCGCGTCCACGACCGGGTGCCCCGTGCGCCCGTCCCGCCAGGCGTCGATCGCCTGCTGGTCGTCGCGCCAGCGGACCGAGCGGGGACGGTAGTCCGACCAGGCCGCGGACGGGCGGGCGGCCAGCAACTGGTGGTAGAAGTCGCGCCAAGCCAGCTGCCTGGCGAACGCGTGGCCGCCCTCGGTCGACATGTCGACCCGGTGCGCCAGTTCCACCGGCGACAAGCAGCCGAAATGGAGGTAGGGCGACAGCCGTGAGGTGGCGTCGGCGGCGAGGTCGTCGTTGTCGCGCGCGTAGTGTTCCACCGGCCCGGACAACCAGTCGCGCAGGATCTTCCGGCCCGTCGTCTCACCGCCCACCGTGAGCTGGGGCGACGTCGGGCCCGCGCACAGCTCGGCCGCATCCGGCAGCGGCAGGCCGAACACTCGCGGCACCGTGAGGTTGCGCGGCTTGTTCAGCGGCTTGCGCTGTGGCGCGTCGGACCAGCGCCGGAAATACGGGCTGAAGACCGCGAAGTGGTCGCGACCGGTGGCGGGCAGCAGCGTCTCCGGATCGGCGGCGGTGACGGTGGCGGGATGTGTGTGCAGCAGGCAGTCGCGGCGGGAGAGAAGCTCGCGCAGCGCGCGTTCCCGCCGGCGGCTGTAGCCGCTGACGTCGGCGGCGACGTGCACGCTCGCGGCGCGCACCTGCGCCGCCACGCGATCGACCTCCGCGGCCACGTCACCGCGGCGCACGACCAGGCCGCCGCCGATGGCGCGCAGTTCGTCGTCCAACTCGGCGAGGGCGGCGGCGAGGAACCTGGCTCGGTTGGGCGCGGCGAAGCGGCCGGAGAGGATGGCGTCGTCGAGCACGAACAGCGGCACCACCTCGGCGCCCTCCCGGTGCGCGGCGGTCAGCACCAGATTGTCTCGCACCCGCAGGTCGCGGGTGAACAAAGCGATCGTGACGGTCACCGCGCACGCTCCCGACATGCGGCACGAATGGTCATTCTCGAGCCTCCTTCGGACGGTGCGGTCGTGCTCGGCGCCCATGAGGGCCGCGCCGGGACGGCATCGGGCGGCTCAGCCATACCGCGCGACGCGACCCTCGCGAGCGCCGAACACGCCGGATCACCCCGCGCAGAGCGGGACGATGCGCGACTCACCGCCTGTCGTCGGTGAGGTCAGATACAGGCAGGTGTTCTGGCCCGCGGCGGTGATCGCCGCGCGGACCTGCTGCCACGCATCGGCCTCCAGCGACACCGCGCGAGCCAGGACGAATCCGGACGCCCGGCTCGGGTCGGTGACCACCGCCCACGAATAATCCGGGCCGAGCGCGGTGACGATGTAGTTGGTCGGCCCGTCCAAGGCGTCTTGGGTCGGCACGCTGGGGAAGCTGACGTGCAGTTGCGCCCCGGTCTCCCGATCGTTCACCACCGCGGTGCCGTTGATCTCGTTCTGCGTGTTCGCCCACGTGGTGCAGGTGTTGCGCACCGCGATATTGCCCTGCGGATCGAGCGCGTAGTTCGCTTGCGTGTCCCGCGCGCAGGCGAGGTTGAAGTACTGCGGGATGGCGGCGAGTTGACGCCACGTGCCCAGATATCGCTCCAGTTCGAGGCGCGGCACCGGCGCGGGCCCGGCGACCTGGCCGGGCTGCCCCGAGGCGCCGCCCGCCGCCAGCGCCGTGACGGACAGGGCCGACACCGCCGCGACGAGCAGGCGGGTGGACGTACGCAGCAGATTGCGACGGTGCACGCTAACTCCTCGGAAATCGGCGACGCGGTCCACACTAGCATAGAACGATGCATAATTGATGCAAACAGCTCTTCCCGGAGGACCGATGACACCGCGGACAGCGCCCCGGCTCACGGCGACAGCCCGTCGGCTCACGCGCGACCGCCCGGCCCGAGATCGAGGATGACGTGGCGCCGCCGCGCGGACCCGTCGACCGGCCGGGTGGAACGAATCCCGTCGGCGGCGGGCAGAATAGTGCGATGCCCGCCGGTCCCGTCCCCGTGTCCGACGCGGCCGGATACACGGTGCGCGCGGTCGCCGAACGCCTCGGTATCCCGACCGCGACGCTGCGCAGCTGGAACCGCCGCTACGACATCGGCCCGCCGCAGCACCGCCCTGGCAAGCACCGCCTGTACACCGAGGCCGACATCGCCATGCTCGAGCGGATGCTGACCCTGATCCGCGGGGGCGCGAGCCCGGCGGGCGCGGCCGCCGCGGTGCGCGGGCCAGCGCCCACCCTCGGGCGCCGCGAATCGTTGCTGGAGGCGGCCTTCGCGTTGGACACCACCGCGGTCTCCGATCGAATCGAAGCGCATGTCCGCGCGTTCGGCGTGGTGGACACCTGGGATCTGCTGTGCCGACCGGCTTTCGCCGACATCGTCGACCGTCAGCTCAGCGGTGAGGGCTGCATCGATGTGGAGCACTTGCTGTCCTGGTGCGTGATCTCGGTGCTGCACCGGACGAACCCGCCGTCCGCGCCCGTCGGCACGACGCCGGTGGTACTCGCCTGCACCAGCGGGGAAACGCATTCGCTTCCGCTGGAGGTGCTGCGCGCGGCCCTCGCCGAACGCGGCGTGGGGGCGCGGATGCTCGGCGCCGACGTGCCCGCCGCCGCGCTCGCCGACACCTTGGCCCGGTTCGAAAACCCCGCCGCCGTGCTGCTGTGGTCGCAGCAGGAGTCCACCGCGCTGACCTCCGCGGTACGCGCGTGCCTCGGCGCGGGGGCCCGAGTCCTGGTCGGCGGCCCCGGCTGGGAGGCGGTCTTCCTCCCCGACGGCGTGGAACGTGTCGACAGTCTGCTCGACGCCGCCGACCTGCTCGCCTGAGGCGTCGAGATACGCCGGAACGGAACACTCGCCGCGGATCGTTCTCCGGCGCAGATCATGTGGGACCCGATCGACGACTGACGGCACCGATCCTTCTCCCACTATTCGATGCAAAATTGATGCACTACCGAGAGGCGTACCGCTGTCGCAGCGCCACAGTAGGAAGACGGGCGATGATCGAGCGCACGCCACCGCCATCCCAGCTCTCGCCAACCGTCGGCAGCGATGCGCCGTAACACGATTCGGCCCTCGCCTACGCAACGTCTCGCGTCGACCGCGGCCACCGACCGGACGCGACTCGCCCATGAACGACTTCCCGCCGGACCCAGAACCGCCTCAGGCGTCCCCTCGGTGTCGCCGAGGTCAGTCCGCGGACCTGCCGAGCAAGTGCCGCAGCGCCGGTTCCAGGGCCGGGGTACGGAACGGGTGACCGGCTTCGGTCAGTCGCGCGGGCACGACACGCTGGCTGGCCGAAGCCACTTCCCGGTTGCCTTCGCGCCCGAGTAGCAGCGCCGGACCGAACCCGGGTACCGGAAACAGTGCGGGCCGATGCAACACACCCGCGAGGACCTTGGTGTACTCCGCGTTCCGAACAGGCTGCGGTGCAACCGCATTGACCGCGCCAGACAAGCCGGTGTCCCAGAGCGCCCGATGGTAGACGTCGATCAGGTCATCGATCCCGATCCACGACAGCCACTGTCGACCGTCACCGATGCGCCCGCCGAGCCCGGCCGTGAACAACGGGCGCAACAGCCGCAGCGTGCCGCCGCGCGGGGACTGCACGATTCCGGTGCGCACGCGCACCACCCGCACCCCCGCCTCCGCGGCGGGCGCCGTCGCGGCCTCCCATCCTTCGACCACGTCGGCGAGAAAGCCCGCACCGCGCGCCGACTGCTCGGTCAGCGCCTCGTCGCCCCGGTCGGCGCCGTAGTAGCCGATCGCGGAAGCGCTCACGAACACCGGCACCGCCGCCCGGGCCGCCACTTCGGCGAGTGCGCGGGTCGGTCCGATCCGGCTGTCGGCGATGGCTCGCTTGTGTCCCTCGGTGAACCGGCCCGCGATGGAAGCACCGGCCAGATGCACCACCGCGTCCACGCCGTCGAGCAGATCCGGCGCGGGATCGGCGGTGACCCACTGTCTTTCGTCCGCGGCGCGGGGTGGATGCCGGACCAGCCGCACCACGCGATGACCGCCGGCGGACAGGAACGCGGCCAGTGCCGAACCGACCGTGCCGGATGCTCCGGTCACCGCGACGGTCTTCGACACGAGCCCCGCCCCCGCCGCCCGCGCGTGGGCCGCGAGATCGTCGGCGAGCTGCCGGTGACGGTAGGCGAACATGGGGCGCAGCACCGCAGCGGGCACTGGCGCGTCCACCCTGTCCACCACCCGGGTGCGCGTCTCGTCGACGACCTCGAAATCGTGGGTGTGCCGCCACGGCAGCAGCCCGGCGGGCAGCGACCCGATTCCGTCGACGGTCACCGCGTCGACGAATCGGCGCGGCGGGTCGTACTCACGAGGATCGTGCCGGGCCACCCAGCGCAGTCCGCCGGGCAGTCCGAGCACCGCCCGCCCGTCGCGGAGCGAGTCCGATTCGGCGCGGGGCGACACCGGCTGCCAGGGCGGCGCCAGGCGGGTCATGGCGCCGGGGCGCGCGTGCCAGGCGAAAACCTCGGACCGGGGTAGATCGATGACGCTCGCGTACTCGATACCCATGACCCGACTGTAACCCGAAATCGCCCAGACGCAGCGTTTCCGCATCGTTTTAGCCAAACATCCCGAAAAACCGCAGGAAACTACCCGCGACAAATTGGTCCGATGCAATCCATCTGGCTCGATAGATTCGCGAGCGGCACAGGCCCCGGTGGATCAGTCCATCGAGTTCCCTTGTCGCGCGGAGGCGACCGGCGCGGACACACCGGATCACGACGCCAAAACTAGAACTTGTTCTACCATATGTCGAGTCCGGCTCACGTCGACGGAGGTTCTGCCATGCCGCTGGATCACTCGAGCGCAGCGCTGCTGACGGCCGTCGAGGCGTCGCCGCTCGCGGTCGCCGCGCACGACAAGTCCGCGTGGGTCGGCCTGTTCGCCCCGGACGCGGAGGTCAACGACCCGGTGGGCTCGCGCCCGCACGTCGGCCGCGCCGCCATCGAACGCTTCTACGACACCTTCATCGGGCCGAACACCATCGCGTTCCGGGTCGAGCGCGACCTGGTCCATCCGCCGACGGTGCTGCGCGACCTCACCATCGTCACCACGATGTCGACCGGCGCCACCGTCTCGGTCCCGATGCATCTGCGCTACCGGCTGGTGGAACAGGACGGCGTCTGGAAGATCGCCTACCTGGCCGCGCACTGGGAGCTGGCGGGCATGATCTGGCAGCTGTTGCGCACCGGGCTGCCCGGCCTCGCCGCCGCGTTGAAGCTCGGACCGCAATTGATCGTCAACCAAGGCGTCGGCGGGGCGCTGGGCATGCTGCGGGCGCTCGGCGGCGTGGGTCGTCGCGGAAAGCGTTCTACTACAAAGCTTTTCGCCGCCGCGGCGAGCACCGACCTCAGCGCCGTGCGCGAGCTGCTCGGGCAGCGGGTCGACATCGAACTGCCCGCGGGCACACCGGTGTCGGTGGAGGAGTTCACGAATCGAGCGCGCAACATGCGCTGGAGCAAGGTGATCGCCGCCGGACGCACCGTCACGGCGAGTGTGCGGCTCGGCGCGATACCGGGAGTCGCGGTCGTGGAGTTCGCGACCGATGGCGACGGCATCACGAGTCTGCGGTTCTATCTCGATTCCGTCTGATCCGGGCTCACGTCATCCGCCGGTTTCGAACGGCACCGATGCCGCCGGTAGCCGGACGGCCGGTGCCGCCCGGCTACCCGTCACCAGTCGATCAGGACGCGAGTCGCACGGCTGGGACGTGCTCCTCGGCGCGGACCGGCGGCTCGATCGAGGCAGGCGGTGCGGGGTGCTCGGTCCAGCCGGGCGGGCCGAAGACGTACCCGAGCCGCCCGCGCCAGGTGCTCGCGCCGCGCACGTCGCGGATCAGCGCCGCCAGTTCGTGGTAGTTGACCTTCAGCGGATTGTCGGTGCCGATGTTCTTGGTGAGGCCGTAGCGGACCGGTTCGGACTCGGCGGCGAAGCTGCCGAACATGCGATCCCAGATGATCAGGATGCCGCCGTAATTCTTGTCGATGTAGGGCTTGTTCGACCCGTGATGCACGCGGTGGTGCGACGGGGTGTTGAACAGGAATTCGATCGGGCGCGGCAGCGTCTGGACCCGCTGGGTGTGGATCGGGAACTGGTAGAGCAGCCCGATGCCCTGCAACAGGAAGATCATCCAGGCCGGGAAGCCCAGCAGCGCCGCGGGCACCCACGCCAGTCCACGCAGGATGTTGGGGATCGGATGCAGCCAGGAGAGGCGCAGCGCGGTGGAGAGGTTGAAGTGCTCGCTGGAGTGGTGCACGTTGTGCGCGGTCCACATCAGCCGGACCCGGTGATCGGCGCGGTGCGCCCAGTAGTAGCAGAGATCCGTCACGATCAAGCCGAGCACCCAGACCCACCACGATCGCGGCGACAGGTGCAGCGGCGTGATCGCCGCGGCGACGACGACCGCCGAGAACGGCACCAGATGCTGCATCAGCGGCTTGACCAGCCTGCCCAGCGTGAACGTCGTCACGTTGGATGCGGTGTCGCTGGCCGATCCGCCGTTGCCGGATCGGTCGGGATCACGGCGGTAGGCGATCCACTCGACCAGCATGAGCGCCGCGAATGCTGGGATGGCGTAGGTCAGCAACTCGAACTCCACACGGCCCATGGGTACTCCTTCTTCGTCTGCCGTCGATCCCCGACGCTACGGCCTCGGGCCTGGGAAGACATCGCGCCGACGAGGGACTTCGCGTCCCCCGCACGGGGGACGCGGGCGCGTCCGCACCCGGGCAGAGTTGTCGTCCGTGCGGCGTCTTCGGACGGGGCCCGATCATTAGGATCACCCTCAGGGCTCGGCACCGGAACCGAATGGAGGCGGTGACGAACTGGTGGACGTGAGCAGGTCGCTGGCTCGCCAGTCGGTGGTGGTCGCCGTGGTGGCCGCCGCCATCGACGCGGTGGTGCTCGGTCTGTGCGGCGTGTTCGCGGTGGCGCCGTGGCAGACGGTCGCCGCCGTGACGGCGATCGTTGCCGCCGATCTCGCCCTGGCCGCGCCGCCCCGGACGGCGGGCGTGGTCGCGGCGGTGCAAGTGCTCGTCCGGCTCCTGGCCGCGCTGCTGCTGTACCGGCACGGATTCCCGGTGCGATTCGCCGACGTCGGGTTCCTGGTGGCGGGATATCGCGCGGGGGCATGGCTCGCCGGGCCGACCTCCGTGCTCACCATGCTGCTGCTGTGCGCGGGAGTCGCGGGAGCGCACCTGTTCACCGACAGCGCCGCGGCGCACGACTGGCGGCTGTTGCTCGCCGCGACCGTCTCCGCGGGCTGCGTACCGTGGCTGGTCGGCCGCTACACGGCGGCGCGCGGCGCCTACATCGCCGATCTGGAGCAGCGCGCCCGATTGCGGCAGCAGGAGCACCGGACGGCCGTGGAGCGCGCGGTCACCGATGAGCGGGCCGCCATCGCCCGCGACCTGCACGACGTGATCTCGCATCACGTCAGCGCGATCGGCATCCACGCGGGCGCGGCGCGGCTGGCCCTCGGCGGCACGGCGAGCGAGGCCGCCGCCCGGTCGCTGTCCGCGGTGGAGTCCAGCAGCCGGGCCGCGATGGTCGATCTGCGCCGCCAGCTCGACCTGCTGCACGGCCACGAGGACGAGGGGCAGCGCCAGCCGGGACTGGCCGACATCGACGGGCTGATCGAGCACGTCCGCGCGGCCGGGCTGGACGTCGAGACAAGCGTGCGCGGCGAGGCGGTGGAACTGCCGGACTCGCTGAACATCACGCTGTACCGCATCGTGCAGGAGATGCTGACCAACGCGCTGCGGCACGGAGACGGTACGCACGCGCGACTGGAGGTGGAGTACCTGCCCAAGCGGGTGGTGCTGCGCGCGACCAATCCCCTCGCCCCCGAACCGGTCACCGCGGACACCTCGGTACCGCGTGGCCTCAACGGAATCCGCCGCCGCGCCGAGCTGTTCGACGGCGACCTGGACTACGGCCGCGACGCCACGCACTGGCACACCACGGTGTCGGTGCCGATCGGAGGATCGTGAACCTGCCCATCCGCGTCCTGATCGCCGACGACCACAGCGTGTTCCGTTCCGGCCTGCGCGCCGTCGTCGACAGTCAGCCGGATCTGGATTGCGTCGCCGAGGTGAGCGACGGCCGCGCCGCGATCAGCGAGACCGCCCGGGTACGACCGGATGTCGCGATCCTCGACGTCCGGATGCCGAAACTGGACGGGCTCGCCGCCACCGCCGCGATCGTGGCCGCGGGCGGCACGCACGTCCTGGTGCTCACCACCTACGACAGCGAAGCCAACCTGTATCGCGCACTGCAGGCGGGCGCCAGCGGGTTCCTGCTGAAGAGCCTGCCGCCGGAAGAACTGGTCACGGCCATCCGGATCGCGGCGCGCGGAGACGCGCTGATCGATCCGTCGATGACCCGCCGTCTGGTCTCCCGCTTCGCGACCACGCTCGCACCGCCGCGCACCCCACCGGAGGTCGATCAGCTCACCGCCCGCGAACTGGAGGTGCTGCTGTTGCTCGCCGACGCGCGCAGCAATGCCGAGATAGCCGCTCAGCTCGGCGTCGGCGAGGAGACGGTGAAGACCCACGTCTCCCGCATCCTGGCCAAACTCGGTGTCCGCGATCGCATCCACGCCGTGGTCTACGCCCATCAGCACGGTCTGGTGTCGCCGGAATCGGCGCGCTCCGACTGACCCGGTATACCGACCGTGGCCTGGACCTCGACGAATCGTCGCACCCTTCGGCACGAGCGTCGTTCATGAACCGTGTCGACCGGGCCCTACGCTCCCGCGCCGCGAGCCGGGAGTCCGTCGACACCCCCGCCGAAACCACGATTGCTCCGGCGGCGACAAGCGAGCGCAGCGGCTCGGTTGTCGCCGCCGGACGACTCACGCGCCGGTCGGCGGCTCCCCGACTGTCGTCGTCGGGTCGATGAGGCCGAAGACCTCACCCTGCGGCCCCTGGACGAGGCCCATGCGGCCGAAGGGACTGTCGTCGGGTCCGGACATGACGGTGGCGCCGAGATCGCGCGCCTTGGCGAGCGCGTCATCGGTGTTGCCGACCTGGAACCAGGCCAGCCAATACGACGGGTTGTCGCCGGGCATCTTCGTCGAGTCGTTGATGCCGCCGACGGCGTCCCCGCCCTGCGGCAAGCTGAAGGTGGAGTAGACGAAATTCTCGCCGTCGCCGATTTCGGAGTACTGCCAGCCGAACACATCGGCGTAGAACTCCTGGGCCTTCTTGTAGTCGCTGGTGTGCAGTTCGTTCCAGCAGTAGGCGCCGTGCTCGTTGTATACCCCCGCGCCGCTGTGGGCCTTGGCCTCCCAGATCCCGAAGACCGCGCCGGTGGGGTCGGCGCCGACGACCATGCGGCCGACATCGAGTACGTCGAACGGTTGCATCATCAGCGAACCGCCCGCGGCGTTCACCTTCTCCGCGATGGCGTCGGCGCTGTCGGCGGCGAGGTAGGTGGTCCACACCGACGGCATCGGCATGCCTTCCGGCTTGGGTCCGATGCCCGCGGCCGCGCGGCCGTTGCGCATCGCCATCAGGTATCCCCCCGCCTCGGGCGGGCTGTCCTGGATCTCCCAGCCGAAGAGTGCGCCGTAGAATTCGCGGGCGCGCGCCGGGTCGTCGACCTGGCAGTCGACCCAGCACGGTGTTCCCTGCGGCCAGCTTCCGTCATGAGTGGGCATTGCGGGTGCCTCCTGATACGGGTTGCCGAATGTGCGGCCGAGACAGCCGGCACACGGCTAGTCAACCATCAGCATTCCGTTGGAGTGGGCCGATTCAGCCGACACTCCGGTCCTGTTCGCGAGCCTGAGACCAGGCGAAAGACCCCCTACACAGATCAGTCCCCGGTAGTCTCGTCGTTTCCGTGATCCTCAGTCGTCGCTGAGTCTCCGGTTTTGCGACTGGCTTGCCGGGGGCCTAGCCGGATCCTGGGTCGGTGTCTTCACTGCCTACCGACGTCTCAGCTGACAGTGCGCTCACCTACCGGTGCTCCGGTGTAATGACTAGTTTCCTCCACATTTTCCGCTAGTCAAGAGGGTCGGCAGCGCAATTCTCCGAGCCGGGCGCGCCCGTCTTCGCCGCGCCACAGGCATCCTTCAGCAAATCGATCTCGACGTGTACGCTCGGTATCCGAACCATGCGATTGTGACTGAGGTCACACCCGTCGTCCGACTGCACCCGCCTGCTGGGCGGGCCGTCCCGTTGGAGTTTCCATGGCGCTCGTTCCCCCTCCAGTTCCTACGCGGGAAGGCGTGCGCGAGCACACCTGCCGCAACCGCCCCGCCGTGGACCCCGGATCCGTCACTTCGGAGACATGATGAGCGCACCGAACCGATTCGACGAGTTGCAGCATCGCGTCGCGGACCTCGCACCGGTCTTTCGCGAGCCGCTGGACTCGCCCTACGAGATCTCGAACGCGTTGTTCGCCGCCCTCCGACACGTTCTGCACGACGTGGGCGGCCAGCCGGACACTCCGGTCGAGTACCGGGACAAGGAGGAAGAGGCCTGGGAGATGAGCACGTACGTCACCTGCGAATGCCTCGGCTGGCGCGGCGTATGGAACTCCGAGGAACGCAGGCGAGCGGAGAACGACCTCGGCGCGACGCTGTACTTCGGTCTCCCCTACTACGCGCGCTGGGCGACCGTCGCGGCGAAGACATTGGTCGCCAAGGGATTGATCACCCCCGACGAACTGTCGGCCAAGCTGGACGAAGTACGCGCACGAATGGAGGCGCGCACATGAGCAGGAGATACCGGATCGGCGACCGTGTGCGCGTCCGCGACGCCACGTCGATGTTCCACACCCGCACCCAGGCCTACACCCGCGGGCACATAGGTGTCGTCGTCGAGTACCGGCCGGAGTGGATCATCCCGGAGGACGAGGCATGGGGACGGGACGACGGTCGCGTCGAGCCGTTCTACGTCGTGCGATTCCGCCAGAAGGATTTATGGCCCAAATACACCGGCTTCGACGTCGACACCCTGGAGACGGAGGTCTCCGAGCGCTGGCTCGAGCCCGCGGAGGAGGATGCCCAGTGAGCCGGACCCACGATCACGACGCGCACGCGCCGATCCGGACCAGCGAGGAGATCAGCGAATTCGAGGTGCTCGAGACGGCGGTGCGGGAACTCGCCATCGAGAAGGGGCTCTTCTCCCAGGAAGACCACCGCAGGTTCGCGGAGTGGGCCGAATCGGTGGGTCCGCACGGCGGATCGAAGCTGGTCGCCAAGGCGTGGACCGACCCCGAGTTCAAGGCCCGCCTGCTCGCCGACGGCACCGAGACGTGCAAGGAGATCGGCATCGACTGGCGCGATCCGACCGGATCGGGGACGCCGAGCGACTACACCTACTTCTACGTGCTGGAGAACACGCCCGAGGTGCACAACGTCATCGTGTGCACGCTGTGCTCGTGCTATCCGCGACCGGTGCTCGGGATGTCCCCGGACTGGTATCGCACGCCCAACTACCGTCGCCGCCTGGTGCGCTGGCCCCGGGAAGTGCTCGCCGAATTCGGCTTGCACTTCCCGCCCGACGTCGAGATCCGCGTGCACGACTCCAACCAGAAGTCGCGGTTCATGGTGATGCCGATGCGCCCCGAGGGCACCGAGGGCTGGACCGAGGAACAGCTGGCGGCCATCGTCACCCGGGACACGATGATCGGCGTGGCGCTGCCCCAGGCCGACTGGACCGCACAGCAGCCACCGAACCGAGTCGAAGCCGCCGCCGAGAAGGAGGGACGCCCGTGACGAGCGGTCCGTACGAAGTCCTGCTGGAGACCTTGGACCCCGCGTCGCACCGGGAGACCTCGCTGCTCGAGCTCGACGGCAAAGCCGACCCGTGGGAGTCCAGCATGCAGGCCACGTGCGAATGCCTCTCGTGGCGCGGCGCGTTAGACAACCTGGAACGCCGCCACGCCGAGGACACACTGGGCGAGACGATCTATCGCGACTTCCCGGTACGCACCCGATCGGTCGTCGTCACGGCGCACACCCTGATGGATCGCGGCGTGATCAGCCCGAACGAATTACGCGCCCGCATGGACGCCGTCCGGGAGCGATTCCACCGGCAGTAGCCCCGCGCGCACCGCGGCCCGACCCGAACGGCCCGGAGCCTCGCCGGTTCCGGGCCGTTCCGGCTCGGAACGACAGCGATGCCGAGGTGCTGCCAGATCAACGCAAAACGGCTCCGGAACCATGTTCCGGAGCCGTTTTCCCTTAGTAGCGGGGACAGGATTTGAACCTGCGACCTCTGGGTTATGAGCCCAGCGAGCTACCGAGCTGCTCCACCCCGCGTCGGTGAACACAACATTACACATGGGTTCGCAGAGTCTGCAAATCGCCAGCTCAGAGGCGGTTTCGACGAGGTGAACAGACCGCACGACAGGAACATCCGCCCGCCACCGAACTCCGGAACCATGCCGCAGCAATCACGATGCCGCACATTTCCACACCGCGCCCTCAAGATTCACCACCGAAAACGCACTTCAAACGTGACCTACTTCACCATTTCAGGGTGATCTCACTCACATAACGATGCGATAACTTCGCACGGAATCAGCGTGTTGACGACGTTTCCCACCTGGTAAAACTCGCATATTCGAGTTATTCGAATCATGCAATTCCGGCGTTATCAAGATGTGATCTGCTGAGAATTCTTCGTTACCGTCACTCCACGGCCCGGATCATCCGAGACGGGCTCGAACTCGAACCGCCGAACACCGGTGACCCTGTCCCGCGGCTCGAGGATCCCCGACGACCTGGGGACAGGGACACGGCAGTAAGCACGATCGCCGTGCCGGCGGGCGCAGGGAGGGAAACGACCATGACTGAGAACCGGAAGATCAGCACCCGCGCCATCGGCTTCGCCGCCATCACCGGCGCTCTTGTTGCCGTCCCGTTCGCATTCTCCACCGCTTCCGCCTCCGCGGCCACCCACGACTGGGACGGCGTCGCGCAGTGCGAGAGCGGTGGCAACTGGGGGATCAACACCGGAAACGGCTACTACGGTGGCCTGCAGTTCTCGCAGAGCACCTGGGCCGCCAACGGCGGCAAGGGCTCGGCCCACACCGCCAGCAAGGCGGAGCAGATTCGCGTGGCGGAGAACGTGCTCGCCACCCAGGGCCCCGGCGCGTGGCCGGTGTGCGGCCGGTACCTGCGCCAGGGCACCTCCGAGCCCGAGACGCTGGCCCCGGCGGAGGAACTTCCCGCCGTGCCCGAGCCCGCCCAGCCCACCGTGAGCGCGGCGCAGTCCGTGGTCGAGAAGGCCAAGTCCGCCGCGGACGAGCTGGCCGAGCAGTACGGCCTGAAGGGACAGTTCGAGCAGATCTTGAGCCAGAACAGCGCGCTGATCGACTCCCTCGGTCGCTGACCCATCCCGCGCCGAAAGAAAGACGCCGCCATCGCGATGATGGCGGCGTCTTTCTTCGTGCCGGTCCTATCCGGCGGCACTACTCAGCGACCGGCGTCCTGATACGCCTTGACCGCGGCGTCCAGCTCGTCCAGCGCACGGCCGAAGTCCTGGAAGTTCCCGCTGCGCATGGCGTTGCGCACGTTCTCGATCTTGCGGTTGAGCTCGGCCGCCGCGGCGTCCTTGGCGGCGGACGATCCCGTCGCCGGTGGCGGGACCGAAGCGGGCGGCGGTGTCGAGGCGTTACTGGTCCCGTTGTTGCCGTTCTCGGCGGGGACCGGAGTGGTGCCCGGCTTCGGCCTGGTGCCCGAGTCACCGCCGAACGGCGTCGCCAGCGCGCCCGCGCCCGGGATCACTTGGTTCAGCGCGTCCGCCAAAGTCGAGGCGTAGCCCACCTTGACGTTGCCCGCCTCGTCGCGATAGCTCACCAGCACCCGCAGCAGCTGCGGGAAGGTGGCCGTGTTCGGCCCGGTGTTGCGTTCGTTGTAGAACGGCTCCACATAGAGGATGCCGCCGTCCGCGACCGGCAGGGTCAGCAGATTGCCATATTTGATCTTGTTCGAATTGGACAGCAGCGTTTTCTCGCGGGACACCTCAGGCGAGGTCGTCATCCGGTTCTGCGTCTGCTGCGGACCCAATGTCTGTGTGTCCGTTGGCAATCGAAGAATCGTGAATTTCCCGTAGCCGTCCGGGTCGGAACGCACCGAGATATAGGCCGCGAGATAAGGCCGGTTGTAGCCGGTCATCGCACTGGTCAGATTGAACGTCGGCTTGTTCGTTTTCGGGTCGCCCAGCAGCACGTAATACGGCGGCTGGTTGGCGGTGGTCCCGCCCTCGGTGGTCGGGTCGGCGGGAACCGACCAGAAAGCGTTGTTGGTGAAGAATTCTCGGGGATCGTCCACGTGATACTTCGACAGCATCTCGCGCTGCACCTTGAACAGATCCTCCGGGTAGCGGAAGTGCGCCCGCAGTTCCGGCGAGATCTCGCTCTCCGGCTTCACCGCGCCCGGGAACACCCCGCGCCATGCCTTCAGCACCGGGTCCGAGGAGTCCACCTCGTAGAGCGTGACGCTGCCGTCGTACGCGTCGACCGTCGCCTTCACCGAGTTGCGGATGTAGCTGACCGCCTTACGCGGCAGCAGCCGCCCGGTCTTCTTGTCGATGCTGTCCTCCAGCGCGCCCTCCAGCGAGGTGGTCTGCGCGTAGGGGTAGTTGTCCAGCGTGGTGTAGGCGTCCACGATCCAGACGATCCGTCCGCCGACAACCGCGGGGTAGGCGTTGCCGTCGGTGGTCAGCCAGGGCGCGACCTTCTGCACCCGCTCGCGCGGGCTGCGGTTGAAGATGATCTTCGAGTCGTCGCCGATGGCCGAGGAGAACAGGATGTTGCGCTCGGCGTACTTGGCCGCGAAGGCCAGGCGGTTGAACCAGTTGCCGATCGGCACGCCGCCCTTGCCGGTGTAGGTGTACTGGGCGGTGTCGGAGTCGTACTCGCGCGGACGCTGGCCGTCCATCGCGCCGACGATCGCGTAGTCCGGGTTCGCCTGCGAGATCAGCTCGCCGAAGTAGACGCGCGGCTGGTCCACCTTGATCCGCTGCTTGTCCGCCGGCGTGAACAGATCGCTGACCATGAAGATCGGATAACCGCCGTCGCCGCTGCCCCCCGCGGCATTCGGATCGTCCGACGGCGGCTTGTTCACCCGGTTGGCCGGGGCGGCGACGAAGCCGTTGCCGTGGGTGTACACGGTGTGACGGTTGATCCAGTCGGTCTGGTTGCCGCTCAGCGCCGCGGGCGAGAGCTCCCTGGCGGCGACGATGTAGTCCTGGACGTCACCGTCGAGGTTGTAGCGGTCGATGTCCAGCGACTCCGGGAAGCCGTAGAAGTTCTTCAGCTGGCGCAGCTGCGTGAATGTGGGCGAGAGGATGTTCGGGTCGAGCAGCCTGGCGTTGCCGACGGTCGCGGCGTCGACCGGCACCTCGAGCGGGCTCTTGCTGCTCTCGCCCTTGTAGTCCTTGTAATCGATCCTGTCGTCGGTGATGCCGAACGCCTGCCTGGTGGCGGCGATGTTGCGTTCGATGTACTCGCTCTCCTTGTCCGCGGCGTTCGGCCGCACCGAGAACTGTTCGACCACCAGCGGCCACACCGCGCCGACCAGGATCGAGGACAGCACCAGCAGCGCGGCGGCCATCGCGGGCACCCGCAGATCGCGCAGCACGATGCCCGCGAAGAAGGCCAGCGCGCAGATCACCGCGATGGACAGCAGGATCAGCTTGGCGGGCAGCACCGCGTTGATGTCGGTGTAGGAACCGCCGGTGAAGGTGGGTTCCTTGCGGCTGCTGGAAAGCAGTTCGTAGCGGTCGAACCAGTAGGCGATCGCCTTGAGCAGGACGAAGATCCCGGCCAGTACGGCGAGCTGGATGCGCGCGGGGCGGGTGAGCGTGCCCTCGCGGCCGGTCAGCCGCAGGCCGCCGAAGACGTAGTGGGTGACCAGGCTGGCGAAGAACGCGATCACCACCGCGACGAACAGCCAGTTCAGCACCATCCGGTAGAAGGGCAGGTCGAAGGCGTAGAAGCCGACGTCGAGGCCGAACTCCGGATCCTTCTCGCCGAACGATCCGCCGTTGAGGAACAGCTGCACCGTCACCCAGTTCGACTGCGCCACCAGACCCGACAGCAGGCCCAGCAGCACCGGGATGCCGACGCCGAACAGCCGCAGCCTGCTCATCACGGTGGTGCGGTAGCGCGCGATCGGATCGTTCGGACCCGCCACCGGCACGAACACCGGCCTGGTGCGGTAGGCCAGCAGCAGCGCCAGCCAGACCACCAGGCCGACGAAGGCCGCCACGACGAGGAACAGCAGCACCCTGGTCCGCAGCACGGTGAGATACACGTTGCGGAAGCCGACCTCGCCGAACCACAGCCAATTCGTGTAGGTGTCCGTCAACCGCGGCCCGAGCAGCAGTAACGCCGCTAGGACGATGGCCGCCACCAGCAGCACACGGCTGCGTCGGGACAGCGAAGGTAAGCCGGTGGGGGGCCGCATGCCCACGATGCCACTCTCCAAGGTCCGGCGACGCTCGCACCGATACGCTCGGCCGATGCGCCGCAGTCCGATGTTGCGGGTGGTCCTTCCGGACCGTCTCGGCCCACTCTACGGAAATCGGACACCACGCAGCTGGCAGGGTTGCGCTTGCCGCGCCGGGGAACCGATCGCCCGGGTTTCCGGCTGTCCGCGCCTGCGGTTTGATTGGATGTTCGCGTGACCCCAGACCTGCACGCCGAACTCGTCCTTGCCCGATCCGTCCGGGAGGTGGCGGAATTCGTCGATGCCGAGGGGTGGGGCCGTCCCCCGCAGATGTTCGCCCTGGTGCCGACCGCGGATCTGGTCGCGGCGCAGCCGGAACTGGAGGATCAGCTCGACGAGGGCGACGAGCTGACGCCGGTCGCCCAGGAAGCTTTCCCGGACGACATCACCGGCGGCTCGATCGCCCTGGACGAATTCCTGGCCACCACCAGTTGGCCCCCCGCCGTCCGCGGTTGCGTGCTGGTGCAGGAGATCGTGGTGCTCCCTCCGGACGCCGAATCGACGCTCGACGACGCGCTCGCCCCGCTGCTGGCCGACCACGATGCCGCCGACGCGGCCGCGCGCGCCGCCGCCGAGGCGCACCCGGAGCGCCGGGAGGCCCGGTTGTTCGCCGCGGTGCTGCGCGACGGCGCGTCGCTGTGCCTGTTGCAGCTGCGCCCCGCGGACGACGCGGACGATTTCGGCGACCTCGACCTGCGCACCTACCCCAATCTGGCGCCGAACCTCGTCGAAGCGCTGCATCACACCCTGGAGTGAAGCGCTGACGCTCCGGTGCGGCGCTGCGCGGCCCGATCGCGGTTCAACGGCCGGGCGCGCGGCGTTCTTCGGTCGGGATCACCAGCCGCTGCGCGGTCCGGGCGAGTCGCGCGGCTTCCGTCGCGGGTTGTCGACCGACCGAGCGATCCGGCTCACCCGCAGCCGACCGGTTCCTTGCCGGTGTTGATCTCGTTGAGCGACTGCACCGCGCCGGTGAGTGTCTCGACGCGCACCAGCCGCAGGCCGTCGGGAGTCCGCTGTTTGGCCTCGTCGCAGTTGGCGGCGGGGACCATGAAGGTCTCCGCGCCCGCGTCCCGCGCGGCCATCATCTTGTACTGGATGCCGCCGATCGGCCCCACCTTGCCGTCCTGATCGATGGTTCCGGTGCCCGCGACGAACTTGCCGCCGTCCAGTTCGCCGGGGGTGAGCTTGTCGATCAGGGCCAGGCTGAACATCAGACCCGCCGAGGGGCCTCCGATGTCGGCGAGATTGAACGCGACCTCGAGCGGCGGCCGGGCGCCCTCGCCCGGCGTCACGCCGAGGTAGCCCTTGGCCGGGTCGCCGGGGCGGGCGCCGAGCACGATCGACGCGGTCTGCTCGGCGTTGTCGCGCCGGAAAACCACGGTGAGCGTGCTGCCGGGCGCCTGGGACGAGACCGCGGTCACGACATCCTTGGGGGTCGTCATCGGCGTGCCGTTGATGCTGATCAGCTCGTCACCCGCGCGCAGCGCGTCGTGGGCGGGCCCGTCGTCGGACACCTTGCGCAGCAGCACGACCGTGGGCAGGTTCAGGTAGTGCAGGGCGGCGACCTCGGCGTTGCCCTCCGAGTCCTTGAAGTCCTCTTGGTTGGACTTGTCGATCTCCTCGCGCGACACGCCGGGCGGGTAGACCTCCGAGCGCGGCACCAGGCCGTGCTTGCCGCTGGCCCAGAAGCCGAACGCCTCGAAGATGCTCAGCCCGTCGCGCACCGACACCGTGGTCATGTTGAGATGACCCGTGGTCGGATCGATCTCGGTGCCCCGCACATCGACGACGTCCTTGCCGTCCACCGTGCCGAGGGTGTTGAAGGTGGGGCCGGGCCCGAGTGCGACGAACGGCACAGTCAGTACGCTGCCGACGACACCGAGCACGAGCACCGGGATCAGTGCGGCCACCAGGGTGAGGATCCGACGATTCACCTGGACCACAGTAATGACAGCCCGCGGCGTGAGTGGGCGGAGGCGGTCATTTCGCCCGGGCGCGCCGCCTCCGGTTTCGCGCCGCGCGAACACAGGGACGCTGTGCTACACGCGTAACGTGAAGAGCATGAACGACCTCCCCTTCGGATTCTCGAACCGCGACGACGACGATCGCAAGCGCGGTGACGAGCCGAGCGGTCCCGGCCCGAACGACCCGTTCGGTTTCGGTATCGGTGGGTCCGGCGCGGGCGGGTTCGACCCGGCGCAACTCGGCCAGATGCTGACCTCGCTCGGCCAGATGCTCAGCGGCATGGGACAACCGGGCTCGGCGCAGGCCGGGCCGGTGAACTACGACGTCGCCAAGCGGCTGGCCCGCCAGCAGCTCGGCCCGACCGTCGCCCCGGTGAGCTCGGGCGCCGCGAGCGCGGTGACCGACGCCGCGCACCTTGCCGAACTCTGGCTCGACGGCGCGACCACCCTGCCCGCGGGCGCCGCCAAGACGGTCGCGTGGACCGCCAACGACTGGATCGAGCAGACCCTGCCCACCTGGCAGCGGCTGTGCGACCCGGTCGCCGAGCAGATTTCGGGCATGTGGACCGCGGCGCTGCCGGAAGAGGCCAGGCAGTTCGCCGCGCCGATGGTCGGCATGCTTGGCCAGATGGGCGGCCTGGCCTTCGGATCGCAGCTCGGCCAAGCGCTCGGCCAGCTCGCCAAAGAGGTACTGACCTCCACCGACATCGGCCTTCCGCTCGGCCCCACCGGCACCGCGGCGCTACTGCCCGCGGCGATCTCGGAGTTCAGTGCCGGACTGGAGCAGCCGGAATGCGAGATCCTGGTGTTCCTCGCCGCGCGTGAGGCCGCCCACCAGCGGCTGTTCGCGCACGTGCCGTGGCTGCGTCAGCAGGTGCTCGGCGCGGTCGAGGACTACGCGCGCGGCATCCGGATGGACTTCTCCGCGATGGAGCAGGCCGCGCAGAACATCGACCCGATGTCGCTGACCGATCCGTCGAAGCTCGAGGAGATCTTGGCCCAGGGCACGTTCGAGCCGCAGACCACGCCCGAGCAGAAGCAGGCGCTGGAACGGCTGGAAACGCTGCTGGCGCTCATCGAGGGCTGGGTGCAGGTGGTCGTCGCCGACGCCGTGGGCGACCGCTTGCCCGGCGCGGGCGCGCTGGCGGAGACGCTGCGCAGGCGGCGCGCCACCGGCGGTCCCGCGGAACAGACCTTCGCCACGCTGGTCGGGCTGGAGTTGCGTCCGCGCAAGCTGCGCGAGGCGGCGGCGCTGTGGCGCAGGCTCACCAGCGACGCGGGCATGACCGCCCGCGACCGCGTGTGGGCGCACCCGGACCTGCTGCCGGATTCCGACGACCTGGACTCCCCCGCCGGTTTCATCGACTCGGTCATCGGCGGCGGCGCCACCGTCTTCGACGACCCGCTGGCGCAATTGGCCGAAACCGAGGCTCGTGAGCGAGCAGCACGCGAGCAAAAGGACGACGACACCGGCCCCGACCTGGGCAAAGAAGGCGGCGAATCCTCCTGATTCAGGCTGTGGATGACGCGAAATCCTGTGGATAACCAAGGATTTCGCCACGGGCCGCACCCCCCGGGGTTCGCATACTGATGACATGACAACGATGTGTCGTGGTCCTCGATTGCGGCCGCGGGTTACCGTCCTGGTCCGCCCGACCGGCGTCGTCCAACTCGGTTGCGATCCGGAAACCGCCGTGGTGCTCGATCCGGAAGGCATGGACGCGGAGACCGTCGTCACCTTCCTCCGCCTGCTCGACGGTCTGCGCACCAAGCCGCAGATCATCTGGCGCGCCGGAGAATGCGGTATCGATGCCGAACGCGCCGTGGCATTGCTCACGCTGGTCGACGAAGCCGGACTGCTGGACCACCCGGAGGACCGGGCCGGTCACGTGCGAACAGTGCGAGTACACGGCCTCGGGCCGCTGTCGGACGCGGTGTCGGCCGGCTTGCGGGCGCTCGGTATGCGGCCGAGCCGTTCCCGGGACTACCCCACCGGTACGGCGACGGCGCGGTCCTGGGGAGTGGACCTCGTGGTGCTCGCCGACACGCTGATGCCCGACCCCCGACTGGTGAGTGATCTAGTGCTGCACCAGATCCCGCATCTTTCACTGCGCATCCGCGACAGCAAGGGCGTCATCGGTCCCTTGGTGTTGCCGGGCGTCACCAGCTGCCTGCGCTGCGCGGACCTGATCCGCGCACGGAACGACACCGACTGGCCACACCTGGCGGCCCAACTACTCGGCCGCATCGGCCACGCCTCCCCCGCCGGAATCGCCGCCACCACGGCAATCGCCCTCGCCGAACTCGAAACGATCATCGACTGCTCGCCCCGACGAACCCCCGCCACCTTGAACGCGACGCTGGAACTGGACCTGGACTCCCACACCCTCGATCGCCGCCGATGGGACCGCCATCCCGACTGCGGGTGCGTGCACCTTTCCGCAGCGCACGGCGTCGGAATACCGCCGTGATGCCTCCACCCAGGAACTCATCTGGCGACCGCGAGCACGAACCGCATCGGTCCACCCCAACGACGGCGACGTCGGTCACTGACTCCGCACCGTGGGCGTGGCGGGCGCGGGACAAGATCACCTTCGCCGCGCTGGACTGGCGGCCGGATACCTCGCTGAAGCTGATCTGCCCTGGATGAGCCCCGCCATCCCGAACGCGACTCTCGAACTGAATTCGGATTCACACCCTCGGTCGGCGCGGACGCGACCGGTACCCCGCATGCATGTGCGCACTCGTTTCCGCAGGTCATGGGCACTGAAGCCGATGGTGATCAAGATTGCCGTGGCCGACCGGCCGGTCCGTCCGCCATGATGGGTACGTGTCTGAGATCGTGCGCCGTCGCTCGTCCCGCAACGCCAAGTTGGCCAAGATTCCACTCGGCATAGCCGGGCGGGCGGCCGTGGGGTTCGGCAAGAAGCTCGCCGGAGGCGACAAGTCGGAGATCAACGCGCAGCTCAATCAGAAGGCCGCGGAGCAGCTGTTCACGGTGCTCGGCGAGCTCAAGGGCGGCGCGATGAAGTTCGGGCAGGCGCTCAGCGTGATGGAGGCCGCGGTCCCCGAGGAGTTCGGCGAGCACTATCGCGAGGCGCTCACCAAGCTGCAGGCCGCCGCGCCGCCGATGCCGGCCGCGACCGTCCACCGCGTGCTCGACCAGCAGCTCGGCACCCAGTGGCGGACCCGCTTCCGTGAGTTCGACGACGCCCCGGCCGCGTCGGCCAGCATCGGGCAGGTGCACCGGGCGGTGTGGTCGGACGGGCGCACCGTCGCGGTGAAGGTGCAGTACCCCGGCGCCGACGAGGCGCTGCGCGCCGATCTCAAGACCCTGTCTCGCATGTCCGGTCTGGTCGCTTCCGTGATCCCCGGCGCGGACGTGAAGCCGATTCTCGCCGAGATCACCGAGCGCACCGAAGAGGAGCTGGACTACCGCAACGAAGCCGCCAACCAGCGCGCATTCGCCAAGGGCTTCGACGGGCACGCCGAGATCGTGGTGCCGAAGGTGGTGGCGAGCGCGCCGAAGGTGATCGTCACCGAATGGCTGGACGGCGTCCCCGTCTCCACGATCATCAAGCAGGGCGCCGAGGATCCGGAGGGCACCCGTGCGCTGCGCAATCGCGTCGCGGGGCTGATGGGCCGGTTCCACTTCTCCTCCCCGGAGGTGGTCGGACTCCTGCACGCCGACCCGCACCCGGGCAATTTCATGATGCTGCCCGACGGCAAGTTGGCGGTGATCGATTTCGGAGCCTGCGCACCGATGCCGGACGGTTTCCCCCCGGTGCTGGGCCGAATGCTGGCCCTCGCGGTCGAGGAGCGATTCGCCGAACTCACCGAACTGCTGTACGACCACGGCTGGGTGATCCCCGGCCGAGTGGTCACCCACCAGGAGATCGCCGACTACCTGCGGCCGTTCACCGACCCGATCCAGGCCGACTCGTTCCACTTCACCCGCAGGTGGATGCAGCGGGTCGCGGGCAAGGCTTCGGAGATCTCCAGCCCGGAGATGAAAACCGCACGCGCACTGCAACTTCCGGCGCAGTACGTGATGATCTTCCGGGTACTCGGCGGCTCCGTCGGCATCCTGGCGCAACTCGACGCCGAACTGCCGTTCATGCAATTGGTCCGCACCTGGATGCCCGGCTTCAGCGAGGAACGCACCGCCTCCTGAGCAGAATCCCCTCGAACTCGGTCGAAGCGATAACCCCCGCGCTGAACCGCGCAACTAAAGCGCGCAACTAAAAAAAGAAACTTCACGCCACCCCCGGCCCCGTCGGGTGCGAGTCTTACGAGCACCGTTCGCGGCCCGTCTCGCGGCCGCGAACACGCAGCGCCGCAGGCGCTGCAAAGCAGACCAGCCGCCCACCAGACAACGGTGGGCGGCTGGTCTGCTTTCTCGTTCGTTGGCTCGGCCCGTGCCGGGACCGACCGAATCGAGCACATCGACCGGAGGGAGGGAAGTCACTCCCCGGCTCATGCCGGGACCGCGACCTTGCGCGGACGACCACGCGGACGCTTGCGGGCGATCACGACACCCTGGTCGAAGATCTCACCGCCCCAAACACCCCATGGCTCACCACGATCCATGGCGGCGCTCAGGCAGCCCTTGCGGATCGGGCAGGTCGCGCACAGCGCCTTGGCCTGCTCCAACTGGACCGGGCTCTCGGCGAACCAGAGGTCCGGGTCTCCAGCACGGCAGGGCAGGACCTTGGTGATCTCCTGGGTCCGAGTAGGCGACGCCACGGTTCGGCATGTCACGTCAGTAGTGGCCTGCGGCCAACTCTGTGCGGTGAACACGTCGTTCTCCTTCAGCTCGTTTGCAGCGGTTCGTTTGTTGTGGCGAAACCGGTGCCGGTCGGCTGAAGGGCCGGAGAATACTGGCCACGGTTTCGCTGTCTTGCGATCCGTGGCCAGGAGGTCGGGGAGGAGTTCCCTACCTAGGTCGACATCTGTGTCGAGTCCTGTTCACGGTCGCTGGGTGTGCGGTGCGGAGGCGTGCTGCCCGCGGATCCGCCGGCTCGAAGCCGACTTCATCCGCGAAGACACCGACTGCTGCCTCGACAGCCGTCGGGTGCCAGCCCGCGCTGGGCTTGCCCTGAATCTGGGTGCGGTTCGACGCATGCATGGCAAGGCAATTCACTTGCGTGCCGGACATGCCGAACGCACCGATTCCGGACAGACCGATCCCCTGCAAGGCGAGGATCCCCCGGGAGGCCGCCATGGGCGCATAGACCGCAACGCCACTGGCGCCGAAGTTCATGATGTTGTCCATTGCTCTGCCTCCCTCCTGTACTCGTTGTGTGTCGGTAACTGTGCGCGCCGAGATGCCCTCCCGGTGCGTGAAATCCACCATAGGCAAGATCGTCGAGCGGGACAACCTATTTTCTACCTGCGGTTTTGTGATGTGGATCGAAGCCGGGACGCCACGATCGCGAGCACATCTGCGCCGAACTGGTCGATCTTCTTCGCACCGATGCCCGCGATCGCGGCCAGCGCGGCGTCGTCGGCGGGCTGTTGTTCGGCGATCGCGGTGAGCGTGGTGTCGGTGAACACGACGAATTCGCGCACCCGCAGCGCCTCCGCCTTCTCCGCACGCCAGTCCCGCAGTGCGGCAAGCAATTCCGCGTCCAGCTCGGCCGGGCAACGGCGGCAGCGGCCGAGCATGGTCGCGTAGGTGCCGATCAGCGGTTTCGCGCAGACCCGGCAGGTCGGGCGGACACCGTTCGGGGCCGACGGCGGTGCCGCGATCCGCGAGGCGGGCGAATCATCCGGCACGAGACCGTTGAGGAAGCGCGAACGCCGCCTGCTGCGCCTGCCGCCCTCGTTCCTGGCCAGCGCCCAGGACAGCCGCAGATGTTCGCGCGCCCTGGTGACCCCGACGTAGAGCAGCCGCCGTTCCTCCTCGAGCGCCGCCTCGTCGGCGACGGAGCCGTCGTCGGCGAGGACGTGCGCGATCGGCATGGTTCCGTCCGACAGCCCGACGAGGAACACCGCGTCCCACTCCAACCCCTTGGCGGCGTGCAGGGAGGCCAGCGTGACGCCCTGCACCGTGGGTGGATGCCTGGCCTCGGCGCGAGTCGCGAGCTCGCGCAGCAGCCCGGTGAGGTCGAGCCGGTCGTCGTGGCCGACGAGTTCCTCGGTCAGCCGCACCAGCGCGACCAGCGAGGTCCAACGTTCACGCGCCTGGGCGCCCGCGGGTTCCGTGGCGGTAAGGCCGAGCGGCGCGAGCACCGCGCGGACCAGCGAGACCAGGGAGTTGCCGCTGCGCGCCTGGTCGGGCAGGTCGTCGCGGGCGGCGGCTTGCCGCAGTGCCTGCACGGCCTGCCTGACCTCGGCGCGCGCGAAGAAGCCCTCGCCGCCGCGCACCTGATAGGGGATACCGCGCTCGGTGAGCGCCTGCTCGTAGCTCTCCGAGTGGGCGTTGATCCGATAGAGCACGGCGATCTCGGCGGTCGGTGTGCCCGCCGCGACGAGCCGGCCGATCGCCTCGGCCACCGCCGCGGCCTCCGCCGGCGCGTCGTCGTATTCGGCGAACACCGGCTCGGGCCCGTCGGCGCGCTGGCCGATCAGTTGCAGCCTGGTGCCCGCGATGCGCCCGCGCGCCGCTCCGATCACCCGATTGGCCAGCGACACCACCTGCGGAGTCGACCGATAGTCGCGTTCCAGCCGGACCACGGTGGCGTCGGGGAAGCGCCGGGAGAAGTCCAGCAGGTAGCTCGGCGTGGCGCCGGTGAACGAATAGATGGTCTGGTTGGCGTCGCCGACGACGGTCAGGTCGTCGCGGTCGCCGAGCCAAGCGTCGAGCACGCGCTGTTGCAGCGGGGTGACGTCCTGGTACTCATCGACGACGAAACTGCGGTAGCGGCCGCGGAATTCGTCGGCCACCGCCGGATAGTCCTCCAGCGCTGCGGCCGTATGCAGCAGCAGGTCGTCGAAATCCAGCAGCAGCCCGTCCGGCGTCGCCTTGAGCTTCTCGTAACCCGCGTAGACGTCCGCGACACGCAGTGCCTCGTAGGGCGTCTCGCGCCGCTGCTTCGCGACCGCCGCCGTGTAATCCTCCGGAGCGATGAGCGAGGCTTTCGCCCACTCGATTTCGCTCAGCAGGTCGCGCACGCTGTCAGTGGCCGTGGACAGCCCGGCCTGGTGCGCCGCCTGCGCGACGATCGGGAATTTCGCATCGATCAGCCGCCACGGCACGTCGCCGACGATCTGCGGCCAGAAGTACTTCAGCTGCCGCAACGCCGCCGCGTGGAACGTCCGCGCCTGCACCTGGGTCGCTTCCCCGCCGAGACCGAGGGCCCGCAGCCGGGTCCGCAGTTCCCCAGCGGCCCGAGCGGTGAACGTCACCGCGAGCACCTGATCGGCTTTGACGTGCCCCTGCGCGATCTGATGCGCGATGCGATAGGTGATGGTCCTGGTCTTTCCGGTGCCCGCGCCCGCGAGCACGCACACCGGGCCGCGCGGTGCTCGCACGGCGGCGGCCTGCTCGGGATCGAGGTCTGCGAGGTCGAGAGCGGGCACGCGATCCATCATGACAGCGCCCACCGACACACAACCGGTCGCGGTCGGGAGCAGCCGCTCGCGAGCAGACCGGCACCGAGGCAAGAGACGGCATCGGCGCGGTAGCCGTGCGCCGCACGCGACCGCCCGTTGTACGCCTCGTCGCCGCTTCGGGCGGCCGGGCGCGTGGCGTTCAGCGGTCGCTCAGCAACCGCAGGGAACGAGCGAAGGGGGCGCTGTCTTGCGAGCCGAGCGGCGCGAAGAACTCCGCGTCGCATTCCTCCACCGCGACGATGGCCCGGTTCACCAGCGCCACGCCCGCTTCGGTGGCGACCAGGGCCTTCGCCCGGCGGTCGCTGGGGTGGTCGCGGCGTTCGATCAGACCCTTCTGCGCCAGGGCGCGCAACACCTGAGAAGTCATCATCGGATCGGTGGCGGCGTATTCCGCCAGGTCACGCTGCCGGACCGGATCTTCGCGGCCGGCGGCGAGGTAGGTGAGCGAAGCCAGCAGCACGAATTGCACGTGGGTCAGGTCGAAGGGAGCGAGCGCCGCCCGCTGTGCCGCCTGCCAGCGGTTGGTCACTTGCCACAGCAACAGTCCGGGACTTTCCTCTGCCGCGCGAAATCTGGAACGCAGTCCGCCGTCCCCCGCCTCGTGCATCGGCCTCCCTCACTCGTCGGTCATCTCCCGCGCGATCAGCGCGTAGTCGTGCGGGCTGAGTTCTATCAGGCCACGACGCAGGATCATCCCCCAGTTCGGCACGCTGGTGAGGTCCAGTTCGTCACGCAGCGTATCGATCGGCGCCTCCCGCGCTTCGGCTCGGTAGCTGACCGAACGGCGCCACGGCCGGAAGCAACCGCCGTCCTGCGGGTCGGCCTGCCAGGCCGGGTGGTCGTCGATGGTGCCGATCGCGGTGAACGAGCGCACCGGCGCTCCGGCCCGCATGCCCTCGCGCGGCGAGTAGTACACCAATCCGTCGCCCGGCCGCATGCGTTCCACCGCAGCGCGCTTGCCGTGGTTCGCCTGGGCGATGCCCAGCTCGACACCGCGCCGGACATGTTCCCTGGACACGACGGCAAGCCAGTACTTCGTGCTCGAACCGGTAGCACTCATGCCGGGACCCCCTCGGCGACGGCCACCAGTGCGTCCAGGTCGGGCTGCACGGATTTCGCCAAGTCGGCGCCCAGGATCTTGATCCACAACAAGCGCAGCGGTCCGTCGATCGAGACCGTGACGGTGACCGTGGTGCGGTTTTCCGCGACGGCGACCTCGTGGGCGAAGGTGAGCCGCGCGCCGAACAGCTTCGAGACGTCGACGAACTCGCGATCGGTCAGACGCGCGACGACGAACCGGATCTTCGGGCCGCCTTTCGGCCGCAACGTCCCGGTGGCGCCCTCGGCGAACGGTCCGTCCAAGCGCACCCACTCGGTGTCGGTGTTCCACTCCGGCCAGGTGGCCATGTCGGCCCAGCGGGCGAAGAAGGTGGTCGGCGGCGCACTGGAGGTGGCCTGCGCGGTGGCGATGATCGTCATGCATTTAGTATGCGCGCATACTAAATGTCGCGCAAGTCGGGATATCGTTCGAGTCGGAACAGTGCGCGGACGTCCGGCGTTGCAGTGTCCGTGACTGACGCGAACCCCACCCTGACGATGTACTCGACCACCTGGTGCGGCTACTGCCGCAGGCTCAAGAAGCAGCTGGACGAGGCGGGCATCGGCTACGTCGAGATCGATATCGAGCAAGACCCGGCGTCGGCCGAATTCGTCGGCAGCGTGAACGGGGGCAACCACGTCGTGCCCACCGTGAAGTTCGCCGACGGTTCCACCGCGACGAACCCGTCGCTGGCGGCGGTCAAGCAGGTCCTCGCCGGTCTGTCCTGATCAGCCGCCGCGCGCGGGTCGCATCGGCCCGCGCGCTAGTCGATCGCGGCCCAGGATTCGATGATCGTGCGCGCGATCGAGATCGAGCCGGGCAGCAGCAACCGGGCGCCCCCGTCCCGATTCGACCAGTCGCCCACCGCCAACGCTTCGCGCACCTGTGCGCGAGTGAACCAGTCGGCCTCGGCGATCTCACCATCGGTGAAGGTCAGCGGCTGTGTGGGATCGGCCACCGCGGCGAAGCCGAGCATCAGCGAGCGCGGGAACGGCCACGGCTGGCTGCCCAGGTAGGTGATCTCGCGCACGTCGAGGCCGACTTCCTCGCGCATCTCGCGCTCCACGCAGCGCTCCAGCGACTCGCCCGCCTCGACGAACCCGGCCAGCAGCGAGAACAGCGACTTCGGCCAGCTGGCCTGGCGGGCGAGCAGCACCCGCTCCCCACCGTCGTGGATCAGGCAGATCACCGCCGGATCGATGCGCGGGAACTCCTCGTAACCGCTCTCGGTGACGCGCGACCAGCCCGCCTTGGCCGACATGGTGACGGTGCCGTCCGCGCCGTGGAACCCGGCCTTGTCGTGCCAGTTCAGCAACGCGATCGCGGTCGAGAGCAACGCGGCGGTGCGGTCGTCGACGGCGCCGCCGGCCAGCGCGCGCAGGTCGGTCAGCGCGCCCTCCAGCTCCGGATCACGCACCGCCCACAGATGGACGCCCTCCTCTACACCGAGGAACACCGCGTCCGGGCTCGGCTCGGCGGAGAACTCCACGGCCGGGTCCAGGATCAGGGCGCTTTCGTCGAGGCGCACCTGCCCGCGGCGGTTGATCCGCAGGAGCCTGGCCTCGGCCCAGCCCTCCTTCAGGGCCTGGGCATCACCTCGGATGTGCTCGGCCCTGTCGACGACAGAACGGGAGAGCAACGGAACGCTATTGAGCTGAAATGCCGACACGGTTCGAGACTATCGCCGAAGCTGCGCGGCCGGTTCGCGCCGGGGTCACTTGCCCGCTCGACGGATGTACAACAGCTTGTCGCCCGCCTCGACCGCGTCGACTTCCGGCTCGCCCACGCGGTAGAGCACCCCGTTGCGCACCACACCGAGGACGATATCGCTCAGATGCCGTGGCGAGCCGCCGATCTCGGACGGCTCCACCTCGCGTTCGGCGACGGCGAAGCCCTCCTCCGGGGTGAGCAGGTCTTCCATCATCTCCACGACCGTGGGCGTGGTGGTCGCGATGCCGAGCAACCGGCCCGCCGTCTCCGAGGACACCACCACCGAGTTCGCGCCGGACTGGCGGACCAGGTGGGTGTTCTCCGCCTCTCGGATCGAAACCACGATCTTGGCGGCCTGGTTCAGCTCCCGGGCGGTCAGGGTGACCAGCACGGCGGTGTCGTCGCGATTGGTGGCAACCACCACCGAGTCGGCGTGCTGCACACCGGCCAGCCGCAGCACGTCGGACTGGCTCGCCGAGCCGTGCACCGTGACCAGCCCGGCGTTCGCGGCCGCCTCCAAGGCGACCACGTCGGTGTCGACAACGACGATGTCGGCGGGCTGCACCCCGTCGCCGAGCATGGCGTCGATCGCGGTCCGCCCCTTCGTGCCGTATCCGACGACCACGGTGTGATTGCGCACGGTGTGCCTCCATCGCTGAATCTTGAAAGCCTGCCGGGAACGTTCGGTCAGCACGCCCAGCGTGGTTCCGACCAAGACGATCAGGAACAGGATGCGCAGTGGGGTGATGATGACGATGTTCGCCAGCCGCGCCTCGGGCGTCACCGGGTGGATGTCGCCGTATCCGGTGGTCGACAGCGACACCGTCGCGTAATAGAACGCGTCCAGGAACGACAGTTCGTTGCCCGAGTTGTCGTGGTACCCGTCGCGTCCGAGGTAGACCACCAGCGCTGCCAGGAACAGCAGCCCCGTCGCGAACAGCACCCGTCTGGTCAGCGAAATCCACGGACTGGTCTGCACTTCCGGGATGCGCAGCAGACCGACCAGGGCGAAATCGGGCCTGCTGGCCAAACCCAGGCTGCGCGCTCGGTCACCGAACACCGGGCACACCCGTCGTTTCGTCGCTCGTGTCGGTCATACCCGGTAATCCTTGTCCCTCCGGCACACCGGGGAGCCTACTGTGTTGGATTTGCCGCGACTGCGTCGCGGCGTGTTCGCGGCCCCTTTGTGGCTCGCGTTTGCGCGGCCGCCGCTTGCTCCTTCGTCGCGTACGCGGCGGCCGCGCAAACGCGAGC
>NZ_JBSGIB010000024.1:0-101684 GCF_053604885.1 Nocardia sp. NPDC003999
CATTCCGAACCCGGAAGCTAAGCCTGCCAGCGCCGATGGTACTGCACTCGACAGGGTGTGGGAGAGTAGGACACCGCCGGAACATCCTTTCACGAAAGGCCCTCGACACCGTCGAGGGCCTTTCGTCATTTATGCACAGAATTACTTTCCATGCCGACCGGCGGTGAGCGCGTTCGTCAATTCGGCTGCCGCGCTGCGGGTCGCATCGACGAATTCATCGCGTTCCACGCGCGTCGTCGCCACCTGCAATGGCCCCAGCTGAACTTCGTAGGCCGCGGTGCCGCTCGCATCGAAAACCGGGGCCGCGAGATAACTCAGCGGCAATATCTCATCCGAATCCAGCTCCGTCCGCGTGAAAGGCCGGGACGTGAGCGCGGCGAGCTGGCGTAGCGCGCGAGTACGCAGATGCGGTCGCAGCAATTCGGATCCGACCGCGCCGAGTAGATCGGCGAGCAGGTCGACCAGGCCCGCATCGTCGGCGCGCGGCCGGAACACCGCGACCCCGCGTTCACGCACCAGTGCCAGCAGCGCGCCGACGATGCGTTGATCCGCCTCGTCGGCGGTGTTCAGCCACGTATTCTGCTCCTTTGCCGGACGCCACGGCATCACACTCGCGCCGGCCGGGAATTGGAGCGGAATACGATGTCCCACCGGGATTCCCGGCACCACCCGGTCGACGCCGTGCCGGACGTCGAGCACGGTGAGCCGGTCCGGCTCGATGCGGCTGAACGTGGCGCCATAGCCGGTCCGGGCAGCGAGACCGGCGAGGAGCTCGCCCACGTCCTGTGGAAGCGCGGCGCCGTGCAATCCCACCAGCGCCGGGCCGATGCCGTAACCACGAGCCGGGTCGCGCACGACCCAACCGGCCGCGTCCAACTCGACCAGGATCGCGGTCGCGGTCGCGCGCGCGATGCCCAGCCGTTCGGCGATGCCCGCGACGCTGATCGGCTCCCCGGAGGTCGCCAGTAGCGACACGATGTCGACGACGCGCCGCGTGGGCGGCGACGCAGATCGGTCCGGCATGATGGCAATCCCTTGTCCCGGCTCGGTGAGCGACTTACGATGACGAATATTACATCACATGCTGTCGAATATTCGTCAGTCGACGCTTAGGAGCGTGAATGATTCTGGAACGGTTCCGAATCGATGATCAGGTCGCGATAGTCACCGGCGCAGGTCGTGGCCTGGGCGCGGCTATAGCGGTCGCGTTCGCGGAGGCGGGTGCGAATGTCGTCATCGCCGCACGAACCAAAAGCCAGCTCGATGAGGTAGCCGAGCGGGTTTCCGCCACCGGCCGACAGGCCCACGTGGTGCCCGCGGATCTGAGCGACGCCGAGGCCACAGCGGCACTCGCCGCAGCGGCGGTCGAACGCTTCGGGCGATTGGACATCGTGGTGAACAACGTGGGCGGCGCACTGCCGTGCCCGCTGCTGGACACGACGCCGCAGGCACTGCGGGACGCCTTCGACTTCAATGTCTCGAACGCGCACGCCTTGGTCCGCGCCGCGGTGCCGCGCATGCTCGAAACAGCGGGCGGCGGCTCGATTCTCAACATCACGTCCACGATGGGGCGGCTCCCCGGACGAGCGTTCGCGGCATACGGCACCGCCAAGGCGGCTCTGGCCCATTACACCAAGCTCGCCGCTCTCGACCTCAATCCGCGTATCCGGGTCAACGCCATCGCGCCGGGCTCGATCCTGACCTCCGCACTGGAGGTCGTCGCCGGAAACGACGCCATGCGTACCGAATTGGAGTCGAAGACACCGCTGCATCGCATCGGCGAACCGGAGGACATCGCAGCGGCCGCGCTCTATCTGGTGTCCCCCGCGGGGAAGTATCTCACCGGCAAGATTCTCGAGCCCGACGGCGGTTTGATCGTTCCCAACCTCGACCTTCCGATCCCGGACCTGTGACATGACATATCGCGTAGTGCAATGGGGCACCGGCAATGTGGGCAAGCATGCCTTGGCCGGCGTAATCGCCCATCCCGAGCTGGAATTGACCGGGGTGTGGGTGTCCGGTTCCAAGAGCGGAGCGGACGCGGGGACGCTCGGGGGGCTCGATCAGCCCGTCGGCGTCGCCGCGACGACCGACGCGGAGGCATTGCTCGCGTCGCGTCCGGACTGCGTCGTCTACTGCTGCATGACCGACAACCGGCTGTTCGAAGCCGTACAGGATCTGCAACGCATCCTGGCCGCCGGGATCAATGTCGTCGCGTGCGCACCCGTATTCTTCCAGTACCCCTACGGCGTGCTGCCCGACGAGTTGCTGAAGCCGGTGCAGGAGGCGGCCGCGCAGGGCAATTCGTCGCTGTGGGTGAACGGCATCGACCCCGGTTTCGCCAACGACCTGCTGCCGCTCGCGCTCGCGGGGACCTGTCTGCGCATCGATCAGCTGCGCTGTCTGGAGATCGTGGACTACGCCAGCTACGACAACCGCGCGGTCATGTTCGACATCATGGGCTTCGGCAAGCCACTCGACGAGATCCCCATGCTGTTGCAGCCCGGCGTGCTGTCGCTCGCCTGGGGCGGCACGGTTCGCCAGCTCGCGGCCGGGATCGGGGTCACCCTCGACGCCGTCACGCAATCTTACGAGCGGATCGCGGCGCCGGAGTCGTTCGATATCGCGACCGGGCACATCGCCGAAGGAACGGCGGCGGCACTGCGTTTCGAAGTGCGGGGCATGGTCGGAGACGTGCCCGTCACGGTGCTCGAGCACGTGACCAGGCTGCGTCCCGACCTGTGCCCGGACTGGCCCCAACCGGCGGACCCGGAGGGCTCCTACCGGGTCGAGATCACCGGCGAGCCCAATTACGCGTTGGACTTGGTGACCTCGAGCCGCAACGGGGATCACAACTACGCGACCGTGCTGGCGACCGGCCTGCGCATCGTCAACGCGATTCCAGCCGTGGTCGCGGCGCCCGCCGGAATTCTCACCGCGCTCGATCTCCCGCTGATCACCGCTCCCGCGCAGCGTCCCGGTCGCTGACCCACCACCCGGCCCACGCGGTACGCGGAGGTAGGAGGTAGAAGGCCTGCGGAGCTACTGGCCCATCGCACGGCGGCCCCGGCCGAGGCTATTCGGCGTACCGCGCGGACTGTGCGCGGTCGAGGTCATCGATGAGCTGCGGCTTGCCGACCGACCGGGCGACCGGCCTACCGACCGACCGACCGGCTGCACGGCGTGCCGGTCGGCCGGCGACAGCGTGTCACGCTATTGGCCCCGCCCGGTCGTGTGACCGGCTCGGCAGCACGCGGAGCTACCCGGCCCGCAGGCGACAGTGCCCCGTCGTCGCCAACTCGGACGCAAACAGCCGACCGGAAGTGTTGGCGCTGTTGCTCGGCCACGCTTCGGGCTCGCCCGTTTCGACTGGCCGCGCAAGTAGGCGGCCCGCGGCGGGGACTACCGGGCTCGCGCCGCGGACAGTGCCCGCTCGATGTCGTCGGCGCGGTTGCTCGGCCAACACTTCGGGCTCGCCCGTTTCGATTGGCCGCGCAAGTAGGCGGCCCGCGGCGGGGACTACCCGGCTCGCAGCGCGGACAGTGCCCGCTCGATGTCGTCGGCGCTGTTGTAGAGGTGGAAGGCGAATCGCAAGCCGCCGCCTCGCGCTGAGGCGACCACCTCGGCCTGCTCGAGCCGGGCCGCGAGGTCGCCCGCGCCAGGGACGGAGACGATCGGCGAGGGCGCCTCGACGGGCTCGAAACCCAGTTCGCGCAGTCCGGCACGGAAATGGCCGGCGAGTTCGAGGTCGTGCGCGCCGATCTTGTCGACGGTGAGTTCCTCGATCAGCGACAGTCCCGCCAGCGCCGCCACGACGCCGAGCCAATCGGGCGTCGTGTCGAATCGCCGTGCCGTCGCGGGCAGCGCGGCCGGGCGGTACAGCTCCGCCCAGCGGTCCTCGGCGGCGTACCAACTGGAGCCGATCGGACGCAGCTGCGGGACGAACTCGGGCGGCGTGGCGAGGAACGCGACGCTGCGCGCGCCGATCAGCCATTTGAAGCTGGCGCAGACCCAGTAGTCCGCGTCGGCGAAGCGCAGCGGCAGCCAGCCCGCGGCCTGGGTGGCGTCCACGAGCAAACGCGCGTTGTTGGCCCGGGTGACCGCGCGCAACTCGGGGAGATCGGCGACGCGGCCGTCCGCGGATTGGACCACGCTCACCGCCACCAACTCCGTCTCCGGGCGGACCTGCGCGGCCAGCTCCGCCAAAGGGACGAAGCGCACGACGAGATCGTCCCGGTACACGAAAGGCATCGAGACCGAGGCGAATTCGCCTTCCGGCAGGAGGACCTCCGCGCCCGGTGGCAGTGCGGCGGCCACGGGTGCGATCAGGCCCGCGACACCGCTGCCGAGCGCTATGTCATCGGCGGTGGCACCGTCGAGCAGCCGGGCGAAGCCCGCGCGCAGGTCCGGTACCAGAAGGTCCACTTGGGATGTCGGGCCACTGCGGCCGGTGGCCCAGCTCGTGCTCGCCTCGCGGACCGCGGTCAGGGCGCGGGCGGACGGCAGACCGAAGGAGGCGGTGTTCAGGTAGGTGATCTCGGGAGTGAACTCGTCAGGCGCTAGCGAGGGCATGTTCGCAGCATCCGCCGGGCGGCGCGGGACCGTCCAGCGCCACCGGGCGGATAGTGGACCGTTTTCCCGCCCGTCACTTACCGGGCGCCCACATGTTGGACAGCAACTGGAAGCTGGGTGTGTCCGACAGCGACTGCATGGATTCGTAGATGCGCCGGTAGGCCGTGGAGGCGATGCGCCACTTGCCGTCGTCGTCGCGGCGGTAGGTGTCGGTGTAGTAGCCGGCTCCCCGGATCAGCACCCCGTACTCGGTGGCGAGCACGGTGTCCTCGAAGGCCCAGGATCCCGTGGCCGTCGCGCCGTCGACGCCGATCTCCGGGTGGTTGGCGATGTGGACGGTGACCACCGAGGGGCCGAGATTCTCCCGCATGAACGCGGTGATGGCGTCACGGCCGTCGAGGTTCAGCGGTTCGCCCATGGCGTGGGTGCCGTAGCGCCCTTTCGCGTCGACCGCGAGGGTGTCGGCGAACTCGTCCCACTCTTTGAGGTCGAGGGCACGGAAGTAGCGGTACTTCAACTGGCGGACGGCTTCGATGGCGTCGAGATCCATCTGTCGAGCCTGGCACGCGCAGCCCCCGCAGACAAGAACGTGTTCTATTTTGGTGCGAGTCGGCATCGCGAAGGGACGGATCGAGATCCGCGGGGATCAACTGTGTCGTCGTCCGGAGCGGAGGCCGGATCGGGGACCTCAGCCGCGGGCGAGGGTGTCGAACCGGCCGGGGGCGGGTACCCATATGACGGGCGTTATCGTGCGCCACGACAGCGTCCTGGGTACCGATCCGTCACGACCAGGGGAATCTTGCGATGACCGACCGCCATGCCACCCACGACTCGAACCAGCAGATCCCTCTCGACCAAGAACTTGCCCTCGAGGCGGCCGCGCGGCGCTTGGAGAACGAATTCGACGGCGTCGCCAGCGAAGCCGCGATCGAGGACCATCTCCAGGCCTCCTACGACCATGTCGCCCACCACGCCACCATCGTCAACTTCCTGCCCCTGCTGGCCGAGCGGTACACCCGCGAGTGGCTTTTCGCCCTCGAGGATTCCGCGCACGGGTCCGCTTAGCGGCCTCTAAGCTCTACGCGAGCACGCGTGGAGGTTGGCAATGACGGTCGAGGTGATGACCGATTCCGAGACGGGGGATTTGCCGACCGGATCCGGACAGGCAGCACGACCGAGCCAGCCCCCGGCATCGATGATCGAGCGGATGACGCTGATATTGGAGGCGTTCGACGGCGCGACGCCGACGCTCACCCTCGTCGAACTGGCCGAGCGCACCGGACTGCCGCGCTCTACCGTGCATCGCATCCTCGACCAGCTGATCCGGCTGCGCTGGCTGGCGCACGCGCCCGGCGGCTATCGGCTCGGCTTGCGCACTCTGGAGTTGGGTGGCCTGGCCGCCGACCAAAACGAGATCCGCGATGTGGTGAGCCCACTGCTGCACGACGTCTGCCAGCAGACCGGAATGGTGGGCCATCTCGGCGTTCTGGACGGGCGCGATGTGTTGTACCTGGACAAGGTCGGCGGCCGGATCGCCGCCAGCGTGCCCACCCGGCTCGGCGGCCGAATGCCCGCGCACAGCACCGCACTCGGCAAGGCGCTGCTGGCGACGCTGGACCCGAGCATCGTGGAGGCGTCCTTCCGGGATCGCCTGCCGCAACTGACCCCTCGCACCCTCGCCGACCGCGCCGAACTGCATCGCGAACTCGGCCGCATCCGCAACCGTCAGGGTGTCGCCGTCGACAACGAGGAGTCCGTGCCCGGAATCACATGCGTGGCAGTGCCGATTCGCGGTCGCGGCGCGGCGGTGGCCGCGGTGTCGCTGTCGGGCCTGATCGGTGCCGACGCGGTGGCGCCGGACACCGCGCGGCTGGCCATGGCGCTGGCCGAGATCGCCCGTGAGGCGGGGCGAACCCTGTGTCCTCGGCACGCGCGTAGGCTCTAGCTGCATCGCGCGGCCCGGCATCGGTGCGCCCTGCTCCGCCGGATCATTTCCGATCGGCCGCGGCCGTCCCCGGGCGGAATGGCCGAAATTAGCGGTGCGCTTGCTGAATTGCCCGCCTTTCACTGTGAAGAATTTTCGTTCGCTGTGCGCGCGAGCGGCCGGGCTGCTTTCCTGGTGGAGTCAGGATGGACAGTCCGCGAGGAGCCGAGCCGGAGTCGGGGAAGCGATGCACCGGGTACCGATCCAAGAGCGGCCATTCCGTTCCGAATGGCTATGGTTTGCGGCGGGCGCGCTGGCCACCGTCGCGGTGGTCGTCTGGCTGGTGCGGCCGTCGGCGCCGACCTGCGCCGCGGCGCATCCGCTCGACGAGGTGTCCTCGCCGTCCCGATTTCCCGTGTCCGCCGTGACTTTCGCGCCGATCGGGCCGGACATGTCCGCCGAGGTGCGCTACTACGTCTTCGGCACGCGGACATCGTGTTCCTTCCGCGAGCTGCCGCCGGACGGCTACTATGCCGGGCTTTCGACCCGCGACTACGGGCGCGCCGATCTCTGCGGGGCACTGCTGGACATCGCGGGCCCACGGGGGTCGGTCCGCGCGCTGGTGGTCGACCACTGCCCGGCATGCGCTCCGGGACAATTGGATCTCAGCGCTGCGGCGTTCGAGCGGATCGCCGATCCCCGCGACGGAGTGGCGCGGGTCGGCTACCGTCTGGTCCGCGATCCGCAACCGGCGCAGGAGCTGACCTACGAGGTGAAGCCGGATTCGTCCGCGTCCTGGTTCGGCATCCTGTTCGGCGGCACCGGAAACCCATTGCGCGAGGCGGCTGTTCGTCCGGCGGAGGGTGGGCCGTGGCGACAGCTCAGCCGACGGGCCGACAACTACTGGACCCTTTCCGGCGCCGGGCTGGGCCCGTTCACCGCGCGCGTGACGGACGTCTTCGGCAACGAGGCCGAGATCACCGATGTGCGGGTGGAACCGGGGCGATACTCGGCGGGCACCCGGCTCTATTCCGGCGCGCCGTCGTTCACGTCGTCGCCGTCGCTGGCGACCGCGACAGGGCCCGTCACGGTCGCGTCCGGCTGTCGACGGTAGCGCTCAGGTGAGCCTCGCGGCCAGCGCACGCCCAGCGGCCCGGCCGGAGAAGATGCACCCGCCGAGGAAGGTGCCCTCGAGCGCGTTGTAGCCGTGCACACCGCCGCCGCCGAATCCGGCGACCTCACCCGCGGCGTACAGACCCGGGAACGCCGTGCCGTCCGGCCTGATCACCTGGGAACTCAGGTCGGTCTGCAGACCGCCCAAGGTCTTCCGGGTGAGGATGTTGAGCCGGACGGCGATCAGCGGGCCCGCGGCGGGATCGAGGATCCGGTGGGGTTTGGCGACCCGGCCCGCCTTGTCGCCGAAGTATCGGCGCGCGTTGGCGATCGCCATCAGCTGGCTGTCCTTGCCGTACTTGTTCGCCAGTTCCCGGTCGCGCGCGACGATCTGGCGTTCCAGGTCGTCGTAATCCAACTGGGGGCCGCGCGCGATCTTGTTCATGCCCTCGACCAGCTCGCGCAGCGTGTCCGCGACGACGAAATCGACGCCGTGCTGCTTGAACGCCTCGACCGGGCCCGGCGCGCCCTTGGCCACGCGGCTCTTCAAAGTGAGTTTGAGGTCCTTGCCGGTGATGTCCGGGTTCTGCTCGGAGCCCGACAGCGCGAACTCCTTCTCGATGATCGACTGGGTGAGCACGAACCAGGAGTAGTCGTAGCCGGTCTTCAGGATCTCCTTCATCGTCGTGTTCGTATCGAATCCGGGGAAACACGGTGCGGGCAGCCGCTTTCCGTTGGCGTCGAACCACAGCGAGGACGGCCCCGGAATGATCCGGATGGCGTGGTCGGGCCAGATCGGGTCCCAGTTGACGATGCCCTCGGTGTAATGCCACATGCGGTCGCGGTTGACGATGGCGCCGCCCGCGGTCTCGGTGATGGCCAGCATTCGGCCGTCGACGTGCGCGGGCACGCCGGAGATCATGGTCTCCGGGCACGGGCCCAGTCGTTCGGTGGGCCAGTTGCGCCGGATCAGCTCGTGGTTGTGGCCGATCCCGCCGGAAGCCACGATCACGGCCTTGGCGCGCAGTTCGAACCCGCCGACTTCGGTGCGGGACGAGGCGCGACCGCGCTCCAGATCTGTGTCCTCGAGCACGGCGCCACGCACACCGACCACCGCGCCGTCCTCCACGATCAATTCGTCCACCCGGTGACGGAAGCCGAAGCGGACCAGCCCGCGCCGCTCGCCTTCGAGCACGGGCTCGGCGAAGACCCGGACCACCTCGGGGCCGGTGCCCCAGGTGAGGTGGAAGCGCGGCACCGAGTTGCCGTGCCCGTCAGCGGTAGCGCCGCCGCGTTCGGCCCAGCCGACCAGCGGCGTCACGCGCAGGCCGAGGTCGCGCAGGTAGTCCCGCTTCTCGGTGGCCGCGAACCGTACGTACGCCTGCGCCCACTGCCTGGCCCATTTGTCCTCGTCGTCGCGGTCGAACCCGGCCGAGCCGAGCCAGTCCTGCAGAGCAAGGTCGTAGGAATCCTCGATGCCGAGACGCCGCTGCTCCGGGCTGTCGACGAAGAAGAGCCCGCCCAGCGACCAGAACGCCTGGCCGCCGAGGTTGTTGCGGTTCTCCTGATCGAGCACGTGCACCGTGCGACCGGCCTTGACCAGTTCGTGCGTGGCGACCAGGCCGGCCAGCCCGGCGCCGACGACGAGGACGTCCGCCTCGGGGCTGCTGTGGGACATGTTCATCCTTCGGTTGCGGTGCTGTAGGCCAGCACGACGTGGTGGAAGAGTTCGGTGCGGCGCTCGCGCACGGCGCGGCTGTCCGGCTCCATCAGTACCTGCACGCTGGTGCCGTCGTGGACGGCGATGAGCGCTTGCCCGAACGCCTCCGGATCGGGCACGGTGCGGCCGCCGCGGGCGAGCGCCGCGACGATCGTGGGCATGAGCGCCGCGACGATGGCCTCCTCACGAGCGGCCATCACCCGGCGCAGCGCGGGGGTGCGCAGGGCGTGCGCGGTGAATTCGGCGGTGATCCGGTACCAGCCCTCGTCGACCGGGACCGCCCGTTCCAGTCGCTGGACGGCGGCGCGTACGTCATCGGTGCCCTCGGCCGCGATCTCGTCCAGGATGGCGCTCGCCTCGGTGAGCATCGCCGTGGAGCGCTGCTCCCACATGGCCAGGAAGAGCTCGTCCAGCGAGCTGAAGTTCGAGTAGAACGCCCCGCGGGTGAATCCGGCGCGCTCGCAGACCCGCTCCACGGTGGCGCGGCCGAAACCCTCCTCGGCGAACGCCTCGTAGGCGGCGGTCAGCAGCCGGTTCCTGGTTTCGGCGCGGCGGCGGGTGACCCGGGCGGGCGCGGCCTGCGCGGCATCGGACGTCATCGGGCACCTCCTCGGTCGAGGCGTTGGATACAGGAATGTACTCGATACAGAAACGTATCAGAATTTGCCGGGCCGCGTGGCCGTATTCGCCGAGTAGGGTGATTCCGGCCCGGCCGACGCGGTCGGGGTGCCCATCCGTGTCGATCCGATCGGTGCGAGGTGATCCGATGAGCGAGGTTCGCAGCGGTACGTCCGCGATGCGTTGCTGGCGGGTGCGCAGGCCGGGTCCGATCGAGAGCGGACCGTTGGACGCGGAGCGAACACCCGTTCCCGAACCCGGTCCCGGCGAACTGCTGGTGCGTGTGCTGGCCTGCGGCGTGTGCCGGACCGACTTGCACGTGGCCGAAGGCGACCTTCCGGTGCACCGCGCGGGGGTGGTGCCGGGGCACGAGGTCGTCGGCGAGGTCGTCGCGGTCGGCAGGGCCGCGGAGGGTTTCGCGGTGGGGGACCGGGTGGGCATCGCCTGGCTGCGGCACACGTGCGGCGAGTGCAAGTTCTGCCTGCGCGGTGCGGAGAACCTCTGTCCGCATTCGGCCTACACCGGCTGGGACGCCGACGGCGGCTACGCCGAATTCGCCTGTGTGCCCTCGACTTACGCGCTGCGCCTGCCCCCGGGCTACTCCGATGCCGATACCGCCCCGCTGTTGTGCGCCGGCATCATCGGGTACCGAGCGCTGCTGCGGGCCGCCGTGCCGCAGGGCGGGCGGCTGGGGATCTACGGTTTCGGCGGCAGCGCCCACATCGCCGCTCAGGTAGCCGCCGCGCGCGGAGCGGAGGTGCACGTGATGACGCGGGATCCGGCGGCGCGGGAGCTCGCCGCCGCGCTGGGCGCCGCCTCGGTGCAGGGCGCGGCGGATCCGCCTCCGGTGCTGCTGGATTCGGCGATCCTGTTCGCCCCCGTCGGTGAGCTGGTGTCGCCCGCGCTGGCGGCGCTCGATCGCGGCGGGATCCTTGCCGTCGCCGGTATTCATCTCAGCGACATTCCCGCCTTGAACTACCAACGGCATCTGTTCCAGGAACGAGAGATTCGCTCGGTGACCGCGAACACCCGCGCGGATGCCCGCGAATTCCTGGCTTTCGCCGGCGAACACCGGATACATCTGACCACGCACGGGTATTCCCTGGACATGGCCGATCGGGCGCTGGCCGATCTCGCGCACGGACGATTTGCCGGTGCGGCGGTTCTCCTGCCGTAGAACACGATTCGGCGCTGACTCCGTATCGGTCGGATGGAGTTCCTTGACGGCCTCCTGAGCCGTTCTTACCTTCGCGGATATAGCCGAGTAATTGTCACTGACAAGTGTCGATCGGCTGTCTCACAACGGCGTGAGTAGGTGAGTACGATGGCCAACCGGAAGGTAATCCAGTTCGAGAAGTGGCGTGTAGTAAGGGCATTCGCCGTGCTACTGCTCGTCGCGGGTTTCGGGGCTGCGACGGGAATGCACGCATGGGCCGCGTCCTGTGCGGCGGTCGACGTCGTCGTCGCCAGAGGCACCCATGAACCCGGGTATCTGGGTTCGGTGGTGGGCGATCCGCTGTACGACGCACTGTGGCAAGCACTTCCGGTCGATTCGCAGGCCTATCGGGTGGACTACCCCGCCGACCTGCTCGATCCGTCCTCGATCAGCCGCGGCACGCAGGACATGACCGCGCACCTGATGTGGCAAGCGGAGAACTGCCCGGACCAGCGGTTCATCCTGGTCGGCTTCTCGCAAGGAGCCGTCGTCACCCACGGGGTGCTCGGCACCGGCATCGTCACCGTGCTCGGTGGCGTCTACTCGCTGCCCGGAGATCTGGAATCCCGGGTGGCGGCGGTGCTGCTGTTCGGCGACCCGATCCGGCTGATCGGCTGGAACGTGCCGGACCGATACGCCGGGCGGACCGGAAACTACTGCGCGAGCGGTGATCCGGTGTGTGAAGGCGGCATCCGTCCGGCCGCGCACACGGACTACCGGTGGGCCATGTGGCCCGCCGTGGAGTTCGCGGTAGACCGGATGTGACATCCCGAGACGGGAAATCCGCGGGGTGGGACCGACCCGAGGTCGGTCCCACCCCTCAGTCCTGCACAGTCACCACTGCAAGCCCGGAACTACGCGCGCGACGCGCGCCGCGGGGGAGGGCAGCGCCATGAGCGGCATGATCACCGGCGCCAGCGCGGACAGCGCGCCGCCGGGCGCTTCGGCAGCGGGCGACGGATCGGCCGGACGGCGGTCCGAGCCGCCCCGCGCCGCGCGGGACTCCCCGAACAGCCGGAAGCCCTGGTGCATGATCTGACGCTTCACCGACGGCATCAACAACTCGACCGCCTGGGCGAAGGTGCCGACGGGCGTGTCGATGCGATGCGGCCGGTCCTCGAGCGCGCGCACCACGATCGCCGCGGCCTGATCCGGATCCGGCACCGGAAGCGAGCGGTACAGGTCGGTCGGGGCGATCATCGGGGTCCGCACCAGCGGCATCCGCACCGAGGTGAACGTGATACCGGCATCCCGGTTCTCCACCGCCGCGATGTCGCTGAAGTTGTCCAGCGCCGACTTGCTCGCCACGTAGGCGGCGAACCGGGGCACCTTGGTCTGCACCGCGATCGAGGAGATGTTGACCACGTGCCCGAAGCGGCGCGCTCGCATCGACGGCAGCAGTCCCAGGATGAGCCGCACGGCGCCGAAGTAGTTCACCGCCATGGTGCGCTCGAAATCGTGCATCCGGTCGGTGGAGTTGAGCACGGAGCGGCGGATCGAACGGCCCGCGTTGTTCACCAGGTAGTCGACGTGGCCGTGGTCGTCGAGGACGCACTGCACGAGCTTCTCGACCGCTTCGGAGTCGGTGATGTCGCACGGGTAGGTATGCGCGACACCGCCCTCCGCGCGCACCGCCTCGGCGGCGGCCGCCAGGTCGTCGTGACCGCGGGCGACCATGAGGACCGTTGCGCCGCGCCGGGCGACGGCGTGCGCGGTGGCCAGTCCGATACCGGAGGACGCTCCGGTGATGAGCACGACCCGCCCGGCGAGCGGGTCACCGGTGACCGACACGCGGCCGCGCTGCGGGTCGAGGTGGTCGCGCCAGTACTGCCACAACCGCTCGGCGTAGCTGTCGAACGACGGGACGGTCAGACCGGAGCCGCGCAGCTGGGCGCGGGTCGAATCGCTGATGAACTCCGCGGAGAACGAGGTGTGCGGAGCGACTTCGGCCGGGATGCCCACCTGCTCGAGCAGGAAATCGCGCACGGTGGTGACGCCGGGGATGTGCGCGAGTCCGCTGAGCGCCAAACCGCTGCCGGGCACCGTTCCCACGCCGGTCGGGGCGCCCGCCGCGGCGGCGAGCGCGCGATACACCTCCCCGAAGGGCTGCGGCTCGGGGTTGACCAGGTGGAAGGTGCGTCCGTCCAGGCCGGGGCGACGGATCAGTTCGCTCATGGCGGCCGAGACGTAGTCGACCGGAACGATATTCGTGGCGCCGAGATCGGGCAGCGGCAACGGCAGATCGGACGGCAGCGTGGCCAGCCGCGCGATCGCGCCGAAGAAGTAGTAGGGGCCGTCGATCTTGTCCATCTCGCCGGTGCGGGAATCGCCCACGACGATCGCGGGCCGATAGACCCGCCAGCGCACGCCGCGCGCCTGGCGGACGAGTTTCTCGGCGGCGAACTTGGTGCGGTGATACGGCGAGGTCAGCTGCTGTCCGAGGTCGAAGTCCTCTTCGAAGAACTTGCCCTTGTGGTCGCCCGCCACCGCCACAGAAGACACGTGGTGCAGCACCGCGCCCAGCTCGCGAGCCAGGGCCAGCACCGAGCGCGTGCCGGTGACGTTCGCCGCGTGCGCGGTGTCCTCGTCGGCCGTCATGTCGTAGACCGCGCCCAGATGAACGATGTGGTCGGCCCGTGGCGCTTCGCACGCCAAACCGAGCCCTTCGGCGGTGAGATCGCCGATCAGCGCGTAGACCCGCTCGGCGCCGCGCCAGCCCGCCGCGATGTCGGTGAACTTGCCCAGTGACGTCTCACGCACCAGCACGTGGACGATCGCCTCGGCGTCGTTGTCCAGCAGGTCTTGCACAACCCGCCTGCCCAGGAAACCGGTCCCGCCCGTCACGATGTAAGTGGCCATCGCACTCTCCTGCTGTTCAGTCGAACCTTGTTGTCGCACAATTCATCCGGCATGCGGCAATGGATGCGGACAGCGTCGATTCGGCCCCCAGCGACAGACGTCGGGCCGAAAGTAGGAACACCTTCGTCCTGACTTATTACTCAACAGTAATCGACCGCGTGCGGCCCCGGCAAGCGATCATGACCCGTTCACCCTGTGGGACTGGTCACCGTCGGCGCAGGTCAAACGGTATGTGTTACAAAGATTTCCAGTTACCCGAGTTCTGGTCGAGTGTCCAGCAACTGGGCAGCGTCCGGTCTCGCTACTTCTTCTCGACGCGGGCGGGTGGCGTCTGCAGCGGAGGCTTGTCGCGCAGGAACGTCTCGAAGGCGTCCAAGTCGGTCGGGCCCACCGCGGTATCGGCTCCCTCGGTGAAGACGGTGAATCCGTCGCCTCCCGAAGCCAGGAAGTTGTTGGTCGTGATGCGATACGTCGCGACGGGATTCAGTGGCTGACCTGCGATGCGGACGCTGTCGGCGATCACCTTCGCGCCTGTGGGGGCGGTGTCGGAATAGGTATAGCTGATTCCCGCCGGAGACAGAATGGTCGATTTGCCGGTGTTGTTCCACTGCTGTTCCAGCAGGCGCAGGATCTGGCTGCCGGTCAGCGTGAGCGTGACGACCTGGTTGCCGAACGGTTGGACGGTGTAGAGGTCGCCATAAGTGACCGGCCCCTGCTTCAGATCGGCGCGCACGCCACCGGGGTTCATGAAGGCGGCGACGGCGGCGGCCGGACCCGCCGTGGCCGACAGCATGGAATCGGCGATCACGTCGCCCAGGGGCGAGGTGCCCGCCGGTCCCGGGTCGTGCGGGAGGGCGTTCGCGGCCGCGCCGACGACGCGGCCCGCGCGCGGCCGGGACTGCTCGGTGTAGAAATCGATCAGCGCGGTCGTCTGAGCGTCGGGTGTCACCTCGCGGGTCACCACGCGGTTGACCGCCGAGGCCCGCACGCCGTCGCCGCCGAAACGCAGCGTGACGTCGGTGACGAGCCGCCCGTACGAGGCGGCCTGGGTGATCACCTTGCCGCCGATGGTGCACACGTAGGGCTGGTGGCTGTGGGCGGTGAACACCGCCCGGACCGCGGGGTCGATCCGCTCGGCCAGTCCCGTCACGTTCGGGGTGACGTTCGCACAGCCGTTGTAGTCCAGGGCCGCGTTCCGCTCCGGCCGCTGGGAACCGCCGTCGTGCACCAGCGCCACGATCGCTTCGGCGCCCGCCGCCTTCAACTCCGGCACAAAGCGATTGATCGCGGCGGCTTCGTCGCCGAAGTGGAAGCCCCGGATGCCTTCGGGCAGAACGATGCTCGCGGTTTCGGGCGTGACCGTGCCGACTACGCCGATCCGATGGCCGCCCACCTCCAGCATGGTCCACGGGCGCAGCGCGGGCGGTGGGTTGCCCTGCGCATCGATGACGTTCGCCGCGAGATAGGGAAATTTCGCGCCGGTGAAGGGAGCGCCGGGAGAACATCCGTCGAAGGCACATCCGCCTTGTTGCAAGCGCGCCAATTCCAGCACGCCGTCGTCGAATTCGTGGTTGCCGACCGCGGACGCGGCCACTCCCACGTTGTCGAGGAAGTCGATCGTCGGCTCGTCGTGGAACAGGCTGGAGATCAGCGGGCTGGCCCCGATGTTGTCCCCGGCCGCCACCACCGCGCTGGACGGATAGGCGGCCTTCAGCCGGGCGAGATGAGTGGCGAGATACGCGGCTCCGCCCGCGTCGTATTGCGCGATCCTGCCGTTGGACCCGCTCGGCGGCTGCAGATTGCCGTGCAGATCGTTGAAGCCGAACAGGTGCACCTCGTCCGGTTGCGCCGCACGCAGGTCGTTCGTCGAGATCAACGGCACGATCCCGGCCGCCGTCGAGGAGCCGGGACCGGCGCCGGGGTCGGACGTCGTGCCGCAACCCCCCACCAGACCGACACCGACAAGACCGGCAAGAACCACGGCGATGCGGCGACGCGCTCTCATATCACGACTGTCCCACGTCGGCGACGTTCGCGCACGACAGCCGAAATGCCGCCTGCCGCACGGCGATGCGCCGCGCCCGATCCCGCTACTGCGCGGCCGGGAATTCCTCGGCGAGTTCCTCGAAGACCGCGGTGTTCATCGCGAAGGCGCGCCTGCCCTCGTCGAGCACGCGGCGGCGCTCCAGGTCGTCGAGCGGCAGCCGGTCGAGCAGGGCGCGGTATTCCCGCTTGAACGCGGCGGGATTGCCGACTCCGTCGAAGACGTAGAAGCGGACGCCGTCGCCGCGATGCGGTAGGTCCCACAGCTTCTCCGCGGTGCCACGGATGACCTGTCCGCCGGACAGGTCGCCGAGGTAGCGGGTGTAGTGGTGGGCGATGTACCCGGCGGGCCAGTCGCGCGCGCACTCGTCGATGCGTTCGGCGTAGGCGGCGGTGGCGGGCAGCGGCTCCAAGCCGGTTCGCCAGCCGGAGCCGAGCAGATGTGTGAGGTCGCGCTCGAGTTCGGCGGTGCGGGCCAGCTCGGGCCGGATGAACGGCCCGGCCACCGGGTCGTCGGCCAGCGCCGCCCACCGCTGTTCGAGCGCGCGGTAGATGAACCAGAGCTGGCCGGTGTAGCGGTGATACGAGTCGACGCCGAGCGATCCGCCGAGCATGTCGCTCATGAAGCGGGAGTTCTCCGCCTCCGCATGCTGTTGCGCGGTGGCGGTGCGGATCTGCGCCGAGAACGGTACTGCCTCCGACATGTCCGGACCACCTCACCTCACAGCGGGGCCGCCACCGAATCGCGGGCCCTGACCAGTTCGATAAGAGATTACCGGTCGGAAGTTGCGCGCGCATGCACCTCGCGGCTCAGTGCGCGGGCGTCGATCGGCGGCGGCGCCGGACGATCGGGCGGCGCAGCGAGCCGAACCGGCGCAGTATCCGCGGCCTGCGCACGGTGCGGTCGCACCATTCGCCGAGAGTCACGCCCGCCGCCAGCGCGCAGCCGATGCCGACGGCCGCGAGCAGCTGGTTGCCTCCGATCAGCAGTTCGTCGTTGAGCAGGGCGTAGAGGCCGCGGTAGACCTTGAGGCCGGGAAGCAGCGGAGTGATGCCCGCGACGGCGACGACCAGCGGCGGGGTCAGCGCGCGGCGGGCCATCAGGCCACCGGCCAGGCCGACCAGCGTCGCGGCGACGCCGGAGGAGATCACCGGGCCGAAACCCGCCTCCTGGATGAGCAGGAAGCAGATGATGCCCGCGGCGCCGCTACCCGCGGCCGCGGCCAGCGCCCGGCGTTCGGCGTAACAGGCGAGCGCGAACGCCAGGGCCGCCACCGCACCGGCCGCGATCTTCACCGGCAGGTCGGTGATGTCGCGGGTGGAGGTCAGATACACCGGGGGCACGGTGGCGTCGACGAGATCCGCGATGCGCAGGGTGAGCGCGATACCCGCGATGATGCCGCCGGTCATCATCATCACCTCGAGCATGCGGGCAGTGGCCGTGATGGGCGCGCCGGTGATCGCGTCCTGCACCGAGCCGACCAGTTGCAATCCGCTCAGCAACACGGTGATACCGGCCGCGATGATCAGGGTCGGGTCGACGTCGATCCGCAAGCGCGCGGCGAGGCTCGCCAGCACGATGGCCGGGATCGCCGCGATGGCGCCGCCCACCATGTGCTGGAAGAAGAACGGCAGTCCGTAGCGATTGAGGACGCGATTGGTGCGGTCGATCGCCGCGGTGGTCGCGAAACTGACCGCGGCCACGAGGGCGCCGCCGCCGAGCAACGCGGCGATCGCCGCCGCCATCAGCGACCACGCCGCGGTGGCGGTCCAGCGGTGGTACGGGTGCGGCGCCGAGGTGATCGCGTCGAGTGCGGCGCGGGCCTGAACCGGAGGGACCACTTCGTGGCGGATACGGCGGGTCAGCCGGTCGACGGCGGCGAGCCGGGTGAAATCGAGGGCGCGGTAGTGCACGATCCGCATCGTGCTGGCCGGTGGCAGCGCGGCGCCGCGGTCGGCCCAGATGCGGATGGCGTCGTAGGTGACGTCGATGCTGCACCGGGACAGCCCGTAGGTGGCGGCGATGAACCGCACCGTCGTGGTGGTGTCCACCACGCCGGTGCCGGAGGCCAGCACCACTTCGCCGACCCGGACCGCGAGGTCGAGGACTTCGGCGACCCTGGCGTCGTCGGTGAGGTCGATCGGCTGCAACGGCGTTGGCGCGGTGACGATGGTGTCCGCGGTCGCCTGCCGGTCCGCGACCAGCATGCCGACGGCCTGGGTGACGACCGGAATCGGCCGGGCCCGCCGCAGGCGAAGCCCGCGACGCCAGCCGAGGTGATCCACCCGTCCGGTGGTGACATCGCCTACGGAAGTTGCCTCAGGACTCATGGAGGCGAACCTAGTCATCCGATGTCTTCTCGGCATCCGTGCGGGTCGCGGCGGGCGCGCCGGTCGCGATCACCCCTTGGTCGGACCGTCGGTTCGTGGTAGAACTTGTTCTAATTTCAGCGATGGGAGCGCGTACGGTGCGGTACGGAATCGTGTTGTTCACCAGCGATCGGGGCATCACCCCCGCGGATGCGGCGCTGGCCGCCGAGCGTGCCGGATTCGACACGTTCTATGTGCCCGAGCACACGCACATTCCGGTGGTCCGGGCCGCGGCGCACCCGCGCACCGGCGATGCGAGCCTGCCCGACGACCGTTATCTGCGGACTCTTGACCCGTGGGTCGCGCTCGGCACCGCCGCGTCCGTGACCGAGCGCATCGGCTTGTCCACCGCGGTGGCGCTGCCCGCCGAACACCATCCGATCACGCTGGCCAAGACCATCGCCTCGCTGGATCACCTGTCCGGCGGCCGGGTCAGCCTCGGCGTCGGATTCGGCTGGAACACCGACGAACTGGCCCACCACGGCGTGCCCGCGGGCAAACGCAGAACGGTGCTGCGGGAGCATCTGGAGGCCATGCGCGTGCTGTGGACCGAAGAGGAAGCCGGCTTCGACGGCGAGTTCGTCACCTTCGGCGCCAGCTGGTCTTGGCCGAAGCCGGTGCAGAAGCGCATTCCGGTCCTGCTCGGCGCGGCGGGTACCGAGAAGAACTTCACCTGGCTGGCGAAGTACGCCGACGGATGGATCACCACGCCCACCGAGGACGACCTGGACCCCAAGATCGCTCTGCTGCGCCGGATCTGGCGCGAGCAGGGGCGTGCCGACAATCCTGAGGTCATCGCGCTCGCCGGGCGGCACGACGCGCAGCAGCTGGCGCGCTGGGCCGAATCCGGGGTCACCGAAGCCGTTTTCGGACTGCCCGACCGTTCCGCGGAGGACGTCCGGGCCTACCTCACGCGCCTGGCGGGAAAACTGGGAATCGAGCACGCCGGGTGACACGCGCGGCGTGACCAACCGCGTCAGGCCCAGCCGGGCTGTGCCCACGCGCCGGGCGCAGCGAGCGCCGCCTCAGGCAGACGGCGAGCCGAACGACCCGCTGACGAGAAGTGGCCCGCGCGAACGGGTTCGCGCGGGCCACGGAGAACGCCGTCAGCGCAGGTCGCGGCTGCGGAAGGCGGTGATGCCGACGGCGAGCAGCGCCACGGCGGTCGCGAGCAGCCACAGCAGCGGCTGCGCCTGGAATTCGGCGCCGGGCACCTTCGGCGGGTGGACGAACGGCACGAGATCGAGCATCCAGTGCGGCAGGCCGTCGAGCGAGCCGACGAAGAAGATCACCACCATGGCGCTGAGCACGCCCCACGCGACCGGTGCGAACCGCGGTGCGAGACCGTAGAGCGCGACCGCGATGCCCGTGACGACCCACACCGCGGGCACCTGCACGGCGGCGGCGGCCAGCGATTGGGAAAGTTTCGTCCCGAGGTCGCCGTCCGCCGCGCCGTAGACGATGCCGATCGCCACGCCCGAGACCAGCAATGCGGCGGCGGGGCCGAGCAGCGCGAAGCCGATGTGACTCAACGCGTAGCGGACGCGGCCGACGGCGCCGGACAGGGTGGCCTCGACCCGGGCGCTGGTCTCCTCGTCGTGCAACCGCAGGGCGGCGGAGATCGAGTAGGCGGACGCGGCCGCGGCGAGCATCGTGAGCGCGTAGGTGATGAAGGACTGCTGCAGCTGCTGTGAGCCGCCCATCCGGGTGACCATGTCCCGGATGGACGCGCTGCCGTCGAGCATGTCGCCGACGCTGTTCACCGCGCCGCCGATCAGCAGGCCGTAGAGCGCGAAGCCCACCGTCCACGCCAGCAGGGTGCCGCGCTGCAACCGCCAGGCCAGCCCGAACGGACCGGACAGGATCGCCGCCGCCGTGGACGGCCCCGGACGCTCGGCGATGAGCCCGGAACCGACGTCGCGGTTGCCGAGCAACGCGTACGCGACGCCGGTGCCCAGCACCGCGAGAGCGGCGAAGAGCAGCAACACCCACCAGCGTTCCCCGGCGTACGGGCGGATCTGCAGCGACCAGCCGATCGGCGACAACCACGACAGCACACCGTTTCCGGCGTCACCGACCGCCCGTAGCGCGAACGCCGCGCCGAGTGCGCCGAAGGCCACGCCGCGCGCCACCCGCGCACCGGCGCTGACCTGGGCGGCGACCGCCGCGACGGCCGCCCAGACGATGCCGGACGCGGCCAGGGCGGCGCCGAAGGCCATCGATCCCGCGCCGGGCAGGTCGGTGCCGTAGAGCGACAGGGCGCACACGATCCCGGCGAGCAACGCTCCCGAATAGGTCATGAGCAGGGTGGCGGTGAGACCGGCGTAGCGTCCGATGCTGGTGGCGCCCACCAGTTCCGCGCGGCCGGTCTCCTCCTCGACCCGGGTGTGCCGGATCACCGTGAGCACCGTGGCGATGGCGATCATGGTGTACATGGCGCCTGCTTTCCAGGTGCCGATCGACCCGAGCGCGGAGCTGAACACCGGGCCGTACATGGCGATCAGCGCGGGACTGTCGGCCGTGGTCCGCGCGAAACTGTCCAGGGACGCTTGGTCGTCGTACAGACCCTTGATGCTGGCGACCTGGAACGCGGGCATCAGGCCGATGAGCAGCGTCCACAGCGGCAGCACGATCCGGTCGCGCCGCAGGTACAGCCGCAGCAATCGCCCGGTGCCCGCGAAGTCGCCGGACACGCCGAATGCCCGCGCCGCCGTGGCGCGGCCGGCGATGGCGGTGGTCATGCTCGCACCTTCTCCCCGGTGGCCGCGCCGGAGTCGGCGCCGTGGCCGTCGACGTGGTAATGCCGCAGGAACAGCTCCTCGAGCGTGGGCGGCGTGCTGGTCAGGCTGCGCACGCCCGCGTCGCCGAGCACCCGGATGAGCTCGCCGAGGTGCTCGTTGTCGACCTGGCAGCGCAGCGTGTGGTTATCGAGTTCGATATCCTCCACGCCCGGGATGCGGCTCAGATCGCCCGCGTCGCCGGTCAATTCGGCGGTGATCGACGTGCGCGACAGGTGGCGCAGATCCGACAGCGACCCGCTCTCCACCGTGCGCCCGGCGCGGATGATGGTGACCCGGTCGCAGAGCGCTTCGACCTCGGACAGGATGTGGCTGGACAACAGGACGGTCGCGCCGCGCTCTCGCGCCTCGTGCACACACTCCCGGAAGACCTGCTCCATCAGCGGGTCCAGCCCCGAGGTCGGCTCGTCGAGCAGCAGCAACGGCGCGTCGGAGGCCAGCGCGGCGACCAGCGAGACCTTTTGGCGGTTGCCCTTGGAATAGGTGCGCGCCTTCTTGCGAGGGTCGAGATCGAAGCGCTCGATCAGCTCATCGCGCCGCTTCTCGTCGAGACCGCCCCGCATCCGGGAGAGCAGATCGATGGTCTCCCCGCCCGACAGCGACGGCCACAACGTGACATCGCCTGGCACATAAGCCAATTCGCGGTGCAATGCGACCGCGTCGGCCCACGGGTCGCGGCCGAACAGTCGAGCCTGCCCGCCGGTGGCGCGCAGGATGCCGAGCAGTACCCGGATGGTAGTGGACTTGCCCGCGCCGTTGGGGCCGAGAAAGCCGTGGATCTCGCCCTCGGTGACGGTGAGGTCGAGGCCGTCGAGCGCGGTGACGTGACCGAAAGTCTTGCGCAGATCGCGCACTTCGATGATGTCGGACATCACTTCTCCTTGGTGAATGTGTCCAAGATCGTGGGATCGGTGAGCAGCCCTTGGGTGTAGAACTCCAGGGCCGGTGGGGTGAGTTCTTCGCTGAGTTCGCGAATCGCTTTGCGATAGTCGATCGTCTCGTCGCGGTGCTGGCGCATCTGCATGTACAGCATGGTCGCGCCGACGTTCAGCATCATCAGGTATCGGGCGCGCGCCGCCGGGTCGCGGCTGGGTTTGATCCTGCCCGCCTCGACCGCTTTCTCGAGGTATCCCTCGGCATCTGCGGCCATGTGCTCGAACAGTGATTCCGCCATCGGTCCGCCTGCCTGCAGGCTACGCACCATGTAGGCGACCAGCGGCGCGTACGACTCGATCTCGGCCAGGGCGTCGAGCATGCCCGCCTTCACCGACGACGCGGTGATCGCCTTGACCTTCTCGTCGCGGATCAACTGCAGCACCCGGTCGTCGCAGGCGGCGCGCAGGCCGTCCTTGGACCCGAAGTGATGGTTGACCAGGCCGGGGGAGACGCCGGCGGCGGCGGCGATCTTGCGGACTCCGACCTGGAATCCGTGTTCGCCGAACACCTCGATCGCGGTATCGCGAATGCGCGCCGCGGTGCTCAGATCGTCGGCGGATCCTTGCGGAACGGGCTGTTGGTTAAACACATGTTCAGTATATTAAACAGTCGTTCAATGGTCTAGCAAGACCTGTCGCCGACTTGTCGCGCATCACGGTTTGCCGCCCGTGTACGGGGCTATCGTCGAGACATGACTAGCGGCACGGCAACGACGGCGGACCACCTACGCGCGGCACTCGACGGCCCTTGGGCGGCCGTCCGGGACGAAGCCAGGACCTTGCTGGCCGGGGAGGAGTTCACCGCCGATCCCTACCAGGACTACAAGGCCGCCCGGGCGCGCGTGCTCGAGCAGATGAAGGCGATCTCCACGATGGGGTTCGCCGAGCGCGGCTTCCGCCGGGAGAACGGCGGTACCAGTGAGCCGGGCGCGGCGGTGGTCGGCCTGGAGATGCTCGCGTACGCGGATCTGTCGTTGTGGGTGAAATCGGGCGTGCAGTGGGGTCTTTTCGGCGGCGCCGTGGAGAATCTCGGCACCGAACGGCACCGGGAGTTCATCGAGCGCTTGATCTCGCTGGATCTGCTCGGCTGCTTCGCGATGACCGAGTCCGGGCACGGCAGCGACGTCGCGAACCTGGAGACCACGGCGACCTACGACCCGCAGACCCAAGAGTTCGTGGTGCACTCGCCGACGCCGTCGGCGCGCAAGGACTACATCGGGGGCGCGGCCGAACACGCCAGGATGGCCGCGGTCTTCGCGCAGCTGATCACGCAGGGCGAGAACAAGGGCGTGCATTGCCTGCTGGTGCCCATCCGCGACGAGAACGGCGCCGACCTGCCCGGCGTGACCACTTATGACGACGGCCTCAAGGGCGGCCTGCCCGGCGTGGACAACGGGCGCATCGTCTTCGATCACGTGCGCGTGCCCCGGGAGAACCTGCTCAACCGCTACGCCGACGTCGCCCCCGACGGCACCTACAGCTCCGAAATCGACAACCCCAGCCGCCGGTTCTTCACCACGCTCGGCACCCTGGTGCGCGGCCGGGTGAGCGTCGGCGGCGCCGCGGCGGCGGGCGCGCGCGTCGCCTTGAGCATCGCGGTGCGCTACGCGCTGCTGCGCCGCCAGTTCTCCGACCCGGACACCGGGGTGGAAACCGTGCTGCTGGACTACCGCAGCCACCAGCGCCGTCTGCTGCCGCTGGTCGCGAAGTCGTATGCGCTCGCGTTCGCGCAGAACGACCTGGTGCGGCGGATGCACCTGGTGCAGACCGGCCAGAATCTCGAGCCGGGCGCACAGCGCGCACTGGAGAAGCGCGCGGCAGGCCTCAAGGTCGCGCAGACCAACCACGCCACCCGCGCCATCCAGGAGTGCCGCGAAGCGTGCGGCGGCGCGGGTTATCTCACGGAGAATCGGCTGGTGACCTTGAAGGCCGACACCGACGTGTTCACCACCTTCGAAGGTGACAACGTGGTGCTCACCCAGTTGGTGGCCAAGGAACTGCTCACCGCCTACGCCGACGAGGTGCGCGACCTGGACGCCCTGGGCTGGGTGCGCTTCGCCGCGACCATGGCCGGTGACGTGGTGCGCAAGCGTTCGGGCGTGCGCCAGCTGATCCAGACCCTCCGTGACCGCGGCGACGATTCCATCGATGAGGGCGATCTGTCCCGCCGGGCGGTGCAACTGCAATTGTTCGCCGACCGTGAGGACTACCTGGTCCGCACCGCGGCGCACCGGCTGCGCGCCAGGGCCGAGGAGACCGGCCCGTTCGAGGCGTTCAACAATGCCCAAGACCACATCCTGGCAGCGGGCTCGGCGCACATCGACCGGCTGGTGCTGGAGGCGTTCATCGAGGGGATCTCCGACATCGAGGACCCGGCCGCGCGTGAACTCGCCGACTGGATGTGCGACCTGTTCGTCTACTCCACCATCGAGGAGAACCAGGCCTGGTACATCATGCACCGGTTCATGTCGGTGGACCGGGCGAAGACGGTGCGCCGCGGCGTCAACGAACTGGTCGACCGGCTGCGTCCGCACGCTTCGACCCTGGTCGAGGCCATGGGCGTGCCGGAGCGGATGCTGCGCGCGGCCATGCTCGACGACGCGAGCGTCTTCCAGCGGGACCAGCCGATCTCGGCGTCGTCCTAGCGGCCGGGCGGTCGCACCCGTCGGCGGCCGCTCAGCCCGGTCCGTACGCCGTGAGCGCGGTGACCACGAACCACACGATCCAGACGAAGGCGACGATCATGCCGATGGCCAGGACGGTGCGCATCACCGCGCGCCCGAAGTCGAGGTCGCCGGACTCGCGTGGATACAGCTTCCACGGGCTGTACCAGGGCGCCCGGATGACGAATGCGGACGCCTGCGCTTCCCGCTCGGCCTGCGCGAGTTCCTCCGCGTAGGCCTCGGCCTGCGCCTGGTTGGGCCCACCGTGCCAGAGCGTGATGTCGATCGGGCCGAGAAAGCCCTCGTTGAGCAGTTCCTGCGGCGCGGGCAGGTAGGGCAGGATGCCGAGACCGCGGAACGCGACGGCGACGTCGTTGGCCGTCCAGAGGAACTTCTCCTCCGTGGCGAGCGAGTCGAAGTAGTGCCGCAGCCGGCCCGGGTCGTCGCCGATGATCACGTCGAAACTCGGATCGGCCCACCGCTGTTCGAGTCGCAACTGGGCGCCCGACAGCGGGACGAGCAGCGCGACGCCGTGCACGACCCGCTGCCCGAGGCCGCGGGCAGCCAGCCATTCCTGCAACGCGAAAGTGTGCTCGCGGGATTTGTCCAGCGGCGTGCTGCGGTCGCGGCTCTCCATCGCCACCGGCTCGCCGTTGATCGTCCACTCGCCGTTGAGCGGGACCTCCAGCACGCCATCCTGGCGGGCGACCAGTGCATCGGCCTCGATCACCACGCAGCTGGTCGGGGTCCAGACCACGGCGTCGAATTGGTGCAGCCGATCCTTGTGGAACAAGCTGCAGGTGATCGTCGCGACACCATGCGGACTCCCGGGGTCCTTCCAGGTGCGCAGCCAATCGATCAGCACCCGCTCGGCATTGGTACCTGCGGCGTTCTGGACTCGCACGAGCATTGGCGGCCACCCTTCACGTCGACACTCGACAGTGGACAGGATACGAGGTGCCGCAACGGATTCGCCGCGCCCGTGCCGACGGACGGCGTGTCGGGCGCGAGGCACGGCGGCCGGGCTACTCCGGTTCCTCGGCGGCGATCCGGCCCGCCCGCACGGCCCCGGCCAGTTCGGCGTGGTCGGCTTCGGTGCGGTCGGCGTAGCGCACCGCGAACGCGGCGACCGCGTCGTCGAAGCGTTCGTCGCCGTCCAGATATCCCGACAGCAAGCGCGGATCCAGCGACCGGGAATGGGCCCTGGCCAGCAGCGCGCCCGCCAGCCGCCCGTAGTCGTCGAGGTCGTCCGCGGGCAACTCGGCGGGATCGATGCCGCCCTTCATATTGCGGAATTGCCGGACGATGAACGGCATTTCGACGCCGTCGCCGACCGGGTCGAGGGACGTCCACCCGAGCAGGAGATCCGACTCGGACTGAACAAGCCTGGCGCCTCGCACGATTCGCTCACCCTCGTGCCGTACGGCGGCCGTCGGCAGGAACGGGGCGAGCGCCGCTGCCGCGGCCTGCTTCACTTGCAGGACCAGCGCCTCGCCGTCGTTGCCGTGCAGCAGCGCGAGATAGCTGCGCAGCCCGACGCTGCCGGTTCCGACGATCCGGAACGCGATGTCGGACACGGCGAACCGGGCCAGGAGATTGCGCCGCGACTCGGGCAAGGTGTCGGCATAGCGCTCCAGCCCGCCGATCACCGCCTCCGCGACGCGCTCGTCCACCGCGGTCAGAATCGGCGGATCGCTGACGAAGCGGTGCTTGCGGATACCGGTCTGGTGGTCCTCGAGGTGCTCGGTCCACTTGGCCACCACCTTGGCGCTGGTGTTCTTGCGCGCCTTCTTGGCCGCCTTCTTGAAGTCGTCGAGCAGGTCGTCGGCCTCGGCCCTGGCGAGCACCGACTCGTCGGGCAGCGCGGACCAGGACGCCATGAACGGCATCGCGGCCAGATCCGCCACGGCCAGGCGGTAAGAACGGGCGGCGTCGCGCGCGGCGGTGCGGCACTCGTCCTCGTCGGCGCCCGCCTCCCGCCCGGCCAGTACCAGGCTGGCCGCGAGGCGCTCCAGATCCCACTCCCACGGACCGGGCACAGTCTCGTCGAAATCATTGATGTCCATGATGATCTCGCCGCGCGCGGTGCCGTACAGGCCGAAGTTGGCCGCGTGCGCGTCACCGCACAGCTGGGCGGTGAGCCCACTGTCCGGGCCACCTGCCAGATCGGCCGCCATCAACCCCGCCGCGCCCCGATAGAAGGTGAACGGCGAGGCGATCATCCGCCCGATCCGCAGCGGTATGAGGTGCTCCAGCCTGCCCGCATTGCTCATCGCGACGAAATCGAACACGCTCGGACGCCGTACTCCGGTGGCCGCCCGATCCCTTGCGCTGACCGGAACCCGCTCACGCAACGCGCGTCCGCGGGCGCGCACCTCCTCCGCGGGCACGTAGGAGCGCAGATCGATACCACTGTCTGACACAACGGATCACGCTAGCCTCCAGCGACCGTTCATGCCGCGTGGTGTCGGCCTCACTTCACCTGGGTGCGGGGCGACGCGGGCTCGATCGGCAACCGCAGCGCGCCCGGCGCCTCGGCGGGCACCGCCGGTCGCGTCGGCGGCACCGGAGCGATCCGCCGGTAGGCCGACCCCAGTTCCGGCCGCGGGTCGGGTTCGTCGCGGTTGGGCCAGAACGCCATCGCGCGCTCGGCTTGCGCGGTGATCGTCAGCGACGGGTTCACGCCGAGATTGGCGGTCACCGCCGAGCCGTCCGCCACGTGCAGGCCGGGATGACCGTAGACCCGCTGGTAGGGGTCGACCACGCCGCTGCGCGGGCTCTCGCCGATCACGCATCCGCCGATGTAGTGGGCCGTGGCCGGGATGTCGAACACGTCCATGATCAGCCCGTGGGTGTCGCCGTCGACCTTGGCGCCGAACCGTCTGCCGATGTCGTGGGCCAGGGGGATCCAGGTCGGGTTCGGCTCGCCGGTGCCCTGCCTGGTGCGCAGCCGCCCGCGCCGGCGGAACGAGGTCAGCGAGTTGTCCAGCGACTGCATGATCAGCAGGATCACCGACTTCTCCGAGGCGTGCCGTGCGTTCAGGCTGCGCAGGAACACCAGCGGGTGCAGCAGGATCGCCAGCAGGAAGCGCAGGAAGCGGAACGCGCCGCCGTCCACGATCGGCACCGACATCGGGAACAGCGCGTTCTGACCCTTGCCGTAGTGACACACCTCGACGTGGGTGTCGGGCTCCGGGTGGATCGATGAGGTGATCGCGATGCCCTCGGCGAAGTCGCGGCGGGCGCGGCTGACCACGTTGAGGATGGCCTCGGAGTTGCTCCGGGTCAGTTCGCCGAGCCGGGGCGACAGGTGCGGCAGCACGCCGTCGTCCCGCATCTCGAGCAGCAGCTTCTGGGTGCCGAGCGCGGCGCCGGCGAACACCACCTGCTCGGCGGTGAAGGTTCTGCGCTGCTTGCGGATCCAGCGGCCGGACCGCTCGGTGTCGACGGCGTATCCGCCGCCGGGCAGCGGCCGCACGGCGGTGGCCGTGGTCAGCGGGTGAACCTGCGCACCGGCCTGTTCGGCCAGGTAGAGATAGTTCGTGGTGGTGGTGTTCTTGGCGTTGTGCGGGCACCCGGTGAAGCAGCGCGCGCAGTGCACGCAGCCGTTGCGGCGGGGACCCGCGCCGCCGAAGTAGGGATCGTCGACCTCCGTGCCCGGATCGCACTCGTTGAAGAACACGCCGACATCGGTCGGATGGTAGGTGTCGGCCACACCGAGGTCCTCGGCGATCTCCCGGATCACCTCGTCGGCCGGGGTCGTGCGCGGGTTGGGCGCGACGCCGAGCATGCGCTTGGCCTGGTCGTAGTACGGCGCCAGTTCCGCGCGCCAGTCGGTGATGTGCGCCCACTGCCGGTCGGTGTAGAAGTTCGGCAGGGGCTCGTACAGCGTGTTCCCGTAGATCAGCGAGCCGCCGCCGACCCCGGCGCCGGAGAACACGGCGCACTTGCCGAGCAGACTGATCCGCTGCGGACCGGTGAGGCCCAGGCGCGGCGCCCAGATCGATTTGCGCACATTCCAGTTCGTGCGCGGGATGTCCTCGGCGTTCCATCGGCGGCCTGCCTCGAGCACCCCGACGCGGTAACCCTTCTCGGTGAGCCGCAGGGCGCTGACGCTGCCGCCGAAGCCGGAGCCGATCACCACCACGTCGTAGTCGAATGCGGACATGACTTCCTCTCGCTCACCGGCCACATAGTGAGAAATATTCCAAATCATTCTGTCACCGTCGCGCTGTGGCGGAAACCATCCTCGCACGGGCATGCCGCGTCGATATCCGGAAAATTCGGCCCGCGAAGATGGCGAGGAACGGGGTCGGTGGGGTATGCACGGGGCGTGACAACCGAATCGGGCACAGCCCAACCGGAGGAACGCGCCGCCGACGGCGGAGTGCGGGGAGTCTTCGCCGACCGCATCCTGACCGTGCCGAACGTGCTGAGCGTGCTGCGCCTGTTGGGCGTCCCGCTGTTCCTGTGGTTGCTGCTGATCGAGCGGGCCGATGGCTGGGCGTTCGCCCTGCTGGTCGTCAGCGGCGTCACCGACTTCCTGGACGGCAAACTCGCCCGGCTGCTGGGGCAGTCCTCACGGCTGGGAGCACTGCTGGATCCGTTCGTCGACCGGCTCTATCTGGTCGCCACGCTGGCGGCTTTCGTGATCCGCGGCCTGATCCCGTGGTGGGTCGCGGCGATCCTGGTCGGCCGCGACCTCGTGCTGACCGCGACGTTGTCGGTGTACAAGCGCCGCGACCTGCCCCCGCCGGAGGTGATCTACCTGGGCAAGGCGGCCACCTTCGCGCTGATGTCCGCGCTGCCCTGGCTGCTGGCGGGGCAGATGGACTGGGCTGCCGCCGGTTTCGGGCGCGCCTTCGGCGGGGCACTACTGATCTGGGGCACCGCGGTCTACGTCTGGACCGGCGTGCTGTACACCGGCAAAGCCATCGCGGTCGCAAGAGCGATACCGGCTGTGGGGCATCGGACGGCGTAGCCGATAGAGTTTGCGTGCAACGTTCAAACGAAAGGACGGCCTGTGACCCAGACCCCCGAGGATCTGCGCTACACCGAGGAGCACGAGTGGGTACGCCGGATCGCGCCGACCCGGGTGCGGGTGGGCATCACCGACTACGCCCAGTCTCAACTCGGTGACGTTGTGTTCGTGCAGCTGCCCGAGGCGGACGCGGAGGTGGTCGCCGCGGACAGCATCGCGGAGGTGGAGTCGACCAAGAGCGTGTCCGACATCTACGCGCCGCTGAGCGCGAAAGTCGTTGCGGTGAACGACTTGCTGAACTCGGAGCCGGAGACGTTGAACGCCGATCCCTACGGTGACGGATGGCTGTTCGAGTTGGAGGTGGGCGATGCGGCGAGTCTCGACGCGACGCTCGGTGAACTGCTGGATGCCGCAGGTTATCAAGGAGTTATCGGGGGCTGAAGCAGCCTTCCCAGTTCTACCTGCACGGGTGCGGCCCGGCAGGGTACGGTCAATGCCAACAGATGCACCCGGCGGCTGTGCCGGGAATCTAGTGACTCGACGGCAGGTCGTGGTACCAGAGGTATCACCTGCTTGCAGGGATAATCAGGTTCGAGGAGGAGAGAAACGGTGAGCGAGAACAAAGACCCGGGTTACGGGGAGACCGCGGCCGAGACGACGTCGGTCTTCCGCGCGGATTTCCTGAACGAGGTCGACGCGTCGCGCTCCGGAGAGCCGACCGGCGAACAGCCGGTCCAAGGGGTCGAGGGTCTGCCCGTGGGCGCGGCCCTTCTGGTCGTCAAGCGCGGCCCGAACGCGGGCTCGCGGTTCCTGCTGGATCAGCCGACCACGTCGGCGGGGCGCCACCCCGACAGTGACATCTTTCTCGACGACGTCACCGTCAGCCGTCGGCACGCCGAGTTCCGTCAGGACGACGATTCCTTCCAGGTCGTCGACGTGGGCAGCCTGAACGGCACGTATGTGAACCGGGAGCCGGTGGACTCCTCCGAACTGCAGAACGGTGACGAGGTCCAGATCGGCAAGTTCCGGCTGGTGTTCCTCACCGGACCGCGCGCCCAGGTGACCGACTCGTCGGCGGGCGCGGGGAGTCTATGACGGCGTCGGTGCCGGGTCGCGCACTCATGAAAGGCTCGGAGTCATGAAGGACCTGGCGCTGTGACCGGTGCGGCGCAGTGGGCACGCGGAGGGATGTCGATCGGCTCCGTGCTCGACCTGCTGCGCCCCGACTTTCCCGACGTCACCATCTCCAAGATCCGCTTCCTGGAAGCGGAGGGCCTGATCCGGCCGGAGCGGACGCCTTCGGGCTACCGCAGGTTCTCCGTGGCGGATGTGGAACGGCTCCGGTTCGTATTGACCGCGCAGCGCGATCAATACCTCCCGCTGAAGGTGATCAAGGAGCAGCTCGAGGCAATCGATAGCGGTGCGGCGACGCTCGGTGTGCGGGAAGCCCGCGCCCGAGCGCACTCCGTCCGCCCTGGTGCGCCGGAGTCCGGGCGCGGCACGCCCGATGCGGAACCGGCCGTGGGTGCTTCCGAACGTGGCGTGCGCCCGGTGGCCGCGCCTCGTAGGCTCGGCGTCGTGCCGAGCGAGATCTCCCCGGATGATCTGCGGTTCGATCACGAAATCCGGGTCACCCGGGCCGATCTGCTCGACCAGGCCGGGATCGAGGAGAAGTTCCTGGGCGACCTCATCCGGGCCAATCTGATCACACCCGGCCCGGCGGGGTACTTCGACGCGGACGCGGTCACGCTGGCCAAGACCGCGCGGGCGATGGCCGAATTCGGTTTGGAGGCACGGCATCTGCGTGCGTTCAAGCTTGCCGCCGACCGGGAGGCCGCGCTCGTGGCGCAGATCGTCGCCCCGATCGCGAAGAGCCGGGACGCGGGTGCGCGCGCCCGCGCGGAAGAGACGGTGCGTGAACTGGCCGCGCTGTCGCTGACCCTGCACACCTGTCTGGTCAAGTCCTCGGTCCGGGGCTCGCTCGGGGGCTGACCCCCCGAGGGGCCACGGTCCGTAGGTTCCGGCGAACGGACACCCTGATTTCTGCTGTGCAGACGGATCGCTGGACCGGTGCGGGTTCGCCTAGACTCGTGGTACGGCGAGCTCTGCGGCGGTCATGCCGGGCCGGCGGCGAGTATGGGAGGCAGTGCGATGAGCGAAATGCGCGTGATCGGCATCCGTGTCGAGCAGCCACAGAACCAGCCCGTGCTGTTGCTCCGCGAAGTGGCGGGCGACCGGTATCTGCCGATCTGGATCGGGCAAGCCGAGGCGACGGCGATCGTCCTCGAGCAGGAGGGGGTGACCCCGATCCGCCCGCTGACCCACGACCTGATCAAGATCCTGATCACCGAGCTGGGGCACACATTGAAGGAAGTGCGGATCGTCGATCTGCAGGAGGGCACCTTCTACGCGGATCTCGTCTTCGAGAACGATCTGCGGATTTCGGCGCGGCCATCGGATTCGATTGCGATCGCCTTGCGGGTGGGTTGCCCGATCCATGCCGAGGAGTCGGTTCTCGAGGAAGCCGGTCTCGTCATGCCGGACGAGCGCGAGGACGAGGTGGAGAAGTTCAAGGAATTCCTGGAGTCGGTGTCTCCCGACGACTTCAAGGCGACCGATAGCTGAAGTAGAGGTCGAGACTTTCCCCGCGCGTCGCGTTTGGCTCGATGACGCCGCGGGCTGGACAATCGTGGGGAGTAATCTCGACAGTTGGGCCACGACCGTTTCGGCCGAATCCGCACCGATTCGGTCGGTGACGGCGCCGGGTCATCGATGAGGCTGGGAATGCGTCGGCGAAGCAAGGGAGTGGTCAGTGGCAGAGCAATCGCAGGATGTGGTACAGCCAGGACTGTTCCCCGACGACTCGGTACCTGACGACATGGTCGGCTATCGCGTTCCCAGTGCGTGTCAGGTAGCCGGAATCACCTACCGGCAGCTCGACTACTGGGCGCGCACCGGTTTGGTGGTGCCTTCCATCCGGAGCGCCGCGGGTTCGGGCAGCCAGCGGCTGTACTCGTTCAAGGACATCCTGGTCCTGAAGATCGTCAAGCGGCTGCTCGACGCGGGCATCTCGCTGCAGAACATCCGGATCGCCGTCGATCATCTGCGCAGCCGCGGCGTGCAGGACCTGGCGGGAATCACCCTCTTCTCCGACGGCACCTCGGTGTACGAGTGCACGTCGGCCGAGGAGGTCGTCGATTTACTGCAGGGCGGGCAGGGTGTGTTCGGGATCGCCGTGAGCGGCGCCATGCGCGAGCTGACCGGCGCCATCGCGAACTTCCCCGCGGAGCGCGCGTCGGCGATCACCGAGCGTCCGGAGGACGAGCTGTCGTTCCGTCGTAAGGCGCGGATGAACCGCAAGACGGGCTAGGATTCGCACAACGCTTTCACGGCCGGGCAAGGCGTGCAGCCTCCCCGGCCGTGGTGCGTGACAGCGTCGTCGGCGGCGGGCAAGGGCCGGGGCGGCAGCGAGAGGGGGCGCGGTGCAGGCACGCGATATCACCGGGCTCGTCGGGCCGATCGAGCGGATCGACGCGTTTCCGACCGTCGACGAACTGAATGCCTTCGCCGACACTCTCGCGGCCGGTCATCCGGACCGGATCTCGATCACCGAGCTAGGACGTTCGCGCGGCGGTGACCCGATTCGGGAGGTGACGGTCGGATCCGGCGACCGGCATATCTTGGTCTTCGGCAATCCGCATCCGAACGAGCCCATCGGCATGGCCACGATTCGCCATCTGCTCGGCCGGATGGCCGCGGACGAGACGGTGACCGTGGGCGCCACGTGGCATTTCCTGCTGTGCGTAGATCCGGACGGAACGCGGTTGAACGAGGGGTGGTTCGCCGGACCGCACACCAGAACCGGCGTCGCCCGCGGCTTCTACCGGCCGCCCGCGGCCGAACAACCGGAATGGTGTTTCCCCACCGAATGGCGCGGCCGGCGCGTCGGGGTGCCGCTGCCGGAGACGAAGGCGATGATGGCGCTGATCGACCGCACGCGGCCCGCGCTGATCGCCTCCCTGCACAACGCGGAGTTCGGCGGCGGCTTCTTCTACACCTCTGGCGGTGATCCCGGGTACTGGTCGGCGTTGACCGCAGGCCTCTCCGCCGCCGGCGTGCCGATCTACCAGGGCGAACCCGACGCGCCGGGCGCCCGCACGCTCGCTCCGGGAGTCTTCGAGCTGCCGCTGTTCGAGGCGATGGCGGATCTGCTCGCGGCCCAGGGCCTCGACTCGGTCACCGCGCTGGGCGGGGGCGGCTGCCGGGACTACGCCGCGCGCTACGGCACGGCGATCCTGGTCTGCGAGTTGCCGCTCTGGGTGGACTCGCGGATCGGCGACGGTTCGGCGGGCGACCGAGTGCTGGGCGACCTGCTCGACGCTACCGCCGCCGACTACCGGGCTATGGCCGAGGTCGCCTCCGAGGTGCTCGCTCGCGTCGACGGCACATTGAGCGGTCGCAGTCCGTTCGAACGGTCGGTGCGTGCGCTGGTCGCCGGGCTGCCGGGTCTCGCCGTGAGCAGACAGTCGGTGCCGCAACGAAATCGGATCGCGACCCGGGGGGAGATCTTCGTCGAGCAGTACGACTGGACCGCCATGCTGCGCCTGCGGCTGGGCGGCATGCTGCTGCGCCTGCTGGAGGACGAATACGCGCTCGGCGGCGGTACGGCGCTGGCCGCCGAGCGCGACCGGTTCGCCGCGGTATTCGATCAATGGTGCACCGACGTGGAGCAGAACGCACCCGGTGTCGCGGTGCCGTTGGCCCGTCTGGTGGGCGTCCAAGCGAAGTCGATCGTGCTGGCGGCTGCGCGGCTGCGCGCCGGACTCGCCATCTGACGGGTGATGCCCGCTCGGTCCCCCGAGTGACCAGAACGACACGGTGCGCGCGGGGTCCGGTGGCGCGCTCCGGCGTGTCGTCGGCTTAGACTGACGGTGCGTCGCCGCCGTGCGGGAGAGCCTCGGTCCGGAAACGAGTCCGAGCGCCGAAGGAGCAGCACCTCCCCGTCAATCTCTCAGGCAAAAAGGACCGTGCGGGCTTCGACGCCTCTGGAAAGCGGCGGCTTCGAGCCGCCCGCCCATGGGGAAAGGGTCTCGGCCACCGGTCGCGGGACCCGAATCTCTCAGGCGCCACGACAGAGGGGGAGGGCCGGTACCCGTCGACCGCCTGGTCGACCCCGCCCGACCTTGGGAGCTGTTGTGACTCGCTCGTTCGCCGACCGCCATATCGGACCCGACCGGGAGGAACTGGCCCGGATCCTGGACGTCGTCGGCGTGTCGTCGCTGGACGAGCTGGCTGCCGTCGCGCTGCCCGCGAGCATCCTGGACGGCGACGGCCTGGCCGGGCTGCCCGCGGCGGGCTCCGAGCACGAGGTGCTCGCCGAACTCGCCGAGCTCGCCGGGACCAACACCGTGGCCACCTCGATGATCGGGCTGGGTTACTACGACACGCTGACCCCGCCGGTGCTGGTGCGCAATCTGCTGGAGAATCCGGCCTGGTACACCGCCTACACGCCCTATCAACCCGAGATCAGCCAGGGCAGGCTCGAGGCGCTGCTCAACTTCCAGACCATGGTGTCGGAGCTGACCGGCATGGACGTCGCCAACGCGTCGATGCTGGACGAGGCCACCGCGGCCGCCGAGGCCATGACACTGCTGCGCCGGGCGGGCCGATCGAAGTCCGCACGCCTGATCATCGACCGCGACCTGTTCCCGCAGACCAGAACGGTGCTCTACACCCGGGCCGAGCCGCTGGGCCTGGAGATCGTGGAGGCGGACCTGTCCGCCGGAGAGCTGCCCGACGGAGAGTTCTTCGGTGTGCTGGCGCAGACTCCCGGGGCTTCCGGTCGCGTCGTGGACCTGACCGAGTTGATCGCCGCGGCACACGATCGGGGCGCGTTGGTCGCGGTCGGGGCCGATCTGCTGGCGATGACGCTGATCACGCCGCCCGGTGAGCAGGGCGCCGACGTATGCTTCGGCACCACCCAGCGCTTCGGTGTCCCGCTCGGTTTCGGCGGCCCGCACGCCGGATACCTCGCGGTGCGGCAAGCGCAGGCCCGCCAGCTGCCCGGCCGCCTGGTCGGCGTCTCGGTGGACGCGGACGGCGCCGTCGCCTACCGGCTCGCCTTACAGACCCGCGAGCAGCACATCCGCCGGGAGAAGGCTACCTCCAACATCTGCACAGCGCAGGTGCTGCTGGCCGTCGTGGCCGCGATGTACGCCTCCTACCACGGTGCCGAAGGGCTGCGGGCGATCGCCCGCCGGGTGCACGCGCACGCCGCGGCGATCGCGGCCGGGCTGGACGGCGCGGTGGTGCACGACAGCTTCTTCGACACGGTGCTCGCGCACGTGCCCGGCGGCGCGGAAGCCGTTGTGGCGAAAGCGAAGTCGCGCGGCATCAATCTGCGCCTGGTGGACGCCGACCACGTCGGCATCGCCTGCGACGAGGCGACCACCGACGCGCATGTCGCGGCCGTGCTCGAATCCTTCGGCACCGCGGTGTCGTCCGAGCCGGGGGCGCCCGCGCCGGTCGCGGCGATCGAGAGCCGGACCTCGGAGTTCCTGGCGCACGCCGCGTTCACGAAGTACCGGACCGAGACCGCGATGCTGCGGTATCTGCGCGCACTGTCCGACAAGGACATCGCGTTGGACCGCAGCATGATTCCGCTCGGCTCCTGCACCATGAAGCTCAACGCCACCGCGGAGATGGAGGCCATCACCTGGCCCGGTTTCGCGCGCGTGCATCCCTACGCGCCGGTCGAGGACGCGCCCGGCCTGCTGCGGGTGGTGGCGGACCTGGAACGGTGGCTGTCGGACATCACCGGCTACGACTCGGTGAGCTTGCAGCCGAACGCGGGCAGCCAGGGCGAGTACGCGGGGCTGCTGGCGATCCGGCGCTACCACCTCGATCGCGGCGACACCCACCGCGACACCTGTCTCATCCCGTCCAGCGCGCACGGCACCAACGCGGCGTCGGCGGCCATGGCCGGGCTGCGCGTGGAGGTGGTGAAGTGTCGCGCCAACGGCGACGTCGACCTCGACGACCTGCGCGCCAAGATCGCCGATCACGCCGATCGCCTGGCCTGCATCATGATCACCTACCCGTCCACGCACGGCGTCTACGAGCACGAGGTCGCCGAATTGTGCGCGCTGGTGCACGACGCGGGCGGTCAGGTCTACGTGGACGGCGCGAACCTGAACGCCCTGGTCGGCCTCGCCCGGCCGGGCCGGTTCGGCGGCGACGTGAGCCACCTGAATCTGCACAAGACGTTCTGCATCCCGCACGGCGGCGGCGGTCCCGGCGTCGGTCCGGTCGCGGTGCGCGCGCACCTGGCGCGGTATCTGCCCGGCGACCCGCTGGAAGCGGGGTCGCACGCGGTGTCGGCCGCGAAGTACGGCTCCGCCTCCATTCTGCCGATCACCTGGGCCTACATCCGCATGATGGGCGCCGATGGGCTGCGCCGCGCCACGCTGTCGGCGATCGCTTCGGCCAACTACATCGCGCGGCGGCTGGACGAGTACTTCCCGGTGCTCTACACCGGCGAGCGCGGCATGGTGGCGCACGAGTGCATCCTGGACCTGCGCGAGATCACCAAGCGAACCGGCGTCACCGTCGACGATGTGGCAAAACGCTTGGCGGACTATGGGTTCCACGCGCCGACCATGAGCTTTCCGGTGGCCGGTACGTTGATGGTGGAGCCCACCGAGAGCGAGAACCTCGCCGAGCTGGACGATTTCATCGAGGCGATGATCGCGATCCGCGCGGAGATCGCCCAGGTCGCCGCGGGCGTGTGGCCGGTGACCGACAACCCGCTGCGTGGGGCGCCGCACACCGCGGCGTCGCTGGTGGGGGAGTGGGAACACCCCTACAGCCGGGAAGTCGCCGTGTATCCCCGAGGTCTCGGGCATGCCAGGGCGAAGGTGTGGCCGCCGGTGCGCCGGATCGACGGCGCCTATGGCGACCGGAACCTGGTTTGCGCCTGTCCACCGCTGGAGGCGTACGCGGACTGACCGCCGGTCCGGTCGCGTATCGACCTCACCGCGTGGCGGCCACTTTTGCATAGGTGTTCGCCAGGTCCGGCCAACCACCCGGACTACCCACGGCGTCGTGCATGGACTCCCAGCCCGGTCCGTGCTTATCGAAACCGGAGTGCACCAGCGTGACGGCGGTGCGGTCGGGAGCGACCGCCGAGAAGGTGACATCGACGCGGCTGGCCCGCTCCGGATCGGTTTCGTGCTTCCAGTCCAGGCCGATCGCCCAGGAGAACGCGAAGTGGGTCGGCGGCTGCCACACCAGCACGGTGCCCCATGGACATTCGGTGCCGTCGTCCTCGCGACCGAGGCAACGGCCGCCCACGCGCGGCTCGATCACCTCCTCGGCGAGCCGGCCCGCGCCGATATGGTGCTCGCGCGGCCACCAGCTGTCGATGCCGGTGGTGAACACGTCGTAGGCGGTCTCGATGGGTGCGTCGACGACGAGTTCGACGCGTACGTCCTTGTCGCTGGCCTGCTGTGTCATGACTGCTCCTGGTCGGTAGCTGGTTCTTCGGCGGCCCTCCGGCCTGCTTCGTCCTGGAAAGCCGACATCGCGGTGGTCCAGAACCGCGTGAAGTACACGCGCAGCGCGTCGATACCGGTGGGATTCAAGCGGTACACCCGGCGGGTGCCGACCGCCTCGTGGGTCACCAATCCGGCCTGTTCCAGCACCCTGAGGTGCTGCGATACCGCGGGCCTGCTCACCGGCAGATCCGCGGCCAGCTGCCCTACCACGCACGGCCCCTTGCCGAGGCGCTCGAAGATCGCCCGCCTCGTCGGGTCACCCAGCGCGGACAGCGCCGCATCTCGGTAAGTCCCCACGAACCGTAAGTTTAGACTTACCAATAGCGGCTGTCTATAGTGCGAGGCGGCAGTTCTGTCTTCGCGCGGGCGGCGCGCTACGGCGTGGTGAGCGCCTGGACGACCGCGGAGCCGAAGCCGATGTCGTCGGAGGTGGCCAGGCGGGTGTAGTTCCCGCCGGTCTGCCGCGCCAGGGCCTGGAGGGTCTGGGTGCCGCTGCCGCCGACCACGATGACGTCGACGCGCACCGGCCGGGTGCGGTCGGTCGCCGCGGCGATGTCCGCGGCCAGTTGGGTGCCGGTGACCGTGGAATCGTCGTCGGGTCCGTCGGTGATCAGCAGCACCGAATTGGTGCGGCCCGGCGTGTACCCGGCGACGGCGCTCTTGTACGCCGCGATCAGCGACGGGTAAGCCTGATCCGACCGGCTCTCGCTCGGGCGCACCGCGGTCAGCGCGGTGCCGATCTTCGTGCGCTGGTCGGTGGTCAGCGGGGCGGTGGCGGCGGCCACCCGGTACGGAGTAGTGCCGTCGAGGTTCTTGCCGAAGGTCCACACGCCGAGTCCGAACTCCGGCGGCATGACCGTCATCGTGGAATTCAGCGCGGCCAGAACGTTCGCCAGACGCGTCGTGGCGCCCTCCGCCGTCCCCATCGACGCCGACACGTCGACCAGGACGGTGGAGCGCACGCCGAGTACCGGATTCGCCAGCGTGGCGCGGACCTTGTCGAGCGCGCCACGGGGCGGGACGGCGGCCGCGGTCTGCGGCGCGGCGGCGAATCCCGCCGTGACGAAGGCCTGCGCCTGCTCGGGCTTGCGTAGATAGTCGGTGAACCGTCCGGCGATGAGATTCTGCGTCTTGTCCACCCACGCGCCGGACATCAACGCGGCCGGGTAATCGGCCACGAGTGCGGACCCGGCGGGGCGAAACGCCACGACGCCGGGCAGACCCTTCAGTTGCTGCTCGGTAGCGGCTATCGCGTGCATGGGCGCGTCCTGCGCCGTGAGCTCGGTCAGCGCGGCCGTGGTGTCGGACGCCTCGGGAGCGTCGGCGGCGAGCCCGGAGATCGCGGCGACCACCTGACCGGACTGCGCCGCCTGCTCGCTGAGCGGCTCCGCGCCCGAGACCGCGGAGCCGACCGCCGTGGCCGCGGCGAGCGTGGCGTCACCCGCGGGCAGGGCCATCCGTAGCCCGCCCCATCCGTTCAGGCCGACATCGGCGAGCGAGCCCTGCTGCAGCCGCGGCAGGTCGGCCCAGGACACGTCGGCCTGCTCCAGCGCGCGACGCAGGTCCTCGGGCATCGCGAGCACGATCGGGCTGGTGGCGATGGGTACCGGCGTGCCCTCGATCAGGCCGGGCACCCGCATGGACTCGATGGAACGGGTCGAATCGGCGATCCACAGCGCCGGCTGCGGGCCGAGCGCCTTGTCCCATGGCTTGCCGCTGGTGAACGCGGCGACGACGGCCGCGGACGGCTGTGCGGTCACCTCGACCCGCGCGCAGTGGTCGCGTACTTTCGGCCGGGTGGCGTTGTAGCTGTCCGCGGCGGCCCGCACCTGCGCGGCGATGCCGGGATCGGCCGTCACGGAGAGTGTCGCGGGCCCCTCGACGCATTCGGCCGCCGCCGCACTGTCCTGGTTCGCCGCGCGATCGCGCAGCTGGAACCAGACGACGACGATCGCGGCCAGTAACGCAACGACGACCACTGCGATAACCGGACCTTTGCTGACGCCCCGGGATCTGGTTGCGCTGCGATGAGTGCCCACGCGGTCAGTGTATGGTCAGCGGCGCCGAACGAAGTCGGCGAGGCTCCCCGATACCGGCGCGGGTGCGCGCGGTCGTGTTGTCCCGCCGCCGTGCCGCACGGCACGACGGCGGGACCGCTCAGTGGCGGATCACCCGTCCGCGGTCGAACTCGTGCCCGCCCCAGACGCCGGATTGCCCGGTGCGCGCGGCGAAGTCACCGCAGGCATCCCGGATCGGGCAGCGCGCGCAGACTTCCCGGGCGTAGTCGAAGTCCTGTGACGGGTACGGGAACCAGGCTTCGTGGTTCGGGTCGCCGCGGCAGGCCGCCCGGTGCCACCCTCGGGAATCCGAGAGCGGGAGCAGGTCGGCCAGGGTCGGCTCCGCGACGGCGGTGGTCTCGGCGCTCGTCATCGCGATCTTCTCCTTTCTCGGCTCGTGGTCAGGTCGCGGCGAGTTGCTTCCAGATCCGGCGCTGCTGCCGGATCCGATGGGTAGGGGCCTTCGGCTCCCAGAGCAGGCGCATGCCCGCCTCCTCCGGGGTGCGGTCCGCCTTGGCCGTGTTGCACGGCGCGCAGCAGGCCACGAGGTTGCCCCAGGTGTTCGGGCCGCCCCTCGACCGCGGCCGGATGTGGTCCACGGTGCGCGCCCACCCGGCGCAGTAGCCGCACCGGTTCCGGTCGCGACGCAGCACGCCCGCCAGGGTTGCCCTGCTCTCGTCGTGCACCAGCACGGCGTGCTCGAGGTAGACGTAGCGCAGCAACCGAATGGTCTGTGGCAGAGCGATTTCCACGTGCCGCGACCGGATCGGGAAGTGCGGCCTGCGGTCGGCCACGGTCTCCGCGGCGCCGGCGACCAGCAGCACGACGGCCCGGTCGGCCTTGATCTCGTCGAGCGCCTCGTAGGAGGCGTTCAGGACGAGTACCCCGCTGTGTATCCAGTTGTCTGCGGTTGTCGCCGCCTGATCGGCGGCACGGCGGAACGTCATGGGAATCACCATGTTTCGTGCGGATTCGAGCGAAGGAGGAGAGCGATGCGGCGATCAGCCGAGGATCTGGAGGCGGCTGTCGACCGGTTCGCCGCGCCGTGCGCGCAACGGCCTGCCGATCGCGTCGCCCGCGGCCGACGATCGCGCCGCGAGGGTATTCATTCGCTTCGTCGTCTCCGGAATCACTGCCGCCCCTCCTCTCCACTGCTCGGCGGCCACCTCGAGGTGGTGGCCGGTGTCGAAACACATGGTGGCACAGCGCACCCGCCGTTGTCGGGTCATTTTTTGGGCGGTGCTACGGAGGGTGATCCGGCGGTCAGGCCGGTCGCAGTTCGGCGGCGCCGAAGGAGACGTTGAACCGGTCGCACCAGATCGCGACGCTGGTCAACCGGGCCAGGTCGGCGTCGGCGGGGATGGGGTAGTTCTGGTTGCCCTGGTTGCCTTTGAGCCTGCCCAGGTCGGTGTGACTGCCGTCGTCGAAGACGAACCACCCGTCGCGGCCTTCGCGCACCGGCGCGTCGGTGAGCCAGACGTGCAGGTCGGGGCCGTCGGAGGTGTCGAGGTCTTCCAGTCTCAACACTCTGCTGCCGTCGGCCAGTCGCAGGACCGCGACGGTGCCCGCGGTGGCGTGCTCGTGCGAGATGAACCTGCCCCGGGCGATGGTGCGCGGCTGGGCTTCGGTCCCGCCCGGACCCGGCGCCGGGGATGCCGACGGTGCGGCCTCCTGCACGGTGGTGTCGGTGAACAGCCGCCATGGCTGGAAAACGGCCAGTCCCGCGCCCAGCCCCACGATCAGCAACGCCACGACGGCCCAGGTGATCGGCGATCGAGCGATGCCCCGTGCGGACGCCATGGATTCTCCTCGGAGTGTTCAGGGAAACTCGCCCCCATCCGATTATGGGGGCGAGCGGGGGTGGCGTCGACGGAAGAACGTCATCCGATCGGGGAGTGTCCGAGCAGGACGTGGCCCGTGAAGTGGGTCTGCTTGGCCCGCGGCAGCGGGTGGAACAGGCAGCCGTGCACGTCGCGGTAGCGCATCTCCAGCTCGCAGTCGCGCGAATAGCCGAGTCCGCCAACGGTTTCGATGGCCAGGCGCACGGTGTGCACGAGTGCGTCCGCCGCGGCGGTCTTACGGCTGAGCGTCCGGCTCGCGTACTGATCGGTGTTGGCGAAGTGCAGGTTCTCCGATCCGGTGAACATGGCGTCGACGAGGTCGCCCGCGGTGGTGTGCGCGGTGGCCATCTCGCCGGCCAATTGGACGGTCGGCGCGTCGGCCCGCCCGGCGGCGAGCGTGGTCGCGATATCGACCGCGCCGTCGGCGATACCGAGGTAGGCCGCCATGACCAGCGGCATCGCCGCGCCGATCACGACGTTCAGCAACGGCGGCCACACCGATGCCGGGCGGGTCAGCGATACCGCCGCGTCGGGCACGAACACATCGTCGAGCACCACGGTGTGCGAACCGCTCGCCCGTAAACCCAAAGTGTCCCAGGTCTTCTCGATCCGTACGCCGTCGGCGGTGAACGGGATGGCGCAGTGCAGCACCTGCGGGCCGTCGGGTGCGTCATCCCAGCGCACGCTGGTCACCAGGACGGTGCCCGCCTCGCATCCGCTGGCAGGCGCTTTGCGCGCGTGCACCCGGTAGCCGCCGTCGACCCGCTCGGCGCGGCCGTTGGAGCCGACCCAGTCCGATGCTCCGGTGCTGACCAGGATCGCACCCGCGACCACCTTGGCGAACAGTGGTGCGGCATCGATGCCGTGGTTGTGCCGCCACACCTGGGCGGCGACCAGGTGGGTGTGCATCGCGAAGGCGACCGCGGTGGAGGGGTCGTGGCGGCCCAGCTCGCGCAGGATCGCGCCCATCTCGCGGTGGGTGACCCCGCCGCCGCCGAACTCGGCGGGGACGAGCGCCGCGGACAGTCCGCTCTCGCGCAGGAGATCGAACGCGGCGAGAGAGATCTCGCCGGAGTGGTCGCGGGCGGCGACCTCGGGATGAAGAGCCTCGCCGACGCGGCGTGCGCTGGCGATCCAGTCGGTTGTGGTGTCGGTGGGGGCAGGAGCTGTAGTGGTCATGTTTCGAAGTTAGGAACGGCCGCGATAACCGGATAGTGCAGAAAGTGGACCGCCCCGGTCCAGAACCGAGACCGCGTTCGCGAGGTGCCATGACGATTTCGACGCCGAGTTACGGCCAGTACTGCCCGATCTCCCGGGCACTCGACGTGGTGGGCGAGCGCTGGTCACTGCTGATCCTGCGCGACCTGCTGCTGGGCACCACCCGGTTCAACGACCTCGCGCGCGGACTGCCCGGCCTGTCGCGCAGCCTGCTGGCCAAACGCCTGCGGCAGTTCGAGCGAGCCGGGCTCGTGGAGAAACTGGTCGGCGAGTACCTGCTCACCGACGCCGGGCGGGAACTGGAGCCCATCCTGTTCGGCCTCGGCGAATGGGGTGCGCGCTGGACCTTCGGCACGCCGCGCGAGGACGAGCGTGACCCCGCTCTGCTGGTGTGGTGGATGCACACCAGGGTCGACACCTCGTCGTTCCCGGGCCGTCGCCACGTGCTGCACGTGCGTTTCACCGACGACCTGCGCCGATTCTGGATCGTGATCGAGGCGGGGGTGCCCTCGGTGTGCGAATCCGATCCCGGCTATCCCGTTGACGTCGCGATCAGCTCCGATGTCGCCTCGCTGTACCAGGTGTGGCTGGGGCGGCTGCCGCTGGCGCACGCGCTGCGGACGGGCCGGGTGGCGTTCACCGGCACGCCCGCGCTCACCCGCCGGATGCCCTCGGTGCTGCGGCTCAGCCCCGTCGCCGGGTACGCGGACACGTCGCACCCGGACGCCACCGCTCAGCGCGCATCCTGAACTCCGGCGGCCTGCTCAGAGATTCCCGCCGATGCGTTCGAGGCGCTGGGCCACCAGTTCGCGGGCCTTCTCGCGCAGCGCGGCCGGTACCCGCTCGGATACACCGGGTCGCCCGGGGCGTAGTTCCTCTTCGGTGCGGACGAACTCCGCGGCCGAGTCCAGCTTCCGCCGGTGCTCCGGGTTGGCCTCGAAATCCCAAGCCCCGGTCAGCCTTTCGTGTCCCGCGCGGTGCCGGTCACCACGCCGTCGAGCAAAGTGGTCGCGAGGATGTCGGCTATCTCGCCGGGGGAGCGGCCGCCGTGCGGGCGGTACCAGAACGACACCGTGTTCAACATGCCGAGCACGCTGTTGGTGACCACGTGGTCGTCGGTGCGCAACAGCCCCTCGGCGTGACCGGCGTCGATGACGCGTTGCCAGCACTGCTGCACCCGGTCGCGCAGGTCTTGCAGTTGCGCGGCGCGCTCGCCGGTGAGCGCGCCGACGTCGCGTAGCTGGATGGCCACCTCGCGCTGATGCCGCACGATCAGCCGCACGTGACTGTCGATCAGCTTGCGCAGCTTGGCGACCGGATCGCCGGGCCCGTCGGCGATCTGTTCGGCCTCGGTCAACATGAGCTGCGTGTAGTCGCGCAGGATCTGCCAGAGCAGCTCTTCTTTGGAACCGATGTGGTAGTATAGAGCGCCGCGCTGCACGTCGGCGCGCTCGCCGACCTCGGCCACACCGGTGCCGTGGAAGCCCCGTTCGGCGAACAGGTCGATCGCGGCCCGCACGATCCGCGCCCTGGTGTCGCTCGCGGTCGATTCGGCCGCGGGCGGACGGCCCCGCCTACGGGACGGTGCGGTCATTTCGACGGGTCCAGCACGATCTTGCCCACCCCGTCGGCCCGCTCGGCGAACATCCGGTAGGCGGCGGACCCGTCGGACATCGGAAGGTGGTGGGTGACCACCGCCTCGGGCCGCAGCCTGCCGCCCGCGGTGAGCTTCAGCAGCGCGGGCAGTTCGTACTGGATCGAACACAGCCCGATGTGGAATTCGAGGTCCTTCACCTGCGCCGCCATCATGTGGAACGGGTAGGCGCGGTTGTGGCTCACGCCGATCACACTGACCCGGCCGCCGTGCCCGACGGCGCTGATCGCCAGCTTGATGGTTTCGTCGGCCCCGACCGCCTCGATCGCGACATCCGCTCCGCCGCGCAGCGTTTCGCGGATCGCCTGCTTCGGATCGTCCGATTCGACCGGCTCAGCGCCGAGCTCGGCGGCGCGCTTGCGGCGTTCGGCCAGCAGGTCGACGCCGAGTACCCGCGCCGCGCCCATCGCGAACGCGGACTGGACCGCCATGAGACCGACCGGGCCGAGCCCGATCACCACCACGGTGTCGCCCGGCGCGATCCGGGCGCGCCGGGCTCCGTACCACGCGGTGGGCGCGTTGTCGGTGAGCACGACGGCGGCGGTGTCGCTCACCTCGTCGGGCAACTTCGCCAGATTGCCCGCGGCGTGCGGGACGGCGAGCAACTCGGCCTGGCATCCGGCCAGTGCGCCGCCGAGCCCGTAGCAGGCATCCACCGGCAACGGGTGGCGAGCGCACGCGGTGACGATCCCGGCTCGGCACTGCGCGCAGCTGTCGCAACCGGCAGAGGCGGCGACCAGCACGCGGTCGCCGACGGAGAATCCTCGGGTGTACGGCCCCACTTCCACGATCTCGCCGACGGCTTCGTGCCCGACGCCGTAACCGGCGCCCGCGACGAATCCGTGTCCGGCGTAAATGTGCAGATCGCTGCCGCAGATGCCCGCCGCGGTGACCCGGACGATCGCGCCGTCGGGGCCGGGCAGCGCGGGATCGGGCCGGTCGCCGTAGGAGATCTGTCGCGGTCCGTCATAAGTCAGCGCCTTCATCGCCATCCTCCGTCGATCGGGAGGGTGGCGCCGGTGCAGAACGCCGAGGCCTCGGTGGCGAAGAACAGCGCCGCACCGACGATCTCCTCCGGCCTGCCGACCCGGCGCAGGGCATTGTGTTCGGTGAGTTCCGCGCGCAACTCGTCCGGCCACGCCGTGGCGATGTCGGTTTCGAAAGGCCCGCACTGGATGGTGTTGACCCGCACGTTCGGCGCGAACGTCTGAGCCAGCCCTCCGGTCAGGGCGTTGAGACCGGCCTTGGCCGCCGAATAAGGGACCGCGAAGGGTTCCGGCCGGATCGCCTCGATCGAGGAGACGTTGATGATCGAGCCGCCGCCGTCGGCGGCCATCCGGCTGCCGATCAGAGCGGACAACCGGAACGGTCCTTTGAGGTTCACGCCGATGACCTTGTCGAACAGCGCCTCGGTGACCTGGTCCAGGCTGGGGTACAGCGGCGAGAGGCCCGCGTTGTTGACCAGCACGTCCACCCGGCCGAATGTGTCGTAGACAGTCTGCACCAGGGCGTCGCACCGCGACCAGTCGCTGACGTTGCAGGCCACCGGCAGGGCGCGGCGGCCGAACCGCTCGGTCACCTCATCGGCCAGCGCGGCGCAGCCGTCCAGCTTGCGGCTTGCGATCACCACGTCCGCGCCCGCTTCGGCGAACGCGAGCACCATCTGTTTGCCCAGCCCCCGGCTTCCCCCGGTGACGACAACGACCTTGTCGGTGAGTGGCACCTTGACTCCTGCATCTCCGAAAATGTTCCGATCAGTACATTAAATCCGGCGCGCGTTACGATCAAGGGGCTGTCCGGCCGACCGCCGACGGCTCACGACCCGCCGGGCGCAACGAACAGCTCACCTCGGCGTGGCGACGGATTCGGGCACAGGCATGGGCGACCCGGCGCGCGGTTACACCGCTACCCACGGGTAACATGACACTGTTTTCCCACTCGGTTTTCTCGGAAGTGAGGCAGTAGATGACAGAGCGGATTCAGGTCGGCGGGCTCCAGGTGGCACGCGTTCTCCACGAGTTCGTCGAGAACGAGGCGCTCCCCGGTTCCGGCGTGGATTCCGCCGCGTTCTGGGCCGGCGCCGAGCAGGTCATCAATGATCTCGCTCCGCGCAACCGCGCTCTGCTGGCCGAACGCGACGAGATCCAGGGCAAGGTCGACGCCTGGCACGCGGAGCACCCCGGCGCGAACTACGACAAGGCCGCCTACAAGAACTTCCTGACCGACATCGGCTACCTGCGGCCCGCGCCCGCCGATTTCCAGATCACCACCCAGAACGTCGACGAGGAGATCGCCGCGACCGCGGGCCCGCAACTCGTGGTGCCGGTGATGAACGCCCGTTTCGCGATCAACGCCGCCAACGCGCGTTGGGGCTCGCTCTACGACGCGCTCTACGGCACCGACGCCATCTCCGAGGCGGGCGGCGCGGAGAAGGGCACCGGCTACAACAAGGTGCGCGGCGACAAGGTCATCGAGTGGGCGCGCAACTTCCTCGACGACTCGGTCACCCTGATCACCGGTTCGCACATCGGCTCGACGTCCTACAAGATCGTCGACGGCGAGCTCGAGGTCGGCCTCGAGGACGGCACCAGCATCGGTCTGGCCGACGCCTCCCAGCTGGTCGGCTACCTCGGTGATCCGGAGGCGCCGAGTTCGGTGCTGCTGAAGCACAACGGTCTGCACATCGAGATCCAGATCGACCCGCAGTCCCCGATCGGCAGCACCGACACCGCGGGCGTCAAGGACGTCGTGCTGGAGTCCGCGGTCACCACGATCATGGACTTCGAGGACTCGGTCGCCGCCGTGGACGCCGAGGACAAGGTGCTCTGCTACCACAACTGGCTCGGCCTGATGAAGGGCGACCTCGCGGAGAAGGTCACCAAGGGCGAGAAGACCTTCACCCGCACCATGAACCCCGACCGCGTGTACACGGCGCTGGACGGCGGCGAACTCACGCTGCACGGCCGTTCGCTGCTGTTCGTGCGCAACGTCGGTCACCTGATGACCTCCGACGCCATCCTGGACGCCGAGGGCAACGAGGTGCCCGAGGGCATCATGGACGGGCTGATCACCTCGCTGATCGCCAAGCACAGCCTGGCCGACGACGTGCAGCTGAAGAACAGCCGCACCGGCTCGGTCTACATCGTGAAGCCGAAGATGCACGGCCCGGACGAGGTCGCGTTCACCGACGAGCTGTTCGGCCGGATCGAGGACGTGCTCGGGCTGAGCCGCAACACGCTCAAGATCGGCATCATGGACGAGGAGCGCCGCACCACGGTGAACCTCGCGGCCTGCATCCAGGCCGCCGCCGAACGTGTGGTGTTCATCAACACCGGCTTCCTGGACCGCACCGGCGACGAGATCCACACCTCCATGGAGGCCGGGCCGATGGTCCGCAAGGCGGACATGAAGTCCCAGCAGTGGATCCTGTCCTACGAGGACTGGAACGTCGACACCGGTCTCGCCGCCGGCCTGCCCGGCAAGGCGCAGATCGGCAAGGGCATGTGGGCCATGCCGGACCTGATGGCCGACATGCTCACCCAGAAGATCGGTCACCCGCGCGCGGGCGCGAACACCGCGTGGGTGCCCTCGCCCACCGCCGCGACCTTGCACGCGACGCACTACCACCTGGTCGACGTGTTCAAGCGGCAGCAGGAGATCGCCAAGGGCGGTCGCCGCGCCACCGTCGACGAGATCCTGGAGATCCCGCTGGCCGCCGCGCCGAATTGGACCGACGAGGAGAAGCGCCAGGAGCTGGACAACAACTCGCAGTCCATCCTCGGCTACGTGGTGCGTTGGATCGACCAGGGCGTCGGCTGCTCCAAGGTGCCCGACATCAAGGACGTCGCGCTCATGGAAGACCGTGCGACGCTGCGCATCTCCAGCCAGCTGATGGCCAACTGGCTGCGCCACGGCATCGTCAGCGCCGATGAGGTGGTGGCCAGCCTGGAGCGGATGGCCCCGGTCGTCGACCGGCAGAACGCGGGCGACCGGAACTATCGGCCGATGGCGCCGGACTTCGCGGGCAGCATCGCGTTCCAGGCGGCCAAGGAACTGATCCTGGAGGGCACCAAGCAGCCCAACGGGTACACCGAGCCGATCCTGCACCGCCGTCGCCGTGAGGCGAAGGCGCTGGCCTGCGTCTAGTCTCCGCGCGCCGCGAATCCCCCGGTCCCGTCGGCCGGGGGATTCGCGCTTTCTCGGGCGACCAGGAGTTTCGACTCTTGTATATCGGTCCGTTACTCTGGGGGCCGCACGAGATCGTCGATTTGTGAGGAAGATTCATGGGAAGCGTTGTGCTCGACATCGTGGCATTGGTCGTTAATCGCGCGGCGATGTTCTGGAATTGGATGGCCACCGGATCGGCGGGCTTCCCTCCGCTGTGAACGTGCGGTCCACGATCTGCTGCGAGTAGTGAAATCCCCTGGTCAGGTGTGCTGGCCGGGGGATTTCTATTCCGTCCGGAATCGGGAAACGTTCCGAATTGTTTGTTTTCACACTGATGGATCTCGCCGCCTGGTGAAGTGCGTAGTCATCGGTGCCGGAATTCGCCGGACATCTGGACCATGCGAACTCGGGCGCGGTCTCCGGAATTGGACCGCGCGGCTTTCCGCCCGCTTCCCGCGTCGCCGTGATCGCCAGTGCCCCGGGGGATTTCGCCGCCGATCCCGCGCGCGAAGCTCCTGCCCCTCGTATCTTGAACACGTGAACTCCGCAGGGTCCGTGCGCACACGGTCGCGTATTCCTCGTTGGTTCGTTCTGTGGATGGGGCTCCTGACCGCCCTGGTCGCGCTCTGCTGCGCGGCGCTGTTCTGGCAACTCGCCGCGGAGGGCACGTTCCCGACCCTCGTCGTGCTCTGGGCGGTGCTCGGTGTGCTCGGTGGGATCGCCGTCCTGTTCGGACTGCTCGGGCTGCTGCGCTACCGTGCCGTGTTCCACAGTCTCGCCTCGCCCGTGCTCATCGCGGCCCTCGTGGCGTCGGCCCTCTACGACGTCCCTGAGGACACCGGCTGGCGCCTCTCCCGCGGGATCCTCGAAGATCAAGCCGTCGACTGCGCGCACTCCGGCCACCGCAGCCGCCTCGGCGTCTACACGATCACCTTCATCACGCCCCGCGACGGCGGCTGCCTGTTCTACACCCAAACGGGTGACTCGAATTCGGAGGGCTTCGCCTTCTTCCGCGACCCGGCCACCCCACCGCACCTCGGCCCACCCGCCACCAACGGCATCGAATACGCCGCTTTCGACGGCCAGTGGTACCGCTTCGTCGACACTCACTGAGCGCGGTCGGCAGATTCGGGGGGACCGATCACCATTCGAACGGGAGCGGTCGGCGGGGCTCGATCCAGAGCGCTTCGGCGAGGGCGCACAGCGTTCCGTCGCTTCGTGACAAGGCCACGCCGACCGTGTGCTTGCGGCCGTCCGATGAGATCGGCCACCCGTAGGACAGGTAGGGGTCGCCGGCGCGGACCGGTTCGAGCTGCGTGGCGGTGAGAGCGGCGGTGACCGCTCCGGGGCGCAGGTCGCGCAGCGCCATCGCGGCCCAGCCGCCGGGGCAATCCAGAGCGGACCAGATGTTCTCGGTGGAGAGGAACCCATCGGGTCCGGCGAGCGCGGGATCCGGTGTCCAGGCGGCGATGACCATGTCGTGCGTGGACATGGCCCAAGGCGACAAGCGCAATCCACGTCCGGGCGCGCAGGCCGCACCGCAGCCGTAGCAGTGGCTCATCTTGCGCAGCGCGCCTGCGGTCGCGCTCGCCGCTCGAGCCTGTTCCCAGCTGGGCGCGGGCCGCGGCGTGACCGTGACCGTCGATGGGGACGCTTCGGCGAGTACCGCACCGTCGAGGTCGGTGAGTGACGCGCCGCCGGAGCCGTCGGCCGCCAGTACCAGCGGAGTGTCCACGGACACGCCGCGGCGGAAGTCGACGCGCACCTGCGTGGCGCCGCTCGCGGCGGCGAGTAGTCCCGCTACATACCCGCCGAACGCCACACCCGGGTATCCGCGCACGTGCGCGGGCACCTTGATCGCATCGGTCCGAATCATCTGTTGCCCAACCTCTCCCGGCCGACGATCATGACCCGGTTCAGCCGACCATACCGTCGCGGTGTCGCCGGGCCGTCGCCGGGCCACCTGTCGACGCAGGTCGAGGGGACGACGGAATATCCGACGCTCCGCACGCTGTTGCGCCGACATGTGACGAACGCTGGAATGAACGTACTGATCGTGTACGCCCACCCGAAGCCGGACTCACTCACCGGCGCTCTGAAAGACGTTGCGGTGCGCCAGTTGCGGGCGGACGGGCACGAGGTGCGGATCACCGACCTCTACGCGATGGGGTGGAAGGCCGCCGCCGACACCGACGATTTCGGCGCGGTCGAGGAGCCCAACTTCATGCTGGCCTCGGGTGTGGCCTACCGCGACGGGACGCTGAGTCCCGACATACGCGCCGAGCAGGAGAAACTGCTGTGGGCCGACGCCGTCGTCCTGCATTTCCCACTCTGGTGGTTCGGCATGCCCGCGATCATGAAGGGCTGGGTGGACCGGGTTCTCACCTGCGATTTCGCCTATGGAGCCGGGGGTAAGGCGTTGCCCAGATATGGGGCGGGCGTCCTGGCCGGGCGGCGCGCGATGCTGGTGGTCTCGGTCGGGGGCAGGCAGCCGTCCTACTCCGATCGCGGGATCAACGGCCCCGTCGAAGATCTGCTGTTCCCGATCCACCACGGCATCCTCTACTACACCGGCATGGACGTGCTGCCGCCGTTCGTGGTGCACGACACGATCCGCCTCGACGCCGCGCGCTTCGACGACGTCGCGTACGACCTGCGGCGGCGGATGTCGGAGCTGGCCGAACTGGAGCCGATCCGGTACCGCCCGCAGGGCGGCGGCGACTACGACCGGACTCTGCGTCTCGTGGCTGGTCGCGAAGCGCGGGGAGCGACCGGCTTCGGGTTGCACGTGGCGTCGTAGCCGCCCGGGTGATCAGGGCAGTGGGGTCGCTCCGCGCTGGGTGAGCAGCATGCCCATCACCCCCGCCTCCTGGCCTTGCCCATGGATCATGGAACGCGCGATCTCTTTGACCGGCCCGGAGCCCAGGAGACCGTCGGCGGCCTCGGCCATCGCGACACCGCCCTGGTGGTGGCGAAACATCAGTTGAAGGAACAGTATCTCCGCGTTCCGGCCATGTGCCGCTGCCAGATTGTCCAGTTCCGCCGTGCTCGCCATCCCGGGCATCAGCGGTGCCGTCTGCGCGGCCGTCGCCTGATGGCCATGCGCCGACGCGTCCGCGCCGTGCATCCACGCCATCGGGTGTACGGAGCTGGGCGGCGCGTCCGCCAGGCGCAGCCAGCCGAGCATGGTGCCGATCTCCAGGCGCTGTGTGCGGTCGAGTTGTTCGGCCAGCCGGGCGACCGCCGGATCGACCGAGCGATCCAGCCGCTGCACCATCAGCAGCGCTTGCTGGTGATGGGTGGTCATGTCCTGTACGAAGCCGATCTCGACATCGGTGAGCACCGGTGCGGCGGAACGACTTTCCGGAAACACCAGCGGCCGCAGAGCGGCGCCGAGCACGAGCAGCGCGAAGACCGCCGAGACCAGGGCGGCGGTCGACATCCAGCGCCGCATCGCTACGACCCGACGATCGACCGCTGGTCCGCCGGTGGCGAGTACACGTCGTCGTCCAGTCGCAGCACCATGAACCCGTTGTCCGAGCACGCGACGTACAGCTGTGATCCGCGCCATTCCGGTGGTGAGAAGCACCAGTCGGTGGACACATCGCCGAAGGCGAGGCGGCCGGTGCGCGGGGTGGTGGCATCCAAGGGGTTGAACTGTCCCTCCAGTACGGCGCGTACCGCCGGAGGGGTGCTCATAAGCGGAACGCCGATGAGCGAGGCGAGCGCGTGCGGCGAGTTCCACAGGCTCATGTTCTGCCCGGTGCGGGCGGGCGGGTTGTAGTAGGCGATCTCGCGGATGGCGTAGGGGTCGCGGATGTCGAACACCCGGATGCCGGAGGAGATCCATCCGCAGGCCAAGGCGGTCGGGTTGTCCTGCCGGTCGGCGGCGCAGTAGTGCGATTCGTAGGCGAAGGCGGAACCGCCCATCGACGAACCGATATTGCTGTCGATGTGCTGCGGCAGGTTGATCTCGAGCTTGATCTTGTTGGCCACCCTGGGCGCCGTCTCGTCGGAGATATCGATGAGTTTGACGCCGCCGGAACCGCCTTCGTCGACGGTGTAGAGGTAGGGCTTGCCGTCGTAGAAGACCGGGATGCTGTGCTGGGTCGCCCAGCCGTCCGTCCAGAACACCCGGCCCAGATGATGCACCTGCGGGTTGGGGTCGCGGCGCTGCACCGCGCTGATGTCGAGGACGGTGAATCCGCCGAGCGCGGAGATGTACATCCGATCGCCGTCCGGGCTGATGCCGAATCCGTGCGCTTCGATGCCCGTCAAGCCCTGCCACACCACATGCGGGTCGGCGGGGTCGCTCAGGTCCACCGCGCTGACGAAGCCGGGCGCGACTCCCGAGGCCCAATAGGTGTTGCCGTCGGGGGAGAAGCCGCCCTCGTGCGTGGTGATCGGCAGCGGCATCGCCAGATTCGTCCCCGGACCGGGATTGAGCAGCCGCGGATGCGCGCAATCGGAGATGTCGTAGACCGACAGGTAGCCCACACCCTCGCCGACCGGCACGCCGGTGCCGACCAGCAACTTGCGCTCGGTGTTGACCTTGAGGCTCTCCCAGGTGCCCGCGAGCATCGCGGGCTCGGTCAAAGTCGCCGTCGGACGCGGATTCGCCGGATCGGACACGTCGAGCACCTGGACGCCACGGCCCTCGCTGATCAGGTCGCCGGGAAAGAACGAGCCCAGATAGGCGCAATGCTCGAAGCTGGTGGAGGTGATGCCCGCGCCGCGTCCCGCGTAGCCGCCGACGTAGGAGATGTTGCACCGGTAGCCCTGCGTGCTGCGCCCGCTGTCGCGGTCGGCGGCGGTGACATCGCCTTGCAGTCCGCTCTCGGGGGCGGCGCCGGGGCCGCAGTCGGCGCGGGGAACCGAAGTGCGCCCGACGTCGAGGAACTCCTCGACCGCGTTACGAACGTCCGATGGCGGATCGGCCGAAGCGCTCATGGGCAGCAGCACGGCCGTAACCATGCCGATGGTGAGCAGAGCCAGCGGTTTGGCACGGCACAGTCTGGCCAACGGGCGCATCGTCGCGACCCCCCAACTTCGTCGTCGAGATTGGCTACCCAGGGTGACTGGGACAGTCACCGCTGAACTGACTGAATGGTAATGATTTCCGTCGGCCCGAGGGTGAGTTTCGTCGAATCGCAGACGATTCGCGAAGTTTTCCGGTCCGCGTGGTCAGCGCGACTGGGTCGGTCCGGTGCCGAGCGTGGCCGAATTCGGGTGCTCCGACAGGAGTTCGTCGCAGGCACCCAGGAAGACGCATCGTAGTCCGGCTGCGCGTTCCGCCAACTCGGCCTGGGCGCGGACGTACTCCGCCCGCCCCGAGGGTGTCTCGATGCGAACCGGCTGGTAGCCGAGGCCGGACAGGTCGTACGGGCTGGCGCGCATGTCCAGTTCCCTTGCGGCGCAAGCCAACTCGAAACAATCCAGGAGCAGCTCCGACGAGATCAGCGGGACCAGCTTGAAGCCCCACTTGTACAGATCCATATTCGCGTGCAGACAGCCCGGCTGTTCGCGACGCAGCTGGTCGGCTCGGGTGAGCGGCTCGGCATTGCGGCCGACGGCGTCCGGGGTGAAGAAGCGGTAGGCGTCGAAATGCGTACAGCGCAGCGACATCGAGTCGAGCACGCTGTCGGTGCCCGCGCGTCCCAGCCGCAGCGGCACCCTCTGGTGGCGGATGTCGTCGGTGCGATACACCATCGCCCATTCGTGCAGCCCGAAGCAGGACAGATGAGCGGGCCGGGACGCGGTGGCCCGCAGCAACTCCGCGACGAACGCGACGGTATCGCGGCGTTTGTCCAGGTATGCGGGATCGGCGGTGCAGAAGCCCGCAGCGCCGGAATCGGTGACGACGCGGTGATACCCCCGCGCATCGCGGTATTCGGCGGCATCGGCCATCCCGATGCCGTATCCCGGATGCCAGCGCCGCAACTGGGCGGGTTTGTGCCCGTAGTAGGTGAACAAGAAGTCGATCACCGGGTGCGACGAACCTTGCGCCCGCCGCTCGAGATAGGGCCCGACCAGATCGTCCAGCCGGGCCCGGTGCGCGGCGGCGGACTCCCGCCACCGCGCACCGGACAACACCCGCATGGTCATCGCACCCCGCGCGGGCACGCTGCCCGAATCGTCATTCGCCCACCCGATGTGTTCCGTCTCGGACGGTGCCGACGAATTCCTCCACCAAGTCCTCCAAGGCGACGATGCCGGTGGTGTTGCCCCGGTCGTCGACCACGCGGCCGAGATGGCTGTTGGTGCGCCGCAGCCGCGCCAGCGCCTCGTAGAGCGTGGCGCCCATGCCCACCGTCGGCAGCGGGCGGATATCGGTGCGCGGGATCGGCGTCCCCGGACCGGCGCTCTCGTCGGCGACCTTGTCGAGCACGTCCTTGACGTGCAGGTAGCCGACCAGCGAGCCGTCGTTCGCCCGCACCGGGAAGCGGGAGAAACCCGTCTCGGCGACCGCGGATTCGATGTCGCCGAGTGTGGTCCCGTTGCCGCGCAGCGGAATCGATCGGGTCGCGTCCAGCGGCACCATCACGTCGGCGACCACCCGGTCGCTGGTGCCGAGCGCCTGCGTGAGGCGGCGGTGCTCCTCCTCGTCGAGCAGCCCCTCCGAGCGGGACTCGCCGATCATCTCGGCCAGTTCCACCGTCGACACGGTGGCCTCCAGCTCGTCCTTCGGCTCGACCCGCAGCAGGCGCAGCGACAGGTTGGCGGCCAGGTTGTACAGCGCGATGAGCGGGCGGGCCAGCCGCAGCCACATCAGGTGCACCGGCACCAGCAGCAGCGCGCTGCGCTCCGGCCCGGCCAGCGCGATGTTCTTCGGGATCATCTCGCCGAACAGGATGTGCAGGATCACCACGATGGTCAGCGCCAGCGCGAACGCCACCGGGTGCAGCAGTTGCTGCGGCAGGCCGAGTAGGTCGAACGGGCCTTCCAGCAGATGCGCGACGGCGGGCTCGCCGACGCGGCCGAGCAGGATCGAGCAGATGGTGATGCCCAGCTGCGCGGCGGCGAGCATCATCGAAAGGTTCTCGCCCGCTCGGATGACGGTGTTCGCGTTGCGCTTGCCCTGCGCGGCCAGCGCTTCCAGCCGGTCGCGGCGGGCGGAGATGAGCGCGAACTCGGCGGCGACGAAGAAGGCGTTGCCTGCCAGCAGCACGACGGTGAGCAGGACGCCGAAGAGGTCACCCATGGCTGTGCTCCTTGGTCGCGAGGGCGTCGGCGTCCACCGGGATCAACCGGACCCGATCGATGCGCCGTCCGTCCATGCGCTCCACCCGGGCGATCCAGCCGCCGGCGCCGTGGTTCTCCGGCGCCGTCCACTGCTGCGAGCGAGGGTTGGGCAGCACGACTTCGTCGCCGGGCACCGGGATGCGGCCGAGCCGGGTCAGCACGAGGCCGCCCAGCGTCTCGTACTCGCCCTCCGGCGCGTCGTACCCGGTCGCCCGGGAGACCTCGTCGATACGCAGCAGGCCCGAGCAATCCCAGCCGTCGGAGACGCGCCGTACGTCGCGCTCCTCCTCGTCGTGCTCGTCGCGGACGTCGCCGAGGATCTCCTCGATGATGTCCTCCATGGTGACCAGGCCCGCGGTCCCGCCGTACTCGTCCACGACGAGGGCGACCTGCATGCCGTCGGCGCGGACCCGTTCGAGCACCTCGTCGCCGTCCAAGCTGGCGGGCACGATCGGCACCGGCTGGGCGAGCCGGTAGAGGGGTGTCGTCCGGCGCGCGTGCACTGGGCGGGTGAAAGCCTGCTTGACGTGCACGAAGCCGAGGGTGTTGTCGAGATCGCCGTCGATCACCGGGAATCGGGAGTAACCGGTGCGGCCCGCCGCCTCGATCAGATCGGCGATGGTGTCGTCCTTGTCGAGTGACTCGATCTTCACCCGCGGAGTCATCAGCTCCTCGGCGCTGCGCTCGCCGAACTGCAGCGAGCGGTCCATCACCTGGGCGGTGGGCTGGTCGAGCGCGCCGCGCAGCGCGGACGTGCGCACCAGGGAGCCGAGTTCCTGCGGCGAACGGGCCGAGCGCAACTCCTCGGCGGGCTCGACGCCGAGCCTGCGAACCACCCAGTTGGCGGTGCTGTTGAGGAAATGGATCATCCACTTGAACACCACCGAGAAGCTGACCATCGGTCCGGCCGTGACGCGGGCGGTGGCCAGCGGCTTGGCGATGGCGATGTTCTTGGGCACCAGCTCGCCGTAGATCATCGACAGCGAGGTGGCCAGGATCAGCGCGAGCGTGAGCGCGACGCCGCCCGCGGCGGCTTCGCTCAGCCCGATGCCGGCGAACACCGGATGCAGCAGCCGGGCCAGTACCGGCTCGGCGATGTAACCGGTGATCAGCGTGGTGATGGTGATGCCGAGCTGGGCGCCGGACAGCTGGAACGACAGCGTGCGATGCGCCTTGCGGACCATGCGGGCGCGGACGTCACCGGTGCGGGCGTGCGCCTCGACGGTGCTGCGCTCCAGGGCGGTGAGGGAGAATTCCGCGGCGACGAACAGGGCCGTGCCGACGGTGAGTGCGATGAATCCGATCAGGCTGAGCGCGGTGAGCGCGACGGACATGGTCAGCACCACCCGAACGGTGCTGCGTGACGGCCTGTGCGGAATGGGACTACTGCGGGGAGGAGGACGCCGGGTTGGTCACCCGGCTCGGTAGAGGAGCCCTCCTGTGCGGCGCCCTCGGACGCGGGTGACAACTGGATCCTTTCGCAAACGAGTCGTGGTGCCGGTGTCCGGCAACCACCATGCTACCGGCCCACGTGCCGAGTGGCGTGGGCCGGTGCCGGTGCGATTCGTGTGTCGGCGCTCACCAACCGCTGGGCAGCGGGCGGCCTTCGGCGAATCCGGCCGCGGATTGCACGCCGAGCACTGCCTTGTCGTGGAACTCGGCGAGCGTCCGTGCTCCCGCGTAGGTGCACGCGCTGCGCACACCGGAGCAGATGTGGTCGATGAGGTCCTCGACGCCGGGACGCTCGGGGTCCAGCCGCATCCGCGAGCTGGAGATGCCCTCTTCGAACAGTCCCTTGCGCGCTCGGTCGAATTCGCTGTCGGAGGCGGTGCGGGCGGCGACGGCCCGCTTGGAGGCCATGCCGAAGCTCTCCTTGTACGCGTTGCCGTCGCGATCGACCCGCAGGTCGCCGGGGGACTCGTAGGTACCGGCGAACCAGGAGCCGATCATCACGTTGGACGCGCCCGCGGCCAGCGCGAGCGCCACGTCGCGAGGATGGCGCACGCCGCCGTCGGCCCAGATGTGCACGCCGAGTTCCGCGGCGGCGGTGGCGCATTCGGCCACCGCGGAGAACTGCGGGCGGCCGACGCCGGTCATCATCCGGGTGGTGCACATGGCGCCGGGGCCGACACCGACCTTGACGATGTCGGCGCCCGCCGCCGCGAGATCCCTGGTGCCCTCGGCGGAGACGACGTTGCCCGCGACCAGCGGGACTCCGAGCCCGAGATCGCGCACGGCGGTGAGCGTTTCGAGCATCTTGGCCTGGTGTCCGTGCGCGGTGTCGATGACCAGCAGGTCGGCGCCCGAATCCACGAGGGACTTGGCCTTGGCGGCCACGTCGCCGTTGATGCCGACCGCGGCCGCGACGCGCAGCTTGCCCGCGGCGTCGACGGCGGGCTGGTAGATGCCCGCGCGCAGGGCGCCGGTGCGGGTGAGCACGCCGGCCAAGGTGCCGTCCTCGGCGGTGAGCACGGCGAAGTCGGCGTGCTCGGCGTGCAGCAGGTCGAACAGGTCACGCGGGGTGGTGGTCGCGGGGGCCCGCACGAAATCGGTGACCGCGACCTCGCGGAGCCGGGCGAAGCGGTCGACGTCGGCGCAGGCGGCCTCGGTCACCACGCCGACCGGGCGTCCTTCGTCCACCACCACGACCGCGCCGTGCGCGCGCTTGTGCATCAGGGCGACCGCCTCGGAGACCGAACGGTCGGGGGCGAGGGTGACCGGGGTGTCGGCGGTGAGCGAGCGGCTCTTGACGAAGGCGATGGTGTCGGCGGCCGCGGTGATCGGCAGGTCCTGGGGGAGGACGACGATGCCGCCGCGGCGGGCCACCGTCTCGGCCATTCTGCGCCCGGCCACGGCGGTCATGTTCGCCACGACGATGGGAATGGTGGTGCCCGACCCGTCGGTCGTCGACAGATCGACGTCGAAGCGCGACGCGACGTCCGTCCGATTCGGGACGAGGAAGATGTCGTCGTAGGTGAGGTCGTACGGCGGCTGATGACCGGGAAGAAAGCGCACTCGACCGATGATATCCGCGCGCCGACGGGTGTGCGCCGTTCTGCCCGGGGCTCGACAGTGCGGATATGCGGTGCGTCGTCTGTCCCGTCGGCCTTTCTTCGCCGGTGGGCTCAGGCGGCGGCTTGCGAGCGGGAGAGCATGATCGTCGCGGCGGCCATGACGAGCACCGCGCCTCCGGTGATGACCAGTCCCGCGGTGTCCGTCCGCAACCGCTCGTCCAGCACGGCGATGCCGATGAACGCGGCGGCCAGTGGCTCGACGACCGTGACGGCGGGCAAGGAGGCGGTCAGCGGTCCCGCGTGATAGGCGCGCTGCTGCAGGTAGACGCCGGTGACACCGGCCCCGATGAGTGCCCAGGTCTGCCAGCCGCTGAGCACATCCCCGAGACCGTGCTCGAACAGGTCGGTGACGTAGTCGGTGAGCGCGGCGGCGAGTCCGTAGAGGGCGCCGCTCGCGGCGCCGATCAGCAGCGCGCGCCACGCCGGGTCGCGCGCGGCGATGCCACCGGCGGTGGCGGCGGCGATCAGGCCGAGCAGGATGCCCAGGGGCACGAGCCAATCTCGCAGCGGCGCATCGGTGTTGCCCTCGGTCGGATTGCCGACGAGCAGGAAGCAGGCCAGCGCGGCGGTCAGCGCGAGGGCGGTCGCCCAGGTGCGCGGCGCCACGCGGCGGTCGTTGAGCCGGGCGGACATCGGTAGCGCGAACACCAGCGCGCTCACCAGGATCGGCTGCACCAGCAGCACCGCGCCCAAGGTGAGCGCGACGACCTGCATGGCGTATCCGCCCGCGTCGCCGACGACGCCCGCCCACCAGCGCGGGGTGCGCATCAGTGAGCGGATCAGCGACGCGCCCTCCGGCACCGCGGCCGCCGCGTGCTGTTGCGCCACCGCGGCGACCGCGAACAGCAGCGCCGCGAGCAGGGCGCAGAGGACGGCGGCTGCCGCGTGAGTCGACACGCTCTAGTTTGCTCCGCGATTGCCCCGCTGCGGTGACTGCTGCGCGCGTACGGCGCGTCGCCGTGTCCGGCCCGGCGTGTCGCCGGAGGCGTGCCCTGCGGCGCGTCCGGAGAATCCGCCCGCCGCAGCGGAACGGCGGGGGGACGCACCCTCGACCGAACCCGCACTGTGCCCGGCGGAGCTGCCGGTGGCGGGCTTCCCGGCGACTTTCGCCTGGCCGCGACGACGCCCCGGCGCGGTGACCGATTCGCCACCACGGCTCGGCATCGAGCCCGATCGGGACTGCTTCGCCGCACCGGCGCCGCGGCCACCGGCCTGAGCTGTCTCCGCACGCCGGTTCGCTTGACGTCGTGCGGGTTTCGTCGCCGGGGTGGTCGCGGGCGCGGCGGAAGCCGGAACCACCGGAGTTCCGGACGGGCGGCGGGCGCCGGTGATCTCGACCAGGGTGCGGTCGCCGGGACGGACCGCGACTCCGTCCACTTCGACACCCGCCTTACGGGCCATCGACTCGACGTCGCGGCGCTCTTCGTCCATCACCAGCGTGACGACCACGCCGTCCTCACCCGCGCGGGCGGTGCGCCCGGCCCGGTGCAGATAGGCCTTCGGCTCCGGCGGCGGATCGACATGCACGACGAGGGAGATCCCGTCGACGTGGATGCCGCGCGCGGCGACGTCGGTCGTGACCAGCACCGGCACCGAGCCGTCGGCGAACGCGGCGAGGGTGCGGGTGCGATTGTTCTGCGCCTTGCCGCCGTGCAGCGCGCCCGCGGCGATGCCCGCCCCGCGCAGCTGTTTGGCGAGCCGGTCGGCGCCGTGCTTGGTACGGACGAACATGATGGTCAGCCCGTCGCGGGCGGCGATCTCGGTGGCGACCGCCCGCTTGGTCACCTTGTCGCCGACGTAGAGCAGGTGATGCGACATCGTGGTGACCGAGGCCGACGGCGGTGCGGTGGAATGCGTGACGGGGGAGCGCAGGTAACGCTTGACCAGCTTGTCGACCTCGCCGTCCAGCGTGGCCGAGAACAGCAGGCGCTGACCGTCGCGCGGCGTGCGGTCGAGCAGCTTGGTCACCTGCGGCAGGAATCCCATGTCGGCCATGTGGTCGGCCTCGTCGAGCGCGGTGATCGTCACGTCGGACAGATCGGCCGATCCCTGGGTGAGGAGGTCGGCGAGCCGTCCGGGCGTGGCGATGAGCAGGTCGACGCCGCGGGCGAGCCGGTCGGCTTGGCGTTTGATCGGGGCGCCGCCGACCACCGAGGCCACGCGCAGGCCGAGCGAAAGCGCCGGTTCGTCCAGTGCCCGCTCGATCTGTGCGGCCAGCTCGCGGGTCGGCACCAGGACCAGTCCGCGCGGGCGGCCCGGCTTGGCCGCGGCGCCGGCCAGCCGGGTGAGCATCGGGAGGCCGAAGGCCAAGGTCTTTCCGGAACCGGTCGGCCCGCGGCCGAGCACGTCCTTGCCTGCCAGGACGTCGGGCGTCGTGGCGGCCTGGATCGGAAACGGCGTCTCGATGCCGTCGCGTCGCAGTGCCTGGACGAGCACGGCGGGCAGGCCCAGACCCGCGAAGGTCGCGGGGGGCGCCGCGGCGACGGTGGTCGAGGGGGTCACGAGGAGGATGTGCCTTTCGTCGCACGGCGCGTTCCACGCGGATCGCGCTGTTCGGTGGGATGGAGAACGGTGCGCGATGCGGTTTCACCGCGCGGTGGCGCGGGCGATGACGCGCGCCGGGTAAAGCGAGAGGATGCGGCCGACCGGAGGCGGGCCGAAGGTCCAGGATACGTGCCGGGGAGTCAGCCGTGGAACAGCCGACTCAGTTCCACGAGCCAGGGTACGGCCACGGCCTGCGTCGGCACCACCAGGATGGCGGCCGAGCCGAGGTAGGCGGCCGTGGCGATGCGCAGGTCCCCGATCCGGCCGCTCAGCCGCTGGATGCGGATGAGCGTGGTGGGGCCGCCCGCGGCGAGCGCGCCTTGCGGCGCGGTGGACTTCGCGCAGGCGACGAGGGCGCGGGCCAGCGGCTTCGGTCCGGTGACCTTGACCGCCGAGTCGTCCGCGAGTAACTCGATGAGCAGTTTCACCGAGCCGAGCGCCGCCTTGCTGCGCACCACCCGGGGGAACGCCTCGTGCACGGCCGTGAACGCCTCCAGCACGAGATCGTGCCTGGCCCGCAGGTGCGAACGTTCGTGGCTGACGATGGCGGTGACCTCGGCGTCGGCGAGATTGGTCAGAGTGCCTTCGCTCAGCACGACGCGCTGGCGCAGGCCGGGCAGGCAGTAGGCGATGGGCTCGGTGGCGGCCAGCACCCGGATGTCGGCCGCGCGCCGGTGCGGACCGCTCTGGTCCAGCAGGTCGACGAGCATGCGGTGGCGCGACCGCCGCCTGCGGGTGTGCACGCCGACCCGGATGATCGCGTAGATCAACCGGGCGCCGATCAGCAGCGTGAGCGCGAAGACGAACACGTACGCCAGCCACAGCGGCAGGCCGAGCGCGTCGATCTCCCTGGTCGGCGCGGTGGTCGGGCGGCCGTCGGGACCGGGCACGAGCAGCTCGGCGGCGATGGCCAACCCGGAGCCGAACGCGCTGAGCACGGCTGCGAGCGCGATGGCCTGCCAGAGCACCAGCGCTGCTCGGGGCGTCCGGTAGGTCCAGGTCGCCCGGCTGAGCAAGGCCGGGGCAGGCCCCGCGAGAAGCAATGCCAGTCCGGCGAATACCGGCGCGGTTGCGTTCATCGACTCAGCTCACTGCGTTGTGGGGCCAGGGCGCCCGAGGAGTCTACTGCGGCGGGGGCGTCGAGTCCTCGGTTGCTTCGAGCTTAGCGAGTGCTTCGCGCAGAGCGGCAGCCTCGTCCTTGCCGACCTGTTCCACGAAGTGCACCAGGGCCGCGGCGCGGCTGCCCGCCGCGTCGGCCTGTTGCAGGGCGTCGACCATCAGGCTGGCCACGAGTTCGTCGCGGGTGTGCACCGGCGCGTAGCGGTGCGCGCGGTCGTCGCGCCGCTGGACCACGAGGTTCTTCTTCGCGAGGCGTTGCAGCACGGTCATCACCGTGGTGTACGCGAGCTCACGGCGTGCGGCGAGCGCCTCGTGCACCTGCCGGACCGTTTGTGGTTCGTCGGCCGACCACAACTGGTCCATGACCGCTTTCTCGAGTTCACCAAGACCTGCCATTCCCTAATTTTAGGTACTCAACGACGAGGATGCGTACTACAGGGTGTCGTAACTATGGAATAGCTGGTGTGTCATTTCTCATACGGCGCGGTCTCGGGCGTTGTGGCAGCCGGTCCGCCCACCTTTCCGCGCACGTGCCTGGCGCCGATCGGCACGATCATCGGGCGGCCCGACACCGGGTCCTCGAGAACCTTCGCGTCCAGGTCGAACACTTCGCGCAGCAGCTCGACCGACACCACCTCGCCGGGGGCGCCCGCGGCGACCACGCGTCCGTCGCGCATGACGACCAGCTGGTCGCTGTAGCGGATCGCGAGATTGAGATCGTGCAGCACCATCACGACGGTGCGGCCGAGATCGGCGTGCAACCGGTCCACCAGGTCGAGCACCTCGATGGAGTGCGCCAGGTCCAGATAGGTGGTCGGCTCGTCGAGCAGCAGGATGTCGGTGCCCTGGGCCAGCGCCATCGAGATCCAGGCGCGCTGGCGCTGGCCGCCGGACAGCTCATCGAGCGGCCGGCCAGCGAGGTCGGCGATCCCGGTTTGGTCCAGCGCGGTCGTCACCTCGGATTCGTCGGTGCCCGACCACTGCCGGAACCAGGACTGGTGCGGGTGGCGGCCGCGGGCGACCAGATCGGCGACGGTGAGCCCTTCCGGGGCGACCGGCGATTGCGGCAGCATGCCGACGATGCGGGCGACGTCCTTGGTCTTCATCGTCGAAATAGCCTTGCCGTCCAACAACACTCGGCCTTCTCGGGGGCGCAGCAGGCGGCCGAGCGAACGCAGCAGGGTGGACTTCCCGCAACCGTTGGGCCCGATGACGGTCGTGACGACGCCGGGAGCGACGGTCAAGCTCAGCCCGTCGACGATCACCCGGTCGCCGTAGCCGAGTGTGACCGCCTCGGCGCCGAGCCGGTGCGCAGGAGCGCTCGCTCGCTCCGTGGCGTCAGGGGCGGTGATGTCCGCGATCGTCATGACAGCGTGGCCTTCCGGTTCATACGCACGAGCAGGTACAGCAGGAACGGCCCGCCGAATGCCGCGGTCACGACGCCGAGGGGTAGGTCGACCGGAAACGCGGTGCGGGACACGACATCCGCGCCGACCACCAGGACGGCGCCGGTCACCGCGGCGCCGACCAGCGGCTCGCCCGGTGTGCGCAGCAGGCGTCGTGCGATCTGCGGCGCGGCGAGGGCGACGAAACCGACCGGCCCGACGGCGGCGGTGGCCACCGAGGCGGCCACGACCGCCGCTCCGATCAGGACGGCCTGCTGGGTCTGGATGCGCACCCCGAGCGCACGCGTGGTGTCGGAGCCGAGGCGCAGCGCGGCGAGCGTGCGGGCGGAGGCGAGCGCGACGAGCGCGGCGATTCCCGCGGCGATCGCCGCGGGACCCAGGCGCGCGTTGTCGGCCGCGTTGAGCGATCCGTTCAGCCACAACTGCACGCGCTGGGCATCCGCCAGGCTGGCGCGGGTGAGCAGCCAGCTGATCCCGGCGGTCAGCAGGGCGTTCACGCCCACGCCGATCAGCACCAGCCGCAGCCCGGTGGCGCCGTACGCGCCGGTGGCGGTGCGTCCCCAGGCGAGCAGGTAGATGGCGACGGCGGTGAGCAGCCCGCCTGCCAGGGCCGCCACCGGCGCGCCGACCGAAGCGGCCAGGCCGGTGCTCGCGCCTCCGGTGCCGACCAGCACCGCGACCGCCCCCAGGCTCGCGCCCGAAGTGATGCCGAGCATGTCCGGCGCGGCCAGCGGGTTGTGCAGGATGGACTGGGTGACAGCGCCCGCGAGCCCGAGCGCGAGGCCGACCACGAGCGCGGTGAGCGCGCGCGGCAGCCGGGACTCCAGCACGATGAACCGCTGAGCCCTGGTGCCGCCGCCGGTCAAGACGTCCAGCACGCGCCCGAGCGGTAGACGGGACTCGCCCACCGCGACGTCCAGGCACAACAGTGCGAGCGCCAGCGCGATCAGGACCGCGACGATCAGGATCATCCGCGGTCGCAGCACCGTCGACACCGGCCCGACGCGCAGCGCGGGGCGGGCATTCGAGGCTCGCAGCGAGACCGTCACAGGTTCACCAGCTTTCGCCTGCGCACGAACGCGAGGAAGAACGGCACGCCGAGCAGGGCCACCACTACGCCGACCTCCAGTTCGCCGGGGCGAGCCACCACCCGGCCCGCCACATCGGCGATCAGCAGTAGCAACGCGCCGAGCAGCCCGGAATAGGGAATCAGCCAGCGATGGTCGGGCCCGGTGATCGTCCGCGCCAGATGCGGCACGACCAGGCCGAGGAAGGCGATCGGCCCGACCGCCGCCGTCGCCGCGCCCGCCAGCAGCACGACGGCCGCCAGGCCGAGCGCGCGGCTGCGGCCGACATGCACGCCGAGCCCACGCGCGACGTCGTCGCCGAGGCCGATCAGATTCAGTCCGGGCGCCGCCAGCACCGCCAGCAACATGCCCACGGCCAGGAACGGCAGTACCTGCCAGAACACCGCGGCGTCGCGGCCGGCGACGGCGCCGATCACCCAGAACCGGTAGGTGTCCAGCGCGGCGGCGTCGAACAGCACGACGGCGTTGGTCATGGCCTGCAGGAACGCGGTGACCGCCGCACCCGCGAGCACGAGGGTCAGCGGGCTCGCCTTGCCGCCGCCCACGGACGAGGTCGCGAACACCGCCACCCCCGCGATCAGCGCTCCGGCCAGCGCGAACCAGATGTATTGCTCCGGCGCGGCGAAGGCGAACAGGTACACGCTCAACGCGGCCAGGAACGCCGCACCCGCGTTCAGTCCGAGCAACCCGGCGTCGGCGAGCGGATTGCGGGTGTAGCCCTGGACGAGCGCGCCCGCGATTCCCAAGGCCGCCCCGCAGACCAGTGCCAACGCGGTGCGCGGCAGCCGCAGCCCTCGCACGATCTCTTCCTCGGTGGAACCGGCTGCGCAGGTGAAGGGTCCGCCGGGGCAGGTGAGCGCATGATGCACGGCGTCGTAGACGGTCCCGGGCGCGAGCGAGCGGGCGCCCACCGCCACGCCGGCCAGCACGGCGAGCAGTAGCAGGACGGTCGAGACGAGAAGTCCGGAAAGACGTCGCCGCCTCACGGTGGCAAGAGAAGTCACGGCGACGAGCTGCTCCTGAAATCAGCGATACGGTTGCTAGGTCTGGTAAGCCTAACCTATCTTCGCGGACAGACGGGCATGGCCGAATGTCCGCCGCGCCGCGCGACGGAGCCGATCCCCGAGGAGGTTCGATGACCGAGCTCATCACCACGCCACATCGCTCGACGACGGAGTTCGGACGCGCCTGTGCCCGGCTGCGCGCGCTGCAACCGGAGCACCCGCGGGTCTATGCCGTCGCCGCGATCGCCGAGCAGGGCAAACGACGGTGGTGGCAGCTGGCGGACGGAGTGCGCGAGGGGCGCGTCGAACTCATGTACCGGCGGCATGCCGCGGAGATGATCAGTGCCGGCATCGCGGCGGAAGTGGTTGCCACGGCGCTGATCCACGCGATAGTCGGTCGGGTGGTCGCGCTGCTCGTGGCGGAAGGGCGGGCCTGGGATCCGGGCTTGGAGAACCTATGGATCCATACCGACAACGACGGCGGAATCGACTGGGCGGGCTTGTCGGACACCACCATTCGCGTGATCGACGGTGATCCGCTTGCGGGCGGTCCCGGTGTGGTCGCCTTGCCGTGCCCGGAGGCGATGTACGTCTGGCTCGCGCATCGCTGCGAGCCCGCGCTGACCGTCGTCCAGCGGAACCTGACTCGCTGCTCCGGTTTGAGCGCCGGGCGATTCTGGTCCCTCGTCGGTGAATCCGTCGCGGGCGCTTCGACTTACGTGCCCGATCTGGCGCGGACCGATTCCGTCACCGGCGCGCGTCGTGGCCAGGCGCTCTTGGCGGCGATGGCCGAGCGCGGGCTGCCCGTGCGGCGGTCGGGTTCTTGCTTAGTTAGGTAAGCCTGACCTATACTCATCTCCGGCGTACGGATCGCGTGAGAGTCCCGAGGGCTGCGGTGACCCCCGATCCCGTGCCGCGGCGGGCTCCACTTCCGGTGGGGCCCGCCGCTCTGTGTCGATCTCTTCGGCGGGGCACCGCCCTGGCCTGCGATGAGGCCGCGGCGTTGCGCGCAGGGTGCTGTGCGACAGTGAATACATGACACAGCAGGAGACTCGCCAGGTCGGCTCGCTGGCGGACGTCACGCCCGAGCAGATGAACGCTTACAGCGAAGGCACCTTCGCCGACCTGATCGGCCTGCGCTACACCGAGCTGAGCCCCGATCGCGTGCGTGGCGAGTGGGTCGTGAAACCGCACCTCTACCAGCCCGCAGGCATCCAGAACGGCGGCGTGTACTGCACCGTCGTCGAGACGCTCGCCAGCATCGCCGGCGGTGTCTGGTTCGGCGACCAGGGCACGGTCGTCGGCGTGAACAACAACACCGATTTTCTGCGGGCGGTGCGCGAGGGCACCCTGACAGGCGAGGCGACGCCGCTGCATCGGGGCAGGCTGCAGCAGCTGTGGCAGGTCGTCATCACCGATGAGCAGGGCCGCACCGTGGCGCGCGGTCAGGTGCGACTGCAGAATCTGCCGCATCGGTCCTGACCGCTCGACCGGCGACGGCGGAACGGGCGTGCCAGAATGTGCGTCACCCGTCACTGTGAACCGGTGAGGAGCCCGGATGCGACTGTCACCGCATGAGCAGGAGCGCCTGCTGCTCAGCTACGCCGCCGAGCTGGCCCGGCGCAGGCAGGCGCGCGGACTCAAGCTGAACCATCCCGAGGCGGTCGCGCTGATCACCGACCACGTGCTGGAAGGCGCGCGGGACGGGCGCACCGTCGCGGACCTGATGTCCTCGGGACGGACCGTCCTCACCCGCGACGACGTGATGGAAGGCGTGCCGGAGATGATCCCCGACGTCCAGGTGGAGGCGACCTTCCCGGACGGCACCAAGCTCGTCACCGTGCACCACCCGATCGGATAGGCGGGCGGTATGCGGTTTGCGAGCGCCCCCGAGCCGGACCGAGGCCCGGCGTGATCCCCGGCGAATACCTTTGCGCCGAGGGCGTCATCGAACTGAACGTGGGCGCGCGGCGCCTCGAACTCGACGTGGTCAACACCGGAGACCGGCCGGTGCAGGTCGGCAGCCATGTGCATTTCCCGCAGGCGAACACGGCGCTGGAGTTCGACCGCGCGGCCGCGCACGGCCACCGCCTCGACATCCCGGCCGGGACCGCGGTGCGCTTCGAACCCGGTCTCGGGCAACGGGTAGGGCTGGTGCCGCTGGGCGGCGCCCGCGAGGTGCACGGGATCAGCCCGACCCCACCGGGCCGTCTCGATGGCTAGTGCGTATGCGGACCCGGAACGGGGCGGCGCGGAGTACGCGGGCTCAGGAGGTAGGACGCGATGAGTGAGCTGAGCCGGGCGCGGTACGCCGAACTGTTCGGACCGACGACGGGCGACCGGATTCGTCTGGCGGACACCGATCTGCTGATCGAGATCACCGAGGACCGCAGCGGGGGACCGGGGCGCGCGGGCGACGAAGCCGTGTTCGGCGGCGGCAAGGTCCTGCGCGAATCCATGGGCCAGTCCCGAGCGACGCGCGCCGAGGGCGCTCCCGACACCGTGATCACGGGCGTGGTGATCATCGATCATTGGGGAATCATCAAAGCGGACGTCGGTATTCGCGACGGACGGATCAGCGCGATCGGCAAGGCGGGCAACCCCGACACCATGACCGGGGTGCACCCGGACCTGGTCGTCGGGCCGTCCACCGAGGTGATCTCCGGCAACGGCCGCATCCTCACCGCGGGCGCGATCGACTGTCACGTGCATTTCATCTGCCCGCAGCTGTTGGAGGAGGCGCTCGGCGGCGGCATCACCACCCTCATCGGCGGGGGCACCGGCCCGGCCGAGGGCAGCAAGGCGACCACCGTGACGCCCGGCGCGTGGCATCTGGCGCGCATGCTGGAGGCCACCGACGGCTGGCCGGTGAACATCGTGCTGCTCGGCAAGGGCAACACCGTCAGCGCCGAGGCCATGTGGGAGCAATTACGCGCGGGCGCATCGGGTTTCAAACTGCACGAGGACTGGGGCTCCACGCCCGCCGCGATCGATGCCTGCCTCACCGTGGCCGAGGCGGCCGGGGTGCAGGTGGCGCTGCACTCGGACACGTTGAACGAGGCGGGTTTCGTCGAGGACACCCTGGCGGCGATCGCGGGCCGCGGCATCCACGCCTACCACACCGAGGGCGCGGGCGGCGGACACGCGCCCGACATCATCACCGTCGCCGCCCATCCCAACGTGCTGCCCAGCTCCACCAACCCGACTCGTCCGCATACGATCAACACCCTCGACGAGCACTTGGACATGCTCATGGTGTGCCACCACCTGAGCGCGTCGATCCCGGAGGATCTGGCCTTCGCCGAAAGCCGCATCCGCCCCTCCACCATCGCGGCCGAGGACCTGCTGCACGATCTCGGCGCCATCTCGATGATCGGCAGCGATTCACAGGCCATGGGCCGCATCGGGGAGGTGGTGCTGCGCACCTGGCAGACCGCGCACGTGATGAAGCGCCGCCGCGGCGCGCTGCCGGGCGACGGCGCCGCCGACAACGCCCGGGTCCAGCGCTACATCGCGAAGTACACCATCTGCCCGGCCGTCGCGCACGGCCTGGACCACGAGATCGGGTCGGTCGAGGTGGGCAAGCTCGCCGATCTGGTGCTGTGGGAGCCGGCGTTCTTCGGTGTCCACCCGCATGCCGTCCTCAAGGGCGGCGCGATCGCCTGGGCTGCGATGGGCGACGCCAACGCCTCCATCCCCACGCCGCAGCCGGTGCTGCCGCGCCCCATGTTCGGCGCCGCCCCGGCGGCCGCCGCCGCGACCGCACTGCATTTCGTCTCCGAGCAGGCGATCGAGGACGGCCTCGCCGACCGGTTGCGGGTCCAGCGGAGGCTGGTTCCGGTCCGCGACGTCCGTGGCGTGCGGAAGACGGATCTGCCGAACAACGACGCCATGCCGCGCATCGAAGTCGAGCCGGACACTTTCACCGTCCGCATCGACGGCGAGGTCTGGCGCGAACAACCCGCCACCGAATTGCCCATGGCCCAGCGCTATTTCCTGTTCTGACCGGCGCGGGTACGGGTTCGACCGATCGGTCGGTCCTCGCCGGGCTTGCCGAACTCCTCGATCAGCACGGGATACTGCTCCCCACCGTGTCCCGCGACGCTCTCGCCCACTACATCGACGCCGCCGAGCGAACGGGCCGCCGACAACTACCCGCCCTTCGCCGCCGCCCCCGCTTGAACCCCCCGCGAGTCGCACACGGCTGCGGCGAGGTACGCGAGGACGTCTCAATGGTGTGCCACTCGTGGACGCCGGGCGTATAGTCCGCTGGACCTGGAGCAAGGGAGGGAAGCATGCCTCGACCGGGCGAGCGTAAGGCGGCGCGTCGGGCGCTGACGGGTGTTGTCGGCGCGGGGACGTTTCTGGCCGCGATGTTCGTGACCTCCGCGGCCGCGCCGCTGCCGTCCGACGGCGGTGTCACGGTCACCTTGAACGACTACTGCCAGGATTCCGGTGCGGTGGGCCGCCTCGCCGACGGCCGGACCGTCTACTGCACGCAGGTACAGAACACCGACGCGTTCGTGTGGTCCTTCAGCCGGAATCCGATCCCTCGCGACCCGAATACGCGCGGCTACACCTGCGACGGCGATGCCTGCCACTGGCCCGACGGCAGCGCCGTCCCGAACTACCAGCGATGCGGTGTTCTCTGCGGCGAGCCGCCCACCAATGGCGACGTGCAGAGCGGACTCTACGACTGCCTTCGAACCGGAGCCGAATTCGAGGAGTGCGAACGCCGGATCCGATGAGTGGCACCTAGGAACGGATCCGAGAACTAGGTGAGCCGGTGCTCGTGGATCGGTGCGCTCAACGCGGTGCCGTTGAGGTCCAGGTACAGCAGGCGCTCGGTGACGGACACGGTCACGGTGTTGCGGCGTTCGGTCGCGGCGACGGCGGAATCGATGAAGTCGCGATCGAAGCTGTAGAGCGGTATCGCTTCGGCGCGATGGATGCGCTTGCCGGGGAGTTGCGCCAGCACCTTGGCCGGGTCGCGGTGAGTGTAGACGGCGACCCGGTCGGCGAGTTTGCTGCCTCGGTGCACCCGCTCCGCGTCCGGAGCGCCGACTTCGATCCAGGCGGTGAGGCGGCCGGTGAGGTCGCGCACCAGCACCGCTGGCTCGTCGGTGGAGGAGACCCCACCGTCACTGAAGGCGATGCCCTGCTCGTATTCGAGGCAATAGGCGAGCACTCGGGTCAGCATGAACTCCGCGGATTCGGACGGGTGCCGCGCCACCCGCAACTCCAGCTCCTGGTAGACGCCCCGATCGATGTCGGCCAACTGGACGGCGAAGTTGTGCAATGTCGCGCTGAGTGCCATAGCTGCAAGAGCTTATCGCCGCCCGGCGATCAGCCCCGAGGCAGCGCGGTAGCGATGATTTCGCAAGCTGTCGGCGATGGGCTGGACGATCCGGTGTTCAGTGAATGTCATTGACGACGCTTACGATTCGGCGGTGACACTTACTCGTGACGACTTGGCCGGATACGTCGAGCGCGACCTCGACGCCGACCTGGCCAGATGGTTCGCCGATCGGCCGCCGGTCACCGTGCCGGAAGCGACCCGGCCGGTGGCGCCCTTCCTCGAACGGCTGGCGCCCGCGTCCGCGGCGGCGCTGGCGGCTTTCGATCGCCGGGTGCGGTCCGGGCGGATGCCGCGGTTCCTGGATGTCCACGACTGGGTCCTACGGTTTCGACTTCGCCGGAAATAACTGCGGCATACTGGATTCCGACTACGAGACCGAGCTCACCGACGGCGACGTGTACTCGATCGGCGCGGACGGCGGCGGCAACCTGTACGTGGTGCTCAGCAACGGGCAGGTCGCGATCTGGTTCCACGAGGAGGAAGTGGTCGAGGAGGGCACTCGTTTCGACGACCTCGATGTCTTCCTCTGGTCGGTGGTGCGTTACCACGCGGTGCGGGCCGGGGTGCTGGAGCGCGAGGCGGTCGAGGCGGACTTCCTGGCGCTGGGACAGGACGGCGCGCTCGAGCCGAACCTCGGGTTGCTGCGCTTGATGAAGTAGCGCGCGCTCAGTCTTCGCCCGCTCGCCGCTGAAACGGTAGCTCGGCTCGGAAGACGTCCCGCAGCCAGGGAGCTCGGCGGTGATGCGGGCGGCTGCGGTCGGCCCAGAGCGGATTGGATTCGTCACGGCGGTAGACCGCGAGTTGCCCGGCGATGCGGAAGTGCAGTCGGGTGGCCTTGCCGACCACCTCGCCATCGGTCGCCAGCGCCTCCGGCGTGGGTAGCTGCACGAAGAGTTCGGGCAACTGGCGTTCGCCGTAGACCTTGCTGTGGCCGATCGCCGCCAGCAACAGCGCGAGTACGGCGCGGGTGCGCGACCAGCGCAGATCGGAGCGCAGCCAGCGGATATCGAGTAGTCCGGCGTCGAGCCGGTCACGGAAGGCGGGCACCGCGCCGTGCGGGTGGTAGGGACCGTTGCCGACGAACAGGAACCACACCCGCTGCCAGCGTCCGTCCAGGCAGATCTCGATCGGCTCGGCCCGGCGCAGGGTCACCACGAGCGCGGCGGCGAAGGCGGGCCATTTGCCCCAGCGTGACTGCCACTTCTCGCGCAGCTGCACCAGGTCCGGATAGGCGCCGAGGCTGGCGGTGTTGATCAGATGCCGGGTGCGGGAACCGGTGTCGTCCTCGCATTCGACGCCGGCGATGTCCACCGCCACCGCCTCGCCGGCACCGGTGGCATCGATTACTTCGCGCAGGTCGTAGACGCCGAGATCGCGGGCGAAGTGGTTGAGCGTGCCGGTGGGGATGACGACCAGCGGCAGCTCGTGGCGCAACGCGACCGCGGCCACCGCGGCCACCGTGCCGTCACCACCGGCGACGCCGACCGCAAGCACCGGTTCACCGTGCTCGGCGATGGCCCGCTCGAGCTGGTCGGCACAGTCCAGATCGGGCTGCGTGCGCAGCACGGTGGCGGCGGGCAGGGCCGCGACCACGTCGTCGGTGGGATCGTAATTCGGGTCACCGGACACCGGATTCACCATGACCACCAGGCCTTTGCCCTCCACCAGCGCGGGCACTTCGCGAACCGGGCGGGCCTGCGCCTCATCGGATTCGCGTACCGGCCACCAGCGTCGCGTGGCCAGGGCGACACCGGAACCCACGGCCGCTCCGACGAGCACATCGGAACTCCAGTGCACACCGGTGTGCACCCGAGAGTAGGCGACGGTGGCGGCCAGCGGGGCGACAGCCAGTGCGGTACGGGGACTTTCCAGAGCGACAGCGGTGGCGAATGCCGCGGCGCAAGCGCTGTGTCCCGAGGGGAAGGAGGAGGAGCGCGGAGTCGGAACGAGTCGCCGGTGCACCGGCAGGAGTTCGGCGGCAGGCCTGCGCCGGGCGATCAGCGATTTGAGGCCCACGTTGACGACGAGACTGGCTCCGGCGACGGAGACGACGCCGCGCAGCGCGGCCCGCCGCGGCGCGCCTTGGCGGGAGGCGAGCAGCGTCGCGAGAACCAGCCAGAGTCCGCTGAAATTCGCGCTGCCGGTGAGCCGCAGCAATCCGTGGTCGACCACCGAGGCAGGCAGTTCGGCGACCGCGCCGCCGATCGCTCGATCGATTCGTCCGATGCCGTGAAACTTCCGGCGCACCCAGCTACTCACTCGTCCGACATTACCGATCACCGCGCACACAAACGTGGACGCACAGCGGACTGCCGCGGTGTCGGCGAGACCCAGGGCTCGGCGAGAGGTCGTTGAGCCGACACCTGCCACGAGAACCGGTGTTGCAAAGGAATTCTCGAGACGCCGACTGCCAGTTGCCGGGAATCCGAAAGGGACGCCGATGAAGACGATCGTCGGTGCGGGCGGTGACAGTGATCGCCGTGAGCGTGGCGGCTACGGGTTGACCGGGCGATGTGTCGATCCCGGCTCCCGCATGGCAGCTCGGCGGCGCCCGCGGTCGCGACGATTTGTTGTCGCCGGATCTTCTGATCGCCGATTCGTCCGCACTCCGCGCAGCACGCGGCTATCGTAGCGATGCGAGATTGCTAAAAAGTTGCTGATGCGCCGAATCGGCGGGTGGGCGCGGCATGTCTCAGTTGCTGAAGCCATTGCCGGGCAGGGGATACCGCCATGGCGTCGGTCGGCGCGAGGTGTGCGGCGGCGAGGTCCGGCATCGGCGACGGCGGCGCATACGCAACCTATGGTTGCGCTATGCCCGGTGGTCGACTAACGTCAAGCGCAACCAAACGTTGCATATGGAGGTCGTGGATATGGAGTACGGCAGCATCGAACGCGAGATACACGTCGACGCCTCGCCCGAGGTGGTCTTCGAGGTCGTCAGCAGCCCGGAGCACATCTCGGAATGGTGGAGCGACGAAGCCGAGTTCGATACGGCGCCCGGTGCGGTCGGCGAACTCGTCTGGGGCGACCGCGTCGATGTCGTCCCGATCAGGGTGGTGCGTGCCGAGCCGCCGCGATTGTTCTCGTTCCGCTGGTGCTATCCGGGCGGCGCGATCGACGATTCCGCCGGCTCGCTGCTGGTCACTTTCGAACTCACCCCGTCGGGCGCGGGCACCAGGATCCGACTCACCGAGACGGGGTTCCGGGAAATGGGTTGGGAGGTGGCGAAACTCGAGGAGCAGTACCGCGACCACAGCGTGGGATGGGACACCTTCGTCCCCCGCCTCGGGGAGTACATCGTGCGGCTGGTGTCGACGCCGTGACCGCCGCAGTCGACGACGACCTGTGGTCCGCCATCGGGGACCCGATGCGCAGGCGGATGCTCGATCTGCTCCTCGCGGAGGGGAACGGTACGGCCACCAGCCTCAGTGAGCGGCTGCCCGTCACGCGGCAGGCGGTCGCCAAACATCTCGTCGTGCTCGACCGCGTCGGTTTGGTGCACGGCACGCCCGCCGGGCGGGAGCGGCGGTACCGGGTGGACGAGGCGCAACTCGCGCGCGCGGTCGCTCAGTTGTCCGCGGTCGGGGCGGCGTGGGACGCCAGGCTCCGGCGTATCAAGCGCATCGCGGAGGCGATTCAGCGCAGACAAGACCAGCAGTGAGATCACGCGGTTACGAGAACAATGGAAAGAGGAATCGAAATGATGGACATTCTGCACAAAGTGGGCATCAAGTCGCCGGTGGACGAGGTCTACGCCGCCTTGACCACCACCGAGGGGCTCGCCGGGTGGTGGACGGCCGATACCGAGGGGGACGGCGGCGAGCTCGGCGGCTTGCTCGAATTCCGCTTCGCGGCAGGTGGATTCGACATGCGGGTGCGCGAGCTCGACCCGGGAAAGCGAGTGCTGTGGGAGGTGGTCGGCGGGCCTGACGAGTGGATCGGGACCCAGGTGGACTGGAGCCTCGAGCAGGCGGGCGACTACACCACCGTGCTCTTCGCGCACCGGGGGTGGAAGGAGCCGGTGGACTTCATGCACCACTGCAGCACCAAGTGGGCGGTCTACCTGCTGAGCCTGAAATCGCTGATCGAAACTGAGAAGGGCGCTCCGCATCCCCACGACGTCAAGATCGACAGCTGGGATTGACGCGCCGCGCGGGAAGGTCGGGGGCACCGCGACGGCATTTCGCACCGGCGGCATCGCCACCGGTGCGGATGCTGTCGCCCGTCGGCCGGTCGGCGTACCTTGCCGTGAGCCGTACGAGCTCGATGGCCGCACGTTTCCGATGCGCGGTCAGGGGGTGAGGATGGTCTTCCCGATGGCCGTGCGGTCTTCGAACGCCCGATGGGCGGTCGCCGCTTCGGCCAGGGGCAGCACCGTGCCGATGACGGGGGTGAGTTCACCGCGCACCGTGAGGTCCTCGGCTCGGCGGGCCAGCTCCGGCCACCGTTGCGGGCGATATCCGAGGCTGAAGGGAATCAGCGAGGCGCCGACCGGTAGGAGTTGCTCCGAGCTGATCTCGACCGCGACGCCGCTGGCCGAGCCGAAGACCACCATGCGGGCGCGCGGTTTCGTGAGCAGGCTGTAAGCCTCCCGAGCCGTCTGTCCGCCGACGGTCTCGAGCACGACCGACACCGGACCGGCCTCCTCGGTCCATCCCGGTCGCGTGTAGTCCACGGTGGCATCGGCGCCGAGGTCGGCGGCCAGCTGCCGCTTCGCGGCCCCGCTCGCACCGGCGACGACCCGGGCTCCGGCTCGTTTGGCCAACTGGATCAACAGGGTTCCGATTCCTCCGCCTGCCGCCTCCACCAGAACCGTGTCCTCGGGCCCGATCTCCGCGGCTTCGATCAATCCCACGGCCGTCGCGCCCTGGCCGAGCAGCGCGAGGGCTTGATGCTCGCCGAGGCGATCGTCGAGCGGTACGGCCGCCGCTGCCGGAATGCGCACCAGCTCCGCGTAACTGCCGGAGGCGACCGTGCCGACCACTCTTTCGCCGATGCGGCGGGTCTCGACGCCGGGACCGACCGCGGCCACCGTCCCGGCTACTTCGATGCCGGGCGTGTGCGGCAGCGGCAGGCCGAGCGGATCCGGGGTCACCCCGGCGCGCACCTGCACCTCGAAGTAGTTGACTCCGGTGGCCGTGGCCCGGACGAGCAGCTCGCCCTCGCCCGGCGTGGGATCGTCGACCTCCTCGACTCGCAGCACTTCCGGGCCGCCGTACTCGTGATAGCGAACTGCGCGCATGGGATCCACCTTTCCGGATACGGACTATCGGTCCGTTTAGTGTGTCGCTATGATACGGACTGTGGGTCCGCTTATGTCAACTGGAGGTCAGCGATGCGCGCCGACGCCGAACGCAACCGGGTCGCGATTCTCGCCGTAGCCGGGCGTCTGATCTGCGATGAGCAGCGCGACAACGTCTGCATGGACGAGATCGCGGCAGCCGCCGGAGTCGGGAAGGGCACGCTGTTCCGCCGATTCACCGACCGCGAAGGGCTGATTCGCGCGCTGTTCGACGACCGGACCGGCCGGGCTTGGGCGGCCGTCCGCGACCTCGCCGCGGATCCCGCCGTGCCGGTGGACGAGCGGATACAGACCTTCGTCGCCACGGTGTTCGACCTCACGGTGGTCGAGTTGCAACCGTTGACGCGCGCCCTGCCCGACGGCTGTCGGTCCGAGACCTGGGCGCCGTGGCGGGCGCTGCTGGCGGAGTTGATCGCCCAGGTCGTCCCGGATGCCGACGCGGAGTTCCTGGCCATGGCGATCTTCGCGAGCATGCGTCCGGAGATCACCGACATGACCTCCCCGCAACGCCATCGGGAGGGCGTGCTCGCCTTGACGGCTCGCGTTCTCGGGTCAGGGTAGCGGCGTCGATCGCCGCCACCCTGCTCGCGCGCCCGGTCAGGCGCCGACGTAGGCCGCGAGATGTTCGCCGGTGAGAGTGGAGCGGGCGGCGACGAGGTCGGCGGGAGTGCCCTGGAAGACGACCCGGCCGCCGTCGTGTCCCGCCCCAGGACCGAGGTCGATGAGCCAGTCCGCATGCGCCATGACCGCTTGGTGGTGCTCGATGACGATGACCGACTTGCCGGAGTCGACGAGCCGGTCGAGCAGGCCGAGCAACTGCTCGACATCGGCGAGATGCAGGCCGGTGGTCGGCTCGTCGAGGACGTAGACGCCGCCCTTCTCGGCCATGTGCGTGGCCAGCTTGAGCCGTTGCCGCTCGCCGCCGGACAGCGTGGTGAGCGGCTGACCGAGGCTGAGATAGCCCAGCCCGACGTCGGCGAGCCTGCTCAGGATGGCGTGCGCGGCCGGGGTGCGGGCGGCCTCGGTGCCGAAGAACTCCTCGGCCTCGAGCACCGACATCGCGAGCACTTCGCTGATGTCGCGGCCGCCGAGGTGGTATTCCAGCACCGACGCCTGGTATCGCTTGCCCTCGCACTCCTCGCAAGTGGTGGCGACACCTGCCATCATCCCCAAGTCGGTGTAGACGACGCCCGCGCCGTTGCAGGTGGGGCACGCTCCTTCGGAATTGGCGCTGAACAGCGCGGGCTTCACCCCGTTGGCCTTGGCGAACGCCTTGCGGATCGGCTCGAGCAATCCGGTGTAGGTCGCCGGATTACTGCGCCGCGAGCCGCGGATGGGCGCCTGATCCACCGCGACCACGCCTTCGCCCGCGGGGATGGACCCGTGCACCAGCGAGCTCTTGCCGGACCCCGCCACGCCGGTGATGGCGACGAGCACACCCAGCGGAACGTCGACGTCGACATCGCGCAGGTTGTTCGCTTTCGCGCCGCGGATCTCGAGCTTGCCGCTCGGCTCGCGCACGGTGGCCTTGAGCGCGGCCCGGTCGTCGAAATGGTGGCCGGTGACGGTGCCGCTGGCCCGTAGCCCCTCGACGCTGCCCTCGAAGCAGACGGTGCCGCCCGACGTGCCCGCTCCCGGACCGAGGTCGACGACATGGTCGGCGATCACGATCGTCTCCGGCTTGTGCTCCACGACGAGCACCGTGTTTCCCTTGTCCCGCAGCCGCAGCAGCAGGTTGTTCATCCGCTGGATGTCATGGGGATGCAGGCCGATGGTCGGCTCGTCGAAGACGTAGGTGACGTCGGTCAGCGAGGAGCCGAGGTGGCGGATCATCTTGGTGCGCTGGGCCTCACCGCCCGACAGTGTGCCGGAGGGCCGGTCCAGCGAGAGGTAGCCCAACCCGATCTCCACGAACGAGTCGAGAGTGTGCCGCAGCGCGCCCAGCAGCGGCGCCACCGACGGCTCGCTGAGGCCGCCGACCCATTCGGCGAGGTCGCTGATCTGCATCGCGCAGGCGTCGGCGATGCTGATGCCCGCGATCTTCGACGAGCGCGCCGCCTCGGTGAGCCGGGTGCCGTCGCACTCGGGACAGGTCGTGAAGGTGACCGCGCGGTCCACGAACGCCCGGATGTGCGGCTGCATCGCCTCCCGGTCCTTGGACAGGAACGACTTCTGGATCTTGGGGATCAGCCCCTCGTAAGTGAGATTGACCCCCTCGATCTTCACCTTGGTGGGCTCTTTGTAGAGGAAGTCCTGCATCTCCCTCTTGGTGTACTTGCGGATCGGCTTGTTCGGATCGACGAAACCCGACTCCGCGTAGACCCGCACCGTCCAGAAGCTGTCCGACTTCCAGCCCGGGATGGTGAACGCGCCTTCGGCGAGCGACTTGGAATCGTCGTAGAGCTGGGTGAGATCGATATCGGACACCGAGCCCCGGCCCTCGCAGCGCGGGCACATCCCGCCGGTGATGCTGAAGCTGCGGCGCTCCTTCACGGTCCTTCCGGAACGTTCGGTCGTCACCGCGCCCGCCCCGCTGATCGAGGCGACGTTGAAGGAGAAAGCCTGGGGCGAGCCGATGTGCGGCTTTCCGAGCCTGCTGAAGAGAATGCGCAGCATGGCATTGGCGTCGGTGGCGGTGCCGACCGTGGAGCGCGGGTCGGAACCCATGCGTTGCTGATCGACGATGATCGCGGTGGTCAGCCCCTCGAGCACGTCGACCTCGGGCCGTGCCAGCGTCGGCATGAAGCCCTGGACGAACGCGCTGTAGGTCTCGTTGATCAGCCGCTGCGACTCCGCGGCGATCGTGCTGAACACCAGTGAGCTCTTGCCCGAGCCGGAGACGCCGGTGAACACCGTCAGCCTTCGCTTCGGAATCTCGATGCTGACATCCTTGAGGTTGTTCTCGCGCGCGCCGTGCACGCGGATCAAATCGTGGCTGTCCGCGGCGTGCGGCGCGGGCGACTGCGTGTCCGTCGTCGTGGCCGTGCTCATCGTGTCTCCATCTGTCGGGCGGGGCCGCCTGCGCGGCCGGCGTCGCCGGGCTCGGTTCGATCGGTTCGCGCCGGGCGGTCAGCGCAGCTGCTGGATGCGGATCAGGTTGCCCGCGGGATCGCGGACGGCGCAGTCGCGCACCCCGTACGGCTGCTCGGTCGGCTCCTGGACGATCTCCGCGTCGTTGGCCGCCAGCCGTTCGAAAGCGCCATCCAGATCCTTGGTTGCCAGCAGGATGCCGCCATAGGTGCCCTTCGCCATCATCTCGGTGATGGTGCGGCGCTCGTCGTCGGTGATGCCGGGATCTGCGCCCGGCGGATGCAGGACGATGGATGTTTCCGGCTGGCCGGCGGGGCCGACGGTGAGCCAGCGCATCCCTTCGTACCCGACGTCATTGCGGACCTCGAAGCCGAGGATGTCGCGGTAGAAGGCGAGGGCCGCGTCCGCGTCGTCGTGCGGCAGGAAGCTCGCGTGAATGGTGATGTCCATGGCAGTCAGGCTAATTGCGGCTCGGTAACCGGTGCTTCTCGATTCCTGATCGGTCTGGTCACCTGTTTCGACACGCACGAGGGTATCCCCGCCGTGGCGCGCGCCGCCTCGCGCCGGTAGACGCTCGGCGGCACACCGACCAACTCGGTGAAGCGGGTGCTGAAGGTGCCCAGCGACGAGCAGCCGACCGCGAAGCACACCTCGGTGACGCTGAGGTCGCCCCGCCGCAGCAGCGACATCGCTCGTTCGATGCGCCGCGTCATCAGATAGGAGTACGGCGACTCGCCGTAGGCGAGCCGGAACTGGCGGCTGAGGTGCCCGGCCGACATGTGCGCGTCGCGCGCGAGCGCCTCCACGTCCAGCGGCTGCGCGTACTCGCGATCGATGCGGTCGCGAACGCGGCGCAGCCGCGCGAGGTCGTGCAGGTGCTGCGTGGCGGCGGGTCGGCTGGTCACTTACGCGATCGTGCCACATGGCGGTGACAAGCCGAGGTGCTACCAGAAGGTCGCCGAGAGCTCGTACTCGGCGAGCGCGGACCGCACCAGCTCGGTGAGCTGCTCGGTGTCCAGCAGGGCAGGCGGGTGGAACCCCATGACGCGCATCGTGATCTTCTCCGCGGCCTCGACCAGCGCGACGTACAGATTGCCGCCGCGTTCGGTCACGACGCTCCGCGCGTCGAGGCTCTGATTGACCAGGCCGATCATCATCGCCGAGGCCGGGCTGCCGTCGATGCGCAGGATTTCGGGGTCGAGCTTGCCGAGGCTGGAGCACACCGTGGAGGCGGGGTCGGTGGCGGCTTGCCGGGCCAGCCGGGCATACCGTCCGCGCGGCAGCGCCACCGCGACCGGGATCAGCGGCGGGACGTCCTGCCCGCTGGCCGCGGCCGCGGTGAGCTTTTCCTTCATCACCGCGCGCAGCGGAGCGAGATCGGCCGGTGCGCCGTCGTGCACGTCCACTTCGAAGGCGATGGAGGTCAGAGCGTTCGCCCGAAGATCGTCGGCGGTGCGGGTGCTGACCGGCATCATCATGCGCACCCGGCCCTCTTCGTCGGTGCGGCCGACCTCCGTCGCGATGGCGGTCATCATCGCCACCGCCAGGGTGGTGCCGGTTCCGCCTCGGGCCCGTGCCGCCGCATGCCACAGCTGCGCCGGGACCGTCGCGGTGACGGTCGGAAGCCGGAAGTCCGGCGCGTCGCCGGCGGTCCCGGTCCCGCCGCCGCGCCCGGTGACGGCCAACCGCAGCGCCAAACCGGCGGCGGAGGGTAACGACCTGGCTCGCCGCGCGGCATCGCGGAGATCACCGGCGAGCAGGCGCATCCGGCCGAATTCATCTGTGCGGTAGGACAAGTCGAGTCGCTTGTCCGCGACGGCGTCCGTGACCGCCGTGCAGAACGCGTGGCCGTCCGCGAGCGTGTGGGAAACCAGCAGCGACACCACGCTTTCCCCGTTGTCGAGGTGGGTCGCCGCCAACCGCCACGCGGGCCCGCCGAAGGTACGCAACTCGGCATTTCCCTGTTCGGCGATCCAGGCCTCCAGATCGCCCGAGGGAATGGGCTCCTCGGCGACCTCGAGCGGGCTGAATTCGACTCGGGTGGTCCACCGGTCCCCGGCGGCGGGGATCATCGCGGGCGCGACCGCTCTACCCAGCCTGCCGTGCCGCAACGCCTCGTGGAAATGCTCGAGCGCCGCCAGATCCACCGCACGGTCGTAGCGCCAGACCGCCTGTATCGCGAGGGTTCCCCCTAGCGCGGAGTGCCCACGGGCACTCACGCAATCGATATCGGTCAGGCGGTAGGTCACGCGAATCTCCCCTCGAGTACCGGACACCGGGGCGGGTCCGCACCGGCGTCGTCGCCGCCACAACTCGGCGCTACGACGATGAAGATCGTTCGAATGTCCGGTTTCGAGCTGTTCGGCCAACCAAGAGCATCCGGCCTGGCAACGCCGTGGTCAACCCTACTGGCGGGTTCGGTGATCACGGCACCCGGCGATGCGCCGCGCGAGCGGGTTCGGCCGCGGACGCCTTCGCTGTCCAGCGCGAACGGCTGAGCCGCCCGCTGTCCGGCCGACCTGCGGAAGGCGCCGGAGGGGGCGAGGCGGCCGAACCCGCGACGGCTCGAGCTGGACGTCTGACCACTTCGGCAACGGGTGGGGACTGCGGCCGGCTTCCGGTGCGGTCAGGCACCCGGAGTGTCGGCGGTGAAGATCTGTCGGGCATGTCGTGCGGAGTCGGTAGCCGACCACGGCGCCAGCGCCGTCGTGAACATCAATTCACACCACGACAGCGCGGGCACGGTCCCTCCGGCGAGGGTCGCGATCAGCGAGAGTTCGACATCGTGCCCCGCCCACGCGGCAAGCAGCCACGCCGTGTCGAGCCTGCCCAGGAACTCGTCGGTGCTGTCGGGTGGTCCAGGGCGGGCGTCGACCGCCAGGTGTACGACGGCGGCGACGGCGTGGCGTAGCCGGGCGTCGAGTTCGCCGCCATCGTGGACCAACAGCCCTTCCAGCGCGGTGCGCAACGTCGCGCCCGCATCGATGTGCCGGACGGTGTCGGTGGATGCGATGTCGCCGATCATCGGCCTGTCCTCCTCGGACTCTGGCGAACAGGGGCCGACGCCACGTAAGGGCGTACGCCGAAACCGGAGCGGCGGTCTACGAGACCGGCCAGCGAAGCGGTGCTCCACTCGAGCCATCCGTAGGTACTGCACCAGCCACGCGCCGGATTCTCTTTGGTGACGATGAATTCGAGGGCGAGGCCGGTGAGCACGGCGGTACGTTGCAGCGCCCTGATGTCGAGCTGCCGGTCGGTGACGATCAGGCGCAGCAGCGCATGGCCGAGACCTGCCTGCGTCTTCGCCTGGCCCGCGAGCCAGATGCCGCGCGCCGCGGCGGTTGTCGGGGCGGAGGCGGGCCGGCCCGCCACCATGTCGTCCGGCGGTGGTTCGAGGGGGCCGTACCACAGCGGCCTGCCTTCGGCGGCGCACACCGCGAACGTTCTTCGTTCGTCGTCGCCGCTGGCCGCCAGTGTGATGCGCGGCGTGGGATGAGCGTGTGCGGACAAGTCGGAATGCTCCTGTTCTAGTGATGACGGAGTTCGATCCGCCGGCGATCGGCTCGAAAATGAAATCGTCGATCGTTCCGGGGAATTTCTCGACCAAGATCTAATGCAATCCGCTCGGGTATGTCCATCTTCCCGACGCACCCTTTTGCGGATACATACCGCGCAGTGTCCGCCCTGGCGAGGATTTCTTCGGCGAGTGGTGATCCGGTCGGCGAGGAACGGAAGTCGCGGCGGCGCCGGTCGCCGGGAGGAATGAAAAGTACTGTAGGCCAACCTGTTACCGGAGTGCACTTGCGGTGTGTGATCTGTCTAACATGCCGGTCCAGTTGGTTTCATATCGTGATCGAATGCATTTAACATCGGTGCGCAGAGGATCTTCCCGGGGGTTGCTGCGGCAATGTCGCCCTGGCTTGTTCTTTTCAACGATCCGGACGCCGGAGGGGATTGCGGTCGCCGTCCTCGCCGGCATCACCTTTTCCTTCGATGTGTCCCGTCGTTCAACACAGTTGTCAGAGGAGTGGATCAGTGACGCACCGAGTATCGGGCAGAATCGACAGTGGCCGCCCCGAGCCGCCCAGCTTCGGGAGTATGCTGCGCCGGCTACGTGACGAACGCCGGGTGTCGCGGGAGAAACTCGCGTTCGCGGCCGGAGTGAGCGCGAGCTATGTCGCGCACCTGGAAAGCGGCGAGCGCGCCCGTCCCACCATGGTCGTCGTGGAGGCGTTGGTCGGTTATCTGAAACGCGTGAAAGCGCTGACCGATGCGGAGCGCCGCCACTTGTACGAGTTGGCCGGTCTCTCGATCAGCAGGTCGCCGTCGATAGCCGAGTTGTGCGCCGAGATCACCGAGGACATGCGGCAGGCGCTCGTCGCGCAGGAGCCGGGCCTGGCGGGCTTCGTCGATACCCGATGGAATGTTCTCGCCTGTAACAGGCCGTTTGCGCGCGCGTTTCCCGGCCTGGTGGACGACATGAACATCCTGCGATGGTTTTTCGGCAACCCGCTGTCGCGCCGGGTGATCGTGGAATGGGAGCGGGAGGCCGGTCTGATGGTCCGCTGGCTGCGCGGCCTCATCGGACCGGCGGCGGAATCGGAATGGCCTGCGGATCTGCTCGCCGAACTCGCCGAGTACGCCGACTTTCGCCGGATGTGGGCAGAAGGAATAGCCGTTTACGGCAGAGAACGGTCCGCGATGCATTTCCGTGATAACGAGACCGGAACACAGCACGCGGTGCATGTTCAAGTCTTTCGTCTGGACTCGGGCAACTATCCGGGGTGGATTCAGTACTACCTGGGCACCTCGGTGCCGCAACGCGCTCCCAGCGCGCTGCTGGAGTTGCCGATCTGCGGCGCCGCGAACCCGTAGCGCTGCGCCCCGCGGACCACGAACTCGTTGCGGAGCAGGACCAGGGCCACGGTGGCATCGGCGGATGCAGGGCTTCGGGGACGGCTTCACCTCGTGCGATCGCGCGGCCCAGGAGGGCCGGCCATGGGGCCGGCGTCGGCAGATGGCGTTCGTGTCGGTTCCGGCCCGTGCGGCGACCTCGTCCATGGTGAGTGCGGCGTATCCGGAATTCGAGGTGCGATCAATGCAACGTTCGGGACCGTGGTCACGATGAGTTGGCCGTGCAAGGGAATGCGATTGTGCGCCAAGCGCCTTCAACGGCGGGTTTCGGCGCCTACACCGTTGTCGACGTGGAGACCTCGGGTCTGCGGGCCGAAGAGCATCGGGTGCTTTCGGTGGCGGCATTGGTCCTGGACGCCGACGGCCAGGTCGTCCATGAATTCCATACGCTGGTCGATCCGGGCTGCGACCCGGGGCCGGTGCACATCCATGGCCTGACGGCCGAGATCCTGCGCGGCTCACCGCGATTCGAGCATGTGCGCGAACCTCTTTCGGCCCTGCTGACCGGCCGGGTGATGGTCGCGCACAACGCGCACTTCGACTACCGGTTCCTCGCCAGCGAATTCGGCAGGACCGGCGCCGATCTGCCGGTGGGTCGCCGATTGTGCACGCTTGCCCTCGCGCGGCGGGTCGCGCCGCCGACGCCGGATTGCAAACTCGGCACGCTCGCGGCCTATTACGGGATTTCACGTTCGAAAGCGCACGACGCGTTGGACGACACTCGCGTCCTGGCCGGTGTGCTCAGAGCGCTGATCGCCGATGCGGCGCGGCTCGGCATCACGCCGCCTCTGCTGCGCTGCCCGCCGAAGGAGAACTACCAGAGCGCGTGGGGTCTGCCGACCGAGCGGACGGGCCCGAAAACACCGTGTCCTTACACGTATCCGGGCCGGTTCGAGACCGGTGGCGCTCTCGTCCAGGGAATGAAAGTGGCCTTCACCGGCGATACCGCGACCGATCGGGACGCCCTGGTCGCCCGTGCCGAAGCGGCCGGACTAGAGGTGACCAGCGCGGTGAGCGGTCGCACCAGTGTGCTCGTCACCAACGCGCCGAATTCGACCAGCGGCAAGGCTCGCAAAGCCGTCGAGGTCGGCACCCCGATCGTCAGCGAGAACAGATTTCTGTTGTTGCTGGAGGGTGTCGAGCCGGGTGAGCGCAAGGGCGATCAGGTGGCGCGAACTTCTTCGACACGTCGTCGACCGTCGCGTGTGCCGGTCGCACCCGGTGGCCCCTTGGCTGGACGCCGGGTGCTGGTGCTCGGTGGAACGCATGGCGGTGCCGCCGCAGCCCGCTCACGGATCGCCGAGCTCGGCGGCTCCGCGGCGGTGAACATGTCCGGGCGGGTAACCGACGTGCTCGCGCTGACCGGAGGCCACGCCGACCGGCGCTGCGTACGGGCCGCCGAACTCGGCATCCCGGTGCACGGCGCCGAATTGCTCTCGGCGCCGCAGCCTTCCGACGCGTCTCCGGCATCGCGTCGCGCGGTCGCCGAGCCTCTTGCGCTGATTCGTGGTCAGGTGATCGATCTACCGATCGACGACTTCGGCATCGATTGGACGATCCGGGCGTCGTGGGCCTACAGCGGCAGCGGGGCGGTTGACCTGGTCGCGTTCCTCGTCGACGGTGACGAGCAGGTGGCGGGCGACGACGACTTCGTCTTCTACAACCAGCCCGAGACGCGGGGCGTGCGTCTCGTCGCCGAGGGGCCCGACGAGCAGTCCGTCGCGATACGGCTGGATCAGCTGCCGCGATATTGCCGCCGGATCGTGCTGGCCGCCGCGTTGGACGACGCGGAGGCCGCCTTCGGTGATGTCGGCGCGATCGAGGTCGAGGCGATGCCTGGCGCGGAGGCAGGCGTTGTCGCGCGCGCGACGATGGACGCGGCCACCGAGGAACGGACGTTGGTGCTCGCCGAGGTCTACCTGCGTGGCGGCGCCTGGCGGTTGCGTGCGGTGGGCCAGGGTTATCCGACGGATCTCGCGGTGCTGGCGCGCCGGTACGGGGTGGATGTGGCGGAGTGACGTCGCGGTGGCGGCGAGCCGGTAGGGTGGCACGGCCGTGACCGGCAGTGCAATCAGGTGGCCGCCGCCGACGGCCTGGGCTGCTCGGCGCCGGAAACCGCTGTCGTTCGCGGTCGTCCGGCTTCCCCTGCTGCCGTTGGATTTCCATCCGGTGGCGCGCTGTCGAACACTTGCGCAACCGATTGACGTACCCCGATGGGCGGGTTTCTAATGATGGATGGCGCAATTCGTGCGCCGGTCGACCGACGAAGCGAGGTGAGCGGCAGATGCCGGATGACAGTATCGACGTCTACAGCCGGGCCGCTCTCGCGAAACAGGTTGCGCCGGCGCGTCGTTGATCCGCGTGTGATCGCCCGCCGGGCAACGGCGCCCATCGGCCGACACGGTACGGACCTCAACCTTCGTCATCTCTCCGGCGCGTAAGAGCGGCGCGTCCGGGTTCGGCCGATACGTGGCCCCCGACCCGCGGCGCCGCCCGATCACGTCGCTGCTCGCCCCTGCGTGCGTCCTCGGTACCGGAGGAGCGCGCCAGCCCCGCACGATAGCAAGTATTGGAGCACCCACTATGGCCACATTGCCCGAGAAAGCCGAAACATTGCCTCGCACAACAGATCCGGAACGGCGGCAGCAGGCCGGATCCGCGGTGCGCTCCTTCCGCGGGCAGCGGTAGTCGATGACGACCTTTCTCGGTGCCGTGACCGCCGACCACTTCGATACCGAAGTGCTCCAGCAGCATTGGATTCCGCTCGCCGCCGACGACGCCGACACCGCGGCGGTGCTGCGGGAACGGCTCGGCATCGACTTCACGTCCGCTCGCGATCAGGGCCTGGAGACCGACAGCTTTCGCTACTTTCCGGTGACGGCCGGATTCCGGCGTGGCGAGAACATCGAACAGGAGACGATCGTCTTCGCCCTGGGCGGTGAATTCCTCGTGACGCTGCAGCCGTCCGAGCATTTCGTCCCCTTCGACAAGGCGGTCGCGAAGATGCGGCGCGACCCGGCGCTCGCCGGCTCCGCGCACGGCGTGATGTACGCGCTGCTGTGGGCACTGAACGAGGCGTCGGAGCGGGTGCTACATCATGCGGGTGACGCCATGGAGGCGTTGCGCGACGAGATCGAGCGGACGATCACGGGCCGGGACCGGCGCGAGATCGAGCTCGCCGACCTGCGCGGCGTGATGTCGCGGATGAACGCGACCGAACGCATCGTCTCGCGCACTCAGGAGACCCAGCGGCAGCTGGCCCGCGCCGCGCGGCATCTGCTGGCCGACACGTCGTCAGGGAAGGCGGAACTCGACGAGGCGATCGGCATCCTGCTCGCCGACATCGACGGGGTGGGGCAGTATGCGGGCTCGGCGTACGACAACGTCCGCTTCTTGCAGCAATCCGTGACGATCTGCCTGAATGTGCGGCAGAGCGAGATCGTCAAGGTGTTCACCGTCACCACCGCGGTCGTCCTGCCGCCCGTTCTGGTCGTCGGCTGCTACGCCGCAGGTCTGCTCGACATCGCCGAATTGCCCTGGCAGCTGAGCCTTTTGATCACCGTGCTGCTGGCTCTGGCGGCGGCGGTGATTCCATCGGCCTATCTCGAGAAGCGGGGCCTACTGCGCTGAGCCCTCGGGCGCGCGCGCTTTTCCGGCGATCATTACCTCGCGCGTAATCGACTCTGGGCGCGCGGCGCGGCAAGGTTGGAGACAGCCGATCGGAAGACCCGAACGGTTGCCGAAAATCATTACCGCACAGGAGGATTCATTATGTCGCGCTACGAGGAAGCGGTCGATAGGTACTTCGCCGCGTGGAACGCCACCGACGAGGACGTCAGGGCCGCGGCGGTGGCGGCCGCGTGGGCCGAGGACGGCGCGTACACCGATCCGCTCGCGGAGGTGCGCGGGCACGCCCAGCTGGCGGCGGCCATCGGGGGCGTGCAGGCGCAGTTCCCCGGGTTCGAGTTCCGTCGCCTCGGCGCGGTCGACGGCCACCACGACATCGCCCGCTTCTCCTGGGAGCTGGTCTCCGCGGCCGACGGCAGCGCCCCGGTCGCGGGTTCGGACGTGATCTCCCTCGGAGCCGACGACCGAATCACGAGTGTGCACGGTTTCCTCGACCGGGTGCCCACGGCGTAGCGGCCGGTGCCGGACCCGCGATCCGTATCCCGGCGACACGCCCGGCGCACCCGCGGCCCAGGTTGCGCCTGCGGCGAACACCGTGCGTCGTCCGCGGCGCGAGGGCATCCTGGACGCAGTAGTGCAATTCCGGCGAACAGGGTGGTGGTCGGCGTGGACAACGCCGCGATGGATGCCTACTCCCGCACGGTGATCGCGGTGGCGGCGTCGGTGACGCCGCACGTGGCCAGCGTGCGGACCAGGCGGGGGAGCGGATCGGCGGTGGTCTTCACCGACGACGGGTTCCTTTTGACGAACGCGCACGTCGTCGGCGCGGCCCGCGAGGGTGAGGTGGTCTTCGCCGACGGGGTGGAATCCCGCTTCCACGTCGTCGGGGTGGATCCCCTGTCGGATCTCGCGGTGTTGCGCGCACGCGGCGGCGCGCCGGACGCGGTGCCGCTCGGAGATGCCGACCAGTTGGTGGTCGGCCAGCTGGTGGTGGCGGTCGGAAGTCCGCTCGGCCTGGCGGGTTCGGTCACCGCGGGCGTGGTGAGCGCGCTCGGGCGCGCGGTTCCGGTGGCATCCCGCCGCGCCGGCCGCGTGATCGAGGACGTGATCCAGACCGACGCCGCGCTCAACCCCGGAAATTCCGGTGGCGCGCTGTCGGACTCGGCCGGCCGGGTGGTCGGCGTCAACACCGCGGTCGCGGGCATCGGGCTCGGCCTCGCCATCCCGATCAACGCGACGACGCGCCGGATCATCGGCACGCTGCACACCGAGGGGCGCGTCCGGCGCGCATACCTCGGCTTGGTCGGTGTGCCAGCGCCGCTGCCCGAGCCGGTCGCCGCGCGCACCGGGCAGGCCGCCGGGGTGCGCATCGTGGAGGTGGTCCGTGGCGGCCCCGCCGAGCTGGCCGGGCTGCGCCGCGGCGATCTGGTGCTGAGCGTGGCGCGGTCGCAAGTGCGTGACGCGCAGGGGATTCAGCGGCAGCTGTTCGCCGAGTCGATCGGCGTGCAACTGCCGGTCACCGTGCTGCGCAACGGAGCCATGGTCGACGTCTTCGCGGTCCCGGTGGAACTGGTGGCTGACTGAGCGCTGTCCAGCCGGTCGCCGGGACCGGCTCGGCGGTGGTCACCGGGCGTCCGCACCCGCCCACACTACCGACTCAGGAAGTGTCTTTCTGGGCGTCGATTGCCTGTTCGAGTCTGACGGACATGGCCGTGGCGACGAATCCGGGAATGGTAGGGGCGAAGAGCTTGAGGTAGGTGTCGATCCATTCGTGGCGCGCGACGAGGAACGGATAGTCGGTAGGGGCCATGTGGCGTACCGCGAGGATGGGCAGTGGTGCGTCGAGCGCCGGGAACGCCGGATTGTGCAGTCCGGGGTAGGTGCAGCCCGGATAGAACTGCCCGATCATCAGACCTTTGTCGACGAATTTGGTTTTCTGTTGTCGTTGCACCGCGTCGATCGAGGGGTAGTCGGTGAGGTCGGGAAAGACCGCGAGAACGGCTTTGAACAGCGACTCGGGCGCCTCCTGCGGTGGCAGGGCCGGGAACAGGTCGTACAGATCGTCGGCGATCGCGGTGATGCGCCCGATATCGATGTCGTGCCCATCGAAGTAGGCGGCCCACAGGTACCTGTGCGTGATGGCGTGGCTGGTGTAGGGGCAGACGGGACCGGGCCGGCCGAGATCCGGGTGGGAATGGCACAGGTATTCGCGGGTCCACCGACGGAGTTCGGGGAACCGGGGGTGGTCGGCGAGGCCTGTTTCCGCGTCGGGAGCGAAGAGGTTGACCGGCTGGACGCCGGAGCGTGTCCCGACTATGGGGTCGGTGTTCATCATCGGCTGGTCCTTGCTGAGATCGGAGGCTCCGGTGAGGGGACGGGGGTGCGGCGGAAGTGCTCGGTCAGGGTTGATCCGATGGCATGTAGCGCCTCAGGGTCGGTCATCCTTTCGTGCGCGACGGCAACACGGTGTTCGAAGATGCTGCCGGTGAGGTACTCCTGCCACGCGAGAGACGGAGAGGGGCCGTCGTCCGGGTGGCCGTCGACGGCGCTGAAGTAGAGCAGATCACCGTCGAAGAGTGCCGGTCGATGATCTCGGGTGAGGTCGACGAGCCGGGTGTAGTCGCCGTGCAGGGTCGCGAGATGCTCGGGTGTGAGGGCGGTGAAGAGACCGCCTTGCCGGTGCAGCAAGTCGGTCGCGGCCTCGACGGTGAGGTCGGCCGGAATTCGGGAACCGGCCACGCCGCCGAACTCGGTGACCATGTCGCGGAGGGTGGGCAGGGGAGCTTGCGCGCTGCCCGCGTCGACAACGCGGGTGTCCATCATCGCCAAGGTGGCGACGGGTTCGCCCTCGCGACGAAGTCGCACGGCGATCGCGTGCGCGATGGTGCCGCCCAACGAGTAGCCGAGCAGGTGATAGGGGCCGTGCGGCTGGACCGATCGGATCTCCTGTACGTAGCGGGCGGCGAGTTGGTCGAGCGTGTCGAACCGCGCGGTGGGGTCGGTCAGCGCCGGGGATTGCAGCCCGTGGACGGGTCGCTGCGAGCCGAGGTGCTGCACGAGTCCGCTGAAACCCCAAGCCAAACCGATGGCCGGGTGGACGCAGAACAGTGGCGGTTCGACGCCGGTCGCGCGCAGGGGGAGCAGCACCGCGAGCGCGTCATGAGGGTCGGGTTCCTCGAACCCGCGCAGCCGAGCCTCGATGCGGCGGGCCAGCGATTCCGGTGTCGGGTCGCTGAAGACCCACTGAATCGGCACGGGTACCCCGGTCGACTCCTCCAGTCGCGCCACCAGTTGGGTCGCGGCGAGCGAATTGCCGCCGAGCGCGAAGAAACCGTCGTCGCAACCGGCTCGTTCGAGCTGGAGCGTTCGCGCGAACGCCGCGCAGACGGTGGCCTCCAGCGGCGTGGACGGCGCGCGGAACGGGGGGCGGTCCGGCGCGGGCAGGGCTTTGTAATCGAATTTGCCGGTGCTGGTGAGCGGGATCCGGTCGAGGACGACGATGGCGGTGGGGATCATGTGGGTGGGCAGGCGGGTTGCGAGGTAGGTGGTCATGGCGCCGGTGTCGGGTGTGGTGTGCGGCGTCGGTACGACGTAGCCGGTGAGTTGGCCGGTGCCGTCGGGGCGGGTGTGCACGGTGACCGCGGCATAGGCGATGTCGGGATAGCCGCTCAGCGCGGATTCGACCTCGCCGGGTTCGACGCGGTTGCCCTGGACCTTCAACTGCAGGTCGCTGCGGCCCTTGTATTGCAGTCTTCGGTCGGCGGTCCACGCCACCAGGTCGCCTGTGCGATACATCCGCGTCCCGGGCCGCCCGTACGGGGCGGGGACGAATCGGCTCGCGGTGGTCGCGGGTTGCTTGTGGTAGCCGCGGGCGAGGCCCGGTCCGGACAGATAGAGTTCGCCGACCACTCCGAACGGAACGGGGCGGAGCTTGCGATCGAGTACGACGGCGGTGAATCCGCGGATCGGGCCGCCGATGGCGATCGGGCCGTCGACGGTGGTGGACAGCGGAGTGCCTGCGCAGCTCACGACCGTGGTCTCGGTGGCCCCGTAGCTGATGAGCACCGTGCGGCCCGGCGTCCACCGCGCCGCCAGCTCCGGCGGACACGGCTCACCGCCGATGACCAGGGTTTCGAGTCCGTCGGGATTCATCGCGGCGAGCATCGTCGGGGTGAGCGCGGCATGGGTGACGTGTTCCGCCCGGACCAGCTCGGACAGCCCGGCGCCGACCGGTGTGGGGGCGAGGATCAGCGTGGCTCCGCCGCAGACGGCGCTGATCCATTCGAGGATCGAGACATCGAAGCTCGGCGAGGCGACAGCCAGTATCCGAGAGGACGGAGTGATGCCGAACCGTTGCCGCGTATCCGCAGCCAGGTTCGCTATCCCGGTATGTGTGACCACGACGCCCTTCGGGGTTCCGGTGGAGCCGGAGGTGTAGACCAGGTAGGCCGGGTGCTGTGGTCGTAGTGGGGCTGTTCGGTCGGCATCGCTGATCGCCGCGGAGGACACTTCTGCCGACGTCGCGGCGAAGGAGGTGCTGTCGACGGTCAGCCATTCGATGATGTCCGGCAACTGATTTCGGTAGGGCTCGCGAGTAAGCCCGACCATGGCACCGGAATCCGTCAGGATGGTCGTGCTGCGTTCGCGCGGATGGCTGGGTTCCACCTGGACGAACGCGCCGCCGGTCTTGGCGACCGCCCACACGGCGATCATGGCGTCGATGGAGCGAGGTAGCGCTATGGCTACGAACGATTCCGGTCCTATCCCGGTGTCGATCAACACCCGCGCCCACCGGTTCGAGGTTTCGTCGAGTTCGCGGTAGGACAGTCGTGCGCCGTCGCAGACCACCGCTTCGGTCTCCGGTTCCATCGCGGCGGTCAGCACCTGCGGCAGCACCGACATCACCGCCCCGTGTGGCCCGCGAACGGGCACCAGCGCGGCCTGCTCGGCCTGCGACAGCAGCTGTAGCCGGGTCAGCGGCAGGTCGATGTGGTCCGCGACGGTGTCGAGCACGCGCAGCACGCGGTCGGCGATGGCGTCGATCTGCTGCCGGGTCAGCAGGTCGGGCAAGTATTTGAAGGTCAGGTGCAATCTGTTGTCCTGGTGCACGATCAGGCCGAGCGGGTAGTGCGCGGCATCGCGTCCGTGCACGCCCAGGACACGCATTCCCGCGATGTCGGTGTCTTCGGACAACCCGGTCGAGTCGATCGGGTAGGACTCGAAGGCCGTCACGGTGTCGAACATCGCGCCAGGACCGGCGATCTGCTGGATCTGGGCCAGGCCCAGGTGGTGATGGTCGAGCAGCGCGGCTTGTTCGGTCCGGATTCGCCGCACCAGTTGGGCGAGGGTTTCGCGGTGGTCCAACCGGACCCGCACCGGCACCGTGTTGATGAACAGCCCGATCATCGATTCGATGCCGGAGATCTGGGGCGGGCGCCCGGAGACGGTGGTGCCGAACACCACGTCGTCGCGGCCGGTCGCGTTGGCCAGCACGATTCCCCAGGCGGCCTGAACGAGGGTGTTGAGTGTGACCTCCTGTCGGTGGGCGGTGGCGACCAGCGCCGAGGTGCGGTCTTCGCCGAGCTGAACTCGTACGTCGCGCGTGGCGGTGGTGTGCCTGCGGCCGCGGTCCGCGATCGCCAGCAGAGTCGGCTCCGACACGCCGTCGAGTGCCCGCGTCCACGCGGTTTCCGCCGCGTTCCGGTCTTGGGCGTGCAGCCACGTCAGGTAGTCGCGGAAGGGACGGCCCGGAGCGGGCGCCGTGGCGTCGTCGTTGCAGGCGTAGAGGGTCAGCAGCTCCCGGATGAGCAGTGGCGTGGACCAGCCGTCGATGAGGATGTGATGCATGCTCCACACCAGCCGGTATCGCTCGGGGGCGATGCGCACCAACGTCATGCGCAGCAGCGGCGCCGCGGCCACGTCGAAGCTGGCGCGCCGGTCGGCGGCCATGAGCTGATCCAGCGTGGCGGCGGGATCGTCGTGCTCGGCCAAGTCGATGAGGGTGAACGGCACGTCGACGTGCTTATGCACGACCTGGACCGCTTCACCCGCGCCGTCGCGCACGAACGCGGTCCGCAGGTTGGGGTGCCGTCCGACGAGCGCCTGCGCGGCGCGGCGCAGCCGCTCGGCGTCGACGTGCCCGCCGAGTTCCATGCAGAGTTGCACGATATAGGCGTCGAGGGCGCCGTCCGCGAGCTGAGCGTGGAACAGCAACCCGGTCTGCAGCGGCGTGAGCGGCCAGATGTCGTCCAGGGCCGGGTGCAGGCGCTCCAGCCGGTCGATCGTGTCCTGGCTCAGCTCGAGGAGGTCGAGGTCGGAGGGGGTGAACCCGCCGGCGCCGGGCCGGGACGCATAGTCGGCCAGCGCGGTCACCGCGTCGCGCCACAGTTCCGCGAGGCCGGTGACCTCGTCGGAGGTCAACAGACCGGTCGGATAGTCCCAGGCGGCGGTGAGAGCCGGCCCTTCCGGGGTGTCGGTGACGACCGCGTTGACTCCCAGCACGGATGCGGCGGCCGCGCCGGGGTTCTGGACTCCGCCGCCTCCGGCGGGCATCCACCCTGCCTCGCGCAACGCGGCGGGAATGGTGTCGTATCTGCCCATATAGTTGAAGCTCACCTGCGGCGCGGGCAGCGCACGCAGGATGCGGGCGGTATCGGCGTCGAGGTATCGCAGCAGTCCGTAGCCGATCCCGTGATCGGGAACCTGCCGCAAACGCTCCTTGACCGATTTGACGACAGCCCCGGCGGCGGGTCCGGCGGCGAACGCGTCGTCTATGTCGATGCCGGACAAGTCGAGTCGCACCGGATAGGTGGTGGTGAACCATCCGACGGTGCGCGAGAGGTCGGCGTGCGGGAGCACCGTGTCGTGGCGGCCGTGGCTTTCGAGGGTGAGCAGCGTTTCCGGCGCGGTGTCGCCGTGCTCGCGCCGCCATCGGGTCAGCGCCAGAGCGAGCCCCGCGATCAGCGCGTCGTCCACGTTGCTGCGGAAGGCCTCCGGCAGCGTGGTGAGCACCGCGCGGGTCGCCGCGATGGGCAGCTTCACCTCGACGGTCGCGACGGTGGCCTGCACGTCCACGGCCGGGTCGATCGGGCGTGCGCCGATCGGCGGGTCCGCGGCGTCGAGTGTGGAGCGCCACCAGTCGAGTTCGTCCCGGCGCGCGGCGGCGGTGTTCAGGGCATGCGCCCAGCGTCGCATCGAGGTACCGACAGGCGCGAGCCGCGGCGGTTGCCCCGCGCTGATCTGCGCCCACGCGATCGCGAGGTCCGGAATCAGGATGCGCCACGAAACGCCGTCGACGACCAGGTGATGCGCGACGATCAGCAGCCGTCCCGGCTGTCGCGCCCACTCGAACCTGACCAGTTGCAGCACGACACCTGCCGCGGGGTCGAGGCGCTCGGCCGCGGCGTTCGCCTCGGCGTCGGCGATCGCGGCGAAGTCGCTGCTGTCCGGCGCCGCGGTTACCGGCACGCGCCGGATCAGCCCCGCGGCGGGTGCGGCGGTCGGCGATACGTGCAGCGCCCAGCCGGACGCGTGCGCGGGGTCCGGGCGTAGCCGCGCCCGCAGCATGTCGTGGCGTTCGAGCACCGCTTGGACGGTGGCGCCGATTCCGGCGCTGTCGATACCGGCAGGCAGCGTGAGCATCGCCCACTGGCTGAAACGGTCGAAGCCACCGCGTTCGAACATCCAGCACATGATCGGCGTCAGCGGTATCTGTCCCACGCCTCCGCCGGGCAGTTCGGCGGGCAGGGCGGTGGCCTCGGTGCTGTCGCGCACGGCGACCCGGGCCAGCTCGGCGACCGTTCCGTGCTCGAACACATCGCGCGCTGAGAACAGCAGATCCGCCGCCTTGGCGCGCGCGACCAGCTGAATCGCCATGATGCTGTCGCCGCCCATGGCGAAGAACGAATCGTCCGCCCCGACCTCGTCGAGTCCGAGTACCTCCGCGAACAGTCCGGCCAGCGTCGTCTCGACCTCGGTGGCCGGTGCCCGGGATCCGGCACGGGGGGTGAAGTCCGGCTCGGGCAGAGCGGTGCGGTCCAGCTTGCCGTTCGCCGTCTTCGGTAGCGCGTCGATCACCACGACGGTCGCGGGCACCATGTGCGAGGCCAACCGCTCCGCGGCGAACTCGCGGACCGCGTCCGTGTCGAGTTCGGCGCCGGACTCGGGGACCACGTACCCGATCAACCGGTCGCCGGTGACCGTGCCTCGGCGCACGGCTGCCACCGCGTTCGCCACACCCGCGTACGCGAGCAGCGCCGATTCGACCTCGCCGAGCTCGATCCGGAAACCACGGATCTTCACCTGAGAATCCGTCCGGCCCATGTAGTCCAGCGTCAGATGTCCGGTCGGCGACCGCAGCCACCGCACCAGGTCACCGGTCCGGTACATGCGCTGCCCCGGCCCCGCGAACGGATTGGCGACGAACCGAGACGCGGTCGTGCCCAACCGGTTGCGATAGCCGCGCGCCAAAGCGGGACCCGCCAGATACAACTCGCCGACGACTCCGACCGGTACCGGCCGCAACCAGGTGTCGAGCACGATTTCCTGCACCCCGCGGATCGGGCTGCCGGTCGTCACGGCCTCACCCGCCACCAGCGGGCGCCCGGCATCGGTCTGGATCGTGGCCTCGGCAGGACCGTAAGTGTTGAACAATCTGCGGCCCGGCGCCCACCGCGACACCAACTCCGGTGGGGGCTCCTCGCCGCCGATCACGACCGTCCCGAGGCCTCCGAGCCCGGCCGGATCGACCGTCGCCAAGGCCGTCGGCGTCAGCGCCGCGTGCGAAACCCGCTCCCGCGCCAAGATTTGCGCCAGCTCGTCCCCGCCGTAGACAGTCGGCGGCGCGATCACCAGTTGCCCGCCCGTCGCGAACGCCCAGAGGTATTCGAGTACCGCCGCGTCGAAACTCGGAGACGCGGCGTGCAGCACCCGCGTGCCCGGCCCGACACCCAAACGCGTGCATTGATCATCCACCAGATTCGCCAGCCCCTTGTGCGACACCACCACGCCTTTCGGCTCTCCCGTCGACCCGGACGTGTAGATCACGTACGCCGCGTGGTCGGGCCGCACCGGCCGTGTTCGCTCCTCGTCGCGCACCGGCGCTGCCGGGAATTCCGCCAGCTGCGCTTCGACCGCCGGTTCGTCGAGCACCAGCCATCGCACCGATCCGGGGAAACGATCCCGCCATCGCGACAGCGTGATCCCCACCGCCACACCCGAATCGGTGAGCATGTACGCGATGCGGCCGGCCGGATACTCGGGGTCCATCGGCGCGAACGCCGCCCCGGACTTCGCCACGGCCCAGACCGCCAGCACCGACTCGACCGACCGCGGCAAACCGACCGCGACGCTCGTCTCCGGCCCCGCTCCCAGGCCGATCAGCATGCGTGCCAGTCGATTCGACTCCGCATCCAGTTCACCGTAGGTCCACCGACGATCGCCGCACACCGCCGCGACCGCACCCGGATCGTTCGCCACCGCCGCGGCCAGCAGATCCGGCAAGACCTGCGCCGACACCGTCGGACGACCCGACACGGGCGCCAACTCGCGGTATTCCGCGGAGGACAGCAGATCCAGCCGGGACAGTGGTAGATCCGGGTCGGTGGCGACCGCGCCCAGCACGCGCAGAACTCGACGCAGCGTCGCGTCCATCATGTCGTGGTCGAAGAGATCGGGCAGGTACTTGATGTGGAGACGCAATCGCGTGTCGACCTGGGCGACAACGCCGATCGGATAGTGCGCCGCGTCGGTGCCGCTCACATCGAGCAGCCGCATGCCCGCGATGTCGGTGTCCGCGGTGAGCCCGCCACGATCGACCGGATAGGACTCGAACACCGTCATCGTGTCGAACACCGCTCCCGGCCCGGCCACCCGTTCGATGTCGGTCAGGCCCACGTAGTGGTGATCGAGCAGCGCGGCTTGTTCGGCCTGGATCCGGTCGAGCAGCTGCCCCAAACTCTCGGTGCGGTCGAGCCGGACACGCACCGGCAGCGTGTTGACGAACAGCCCGATCATCGATTCGACGTCCGAAAGTTGCGGAGGCCGTCCGGAGACAGTGGTGCCGAAGGTGACATCCGTCCGGGATGTCAAGGCGCCCAATACAATCGCCCAGGCCATCTGGACCACGGTGTTGAGGGTGACTCCGCGCGCCCGCGCCAGGTTCGTCAAGTCCGCGGTCTGTTCCTCGGTCAATTCGCCGAGGACATCTCGTGATTCGGTGTAGCGGCGGCGGGGGTCGGACGGAGCCATCAGAGTCGGCTCGTCGGCGCCGTCGAACGCACGGGCCCAGGCGTCGAGCGAAGCGGTCGGGTCCTGCCGCACCAGCCACGCCAAGAAGTCCCGATAGGGCCGGACACGAGGGAGCATCGCGTCGTCGCCGTCGGTGGCGTAGAGCACCAGCAACTCCCTCAGGAGCAGCGGCATCGACCAGCCGTCCAGCAGCAGGTGATGGTTGGTCAGCACCAGCCGGAAGCGCTCCGGCCCGATGGTGACCAGCATCCAGCGCAGCAGTGGGGCGCGCGACGGGTCGAACCGGGTCGCGCGGTCCTCGGCCATCAACCGAGTCCACTCTCGATCCCGTTCCCCGTCGTCCAGCCCGGACAGGTCCAGCTCCGTCCATGGCGCCTCGACGTCTTCGTCGACCACCTGCACCGGCCCGGTGTCGGTGACGAACGCCGCGCGCAGATTCGCATGCCGGTTCAGCAGCGCCTGCCCGGCTCGGCGCAGCCGCTGCGCATCGACTCGCCCACCCAGTTCGAGGACCAGCTGGACCACATAGGCGTCCACCGACTCCTCGGCGAACACCGCATGGAACAGCAATCCCTCCTGCAACGGAGTCAACGGCCAGACATCGCTCAGCGCCGGATATCCGGTCTCGAGCCGCTCGATATCGGACTGGGTGAGATCGACGAGGTCCAGATCCGACGGCGTCCGTCCGCCGGTCCCGGCGCGGCGGCTGTATGCCGCCAACGCGGTCAGTACCCGGCGCCACGACTCCGCCACCTCGTGCACCTGGTCGGCGGTGAGCACCCCGGCCGGATACGACCACCTCGCCCGCAGCCGCCGCCGGTCGCCGTCGTCCAGGACGAGGGCGTTGATGTCGAGCACCGCCGACATCGGCAGGTCCGGATCGAGCGCACCGGTGAACTCGGCGCCCGAGAGGTCCCCGCCGTCGTCCACCGGTAGCCATCCGGCCGACGGCGCTCCTCCGGGCACCTTCGTGGCGACGCGGCCGAGGTAGTTGAATCCGATCTGCGGTGTCGGCATGCTCTCGAGTTCCGGTCCGGTATCGGTGTTGAGATACCGCAGCAAGCCGTAGCCGATCCCGTGGTCCGGGACCTTGCGCAACTGTTCCTTCACCGACTTGACCGCTGCCCCCAGCGCGGGCCCGCCCGCGGTCGCGTCGTCGACATCGATGCCGGAGAGGTCGAGGCGCATCGGGAAACTCGTGGTGAACCAGCCCACCGTCCGCGCCAGATCCGCGCCGGGGACCGCGCGCTCCTCGCGGCCGTGCCCTTCCAAACCGATCACGACGTCCGCGAGATCGCCGGACGCTACCGTGTCGCGCTCGCGCCGCCACTTCGTCACCGCTACCGCCAGCGCGGCCAGCAGCCCGTCGCTCACCTCGCCGTGGAATGCCGCGGGCACGGTGGTCAACAACGCCTCGGTCACCTCGGGGGGAACATCGATCTCGACCGTGCGGGCAGTGGCGGCGACATCGATCGCGGGGTCGAGGGAGCGGGATCCGATCACCGGATCGTCTCCGGCGGCCATCGCTTTCCAGAATCCGAATTCGGCGCGCCGCTCGGCGCTTCCGGCCGATTCGACCAGCCCGTGGGCCCACCTGCGCATGGACGTCCCGACCGGGGCCAGCTCAGGTGGTTCGCCGGACTCGATCCGCGCCCACGCGATCGCGAGATCCGGCACCAGCACCCGCCAGGACACTCCGTCGACGGCCGTATGGTGCGCCACCACCAGCGCCCGGCCCGGCTCCGTCGTGGCTACCGGGTCGAACCAGACCACCTGCAGCACGACCCCGGCGCCCGGATCGAGCCGGTCCGCGGCGGCGTCCAACTCCGCCGCCACAGAAGCACGGAACTCGGCGCTTCCCGGGGCTTCCGGCATCGCCACCCGACGGATGACGTCCTCGGCTCGAATCGCCCCGGCGGGCAAGGCTTCCCACGCCCAACTTCCGTCGTCGGTCGGGCGCAGCCGCGCGCGCAGCATGTCGTGCCGATCGAGTACCGCCTGCACCGTGCCCACCAGCTGCTGCCGGTCGATCCCCGGCGGCAGTCCGAGCAACACCGCCTGCGAGAAGCGGCCGAACCCAGACCCGGCCCGCTCGAGCAGCCACCGGACGATCGGCGTGACCGGCACCGGCCCCACGCCTCCGCCGGGCAGTTCGGCCGCAAGCGCGGTCGCCGCGGTGCCGCCGCGGACGGCGACCTCGGCCAGCCCGGCGACCGTCTTGCGGTCGAACACGTCGCGCGGGGTGAACACCACACCCGCCGCCCTGGCTCGATTGACCAACTGGATCGACATGATGCTGTCGCCGCCCAGGGTGAAGAAGGAGTCGTTGAGTCCGATGGTGTTGGTGTGGAGTATGTCGGTGAATGCTTGGGTGATGGTGTGTTCGAGGGGTGTTCGTGGTGGTCGGTAGGGTTTGTGGTCGG
>NZ_JBSGIB010000025.1:0-101353 GCF_053604885.1 Nocardia sp. NPDC003999
TTTGTTGTGGTGCTGGGCGGTGGCCTGTTGCAGTGGCCCCGCGGCTAGGGGGTGTTTCGAAGTAGTTGATGGGGTGGCACCGCCCTGCGGTGCCACCCCATCAACGTGTTCAGCGGCATCTGTTGTCCGCGTTGGCATGTAGGTGAGGTCTCCGGTAGTTGGTTCAGCTGTCGAAGAAGAACCTTGAATACCGGAGACCTCGTGGCCAGCGTAGCGGTGGTGGCGGGGCGCGCGGACCTGACCGATGCCCAGTGGGCCCGGTTGGAGCCGTTGCTGCCCCGGAACAAGAAGGCGGGACGACCGCCTCAGTGGACGAAACGGCAGCTCATCGATGGGATCCGGTGGCGGACCCGAGTCGGATCACCGTGGCGTGACGTCCCGGCGGTGTATGGGTCGTGGCTGGCGGTGTATGGGCTGTTCCGGCGCTGGCAGCGCGCCGGAGTGTGGGTGTTGATCCTGAAGTTGCTGCAGGCGTTCGCCGACGCGGCAAACCGGATCGTGTGGCAGGTGAGCGTGGACTCGACGATTCTGCGGGCCCACCAGCATGCCGCCGGGGCTCGCCGCGATGGTGACGGGCAGGCCGAGCCGCCCGGAGGGGTGGTCCGCGAACCCGACGATCACGGGCTTGGCCGGTCGCGGGGCGGATGGTCGACGAAGTTGCATCTGGCTTGCGAACAGGGCTGCCGGGTGCTGTCGCTGCTGATCACCCCGGGCCAGGCCGGTGACAGTCCCCAGTTCACGGCGGTCCTCGACGGCATCGAGGTGCCCAAGACTGGTGGTGGCCGGCCACGATCACGACCGGTTCGGGTGCTGGCCGACAAGGCGTATTCCAGTCGAGGAAATCGGGAATGGCTGCGTCGGCACGGGATCCGGGTGACGATCCCGATTCCAGCCGACCAGGCCGGCCATCGCCGCAACCGCGGCTCGGCCGGTGGCAGGCCGCCGGTGTTCGATCCGGTCGTCTACCGCGACCGTAACGCTGTCGAACGTGGCATCAACCAGCTCAAACAGCATCGGGCGGTGGCCACACGCTACGACAAGCTCGCTGTCCGCTATCTGGCGACGATCCATATCGCTGCGATCAATCAGTGGCTGCGACACGGGTGAGGACGGGGCCGAACAGCCCGCCCTCCCCACTTCGAAACACTCCCTAGGCGCGAAAGACGCACAGCGGGATGTCGATCTCCGCGGGGGTGAGCGAACCGTGGTGACCGACCAGCCGGGACTGCAGCGGTTCCGCGCCGGTCCGGATGACGCCGCGCCGCCCGTGGGCGACCACGACCAGATCGCCGATGCGCTGGGCGATCGCGGGGTCCACGGTGGGCCCGAACCAGCCTCGGCTCACGGCTTCCGCTTTGCCGAGCACCTCGAAGTCCGCGCCGAGAGTAGCCTGCCAGGCTGCCGCGACATCGGGTTCGGCGCCCGGCTCGGTGTAGACGTGCCGGGCGCGGGCTTCACCGCCGAGTGCCCGGACACCCTCTTGCAACACGGGAGTGGTGTCGAAATCGATACGGTCGTCCAGCAGCACCATGCCGTGATCGGCGGTCACCAGCAGCGCCGCTCCGGCGGGCAACTCCTCGGCGAGCGCGGCGGCGAGCCGGTCGGCATGCGCGAGTTCCAACTCCCAGGATCGCGAGGCGGGTCCGCGCACGTGTCCGGTGAGGTCGAGATCGCCGTGGTAGGTGTAGACCAGCGAGCGTGGACCGGCGCGCAGCGCCTCGCTCACATTGGCGACGAGATCGCCGAACGACAGCTGGGGACGGAACTCGCAGCCGCGCAGAACCGCCTCGGTCAGTCCCGATCCCGCCTGATCGCGCGGTGACACCTGGGCGACGGCGATGCCGTCGGCGGCGGCGCGCTGGAAAACCGTTGTGCGCGGCTGGAATTCCGTCGGAACGAGTTCCTTCCGCAGATCGGACTTCGGTACGCCGTGCAGCCGCCAGGACAGCGGAGTGAACAGCGAGTCGTAGCCGGGGACGTGGAACAGATAGCCGACGATGCCGTGCTCGCCGGGAGGAACACCCACGCCGAGCGAGGCCAGGCTGGTGGCCGTCGTCGTCGGGAAACCGGCCGTGAGCGAGGTCGGCGCGAGACCGGACAGGAAGGGCGCCGCAGCGGGATTCGCGACCAGATCGTGGTAGCCGAGCCCGTCCACCAGCAGGACGCAGACCTGGTCGGCGTCGAGCTCCAGCCCGAGGCGGTCCGCCTCGCCGGGCACGCCGAGACCGGCGAGGACGGAGGGGAACAGGTCGGCCAGGGAACCCGTACCGTAACGCGGCGCGACGAACACGAAGGTCAGGATGTCAACGCGGACGGCAAACTGGCAAGGGCATTCACGCCTGCCCGGTCTCGAAACGGCTCACCTTGCCTTCGCGCAGGACGAATCGCCAGGTGGTTCGCATCGAGCCCCAGCGTGTATTGGTGTAGTCGGCGACCAGTTCGGTGCCGTCGTCGCCGACCGACTCGACTTGCATGCGGGCATTGCTGTCGAAGATCTCCGCTTCGGTCCACTGGGCGAGGTTGCGCTCCACACCGTCGTCGGACATGGTGGCGTCGTCGGTGAGCACCGCGTAGAACCGGTCTTGATCATTGGCGTTGAGCGCGTCGACGAACTCCTGCACCGTCGGATCCAGCTGCGCGGTCATCCGTGTCGTCCTCTCGGATCGGTGTGGGGAGCATCGGAGGAGCAAACGTCTGGCGTTCACTCTAGGGCAGCGGCGGCGCGCCGGGTTCGATCAATGTCGCGAAGGTCCGCATCACGTCGTCCACCAACGCCGAGCCGGTGGTGCCGAACTGTCCCGCGCGCTTCTCCAGCTGTCCGTCCAGCCACAGCGAGGCCAGGCCGTGGCCGAGTCCCCAGAACATGACGGCCAGTGTGTCGGCTTTGTCGGCGGGCAGCGCGCCCGCGCGAACGCACTCCGTGATCGCGTCGGCCAGCACTCCGAAAGCCGCGTCGCCGGCGGCCATGGTGTCGGGATGCTTGTCGGGCTGGGAGAGTTCGGGCCGGAACATCAGGCGGAAGTAGGCCGGTTGCTCACGGGAGAACCGCACATAGGTGTTCGCCAGCGCGGTCAGGGCGGCCATGGGCGTTTCCGCCTCGGCGCGGGCGGCCGCCAGTTGCGCTCCGAGCATCTGGAAACCCTGGGTGGACAGTGTTGCCAGCAGCGCGGCTCGGTCGGGGAAGTGGTGGTACGGCGCCGCGGTGCTCACGCCTGCCTCGCGAGCCACCCGGCGCAGGCTGACCGCGGCGAGCCCTTCGGTTTCGATCAAACGCAGGCAGGCGGCCAGCAGCGCGTCGCGCAGGGCGCCGTGGTGGTAACTGGTCCGCGTCACCGTCCGAGCGTATGCGACGTGTCCTGGACAACCTAACTATGCGGTGCTTAGATTATCTGAGCGGCGCTCAGATGAGTGCGGCGCAACCACTTCACGAGACGGATGAAGAAATGAGCACACGGGTATCGGTCACCGGCGCAACGGGTTTCGTCGCCGGTCACGTCATCGCCGAATTGCTGGAGCATGGCTACGCCGTGCGCGCGACGGTTCGCGACCTCGCCGACACCGGCAAACGGGCACACCTGGTCGAACTGGCCCGGCGAACCGGGGGCGAACTGGAGTTCGCGCAAGCCGACCTGAACGGCGACGACGGCTGGGCAGCCGCCGTCGCGGGTAGCGCCGCGGTGCTGCACGTCGCCTCGCCGTTCCCCACCACCCCGCCCGACGACGAGCGAGAACTCATCGACACGGCGGTCGAAGGAACGCTGCGCGTGCTGCGCGCCTGCGCCGCCGCGGGCACCGTCCGCCGGGTGGTGCTCACCTCCTCGATCGCGGCGATCGTCGCCGGGCACACCCAGGACGTTCTGCGCACCGAGGCCGACTGGACGGTGGTCGAGCGCAGCCCGGCCTATCAGAAGAGCAAGACGCTGGCCGAGCGGGCGGCCTGGGATTTCGTCGCACGGCTTCCGGCGGGCGAGCGATTCGAACTGGTCGTCGTCAACCCGGGAATGGTGCTGGGGCCGGTGCTGTCCACCACGACGAGCACCTCGCACGAGCCCATACGGAGACTGCTCGCCGGGGACGTGCCCGGCACGCCCCGCGTCGGCTGGGCGCCGGTCGACGTGCGCGATCTCGCCGTGGCGCATCGGCTCGCGCTGGAAACACCGGAGGCCGCAGGCAACCGCTATATCTGCGCGGGCGAGCACCTGTGGATGGGGGAAATGGCGCGCATCCTCACCGAGGAATTCGGGCCGCGCGGATTCCGGGTGCCGACCAGACAGTTGCCGAATTGGCTGGTGCGCGGCGTAGCGATCTTCGACAAGGGCGTCCGGCTGACCCTGCCGGCCCTGGGGCGCACCGAGTCGCTCAGCGCCGAGAAAGCCCGGCGCGAACTCGGCTGGACCATGCGCCCGGTACGGGAAACCGTGCTGGACACCGCCGAAAGCTTGCTGCAGCACGGGATCGTCGAACCACCGCGAGGCAAGTCCACCTCCCGGGCGGTCGCGCCGCGCGCCGTACGCGTCTGAGGGGGCGGGCATGCTGATCGCGACGTTGATCATCACCACGGTCGCCATGACGCGGCGCTGGTTCGCCCGTCGATCCCCGCGCGCGAACGCCGCAGCGCGCAACGCTCCCGGCCCGGTCCGTCGGGCGCTGCGCAGGCCGGTACCGGTGGTCGCCGCTGTCGTCGCGCTGCTCGGCATCGTGGTGGCCGCGGGTGCGCTCGCCCAGTGCTGAATCGGCCCCGAAGTACGGCGGTCCGGCCCGGTTCGCTAGACAGGACACGTGACTGCGCAGCGCCCCTTCCGGTTCGGTGTCAACATGGTGGTCCCCGAGTCCAGGTCGAATTGGATCGAAAAGTGCCGTCGAGCAGAGGAACTCGGCTTCGACGTGGTGGGTGTCGCCGACCATCTCGGCCTGCCCGCGCCGTTCCCCGCGATGATCCTGGCCGCCGAGGCGACCGAGCGGGTGCGGTTGAACACCTTCGTGCTCAACACCGCGTTCTACAACCCCGTCCTGCTGGCCCGCGACGTGGCCGGTGCCGACCAGTTCACCGACGGGCGGGTCGAACTCGGGCTCGGCGCTGGCTACGTGCAGGCGGAATTCGAGGCCGCGGGCATCCCCTTCGAAAGCGGGAGCAAGCGCGTCGAGCACCTGGAACAGACGGTGGTCACATTGCGCGGCCTGTTCGCCGATCCGGAGTATCAGCCGCAACCCGCACAGCCGTCGGGACCGCCCGTGCTCATCGGCGGATGGGGTGATCGCTTGCTCGCCGTCGCCGCGCGGCACGCCGACATCATCGCCTTCACGGGCGCGGCGGCCGCGCGCAATGGCGGGCCACTGCAGATGGCCGGGCTCGACGAGATCGAGGAGCGCGTCGTCTATGTGCGGGATCTGCTCGGTCCGCGGCTGGACAAGGTCGAGTTCAACATCCTCGTGCAGCGGGTGGTGCCGCCCGAGGAGCGCGCGAGCGTGCTGGAGGTCTTCGGTCCGGCGCTGCCGCCCGACGTCGCCGACTCCCCGGAGGAACATCCGATCCTGCTCATGGGCACTCCCGAGGAGATGGCCGACCGCCTGCGCGATCGGCGCGATCGCTACGGCATCACCTACATCACCGTCCTCGAGGACAGCATGGAGAAGTTCGCCCCGGTCATCGCGTTGCTGCGCTGATCCGCCGGACGCGAGTCACGGCAGTGGATCGATGATGACGCGCGGATCGATCTGCCTGAGCCGTCTCGGGCGGCTGGTCAGGCAGGGCCAGGTGCGGGCGACCGCCTCGCGGGTGACATGGCCCGCGGCGACGAGGGCGTCGGCGGGGGCCGCGCCGCCGAGTGGAGTGAGCGGCGGGCTCACGGTGCGGTCGAACGATGGGACGACGGTGTGCGGCAGGCCGACCAGCACGGCCAGGATGTCGAGCCGATCGGCCGGAATGTGCGTGCGCGCCGCCGCGAGAACGGTGCTCGGAACGACGATGGTGTTTCCCGCGTCGACCGTCGCCCAGACGACCGCTTGGGCGTAGTTGGCGCGGTTGGCGAACGCGACGACGGCGGCGGCGTCGAAGACGACTCCGCCGAGTGCGCGGGTGGTCACGCCGCGCCTGCGTGCCGTACGTCCACCTCCTCGCCGGGTAGTAGCGGCGGCGTCGGCACGGCGTGGTCGGGCAGCGTGCGGATGGCCTTTCGCGGTCTGTGCTCCCGAAGCGGCGGCATGCCCACGACTCTAGCGGGGTGCGTCCTCGCGATGGACGATCACGCGGGTTTGTGCCACAGCAGTGTGTAGCGCCACATGAGCCGCCGCCGCATGCGCGCTCCGGGCAGGAGTTCCGCTGCGGCGGAGCGGATCTCGGCGTATCCGTCCACGGGGTCGCGCGTTCGCGCACTCGGCCAGGAGACGCGGTGCGCGAGGTCCATCGCCCGGATGAGCGGCACCACTGGGAAGTAGTGGAAGTCCGTGCGCGGCGTCATCTTCCACAACCCGACCACGGCGAGCACGCGGCCGGGCGCGACCAGGTCGCGCAGTGCCGTGAGCCCCGCCCGCAGCGAAACATGATGCAGCGTGGCCACGGTGGTGACGACATCGAAAGAGCCCGCGTAGTCGAGGAAGTCGGCCTGTTCGAGCGACACGCCCGTCGTGGCGGGGGCTGCGGCGATGATGTCCGGGTCGACGTCGATCCCGGTGACCGCCAGCCCGCGTCCGGCCAGTTTGCCCGCCAGCAGCCCGTCCCCGCAGCCGATGTCGAGGGCGGTGCGCGCGGAGAGTGGCACCTGCTTCAACAGCCAGGAGTGGTAGCGGGTGTTGTGATTCCAGTAGGGATCGTCGCGCACGCTGTCATCGTAAGGCGGTGGCTAGCCGTTGGGCTCCGTCACCGTGAACCGCTGGGCACCGGTCACCCGGAGCAACTCCAGGGCCGACGCTTCCCGGCTGCCGGGCGCCGCCGAATAGACGACGACGGCTTGGTCGGTGTCCGGCACGAGCAGGGTGTCGCAGTCCAGCCGCAACGAGCCCAGGTCCGGGTGATCGATCGTCTTGGTCGCGCTGCGCCACTGCCCCGACCGCCGTGCGTTCCACAGTTGCTCGAATCGTGGACTGCGGGCGCGCAGTTCGGAGACCAGGCGTAGGAGGCCGGGATCGTCGGGGTAGCGCGCGCGGGCGCTGCGCAGGCTGGCGACCGAGAACGCCGCGGCATTGTCGGCCTCGGCGGGTGTCATCATCACCCGCCCGGGTTCGGTGCCGAGGAAACGCTGCCAGATGATGTTGCGCTGGGCGGGCGGCCACACGGAGAAATCGCCGAGCAGCGCGGTCGCCATCGGATTCCAGGCCAGCAGATCGGCTTTCGCCGACAGCACCAGCGCGGGCAGATCTGCCATCCGGTCCAGCAGACGCAAGACGCTGGGCCGCACCACCATGTCGATGCGGCCCTCCTGCGGAGGCGCCGCGCCCGCGAGCTGGAACAGCAGCGTGCGGTCCTCGTCGTTGAGCCGCAACGCGCGGGCCAGCGCGGCCAGCACCGAGCTGGACGGACGGGGACCGCGCCCCTGTTCCAGCCGCACCACGTAGTCCACGCTGACGCCAGCGAGCTGGGCGACCTCCTCGCGCCGCAGTCCCGGCACCTGCCTGCGCGAGCCCGCGGGCAGCCCGACGTCCACCGGACGCACTCGCTCGCGCGCCTGCCGGAGCAACGCGGCCAGCTCGGTTCGATCCACATCCCGATCATGCCGCAGCCGGTCGACGCCGGGGTGGGAGCGCTGCTCCCAGGAGTTGGCAGCCCTGGTGCGCGGTTGCTTGGACACGTGACGCTGGCATCCGTGAACGATACGACTACGGCCCTGGTGACCGGGGCGAACAAGGGCTTGGGACGCGAAACCGTCCGCAGGTTGGCGGATTTGGGCTGGCGGGTGTTCCTGGCCGCGCGGGACGAGAAGCTGGGGGAGGCGGCTGCGGCGGAGCTGACCGCGACGGGGGCGCCGGTCGAGTTCATCCCGCTCGATGTCACCTCCGCCGCATCGATCGCGGCCGCGGTCGAGCAGCTACGGCAGCGCACCGCGCGGCTGGACGTGCTGATCAACAACGCGGGTATCGGAGGGACCCGGAAGCTGCCGGATCAAGTCGAGGCCGCGGACATGCGCGCGGTGTTCGAAACCAATGTCTTCGGTCCGGTGCAGGTGACGAACGCGTTCCTGCCGCTGCTGCGTGCCGCCGAGCAGCCGCGGATCGTGATGGTGTCCAGTGGTATCGGTTCACTGGCGCGAACCTCCGACCCGGCCCGGATCGAATCCACGTTGCTCGGCCTGCCGTATCCGGCGTCGAAGACGGCGCTGAACATGATCACCTCGCAGTACGCCCGCGCGCTTCCTGGCATCCAGGTCAACGCGGCCGACCCCGGCTACACCGCGACGGACCTGAACGGTCACTCCGGCTTCCAGACCGTCACCGAAGGGACCGACGCGATCGTGCGGCTGGCGACGCTCCCGCCGGACGGACCCACCGGCGGGTTCTTCGACCGCACCGGGCCGGTCCCGTGGTGAGCCGACGACGGGACCGGCTATCGACGCGAAGTCCGGACGGTGCGGGCCGATGGGTGCCTCGGACCGGGCCTGCGCAAGTCAGCGGGCGCCTCCGTTGACATACAGCGTCTGGCCGCTGACGTAGCTCGCCTCGTCGCTGGCGAGGAACGCGATGACCGCCGCGACTTCGTCGGGCTGTCCCACCCGGCCCAGCGGCGTACGGTCCGCGGCGGCTTTCTGATGGTCTTCGGCCGTCACGCCGACCCGGTTCGCGGTGGCGGCGGTCATGGCGGTGGCGATATAGCCGGGCGCCACCGCGTTCACCGTGATGTTGTAGGGCCCGAGTTCGAGAGCGAGCGTCGCGGTCAGTCCCTGGATGCCCGCCTTGGCGGCGGCGTAGTTGGCCTGGCCGCGATTGCCGAGCGCCGACCGGCTCGACAGCGACACGATCCGGCCGTATCGCTGGGCCACCATGAACGTCTGCGCTATCTGCGCACAGTGGTAGGCGCCGGTCAGATTGACCGCGAGTACCGCGTTCCAGTCTTCCTCGGTCAGGCGGAAGAACAGGTCGTCGCGCGTGATCCCCGCGTTGTTCACCAAGATCTGCGGACTGCCCAGATCGGTTGCGACACGGTCGAATACGTTCTGCACCGACGCGCGGTCGGTGACGTCGCAGACGTAACCGCGCGCCACGCCGCCCGCCGCGGTGATCCGCGCGGCGGTCTCGCCGGGCTCTTCGCGGTCGAGTACGGCCACGGCGGCGCCCTCGGCGGCGAGGCGCAGCGCGGTGGCCGCGCCGATGCCCTGAGCCGCGCCGGTGACAACGGCGACCCGGTCGGTGAAGCGGTGCATCGGATGTACTCCTGTCAGAACGCGGCGACGCCGGTCAGTGCGCGGCCGATGAGCAGTTTCTGGATCTGGCTCGTGCCCTCGTAGAGGGTCATCACCTTGGCGTCGCGCAGATACTTGCCGACGGGGAACTCGTCGATGTACCCGTAGCCGCCGAACACCTGCACCGCGCGATCGGCCGCACGGACCGCGGCCTCGGAAGCGAACAGCTTCGCCTTGGAGGACGCCAGGGCGAATTCCTCGCCGCGGTCGACGAGATCGGCGACCCGCCACACCAGCAGCCGCGCCGCGTCGACGTCCAGCGCGATGTCGGCGAGCAGCTCCTGCACCAGCTGGTGGGCCGCGATCGGCTTGCCGAACTGTTCCCGCTGGGTGGCGTAGCCGACGGCGGCGTCCAAGCACGCCTGGGCCAGCCCGACGCAACCGGCCGCGACCGACATGCGGCCCTTGGCCAGCGCCGCCATCGCCACCGTGAAGCCTTTGCCCTCGGCGTGCAGGCGGGCGCTGTCGGGGACGCGCACCCTGTCGAGCACGAGTTCGGCGGTGGCCTGTCCGCGCAGCCCGAGCTTGCCGTGGATCTCCCGCGCGGTGAAGCCGGGGGAGTCGGTCGGGACCAGGAACGCGCTGATGCCCCGATGCCCTTCGCCGCCGGTACGCGCGAACACCAGCGCCACATCGGCCCACGTGCCGTTGGTGATGAACATCTTCGTGCCCGACAGCACCCAGTCCGAGCCGTCGCGCACCGCGCGGGTGCGCAACTGGGCGGCGTCGGATCCGGTACCGGGCTCGGTGAGCGCGAAACAGCCGAGCGCCTCGCCGGCGACCAGTCGCGTGAGCCAGGCCTGCTTCTGCTCCTCGGTGCCGAAGTGGTGAATCGACTTCGCGACCAAGCCGAGCGACACCGAGACGATGCCGCGCACGGAGGAGTCGCCGCGCCCTAATTCCTCCAGGACCAGGCAGTACGTGAGGTGGTCGCCCGCGCTGCCGCCGTACTGCTCGGGGATGGTGAGCCCGAGGAAGCCCAGTTCGCCGAGCCGGGCGACGATCGACCGGTCCACCTGTTCGTCGCGATCCCACCGGGTGGCGTGCGGCGCGATCTCCCGGTCGACGAAATCGGCCGCCAGCTGTCGCGCCGCCGTCTGCTCGCCGGACAGTTCGAGGTTCATGCGCGGTAGGCTAGCGAAGAAAAAACTTGCACCGCAAGTTTTCGGCGTGGAGCGTTCGCGGAAGGCTGGGCAGGCCGTCGTTTCACCCGCGAATGCCTCGTGCCGCTATCGGCCCGTCGCACATGGCCGTGGCGACCGCGCGAGCAGTCCCGAAGGGGAGGAGCCGTGATCGGAGGTGGGTTAAGCGGTGACCGCTCCGAATTCCGTCGCGAGCCAGGCGGGGAACTCGGTGAGGTCGGCAAGCACCACGTCCGCGCCCGCCGCGCGCAGTTCGTCGGCCGAGCACGGCCCGGTGCTGACGCCGACCGCGAAGACGTCCGCGGCGCGCGCGCCGTTCATGTCGCCGACGTGGTCGCCGACGAACAGATTCGCTCCCTGTTCGCGCAGCGTCGCCGCCTTGCCTGCCGACCAGAGGTCGCCCGCGAGATGATCGACGCGCCAACCGAGTTCGGCGAGGTGCAGCTGTGCGAGCGGGGCGTGCTTGCCGGTGACGACGACCACTCGTCCGTCACGTGCCTCGACGGCCGCCAGTGCGGCTTGCGCGCCGGGCATGGGGGGAATGCTCGACACGATCGTCGGATAGAGCGCGCGGTAGCGGGTCACCAGGGCCGGGACGAGATCCTCGGGTGCGCCCGCTTCGACGAGCAAGGTGGCCAGCGGCGGGCCGAGCCGATCGGCGAAGGTCGTCCCGTTCAGCGGCAGATCGAATTCGATGCCGAGCAGGTCGATGGCCCGCGCGACGCCCGGCCGCGAGTCGATCAGCGTCATGTCGAGGTCGAAGCCCACGGTCCAGGTCACCTGACCGACCCTAATCGCCCATGCCGCGGCGTGCCGGTCCGGATGTTGTGATTCACAACTCGGCCGCGCGAGTGGTGGGATCGTCCGGAGCGTGTCGCCTGGTGGCGGTGCCCGTCGTGATCCACGTGGAACCGCCGATGCACTCGATGCCGGATAAAAGATTGTGCCGCAGAATGTTTCGGCAGCGAGTGCAAATCGGCGTCAGGTGTATCGCCGAGTCAGGATCCCGTCGGCGGGGCGGCGTCCAGCCGCGGCTCGGCGAGGGTGGAGCGCTTGCGTCCGTATCCGAGGTAGACCGCGATGCCGACCAGCACCCACACGCCGAACCGCACCCAGGTCAGCGCATCCAGCGTGGTCGCAAGCAGCAGGCACCCGACCAGCGCGAGCACCGGAACCACGGGCACCAGAGGGGTGCGGAACGGGCGTTCGCGCTCGGGCTCCACCCGGCGCAGCACCAGCACGCCCACGCACACCACCGCGAACGCCGACAGCGCGCCGATGTTCACCAGTTCCACCACGATGTCGATCGGCAGCAGTCCCGCGATGACCGCGCCGAGCGCTCCCAGCAGCAACGTCAGCCGCACTGGAGTGGCACGTTTGCCGGTGGCCGCGAGGGAGTAGGGCAGCAGCCGGTCGCGGCACATCGCGAACATCAACCGCACCTGCGCGTACACGATCAGCAGCAAACCCTTGGTGAGCGCGATGATCGAGGCGATCACGATGACGTCGCCGATCCAGCCGATGCGCACCGCGCCGAACGCGGCGGCGATCGGTGCGCTGTTGTTCAGCGTCACGAACGGCACCATGCCGGTGAGCACCGCGCTGACCAGCGCATAGAGCACGGTGGCGATGAGCACCGTGCCGATGATGGCGAAGGGTACGTCGCGCCGAGGGTTGCGCGCCTCCTCCGCCGACGCGGCGACCACGTCGAAACCGAGGAAGGCGAAGAACGCGATCGCGGCGCCGCCGATGATCCCACCGAGCCCGAACGGCGCGAACGGGGTCCAGTTGTCCACGCTCACGTGCGGGGTGCCTACGGCGATCACCAGCACCAGCACACCGATGGTCACCAGGACCAGCGCCTTGGTGATGCGGGCGGTGAACGTCACCTCACCCACCAGCACCGCGACGACGGCGGCGACGATCAGTACGGCGGGCAGGTTCACCACGCCGCCCTCTCCGGGCCCCGCGACGAGTGCGTGCGGGACGGTGATGCCGAACAGTGAATCGAGCGCGGACACCGTGGTCGCGGACCAGCCGATCGCCACCGCGGCGCCCGCGATGACGAACTCCAGCAGCAGGTTCCAGCCGACCAGGAACGCCGGTGCTTCGCCGAGGGTCGCGTAGGTATAGGTGTAGGCGCTGCCGGAGACCGGCACCATCGCCGCGAGTTCGCTGTAGCACAGCGCCACCAGCACGCACACCGTTCCGGCCAACGCGAACGACAGCATGATGGCGGGCCCGGCCTTCTCCGCTGCCGCCACGCCGGTGATTACGAAGATCCCCGCGCCGACGATGGTGCCGACGCCCATGGCGGTGAGATCGAGCCGACCGAGCCTGCGCGCCAGCGTGGGCGCGCCCGCTTCGGTCGCGGTGTCGGGCAGGCGGCGGCGCCATCGCCGGGCTGATGCGGTGGTCATGACTCCCTCAGGAACGGTCCGTCGGTCGCGGCCGGTGTGCCGGACAGATAGACCATTCTCGCCGCGTAGCAGCGCGTGGGAATAACTGGGGTGTTGCGCTCAGCTGCCGGATGACGTCGCGAAGGGCGTGGCGGCGGCGATGTGCTCGGTGCGGTTGGGATGCCGCCACAGGCCTTTGCGCTCCAGGATCGGCAGCACGCCTTCGCCGAACCAGTACGCCTCTTCCAAGTGCGGATAGCCGGAGAGGATGAAGTGGGTGATGCCCAGGCGCGCGTATTCGGCCAGCCGTTCGGCGACTTCGGCATGCGAGCCGACCAGTGCGGTGCCCGCGCCGCCGCGGACCAGGCCGACGCCCGCCCAGAGATTCGGCGCGATCTCCAGCCGTTCGGTGCTGCCGCCGTGCAGTTCCAGCATGCGCCGCTGGCCTTCGGATTCGCTGCGCGCCAGGTTCGCCTGCACCTGCTCGATGTCGGCGGGGTCGATGCCGGCCAGCAGCCGGTCGGCCTCGGCCCAGGCCTGCTCGGAGGTGTCACGGCTGATCACGTGGATGCGCAGGCCGTAGTCGAGGACGCGTCCGTGGTCCACCGCCAGACGGCGGATCCATTCCAGCTTCCTGCTCACCGCGAGCAGCGGCTCGCCCCAGGTCAGGTAGGTGTCGCTATAGCGGGCCGCGATCGGGCCCGCGGGTTCGGAGGAACCGCCGAAGAACACCGGCGGCACCGGGTCCGGTCGATTGCTCAGCAGTGCCTGCTCGACTCGGATGTGTTCGCCTTCGAACGTCACCGGCTCGGTGGAGGTCCACAGTTCCCGCACCACATGCAGGAATTCGCCGGTGCGTGCGTAGCGCTGGGACTTGTCCAGGAAGTCGCCGTAGGCCTGCTGCTCGTGCGGCTCGCCACCGGTCACCACGTTGAGCAGCAGCCTGCCCCTGGAATGCCGCTGGAAGGTGGCCGCCATCTGTGCCGCGAGCGTCGGGCTGACCAGGCCGGGGCGGAATGCCACCAGGAACTTCAGCGTCTCGGTGGTCTCCACCATCATCGCGGTGGTCAGCCAGGCGTCCTCGCACCACGCGCCGGTGGGGGTGAGCACGGCCTCGAACCCGTTGTCCTCGGCGGCGGCGCCGATCTGGTTCAGATACCGCAGGCTGGCCGGGCGATCACCGGACATGAAGGTGCCGTGCCCGCCCGCGACCAGTCCGCGGGAATCGCCGTAAGTGGGGAGGAACCAGTGGAACGACAGACTCATGCTGAGCCAACTCCCTTCCGGAGACCGCGGCCGAGCCACCGCGGTGACCAGCGCGCACGCGAAGCGACCCGAACCGGTGTCGCGGTCACAACGGCCCCGCGGCACCTTGGGTGGGACAGATCGGGCGGTGCGCCTTGTGGGCGCGCCGCAGTGATCCATGCTGGGCGCTCCGCCGGCTCAGGTCACGATTTGAAACCAGGCCGGTTTTTATTCCGGTCTCGGTACGTGTCACTATTCGTGACTAGACGTAACCACGAATAACACGTAATCTGGCCTCAGCACGCACCCTCAGGTGTGCGAGGCGGACCGGACGAAACGAGTACCTCAATGACGCGGCATGTCGACGTATTGATCATCGGCGCTGGGCTGTCCGGAATCGGCATGGCCTGCCATCTCACCAAAGAGCAGACGGGACGCAGTTACGCGATCCTGGAACGCAGGACCGCCATCGGCGGCACCTGGGATCTGTTCCGTTACCCCGGCATCCGCTCCGATTCCGACATGTACACCTTCGGCTACGGCTTCCGCCCGTGGAACGGCACCAAGGTCCTCGCAGACGGCCCGCACATCCGCCACTACATCGAGGAGACGGCGGCCGAGTACGGCGTCACCGAGCACATCCGGTTCGGCCGCAAGGTCACCACGGCCCGCTGGTCGAGCGAGACGGCCACCTGGACGGTCGAGGCGCTCGACGAGCAGACCGGCGAGACCGAGATCCACACCAGCGACTTCCTGGTCGGCTGCACCGGCTACTACGACTACGACAACGGCTACCGTCCGCAGTTTCCCGGTGAGGAGAACTTCGGTGGGCGCATCGTGCATCCCCAGCACTGGCCGGAAGACCTCGACTACGCAGGCAAGAGGGTGGTGGTGATCGGCTCCGGCGCCACCGCGATCACTCTGATCCCGGCCATGAGCGACGCGGCGGCGCACGTCACCATGCTGCAACGCTCGCCGACGTACATCACCGCGCTGCCCGCCGACGACCCGGTCGCGGTGGGGATGAAAGCCGCCAAGGTGCCGGAGAAGCTGGCCTACCGGATCGGCCGGGCCCGCAATATCGCCTTGCAGCGCGCGAGCTTCCAACTCTCCCGCACCAACCCGGAGGCGGCGAAGAAGCTCCTGCTGGCCGCCGTGCGCATGCAGGTCGGCCCCGGCATCGACATGCGCCATTTCACGCCGAACTACAACCCGTGGGACCAGCGGCTGTGCGTGGTTCCCAACGGTGACCTGTTCAAGGTGTTGCGCAGCGGCAAGGCCTCCATCGTCACCGACCGCATCGAGACCTTCACCGAGACCGGCATCCGCTTGGCCTCCGGCGAGGAACTGCCCGCCGATCTGGTCATCAGCGCCACCGGCCTGAGCGTGCAGATGCTGGGCGGCATGACCCTGGAGATCGACGGCGAGCCGGTGGTGACCCGGGACCGGGTGGTCTACAAGGGGGCCATGCTCGACAGCGTGCCGAACGCGATGATGGTGCTCGGCTACACCAACGCGTCCTGGACGTTGAAAGCGGACCTGGCGGCCGAGTACTTCTGCCGGGTGCTCAACCACATGAGGAAGAACGGTTTCACCCGGGTCGAGGCCGTCGCCACCGAGCGCGACCGAGGCGCCGACTCGGTGATGGGCGGGGCACTGACCTCCGGCTACATCCAGCGCGGCGACGCGGTGATGCCGCGGCAGGGCACCAATGGCCCGTGGCAGGTGATCAACAACTACTTCCGCGATCGCAAGCTGCTGCGCAAGGGCGCGCTCGAAGACGGGGTGCTGACCTTCAGGCGGACCGAGAAGTCGACCGCCACACGGCCGCTGGAAGGTACGCGCAGCGCCTGATCGCGGGGCGTCGCACCGCGGCGGGCACGACGATGTGCCTGCCGCGAGCGCGTGTCGTTTTCGAATCGCGCCGAAGACAACCCTGGACACGAAATAGCGCATGCTCAACGATCGCTGCACTGCGACGCGATGGCGCGTCGGCGGATGTATCGAGGGAGAGTATGAGCGTGATAACGCGCAGCAAGTTTCTGATAGGCGCGGTAGTCGCCACAACTCTGGCATTGCTTTCGACCGCATGCGGTGGCGGGGAGGTCCGCACCTCCGGCGGTGTGCCGGTCCTGCGGTATCAAGGCTGGGCCTCGCAAGTCGTCATTCCCGAACTCGCGGAGGATCTGGGCTTCTTCGACGGCAAAGTGAAGCTCGAATGGCAGGGCAATACCATCAGCGGTCCGCAGGACATCCAATCGGCGGCGACCGGTCAGGTCGATTTCGGCGGCGCGTTCGGCGGCGCGGTCGCGAAACTGGCGCAGGGCGGTGCGCCGATCACAGCGGTGGTGAACTACTACGGATCCGATGCGAAGACGTTCACCGGATTCTATGTTCCCGAGAACAGTCCGATCAGAACTCCGAAGGATCTGCTGGACAAGAAGATCGGGGTGAACACCCTGGGTGGTCAGTCCGAGGCGGACATCCACACCGCGCTGAAGAAGGTCGGTTTCACCGAGCAGCAGATCAAATCGGTTCAGCTGGTGGTGTTGCCCCCGCCGAATACCGAGGACGCCGTGCGGCGCGGCCAGGTCGACGTGGCCGCTCTGAGCGGACAATTCCAGCAGCGCGCGATCGCCAATGGCGGCCTTCGTCCGGTCTTCACCGACTACGAGGAGTTCGGTCCCTTCAACGGCGGCCAGTACGTGTTCCGCAACGACTTCATCGCCAAGAACCCCGACAGTGTCCGGGCATTCGTCGACGGGGTCGCCAAGGCGATCGAATGGCAGAAGACGACTCCTCGTGACCAGGTGGTCGCGAAGTTCACCGAAATCATCGAGAAGCGAAAGCATTCGGGGGAGGACGCCTCGTCGGTGAAGTACTGGCTTTCGGTCGGAGTGCCTGCCGTCAACGGCGTGATCGTCGATGCCGACTTCGTGCGCTGGGAGGATTGGTTGCGGGATACCGGCGCCATCACCGGTTCGTTCGAGCCGTCGAAGTTCTACACCAACAAGTACAACTCGCAGGCTCCGAAGTAATGCATGCGACGGATCGGGCGTCGTTGCGCGCGAGCCCGATCCGTCTTCCTCATTTGGTCGGCTGAGAACGGTAACTACGGCTGAACTGCGCGATAGCTCGGTTTGGGCCAAGGGATGTACACCGGAATGTATCGCGCCATCACCCCGGCGCCGAGGGCCGACACGCCTCCGATGGCGAGGACCGCCACGGCCAGCGGACCGATCGCCGCCAATCCGCTGATCACCAACGGGCCCACGAAGAAACCGCCGTCGTGGGTGAGCCGCCACGCGGCGAGGAACTCGGCACGGCTTGCGGCGGGCGCGATATCGGCGCCGATGGTCATGATGACACCGTTGCCGATGCCGTTGCCGATTCCCATGACGATCGCAGCGATGCCGAGTGTGAGCGCCGAATCGGTCAGCGGCACCGACAAATACGCGACGGCCAGGATAACCAACGACGGCACGGCGATGAATCTCCTGCCGTACCGGTCCATCAAATGGCCTGCGGGATAGGCGCACAGTACATCGAGGCCCGCCCCGATGCCGAAAATCAGGCTCGCGGTAGCAGCGTCGACGCCGAGATGATCGGCCCAGAGCGGCAGTACGGCTTCCCGTGACGAACGCGCCGCACCCATCAACAACGACCCGGCGCCCAGCGTCAGTAACAGCGCGCGATGTGCTCGCGTGATCTCGACTAGGGACAGCGGCGGTTTCGGTATCGCTCCGGCGGCCGAGGTCTGCGGGTCCGGCAGCCGGGCCATCAGCCATCCGGCGATCGCGATGGCGATCAACTGGACGACGAATCCGCCGCGCGTGCCGAGGCCGGTGATAGCGGCCGCGCCGAGAAACGGTCCGGCGAAGAATCCCAGTCGCATGGCTCCGCCGAATAACGACATCGCCCGCGCTCGGCGTTCGAACGGCACCACTTCCGACAGATAGCTCATTCGAGCCAATCCCCATACCGCATTGGACAGTCCGACGATTATCAGCCCTGCACCCAGAATCGGCACCGCCGGTGCGAACAAGCACAACAGCACGCCGATCGAACCCGCCGTACTCGCGGCGATGATGGAGATCCGCTCACCGAGCCGGGCGACGACCTGGCCCGCGGGAATGTCGCCGAGTATCTGCCCGAGGCCGACCAGGGCGACGGTCAGACCAGCGACGGCGGCCGACGCGCCCAGGTCGAGCGCCGTGAGTGCCATGACGGGCGCCGCGGCTCCCATGCCGATCCCGTACGCCGCCGCGGGTACGTAAACGGTGAACAACAATGGCCGAAGTGAGGGAAGTTCGACCGACGATCCGTCCTGCCGGTAGGTGGTCATGCGACAACTCGAATATGCGCCGGTAAGTAATGCGCCCTGCACAGATAGGATGATGGGACCATATGGCCCCACGGTACGGATGTTCTTATCCGCTCCATATTGTGAAAATCGAGGTGATTTTTACTTCGGGACCGCCGGGTCCCGCTCTCGTGTTCGCGTCAGGAATCCGTGCGAGCCGGTGTCCGTACGGCTATTTCGCCGCTCAATGCGTAGTCGCCGGACAGTTGCAGTCGGTCTCCGCTCCAGAATCGGCCCGGGTCGTACCAGTCGGGGCTGCGGCGCTCGGGCAGCAGCCCCATCGCTTGGTATGTGGCGGCGACGATTTCGGCACAGTACGCGTTCTCCAGCTCGCGGGCGGTCGATCCACTCGTCTTCCTGCGGGGCAGACGCGCACGACCGCGGAGCCAGCGCCCCGCCAAGCCCGCGGTGGAGGGGAACGGAGTGCCGTCGAGCCGGGCGATGGCGCGCAGCGCGCCGTCCTCCATGGCGCGGGTGGCGGGAGGGTTCAACTGGCGCAACCATGCCTGCTGACCGTAGCGGTGTGCCCAGACCAGAACGGCATCGCGCAGATTGTGCAACTGGGCGCCACGGTGCGCGGTCCCCGACCACATGTCGGTCAGTGATCGTCCGAGCTCCGCGTGCCAGATCAGCGCGGGCAGGTCGTCGATCACGACGGACATCCCGACATGGTTCACCGGACTGTTCGTCGTCATGCGAATCACCCGGTCGGCTGTGGAATGGCCACGGAAAAGCCAGATGTCACCCGTCCTGGTGACCTCGACCGCTCGGTCGAGATCGATGCCCGTCCCCGTCATGGTCGTAGCCTATGCGGTATGAGGTGGTGGAAGGCAGTGGGATTGGCGGGTGTGGCCGGTGTGGTTGCCACCGGTGTCGTGGTGGTGCGCGCCGAGCGCCGCCGCCGTGCCTACACCCCGGACCAGGTGCGCGAACAACTGCACGCGCGATTGGCCCAGGCGGCGTCGGCCGCGGCGGACGCTGAAACCGCCCGTGCGCAGCCGCAACCCGCGCCGAGTCTCGGCGAGCGCGTCCGGCGATTGTTCCGTCGTTCGTCGGGACGCGGGAAGTAAGCGCGAGCCAAGCGCAGACGGCGGTTCACAAAGTGATAGGCGCCATTGGGGCGAGGCCGAGTTCGGCGAGCGCGGCCGCGCCGCGTGCGGCGTGCTCGCCACCGGCGAGCACCGCGGTCCGCGCCGACTGGTAACGGCAACCGGCGGCGTCGAACGCGGCCGCCGTGGCGAGCAGCCGCTGCCGGTCACCGGCGTGCAATGCCGCGGCGCGCTCGACGATGGCACCGGCGATGGGGTTTCCGGCGACGATGGTCCTGGCCTCGGCGAGGCGATCGGCGGCATCGGGGGCCTTGGCGAGCACGGCGGCTTCAGCCCGCAGCGCCACATACCAGTGCAGCCAGATCCAGGTGACCCATCTCCATACCTCGCCGGGATCGGCTGCCATCCGTTCCAACGCCGCGCTCACCTGCCCGCGGTGGAGCATGGCGAGTGCGTCGAAGACCGCGCCATAGCCGTGGATATGCGCTGGTGGCGTGCCGAGTCGGGCTACGACGGCGTCCCATTCGGCCCGAGCGTCATGGTCGCCGCGTAGGTCGTGGATCATCGCCACGCCGGCTACCGCCGGACCGAGGACCGACTTGACGGGGTTGCCGACCCGATGCCACGACTCGAGGAATCGGACGCTGTTGGTGCGTACCTCCTCGACATTGCCCGCCAACGCGTCGGTCACCAGCAGCCAGCTCGTCGCGCGATGTCCGACCTCGGCGAGCAGCGGATGATCCGCGAGCTGCTGGGCCCACCGGCGGGCGCCCAGCAGATCACCCGCGCCGAGTTCGGCCTCGGCGGCCTCGCCGAGCGCGTCGATCAGCTCATGGGTACCGGCTGGGGTATGCGGAGCGGAGTTCAACAACACCATTCGGCTACGCGCAACGGCCGCTGCGGCGAAGGTGTCACCGGCCATGCTGTGCGCCCCGGCGAGTGTGTCGAGCGCAGCGGACTCCGCGAGCGGATCAGCCGTGTGCCTGGCGAGTTCGACGGCACGTTCGGCGCGCGCGACGGTCTCGGACACAAGGTCGGATGAGTGCAGGCCGGTGAGGGCATCGGTGAGCGCTCGTCCGGCTTCGGCCAGCGCCACGGCGGCCTGGGCGGGCGGGTCGACACCGGCGAGCTGCCGCGCCTCGGTGATGAGCGCGATGGCTTCCTCCGGTGCCAGGGGCCGGACGAACTTACTCGCGAACCGGTAGCCGTTGGCAGCGGCGGTCGCCAGGTCGCGGGCGGCGCCGGCGGAGTCGCCGGACCTGAGGGCCGCCTCCGCGGCCGCGCGGTGCAGGCGGTGCATATCGTCGCCCCGCATCTGACCTCCGGCCGCGGCAGCGGCATGGCGCAGCATCGAGGCGGCGGCGGACGGGTCGTCGGCGAGCGCGGCCGCCTGCTCGTAGCGCATCTGGGACTCACCGATCAGATTTCGGGTGAAGCACAGTCGCGCCAGATGCTGGGCGAACCGGAAGGCATCCGCGCGGTGCTCCGGCTGATCGTTCGCCCACGTCATCGCGGCGCGGAAGTCGTCGGCCACCGCGTCGAATCGTGCCCGCCAGTCCGCTTTCACCACCGTCAGCTCGGCGGCCTCGGCCAGGCACCAGCGGAGGTGCCCCGCACGGGTGCCTGCCAGTTCACCGGCCTGCGTGAGCTGCTCCGTCCCGTACTGGCGGATGGTTTCCAGCGCCCGGTATCCGGTCCCACTCGGGTATGCCGTCACCGCGAGCAGGCTCTGCTCGGCGAGTCGGGCCAGTCCGTCTGCGACAACGGCTTTCTCGGACGCCGCTACCTGCGCCGCCGCCTCGACGGTGAACGCGCCCATGAAGACCGACACCCGGCGCAGTAGCACTCGATCGTCCGGCTCCAGCAAGGCGTGGCTCCAGTCCAGCGCTGCCCGGACCGACCGGTGCCGGTCCTCGGCGCGCGGTCCCCCGGCGAGCATCCGGAGCTGGTCCGACAGTCCGGCTTCGAGACCATCCAGCCCGAGCGTCGTCCAGCGTGCGGCAGCCAACTCGATCGCCAGCGCCACACCATCGAGTCGCTCGCAGAAGGTGGCGACCTGGTCGCGAAGGGCGTGATTCGGCGGCCAGCCGCCGGCCGCCGCGCGGTCCATGAACAGCCGGACCGCATCCGAGTCGCCATCGCCGGCCAAGGACATCGGCGCGACCGTGTACACCCGCTCGAACGGCACCATCAGCCGGGCCCGGCTGGTCGCCAGCACCGTCAATCGCGGACATGTCGCGAGCAGTCGTTCGATGAACGGCGCCACCCCGTCGCGCACATGCTCGCAGTTGTCCAGCACCAGTAAGGCGTGCCGGTCGGCCAGCGCGGTGAGCACAGACTCGTCCATGCCGCGGCCGGGCTGCTCGCCGAGGCCGAGCGCGAGGGCGACCGTACCGGCGATCACGCCGGTGTCCGCGCTGGTGACCGGCACCAGGTCGACGAACCACACCCCGTCGGTGTACGCAGCGGCCATCTCCGCCGCGACGGCCAGCGCAAGCCGGGTCTTGCCCACTCCGCCGGGACCGACCGCGGTCACCTGCCGGTATTCGCCGATCATCGCGGTCAGTTCCGCGCGCTCCCGGCCGCGGCCGATGAAGGAAGTCAGCGGCCTCGGCAGGACCGGCGCCGGGTGCGGCCGGTCGTCGCGTACCGAAGCGGACGCGCGCTGGGCCAGTGCCCGCCGATCGGGCACCTCCAGCTTGCGCAGCAGTGAGGAGACGTGGCTTTCCACGGTGCGCACGGAGATGAACAGCTTCGCCCCGATCTCGGCGTTACTGAGATGTTCCCCCACCAGCGCCAGCACCTCGGCTTCCCGAGCCGAGATCTCCACCGTCGCCACCATGGCACCGATTCTGCCGTATCCCTTCGCCCTCATACTTCTCGGTCTGTTCCCGGTTGCGGGTTGCCGCCGTAGTCGATCGGTGGCCCGATCAGTGGACGGTTCCGTGGTCGCCACGGATGTGGGTCGGAGTCGCCGGGAGAGATGCTGTGAGCACGCCCGGTTCGCCCGACAGATGGCACACCGGGACAACGTGACCGACGAGTTCAGGAGTGATCATGACCAGCTCTCCCACCCAGGGAATCAAGACCGTGCTGCATCCCGTGTCCGACCTGGCGGCAGCCAAGGCGCTGTTCACCGCTTTGCTCGGCACGGCGCCGCAGACCGACTCGCCTTACTACGTCGGCTTCGAGGCCGAGGGCCAGCACATCGGGCTGGTGCCGAACGGCGGACCGCAGGGAATGACCGCACCGGTGGCCTACTGGCACGTGCCGGACATCGAGGCGAAGCTGGCGGAAGTGACCGCCGCGGGCGCCACTGTAGCGGAGTCCGCCCACGATGTCGGCGGCGGCCGCCTGGTGGCCACCGTCACCGACGTCGACGGCCACGTCCTCGGGCTGATCCAGGACCGATGAGCGCCCGAACCACCATCGAAATCACCCCTGTCCGAGACGAAGGAGACACACTCATGACCGCGCAGAAGTCCGCCACCCGCACCAACGCCAAGACCAAGACCGCGGTGGGATTCACCGACGAGGAACGCGCCGCGATGAAGGAGCACGCCCAAGAGTTGAAGACGGCCGCGCGCCGCGGCTCGCGCGCGACGAAGGCGGACGGGGAGAAGGACGTGCTCGAGAAGATCGCCGGAATGGCCGAATCCGATCGCGTCATGGCCGAGCGGGTGCACGCCGTCGTCCGAGCCAGCGCTCCGGATCTGTCGCCGAAGCTGTGGTACGGCATGCCCGCCTACGCCAAGGACGGCAAGGTCGTGTGCTTCTTCCAGAGCGCGGAAAAGTTCAAATCGCGTTACGCGACTCTCGGTTTCAGCGATATCGCCACCCTCGACGACGGCGCCATGTGGCCGACGTACTTCGCGCTGACGAAGGTGTCCGCCGCCGAGGAGGCGAGGATCGGCGAACTGGTGCGGAAGGCGGTTGGCTGAGCGCCGAAGTGTCAGGTCACGATGCGGAGTGGATGTTCCAGCAGGTCCTTCAGCTGTTGCAGGAACTGTGCGGCCACGGCTCCGTCGATGGCGCGGTGGTCTGCGGACATGGTGACCCGCAGAATCTTGCGGGTCACCACTTCACCGTCGTCCAGACGCAGTTCGTCTGTGGCCGCGCCGACGGCCAGGATGGCGGCCTCCGGTGGGTTGATGACGGCGGTGAAGTGCTCGATGCCGAACATACCGAGGTTGGAGATGGTGAAAGTGCCGCCGCTCATCTCGTCGGTCCGCAACTTGCGCTCGCGGGCGCGTTCGGCTTTGTCCCTGCTCTCGGCGGCGATCTCGGACACGCTCTTGCGATCGGCGTCCCGCAGCACGGGAACGAGAAGGCCCGCGGGCGTCGCGACCGCCATACCGAGGTTGATGCCACGGTGCCGCAACAATTTGTCGCCTGCGAAGGAGACATTGACCGCAGGGTTGTTCCGCAGCGTCACGGCGACGGCCTTGAGCAGCAGATCGTTGACGCTGACCTTCACACCTGTCTGCGCCAGCGTGGCGTTGACCTGTGCGCGGAAGTCGAAGAGGTCGGTCACATCGATCGCGTTGGTCAGATAGATGTGCGGAGCTTGTTGTTTGCTCTCGGTGAGCCGCGTGGCCGAGACACGCTGGATGGTGGTCAGCGGAATTTCCTCGTAGTCGCCTGCGGCCGGAGCGGAAACCTCGCTCGGGGGAGCGGGGACGACCTTCCGCGGCGGATCGAGTTCGGCTGCACGATGGGCGGATTCGACATCCTGCCGGATGATGCGCCCACCGGGGCCGGTGCCGACGACGGTGGTGATGTCGACGCCGAGTTCGTCGGCGATCTTGCGCGCCAGCGGCGACGTCTTCTTTCGCCGCACCGTTGCGCGGGAGTCGACGGTGGGTTCGGTCACCGTGACAGCCGGAACCGGGCGAGTGTCCGGCTCCGCACCGTGTCCGGCAGGAGCTTGCTCCTCGGCGGGGGCGGGCGTACCCCCGTTCGGGCCGCTCGCGGTAGTTCCGCTGCCGTCGCCGATGACGCCGATGGGTGTTCCGATCGGCACCCGCGCGCCCTCACCGGCGAGGATTTGCTCGAGCACGCCGCTGTCGTACGCCTCGAGCTCCATGAGAGCTTTGTCGGTTTCGATCTCGGCGAGGATTTCGCCTTGTTCGACCGGATCGCCCACCTGCTTGAGCCAGGAGACGACGACGCCTTCCTCCATGGTGTCGGAGAGGCGGGGCATGGTGATTTCGGGCATGAATGTCCTCTGGTCTTTCAGCGTCGCTTGCCCACTGCCGCAAGGGTTTCCACTGCGGCGGTGTACAGCGAATCGGCCGACGGCAGGGCGAGTCGTTCGAGCGGCTTGGCATAGGGCAGCGGCACCTCGGCCATGGCCACCCGGCGGACCGGGGCGTCGAGGTAGTCGAAGGCGCCGTCGGAGATGGAGGCCGCGACCTCTGCGCCGATGCCGTAGGTGAGCCAGTCGTCTTCGCCGATGACGGCGCAGCCGGTCTTACGGACGGACTCGATCAGGGTGGCGCGGTCCAGCGGACGAAGGCTGCGCAGGTCGATGACCTCTGCCGAGAAACCGTCGGCGGCGAGTCGTTCGGCGACCTCGGAGCAGATCGTCGCCATTCGCGAGTACCCGATCAGCGTGATGTCGGAGCCGGTTCTCGTGACCGCGGCCTTGCCGATCTGGACGCTCGGAAGATATTCCGGCACTTCGCCTTTGGTGTTGTACAGCGACAGGTTCTCCAGGAACAACACTGGATCGTCGTCTTCGATGGCGGCTTTCAGCAGCGCACGCGCGTCGGCCGGAGTGCTCGGCGCGACCACCTTCAAGCCCGGCACGAAGGCGTAGTACAACTCCACGTTCTGCGAATGCGTCGCGCCCAGTTGCTGCCCGCCGCCGCCCGGGGTGCGGATGACCATGGGCACGCTGGTCTGGCCGCCGAACATGCCGTAGATCTTCGCGGCGTGGTTGACGATCTGATCCAGCGCCAGCAGCGAGAAATTGATCGTCATGATCTCGACGACCGGGCGCAGTCCGAGCATGGCGGCGCCGATGGCGGCGCCGACGAAACCCTCCTCGGCGATGGGAGTGTCGCGCACCCGCTTCTCGCCGAATTCGGCCAGCAGTCCCGCGGTGATCTTGTAGGAGCCTTCGAAGATGCCGATCTCCTCCCCGATGAGGAAGACATCGTCGTCGCGCCGCATCTCCTCGCGGAGGGTCTCGCGCAGCGCTTCACGATAGGTCATGACAGCCACGGTGATGTCCTTAATGGGTGAAGAGCGGATCGGCGGGCAGGCGATGCGAATCGCCCGCCACAGGGGTCGCGTAGTTGTAGTCGAACAGGCTCGACGGCTCCGGATGGGGGCTTGTGTCGGCGAATTCGACCGCAGCGGCGACCGCGGCCGTCACCTCCGCTTCGAGCGCGGCCACGGACCGATCGTCCAGCACACCGGCGGCGAGCAGCGCGTCGCGCCAGCGCACGATGGGATCGTTGCCGCGGGCGATCGAGACGGCCTCTTCGGTACGGTATTTCGCCGGGTCGACCACGGAGTGGCCTTTGAGGCGGTGACTGACCGCCTCGAGCAGCGCGGGTTTCTTCTCGCGCCGAGCTGTTTCGATCAACTCACCGGCCACATCGCGGACGGCGAGCACATCGGTGCCGTCGACACGCTCCCCGCGCATGCGGTAGGCGGCGGCGCGCTTCCACAGATCCGGCTCGGCGGAGGACCGCTCGACCGTGGTGCCCATGCCGGTCTGGTTGTTGATCACCAGGAACACCACCGGCAGGTTCCACAGGGCCGCGATGTTGAGCGACTCGTGGAACGCACCGATGTTCGTCGTGCCCTCACCCATCTGGCACACCACCACGTCGTCCTCGCCGCGGTAGTCGATGGCCAGCGCCGCGCCGACGGCCAGCGGAACCTGGCCGCCGACGATGGCGTAACCGCCCAGCATGCGAGTCGCGGTGTCGTACATGTGCATGGAACCGCCCCAGCCCTTGGAGGTGCCGGTGGAGCGGCCGTACAGTTCCGCCATGACGCGGCCGGGCTCGATGCCTTTGGCGAGCGCGTATCCGTGCTCGCGGTAGTTGGTGAACAGATAGTCGGTCGGGCGCATGGCCGCGCCGAGACCGATCACGGTGGCTTCCTCGCCCAGGTTGAGATGGCAGTAGCCGCCGATCTTCGCCTGCTGATAGCTCTGGGCGGTGCGCTCCTCGAACCGGCGCACGAACAGCATGTCGCGGTACAGGCCGCGCAGGCTGTCGGGATCCTCCGCGGCGATGCGCGCGTCGGCCGGAACGGAGTCGTCCTGCGTCCGTGCGGGTTCGGCGGCGTCGCTCTTGCGCTCCTCGGTGACCGGCGCGGAGGTGTGTGCGGCCGTCGACCGAGCCGTCTTGCGACTCGGTTTGCGGGATGCGGTGCTGGTGGTCACGGGGGCTCCTCAACGCTTCCGGGGCGGGATGTGCACGGGCAGTCCGAGTCCGGCCATGGCCGCCTCCATGCCGATCTCGCCGAGAGTGGGGTGGGCGTGGATGGTGTCGGCGAGTTCGTCGAGGGTCGCCTCCAGCGCAATGGCCAAGGCGCCTTCGGTGATCAGGTCGCTGGCCGACGGGCCGATGATGTGCACCCCGAGCACTTCTCGATGACGCTGTCCGGCAACGATTTTGACGAAGCCATCGGTTTCGCCGAAGGTCTTCGCCCGGCCGAGTGCCGCGAAGGGGAATCGGGCGGTGACGACGTCGTGCCCGGCGGCGCGGGCCTTCGCCTCGGTGAGCCCGACGCTCGCGATCTCCGGGTGGGTGAAGGTGGCGGCCGGGATCGCGGTGTAGTCGATGTGCGCCGGATGGCCGGCGATCACGTCCGCGGCGGTGAGGCCCTGATGCGAGGCGACGTGTGCGAGCAGGGCACGCCCGGTGACGTCACCGATGGCGTAGACGTGTTCGACGCCGGTGCTCAGCCGTTCGTCGACGGGGATGAAGCCCCGCGGGTCGGTGTCGATTCCCGCGCGGTCCAGGCCGAGGTCGGCGGTGTTGGGACGGCGTCCGACGCCGACAAGTACCACGTCCGCGTCGAGTTCACCGGCGTGCTCGCCCGCAACGGTGACGCGCAGGGCATCGGTTCGCGCGATGGCTTCGACGGTCGAGCCGGTGAGCACGGTGATGCCGCGCTTGGTGAACGACCGTCCCAGGGCGGCGCCGACGTCGGCGTCCTCCAGCGGCACCAGGGTGTCCTGTAGCTCGACGACGGTGACCCGGCTGCCGAAACTCGCGAACAGGCTGGCCCATTCCGCGCCGACCGCGCTGCCGCCGATGACGACGAGGCGTTCGGGCACCGCGGTCAGCCCGAACGCGCCGTCGGAGGTGATGACGCCCGGCAGATCCGCGCCCGGAATCGGCAGCCGAGCGGGCACCGATCCGGTCGCGATGATCACGTCGCCCGCGCTGATCGTCCGGGTGGCGGTGGCTGTCGGAGCGGCGGCGTAGCGGGGGCCGCCGGGGAAGATCGGCGATTGTCCCGCCTCGAATACCTCGACGCTGGTCGGACCGGTGAAGCGGGCGTGTCCCTCGATCACCGTCACGCCGTTCGCGGCGAGCAGGCTCGCCACACCGTCGGTGAGTTGCTTGACGATGCCGTCCTTGCGCTGCCGCACCGCGGCGAAGTCATAGCGCACGTTGTCGGCGTATACGCCGAAATCAGCTGCGGCGGTGACGGTTTGGAAGATCTCGGCGGACCGCAGCATCGCCTTGGTCGGAATGCAGCCCCAATTGAGGCAGACGCCGCCCGGGCGCTCCTTCTCCACCAAGCCGACCCGCAGGCCGCGCTGGGCCGCGCGGATGGCGGCGACGTACCCGCCCGGGCCGCCGCCGACCACCAGTAGATCGAAATCCGGCACTCGTGGTGCTCCTCGTCCTCGATGATCCGATCCGCCTCCGGTTGTGGGGCGAATCATCGCTATCGAGTGTTGCCGTAGCGAAGTGCACAGACAATTGCCACGAAGCCCAGTAGTGCAATCGTCGGATTGGGCGCAGCGCCCAATCCGATGAGGTCGGATCAGGCTCTCTCCGCCGGCCGGTCGAGGTCGAGGGCGGCCAGGGCCAGCGACAGTTCCACATAGCTGCGCTGGCCTTCGAGCGGGCGGCCGAGCAAGGTCGAGACGCGATGGAGGCGGTTGATCACGGTATTGCGGTGGCAGTGCAGCCGTGTCGCCGCATGGGCCGCCGAGCAGTCGTGCGCCAACCATGCCGCGAGCGTGTCGAGCAAGGTCGTGCGCTCGGCGGCGGGCAGTGCGAGTACCGGACCGAGGGTGTGGGCGACCAGCATGTCGGTCACGTCGGTCGAGCGCAGCAACAGCGCATGTTGGAAGCGTTGGTGCAGCGGCACGAGTCCCGTCGCGTCCTCGGGCAAGGTTTGCAGGGTGAGCAGTGCCCAGCCGTGTGCGGTGCCGACCTGCGCCAGGCCGCCGACGGTCGGCGAGGCGCCTGCTCGTCCGCGAACGTGCGGTTCGATCCGTCGCAACACCGAGGCGACGTCGTGGCGCTCGACCGCTATCAGCCCGACCGTCGAGTCGACGCGATCGTGCCACACCGAACGAATGCCGACCGCAGCCAAGGCCACTTCGGTGCCGGTGTGCATCGCCTCGCCCGCACCGCAGGCGACGACGACGAGATAGTCGCTACCGGCCGGAAGGTTCAACTCACGCGCGGCGCGCGCGGCGAAGGTGGTGTCGTTGCCCCGGCCGGCGAGCAGGTCCTCGATCAGGGCGTGCCGACGGCGTTCGTCGCTGCGCAACTGCTCCAATTCGGTATTCCGGTAGGACGTGACCAGCGACGTGGACAGCCCGTCGATCACGGCCCACAACGCGGTGCCCGCCGCGCGGATCTCGCCGGGAGCGAGATCGTCCGCTCGGTCGAGCAGGACCTCCCAGACGATCCGGCCGCCGAGCCGGAACGTGCGCAACATGGCTTCCAGCGGCACGCCCTGCTCGGCACGGCGGCGGCCGATGGACGCGGCGACATCGTCGTCGAACGCGGTCGTCGGAGCACCCAACCGGTCGAGGATGCGGGTTACGTACCGGCGGCAGCCGTCGACCAGATCCGCGCGGGGTACCCGCGAATAATCGGTCCATTCGGGGTTTTCGGTGAAGATCTCCGAGATCAGCCGATCGGTCAGCGCGGGGATCTCCGCACGGCAGGCGGCCACCAATTCCTGCGTGCACGCGTCCGGATGCGCCTTCTTCGATATCGACATGTCGCTCGGGTTCCTTGTCGTCTGCCATGCGCCACGACTGCGCGAGCGGTGGCCTACCACGACCGTATAGCCGTCGGATTGCCGCATCGACAGGAACGCTCCACACCGACGGGTAGGTGCGCCGCACCGCGGCGCAGTCCGGCTTGTGAAGACATCGACAACGCCCTGCCGTCACGAGAAGCCGCCGGGCGCGGGCGAACGAGAGTACTCGAAGTAGCGGATCTGACCGAACTATCTTTACCGTGAATGCGGCAATAAACTGTCGCTTGTGTCGAATCTACGGATCAGTGAGGCAGCCGCGTTGCTGGGTGTCAGCGACGACACGGTGCGCCGATGGATCGATCAGGGCCGTCTGACCGCGATTCAGCTGGACAACGGCCGCAAGGGTGTCAGCGGCCGCGAGCTCGCCGAGTTCCTGCGCGCCACTGCCGAGGCGCCCGCACCCGGTGCGACGGTCGCGGCGTCGGCCCGCAACCGGATGCGCGGGATCGTGACCCGGGTGGTCAAGGACACGGTGATGGCGCAGGTGGAGATGCACGCCGGACCGTTCCGGCTGGTGTCGTTGCTGAGCCGGGAATCGGTGGACGAGCTCGGTCTGGAAGTCGGCAGCGTCGCTGTCGCATCGGTGAAGTCCACGCACGTCGTCGTGGAGATACCGGAAAGTTGACGAGGATGAGGATGATTCGCAAGTGGGGTGTCGCCACCGCGACGGTGCTGGCCGTGGTGACCGCGGCCGGCTGTGGTTCGGACGACACGACCGAACACACCGGCGCCGAGCATGTCTCGGGCACGGTGACCGTGTTCGCCGCCGCCTCGCTGACCGAGACGTTCACCGAACTCGGCAAACAGTTCGAGGCCGCGCACCCGGGCGTGAAGGTGATCTACAGCTTCGGCGCGAGTTCGGCGCTCGCCGAACAGATCAATCGAGGCGCACCGGCCGACGTGTTCGCCTCGGCGGCGCCGAAGAACATGCAGCAGCTCCGCGACAAGGGGGAAGTCACCGCCGCGCCGGTCACCTTCGTGCGCAACAGGCTCGAGATCGCGGTGCCCAAGGACAACCCGGGACACATCACCGGGTTGGCCGATTTCGGCAGAACCGAGCCCAAGCTCGCGCTGTGCGCGGAGCAGGTGCCTTGCGGCGCGGCGGCCAAGACGGTGTTCGAGACCGCGAACATCACTCCGCAACCCGATACCCGCGAGCAGGACGTGAAGGCGGTGCTGACCAAGGTGACGCTCGGCGAGGTCGACGCGGCGCTGGTATACCGCACCGACGTGAAGGCGGCGGGCGACAAGGTCGAGGGCATCGATTTCCCGGAGTCCGGCAAGGCGATCAACGACTACCCGGTAGCGCCGCTGGCGCACGCGCCGAACGCGGCCGCCGCGGCGGCGTTCGTCGACTTCGTGACCTCGGACAAGGCCGAGACGGTCTTCGCCGCGGCGGGATTCGACACGCCGTGATCGTGCCCTCGCGGCGGCGGGCGGTGCTCGGGCGGCGACCGGTCGCGCTGATGCTGCCCGCAGGCTGCGGGCTGGCGTTTCTCGTCGTACCGCTCATCGGGTTGCTGGCGCGAGCGCCGTGGGCGACCATGCCGGATCGGTTGTTCAGCGTCGAAGTCGGCCAGGCACTGCGGCTTTCGCTGGTGTGCGCGACCGCGGCCACGGCGATCTGCTTGGTCCTCGGCATTCCGCTGGCCTGGGTGCTGGCGCGCGCCGAACTGCCGGGGCACGGGCTGATCCGCGCCTTGGTCACCGTACCGCTCGTGCTGCCGCCGGTGGTCGGCGGTGTCGCACTGCTGCTGGTGCTGGGACGGCGCGGGCTGATCGGGCGGTATCTCTACGAATGGTTCGGTGTCTCACTGCCCTTCACCACCGCCGGGGTGATCGTGGCCGAGGCATTCGTGGCCATGCCTTTCCTGGTGATCTCCGTCGAAGGAGCGCTGCGGGCGGCCGATCCTCGCTTCGAGGAGGCGGCCGCCACGCTCGGCGCCACCCGCTGGTACACCTTCCGCCGGGTGACCCTGCCGTCGGTGTTGCCCGGAGTGGTCGCGGGCGCGGTGCTGTGCTGGGCCCGCGCGCTCGGTGAGTTCGGCGCCACCATCACCTTCGCCGGTAACTTCCCCGGCCGCACCACCACTATGCCGCTGGCGGTCTATCTCGCGCTGGAGACCGATCCGGACGCCGCGATCGTGCTCAGCCTCGTTCTGCTGGCCGTCTCGGTCACCGTGTTGGTCGCGTTGCGCGAACGGTGGATCCGGGGAGCGATATGAGCTTGGAGGCCGACCTACGGATCGACCGAGGGCATTTCGCGCTCGAACTGCCTCTCGCCGCCGCACCGGGCGAGGTGACCGCTCTGCTGGGACCGAACGGGGCGGGCAAGACCACTGCCCTGCGAGCCCTGTCGGGGCTGATCGCGCTGACGGGCGGGCACATCCGGCTGGACGGAACCACCTGGGACGCCCCACCGTCGGCGTTCGTGCCCGCCGAACGCCGACAGGTAGGCGTCGTGTTCCAGGACTACCTGTTGTTCGGGCATCTGTCGGCACTGGAGAATGTCGCATTCGGGCTGCGCGCCCGCGGATGTCGGCGTGCCGTCGCGCGGGAGCGGGCCACCGAATGGCTCGCGCGGGTCGGACTGGCCGATTACGCACTTCGCAAACCCCGGGCACTGTCCGGAGGACAGGCGCAACGGGTCGCCTTGGCCCGCGCGCTGGCCACCGAACCGCAGCTGTTGCTGCTCGACGAGCCACTCGCGGCACTCGACGCCGGTACCAGGGTCCAAGTGCGCTCGGACCTCGCCCACCATCTGCGCGACTACCCCGGCCACACCGTTCTGGTGACCCACGACCCTCTCGACGCCATGGTCCTCGCCGACCGGCTGATCATCCTCGAAGACGGCAAGATCGTCCAGCAAGGACCGCCCGCGCAGGTCGCGGCGAGACCACGCTCGGACTACGTGGCGACTTTGATGGGCCTCAACCTCTACCGCGGCACGGCTCGCGGCACGACTGTCGACCTGGACGGTGGCGGCAGCCTCACCATCGCCGAACCCGCGGAGGGGCGAGTCCATGTGGCCTTCGGCCCGAACGCGGTGGGCCTGCATCCGGAACAACCCGTCGGCAGCCCCCGCAACAGCTGGCCGGTCACGATCACCGGCATCGAGCAACACGCGCACATCACCCGGATTCGTCTCGACGGCGCGCCGCCCGTGCTCGCCGACATCACACCGGCCACCGTCGCCGAGCTGCGACTGCGTCCGGGCCAGCGGCTGTGGGCTGCGGTGAAGGCCACCGAAACTCGTTCCTACCCGGCATGATCCAGTGGCCGCGTCCAGCCGCCGTGTCGTCGGTCGAGCCGCCGAGATGCGCTGCGGCCAATTGCAAGCCGATGGTCTCCGCTGCGGCTGTCTAGTCGGAAGCGAGCTGAGCGACAGGCGCGGGTAGGTCGGGGCGATACGCCGTAGTCGCCTGTTTCAGATTTGCTATGTATAAGCTGTTCACTTTTTCGGTCGGCATGGAGCACACTGTGAGGGTCGCATCTCTCGAATGAGGGATGCGGCGATCGGTTGCGCTGGGCTGAGTTGTCCGTTCGGTCGATGCCACTGGAGGATTGCCATGAACGCGTATCCACCGATCGCGGAGCACGGCATTGTCGGTGATCTACAGACCGTGGCGTTGGTGTCCTCGGTGGGCACCATCAACTGGTGGTGTACTCCGCGATTCGACTCGCCGAGCGTCTTCGCCGCACTGCTCGACAGCGAGCGTGGTGGTAGCTGTCAGTTGTCTGCCGATCTGGCCGAGGCGGAGGTGACGATTCGTCAGCTGTACCTGTCGGACACGGCCGTGCTGGTCACCCGGTTCATGGCCGAGAGCGGGGTCGGCGAAGTCATCGATTTCATGGAGCCGATCCGTGATCGCGCCCCGATCGACCGGCATCGGCTGGTGCGGATTGCGCGGGTGGTGCGGGGCACTCTGCCGTTCGCGCTCAGCTGCCGACCACGGTTCGACTATGCGCGCGCCGCCCACACCCTCACAGTGCACGATCACCGGTCGGTGACCTTTCGCGGGCCGGGCACCGATCTGCGCCTGCAGGCAACCGACCCGGTGGCGTTGCGCGCCGAAGGGGATGATGTGTCCGCGCAGTTCACCCTTTCGGCAGGGGAGACGGCGGTGCTCGTGTTGACGAGCACGGACAGCGGGGGCGCCGCACCGGCGCCCCCGGAGCGGCAGGCTGTGCTCGCGGAGTTGGACGCGTGCCGCGCGTTCTGGCAGACGTGGTTACGATCGTCCACGTATCGGGGTCGCTGGCGGGACATGGTCAATCGTTCGGCGATCACGCTGAAGCTGCTGACGTATGCGCCCACCGGGGCGCCGATCGCCGCGGCAACCATGGGGCTGCCCGAGCAGGTGGGCGGCGAACGCAACTGGGATTACCGCTATACCTGGATCCGGGATGCGTCCCTGTCGGTGCGGGCGCTGAACGATTTGGGTTTCGCCGAAGAGGCGTATGCCTTCCGGCGCTGGTTGCGCGAGCGGCTGGAAGCCGGTGACACCACTTCTGGTGAGCCGTTGCAGATCATGTATCGCATCGATGGCGATCCTCGACTGGAAGAGGAGATTCTCTCTCATCTGGAGGGTTACCGCGGATCGGCGCCGGTGCGGGTCGGTAACGCGGCGGCCGATCAGATCCAGCTCGACATCTACGGTGAGGCGGCCGACGCGCTGGCGCAGATGTCCGATATCGGCGGAATCTCGGGCTGGCGGGCGATCGCGAACCTGATCGACTGGCTCACCGAGAACTGGGACCGGCGCGACGAGGGGATTTGGGAAACTCGTGGTGGTCAACAGGAATTCACCTACAGCCGTCTCATGACCTGGGTCGCGTTCGATCGCGGTGTACGGCTGGCGATCGAACACTCTCGGCCCGCGGACGTCGCGCGCTGGACACGGGAACGGGACGCCGTGTTCAACCAGATCATCGAGCGCGGCTGGAGCTCGAAGCGGCAGGCGTTCGTGCAGCACTACGCCACCGAGGTGCTGGATGCGTCGCTGCTGCTCATGCCGCGGATGGGCTTCCTGTCCTCGCAGGATCCGGCGTGGTTGAGCACGCTCGACGCGATGGACGAGGAATTGGTCAGCGACAGCCTGGTCTACCGTTACGACCCCGAAGCCTCCCCGGACGGCTTACGCGGCGTCGAGGGCACGTTCAATCTGTGCAGTTTCCTATATGTGGAGGCGCTGGCCCGTGCTGGGCGATTGACCCAAGCCCGCTACGCGTTCGACAAGATGCTCACCTACGCCAATCACGTCGGTCTCTTCGCCGAGGAGATCGGCCCGTCCGGCGAGCAATTGGGCAACTTCCCACAGGCGTTCACGCACCTGGCCTTGGTCGCCGCGGCGATGGCGCTGGATGAACAGCTCGACCGAGCCGAAGCTCGGCCGGACGGTTCCTGACCCGGGGCGCGCGGATGGCGGAGACGACCGGGTCCAGACCGCGCGGGGTGCTGCTTCCCCTCGCGCTGGCGCAGTTCATCTGTAGCTTCGCCGGTTCGAACATGAACGTGATGATCACCGACATCAGCGCCGACCTGAACACCACCGTGCACGGGGTGCAGGTGACGATCACGATCTTCCTGCTGGTGATGGCCGCGCTGATGATCCCCGGCGGAAAGCTCACCGACCGATACGGTCGCAAGCGATGTTTCGTCGTCGGCTTGGCCGTCTACGGCGTCGGCGCCGTGCTCAGCGCTCTCGCACCGGCGCTCGGTGCGCTGATCCTGGGCAATTCGATCCTCGAAGGTGTCGGCACCGCGCTGCTGATCCCACCGGTCTATATCCTCAGCACCCTGCTGTTCACCGAGACGACGTCTCGCGCACGGGCCTTCGGCGCCATCATGGCCATGGGCGGCATCGGCGCCGCGGCCGGACCGTTGATCGGCGGACTCATCACCTCCGGGCTGAGCTGGCGCGCCGCCTTCGGCTTCCAGGCTCTCGTCATCGTGGCGATCATCCTGCTCAGCCGCCGCATTACCGACCCGCTGCCCGCGGACCCCACGCGGCCTTTCGATCTCGGGGGCGCGATTCTGTCGGCGGTCGGCCTGACCCTGTTCGTCATGGGCATTCTGGCCGCCGACGACAATTTCTGGTTGATGCTGGCGCTGCTGGCACTCGGTGCGATGTTCCTCGCCTGGTTCTTCGTCTCTTGCCGCAACAAGGAGCGCGCCGGGCATGAGCCGCTGCTGTCGACCGGCTTGTTCCGCAACCGCACGTCGAACCTCGGCCTGGTCACCCAGAACATCCAGTGGTTGCTGTTGATGGGCACCTCGTTCGTCGTCTCGGCGTATCTGCAGGTTGTGCGCGGATACAACGCCATCGAGACCGGCGTCATCTTCACCGCCGCCACCATCGGCCTGCTGGTCTCGTCACTGTCGGCCGGACGACTGGCGAGGCGCCGCGCCGCGCGCACCCTCATCATGGGTGGTTACCTGGTGACCATCATCGGCGTGGTGGTGCTGCTGGCATTGGCGGGCAGCGCGCTGAACCCGTGGGCGTTCGCCCCCGGACTGTTGTTGATCGGGCTCGGCCTCGGCGTGATGCTCACCCCGTCGGTCAACGTGGTGCAGTCCAGCTTCGGTGAGGAACTGCAGGGCGAGATCTCGGGGTTGTCGCGCAGCGTGTCCAACCTCGGTTCCTCGCTCGGTACCGCGGTGGCCGGGACCATCCTGGTCGCCGATCCCGGCGGTCACGCCTACGCGGCCGCGATGAGCGTTCTCGCCGCGATCGGCCTCGGCGGACTGCTCGCCGCGGCGCTGCTGCCCCGCCGCACGGTGTCGGCGCCGCCCGTGGCGTCGCGCGACACCTGACCCGCACCGGCACCGCGGCCGCTGCCGGTCACATGCGGCTCGGCTCCCAGGTCGTGACCGCCCAGATCACGACGACGTCCAAGGCGATGACAATGGTCGACCACCACGGGTAGTACGGCAGCCACAGGAAGTTGGCCAGGATCGACAGCGCGGCGAGGAACACCGCTGTGACCCTCGCCCACATAGCGCCGGCGATCAGCCCGACCGCCGCGATCACGACCAAGACGCCGAGAACGAGATGGATCCACCCCCAGGTGGTGGTACTGAACTGATAGGTGTAATTCGTTCCGGAGACCAGAAGATCGTCCTTGGCGATCGCGGAGATCCCCTGGAAGATCGACAGGAGCCCAGCGGCCAACAGCAGGACCGCGGCGCCGATCGAAGTAGTGGCCGCGACCGCCTGCTTGACGGAATGGTCATTAGTTGCTGACATTTGCCGGTCACCTCTCTCATCGGCGATGCACGGAGCGATGCATCGGTCTGACGGGGCGTCTTGCCCGATCCGCATGGGACGTACCGAAAACCTGGAACAACAGAGGCCGCACACGTCGCCGTGCGCCGGTGTTCAGCATAATCCCCAGCGATCTTCTGGCTACTATTTAGTAGGTCTTGCCGCGGGCTCGGCACGACTCGGAAAGACGGATGGCCCGGCGACGAACTCGGTGGGAGGTCGATGGAAGCCAGCAGACATGCATTCCTACACGGACCGCTGTTCTCCCGGAGCGCTCCGCTGGACCGCCGCAATGCGGCCAGCCGGATCAGCGCCTACGTCTACGGGAACGTGCTGATACTCGCGGCGCTGATACCGGTGACGACCTCCGCCGAACACGTCGGCATCTTGATCGTCCTCGGGACGGCTTTCTCGACGTTCATCGCACACTCTTTCGCCGAAGGGGTCGGCCAGAGCGTCCAGCAGAACCGTCCGATCTCCGCTCGGGAGCGCTGGATGGACATGCGGGACTCCGTGCCGATCCTCAGCTCGGCGGTGCTACCTTGCGTGATCCTCGGCATCGCCGGTCTCGGATGGCTCGAACCGCGCACTGCGCAGCTGCTCGCGGAGGTGGTCATGCTGATCCGGATCGGCGGAATCGTGTTCGTCATCGAGCGGCTCAACGGTGCGCGTCCCCGGCGTTCGACCTTGCTCGAGGCCCTGCTGCTGGCGGTTGCGGCCACCACCGTCGTGGTGGTCAAGGTGATCATGACCCACTGATCGCGCGGATGCTGTGGCCGAACCACGCCTGCTCTGCTTCAATCGATATATGTGCAGGTGGATGGCTTATTCAGGGGAGCCGATCCGGGCCGAGGACCTTTTGTTCCGGCCGACGCATTCGTTGATCGACCAGAGCTTGCACTCCCAACTGGGTGCGACGACCACGAACGGTGACGGCTTCGGGATCGGCTGGTACGGCGATGGCCCGCGACCTTCGGTGTTCAAGAACACCGAACCGGCGTGGAACGACCGCAACTTGCGGGAGATCGCGTCCGCGGTGCGCACCTCGCTGTTCTTCGCGCACGTGCGCGCGTCGACCGGGACCTCGGTGCAGCGCAGCAACTGTCACCCGTTCCGGCACGGGCACTGGTTGTGGATGCACAACGGAGCGCTGCGCGGGTTCCGGCAGTGCAAGCGTGATCTGATGACGGCGGTCGATCCGCTCCTGTTCGCCGATATCGAGGGATCTACCGATTCCGAGTTGCTCTTCTTCCTTGCCCTGACCTTCGGGCTCGTCCACGATCCGTTCGAGGCGGTCGCCCGCGCGGTCGGCCTCGTCGAAGACGTCGGCCGGGCGCACGAGGTCGAGGCTCCGGTACAGATGACCGTCGCGACCACCGACGGCGAATCCATGTGGTTCTTCCGGTATTCCACCGAGCGGCAGACGCGATCGCTGTTCTATTCCAACGATGTCGCGAAAGTGCGCGCCCTGCATCCGGAGGTGAAATCTCTCCGCGGGCTGGGGGAGGAGGCCCGGTTCGTGGTCTCCGAGCCGCTGCGTGACCTGCCGGGAGCGTGGAACGAAGTCCAGGAATCGTCGGCAGGCGTCGTCCGTCTCGGTCACGATGAAACGCGCCCGTTCGAGCCGGTCGCACCGTGACCCACCGGACGGCCGCGGTGAACGATCGGATCGCCACCCGCGCCGAACGTGCCGAGCAGGGTGAATCCGCTCGGCGAACTACCCCTTTCGCCGCTCTCGCCGAACACGACGCCACCGGCAGGGACCCGGTCGACCTGCTCGATCGGCAGGCTCGATCCAGGATTCCGGAACTGGTTCCGGTGCGGTACGGCCGCATGGCGAACTCACCGTTCGCCTTTTATCGCGGCGCGGCCCTGGTCATGGCGGACGATCTGTCCCGAGCGCCCACGACGGGGCTGCACACTCAACTGTGCGGTGATGCCCACCTGAGCAATTTCGGAATCTTCGCGACACCCGAACGCCGCCTGGCCTTCGACATCAACGATTTCGACGAGACATACCCCGGTCCGTTCGAATGGGATGTCAAACGGCTCGTCACCAGCCTGGCGGTCGCCGCCGGAGAGAACGGCTTCTCCGCCAAACAGCGGCTGAAAGTCACGCTAGCGTGTGCGGCGGAATACCGGACCACGATGCGGGACCAAGCCGAGCGGAGCACCACAGCCGTGTGGTACTCGCGCATCGATCCCACGGCCGAATTGCCCGAATTGCGCGACGAGCTGGACACCTCGACCCAGGAGCGGGTGCGCAAGGCGCTCGCGAAGTCGCGGACGCACGACAGCCACCACGCCCTGGCGAAGCTGACCACCCGTGTCGACGGCAGGCCGCGGATCATCAGCGATCCGCCCCTGCTCGTCCCGCTCGAGGAACTCTTCGCCGATGTCGACGCCGAGCAGCTGTATCGCGAACTACGCCAACGTCTCAGCGATTACCGTGCGACTCTGCAGGACAATCGCCGCGCGCTGCTGGACCAATTCGAGTTCGCGCAAGCCGCGCGCAAGGTGGTCGGCGTGGGGAGCGTGGGCACCCGCGCTTGGATCGTCCTGATGCTGGGAGTCGACGGGGATCCGTTGTTTCTGCAGGCGAAAGAGGCCCAACCGTCGGTATTGGCACGGTATCTGGCGGGCCCGTCGTATCCGAACCAGGGGGAGCGGGTAGTGCGTGGGCAGCGGCTGATGCAGGCGGCGAGCGACATCCTGCTGGGCTGGCAACACGGTCCCGACATCGACGGCGAGCAGCGGGACTTCTACTTCCGGCAGCTACGCGACGGCAAGGGCTCGGCGGTGATCGAGACCATGGGTCCCAAGGGACTGCGACTCTACGGCCGACTGTGCGGGCGGGTGCTGGCTTACGCACACGCCCGCGCGGGCGACCGGATAGCGATCGCTTCGTACCTCGGCACGACAGACGAGTTCGACCATGCCGTGGCGGAATACGCCGAAACCTACGCCGACCAGAACGCGCGCGACCATGCCGAACTCGAGCGCGCGATCCAGGAAGGCCGCATCACCGCACGAACCGGAATGTAAGACCATCGTCGTCTGCGAATACCCGTGGGCGCCTTGCTCATTGCGCAGGACGGTTAGGCTGCGACCTTGTGCGCGAGCTGTCGTCGGTGTCGAGGTTGTGGGTCGTTTGGGTGGTTACTCGATTACTGATGGTGGTGTTCACCGGTGTGACGGCGTTGCCGCACAGCGTCTGGGATGCCTCGGCGGCGGACTTGACCCTATACGGCGCGTGGGCCGAACATATCGTGCACCAGAACGCTTTCCCGTTGAACGACGAACGCTGGCAGTACCCGCCCGGGGCGGGTGCGTTGCTGGTGGTGCCCTGGCTGATCGGCGGTGGGTCGGGCTACAACTGGTTGTTCTTCGCGCTGGTCGCGGCAGCGGACGCCGGTGTGCTCAGCTTGTTGATCAGGGCGGCGCGGGCTGACGGGCTGCGGACAGCGCAGGCCGGGCCGTGGATTTGGACGCTCGGAGTGGCCTTGCTTGGCCGGGTCTGTTACGGCCGATTCGATTTGATCGTAGCCGCGACCGCGATCGCGGCACTGTTGTGGTCAGCGCGCCGACCGGCGGCGGCAGGCGTGGCCGCCGCCGCGGGTGTGTTGCTGAAACTGTGGCCGGTGGTGGTCGTGCTCGGGCTGCGCCGACGGACGCTGTGGCGCATGAGCGCGGCGGCGGCCTGCGCCGGTCTGGTTGCGATGGCGGGATTGACCGCGTTGGGTCCGGGCGCGTGGTCGTTTCTGGAGTTTCAGTCGAAGCGGGGATTGCAGATCGAATCCGTCGCTGCCACACCGTTGTTGGTTGCTCGGCTGATGAACGGCGGCTGGACCATCGTGCATCGTTATGGGGCGGAGGAGCTGTCCGGCCCTGCGGTGTCCGCCGTGGCCAGGGGATGCGTGGCCGTCATGATCATCGGCGGCGCGGTGTTGCTGATCACCTGGTGGCGCGTGCGTCCTCCGGCGACGGATCTGGCATTGGCGGCGGTGCTCCTCGCCTTGGCGGCCAGTCGGGTGCTCAGCCCGCAGTACTTGGTGTGGGCGGTCGGGGTCGCCGCGGTCTGCGCGCTCGACCCGCGCACCACGCAGCGGCCTGTGCTGGTGCTGGTACTCGCGACGGCACTGGCGAGTCAGGTGGAGTTCCCGTTCCTCTACGACCGGGTCGCCACCGGAAGCGGACCGGGAGTAGTGGTCCTGGCAGTGCGCAACGGCCTGCTGCTCTGCGCAACCGCGTGGTCGCTTGTACGTCTGTGGCGCGACAACTTCCAACCGTCTCGTGAAAGCCCGGAAGTGCCGATAACGGTCGTCGGGGCCGCGTCGTCGGCCTGAACGACGCCGTGCACTTCCGGCGCGTGCGGCCACATCCCCGAACTTTCCACTGGCGGGAGGGGCAGTCGAGCCGGGCGATCGATGTTCCGGGAAAGATGACGTGTCGTCGGCCCCCGGACCGGCAGCTCAGCGTGAGAAGGAGCCGAATTCGATGAGGATCACCCGAACACTTCGCCTCGGTATCGGGGCGATCGCCGTCGCCCTCGTCGCCGCCGCCTGCGGTGGCGGCAGCGACCCCGCGACCACCGCCGATCACGTGCGGGACGGCAAGCTGACCATCGGCATCAAGTTCGACCAGCCAGGACTCGGATTCCGTGAAGCGGACGGCTCCTACCAAGGGTATGACGTCGAGATCGCCAAGTACGTAGCGAGCAAGCTCGGCGTGCGGCCCGACGGCATCACCTTCAAAGAGACGCCGTCGGCCCGGCGGGAGACGATGATCATGAACGGCGAGGTGGACTTCATCGTCGCCACTTATTCGATAACCGACACGCGCAAGGAGAAAGTCGACTTCGCCGGACCGTATTTCGTGGCCGGGCAGGCGCTGCTGGTGAAGAAGGAGACCACCGATATCACCGGTGTCGAGTCGCTGAACGGCAACAAGAAACTTTGCTCGGTCAAAGGCTCCACCCCGGCGCAATACGTCAAGGATCACTACGCCAAAGATGTTCAGCTGGTGGAACTCGACACCTACTCGCAGTGCATCGAAGCTCTGCGCCGCGGTTCGGTCGATGTGGTGACCACCGACGACATCATCCTCGCCGGTTTCGCGGGGCAGACGTCAGGGGAACTGAAGCTGGTCGGCAACACGTTCACCACCGAGAAGTACGGTATCGGCCTGAAGAAGGGCGACCAGGAAACCCGGAACAAGATCAACGACGCGCTCGAGCAAATGGTGGCCGACGGTTCGTGGCAGAAGGCGTTCGAGGAAACGATCGGGCCGCTGCGTGATTCGACGTTGACGCCGCCCGCCGTCGACCGATACTGATCGGAACTCACCGCTTCCGGCAGCCGCACGGACAGCATCCCGCTGCACATTTCGAGCACGCGGACGGCATATCCACCGTCGTGTCGAGCAAGCCCGGTTTCGGGCGGAGGTGAGGTAGCCGGTTGCCACGTCCGCGACGCCTACTGACACCCCCGTCGGCAATCCCCGCCACCCGGGCCGGGCGTGCGTACCATCACCGGCATGCAGCTATCTACCCGCAATCAACTTGACGGCGCCGTCGTCTCGATCACCCGCGGCGAAGCCATGGCCGTGGTCCGGGTCCGGCTCACCGGGGGTGACGAGATCACCTCCTCGATCACCCGCGACGCAGTCGAAGACCTGCGACTCACCGAAGGCACACGCGTCAAAGTCCTCATCAAGTCGACCGAGGTGGCGCTCGGCGTCGAATAGCCGGGCGCCACCGTCGCCAATTCCGCTGGGACGACCCTGTATTCGTGGGTCACATCAGCTGCGGACCGGATATTGTCGGCAGATTCCGCTTCGGCTCATCTACACGGCGGACGCGCCGACCCTGCGAGGCATGCTGAGGTCGAGAAGCATGGACCGGCCACCCGACGCGTGGGTTGATGCTTCCTGCCACACCGAAGCGAACGCACTGGCCGAATGGGGGATGGGTGCTGCCACGATGTCCATACCGGGCGCGGACGGGGAAGAACCAATTGCTCTTCCCTTTTAACATATATCGCACTGGGGGACTTGCGGCAAGGCCCGGGTCGTGCTGCAAAATCTTCGGCCGAAGCCAGAACCTGCGGAAATCGGCGATTCGCGAGGCACGTGCGCTCGCGGATTTCCGCCGGACCGGCTGGCCGAGATGCGACACCAACGGATGGGCGGTTCATGTTTGACGTGATCATTGTCGGCGGCGGACCGACCGGCTTGATGCTGGTCAGCGAGTTGCGGCTGCACGGCGTGCACACGCTGGTACTGGAGAAGGAGACGGAACCGTCCACGCTGTCCCGGGGGCAGGGCCTACACGCGCGCAGTGTCGAGATGATGGACCAGCGCGGCCTGCTGGACCGGTTCCTCGCGGTCAGTAAAAAGTTCCAAGTCGGCGGTCTTTTCGGCGGCATCGTCAAGCCGTGGCCGGAACGGTTGGACACGGCGCACCCGTACGGCCTCGCCACTCCACAGCCCGTCACCGAACGGCTGCTCAACGAGCACGCCCTCGAGGTCGGCGCCGAGATCCGGCGCGGCTGCGAAGTGGTGGGGCTGAGTCAGGACGAGCACGGGGTGACCGTCGCGTTGGCCGACGGCACGCAACTACGCTCGCGCTACCTCGTCGGCTGCGACGGCGGCCGCAGCACGGTGCGCAAACTGCTCGGCGTCGGCTTCCCCGGCGAACCCACCAAAGTCGAGACGTTGCTCGGTGAAATGGAGGTGACCGAGGACCCGGCGAAGGTGGCCGCGATCGTCGAGGAAGTCCACAAAACGCAGAAGCGGTTCGGCGCCGCCCGCTCCGGTGACGACGGAAGGCTGTTCCGTATCGTCGTGCCTGCCGAGGGCGTGTCGGACGATCGTGCGGCCCCGACCCTGGAGGAGTTCAAGCGGCAACTGCGGGCGTTCTCGGGCACCGACTTCGGGGTGCACTCCCCGCGCTCGCTGTCCCGCTTCGGCGACGCTACGCGGCAGGCCGAGCGTTACCGGGTCGACCGGGTGCTGCTGGCCGGCGACGCTGCGCACATCCATCCGCCGACCGGCGGGCAAGGGATGAACCTCGGCATCCAGGACGCGTTCAACCTCGGCTGGAAACTGGCCGCCGAGGTGAACGGCTGGGCGCCGGAGGGACTGCTCGACACCTATCACGCCGAACGACACCCGGTGGGCGCGCGTGTGCTGGAGAACACCCGCGCGCAGATCACGCTGATGGGAACCGATCCGGGCGCGACCGCGCTGCGCGAGCTGTTCTCGAAGTTGATGGACTTCGAGGAGGTCAACCGGTATATCACCGAGATCATCACCGCGGTCGGGGTCCGCTACGACTTCGGCGAGGGGCACGACCTGCTCGGCCGGCGGATGCGGGACGTCGGGCTGAAGCGGGGTCGTCTCTACGAACTGATGCACGGCGGGCGTGGGTTGCTGCTCGACCAGACCGGCTGGCTTTCGGTAACGGGGTGGGCGGATCGGGTGGACCACGTCGTCGATGTCAGCGAGGAACTGGAGGTACCCGCCGTGCTGCTGCGGCCGGACGGCCACGTGGCGTGGGTCGGTGAAGACCAGCAGGATCTGCTCGAACACCTGCCCCGGTGGTTCGGCACCGCAGCGGGCTGATTCGCCGACTGGCCGCCGGACCCGCGAGTGCACCGGCGACAGCGGGGTAGGGCGGTCAATGGGTGTCTCGGTCTGGCGGTGTACGCATGGTCTGCCGGCGCCGCCAGGCCGAGGGCCCGGCCCCGCGGGCGCGTTTGAACGCGACGCTGAAAGCGAAGGCGTCGTGGTATCCGACATGATGAGCGATGGTCGCGATGGTGGCGTCGGTATCGCGCAGGGCGTCCGCGGCCAGAGTCATTCGCCAATCGGTGAGATAGGTCAGCGGCGGGCGTCCGAGCAGGGCGGTGAAGCGCGCGGAGAAGGAGGCTCTGGACATGTTGGCCTCCTCGGCCAACGCGGCAACGGTCCAGCGGTGGGCCGGATCGTTGTGGAGCGCGTGGAGAGCACGGCCGATCCGCGGGTCGATCATCGCGTGATACCAGCCGGGTGGCGTCGCGCCGGGCGCGGCCCACCAGGCGCGCAGCGCCAGCACGAGCACCAGATCGAGCAACCGATGCAGGACGGCGTCTTGTCCCGGCTCGTCCCGGGCGGCTTCGGTGGTGAGCAGATGCAACGCGGCGCTGGTCCGTGATCCGGCAGGTACGACCGCCACGGGTGGCAGCAGATCGAGTACTCGCTCGCCCACGTCGCCATGAAGTACGAAGGAGCCGCGCAGCACTGTCGTGGCTCCTGGCAGACCGTCACCGTAGGTGCGTGGGCCCATATTCCGGAGCGCGCCCGGTTCCCGGCTGTGGTCGAGGACGACTTTGCGCCCCTCCTCGATCAAAATCTGAGGCGGGGTGGTCGGACTATCGGCAACCGTATATCCGCCGGTCGTTTTCACCACGGCGATACCGCCCTCGGGCACCGGCACCTTTGTCGTGTGGGCATCGTCGAGCCGCAAGTGCGCCGGACCGCCGAGCACCGCGACGACAGCGAGCGCTGGATGTCCGGATGCGGCGAAGGTCAGCGACCACGGCGGCCGCTGGATGAGCTGGCGTACCTCGGTATTGCCCACTCGCGCTCGATGCAACAGATCGCTGAGCACGTCCACAGCGACCCATGTTAGACGATCACAAAGAAATCCCGGATCTTCTCCCATGGATCGTCTGGCTGCTGCTCGATTGGATGATTGCCATGACCAACATCCTGATTCTCGGCGGCACCGGTAAGACCGGCCGACGGATCGCACGCCACCTCCGAGCCGCGGGCCATCCGGTACGGGCGGTCGCCCGCACCGGGGGCGATATGTCGTTCGACCTGGGCGACCTGACGACTTGGTCGGCAGTGCTCGACGGCGCCACCTCCGCCTATCTCGTGGAACCGGCCCTGCAATTCACCGATGAGGGCCGAGCGCGTATCCCGAAATTCATCGAGGCGGCGGTCGGGGCCGGTGTCCGGCGGCTCGTACTACTGTCCGCACCGGCCGCCGACCAGGCCGATCATCCCCTGCACGCCGCCGAGCGCGCGACCCGGGACAGCGGGCTGGAATGGACCATTCTGCGACCCAACTGGTTCGCGCAGAATTTCAGTGAAAGTTTCTGGCTGTCAGGCATTCTCAACGGCGCGCTGTATATCCCCACCGGCGACGGCCGTACCCCGTTCGTGGACGCCGACGACATCGCCGAAGTCGCGGCGCGAGCACTGCTCGATGACCGGCACAGCGGTAACACCTACGAGCTGACCGGCCCGAGGGCGATCAGCTTCGGCGAAGCCGTGGACATGATCGGAGCGACCATCGGCCGCACGATCCGCCACGTCGACATCGACCCCGCGACTTTCGTCGAACAGCAAATCGGCTTCGGTGTCTCGCCCGAGGCTGCGCGGCTACTCACCGACATTCTCACCCGCCTTCCCCACGGCGGCCCGGGCACGACCCCCACCGATGACGTGCACCAGGCCTTGGACCGTCCGGCGCGGACATTCGAGAACTATGTCGCGCAAGCCGCCGCCTCAGGCTGTTGGCGCCCGACCACTACCTCCTAGCGCAACAGAGCGTCTGGTGCTGACAACGGGATGGTCGGGTCGAAACTGGCACAATCGCGACCTTTCACTAGGTTCTGGCCGCAGAAAGAGTGGGTGGCGAATTGGGAGGACCGGCTCAGCTATCAGTTTTCGAGAGCAGCTCCCGGGTAACACGAACTCGTTGGATGCGGGAATGGGGAAGGAATCGACCATGGGAAAGCAATCGTTCAGCAAAGGCGATGAAGTCGAATGGAACAGCCACGGCAGTACCGCCGAGGGCGAGGTGGAAGAAGTGATCACGTCCGACACCGAAGCGGCGGGCCGAACGGTACGGGCCTCCGAACAAGATCCGCAGTATCGGGTGCGCAGTGCGAAGAGCGGCCGTGACGCGGTGCACAAGCCCGGCGCGCTACGTCCGCACGACGATTGACATCGAAAATCGGAGCCGCGCCATGACGACGGAAGACAAAGACACGCGTACGGAATTCGACAACATCGTCAACATGACGGCGAAAGAACTGCGCCGGTGGCTCGACACCGACGAGTCGAAGTCGGTGGGGCAGAAGCCGAAAGACGGCGGCGAGTCGACCGGGCACGCCAGCGGGCGGCGCATCGCGGACATCCTCGAGAAGAAGAAACCGACCGACGATGATTACGCGCACATGCGCAAAGTCATCGGCTATGCGCACCGCCATCTCGAGCAGCGACCCTCCAGCGAAATCGAGAACACCAAATGGCGATACTCGCTGATGAACTGGGGCCACGATCCGATGAAAAGCTGACGGCAGCAGCGAATACGCGACGCCTCCAGCGTCTCTTGCCGATTCGAGCCGTCTCCGGCGGGCACGGGCAGACGCCGGGCGCCGCTAATCGCGCCAGACAGGTGGGCGCTTCGCCAGGAAGGCCGCCAATCCTTCGCGGGCGCCGGGAAGTTGGGCGGCGGCGGCCATGACTTCCAGGGCGAGGGCGTAGGCGTCTGCCTCGGGGCGGTCGAGCTGGCGGTAGAGGGTGCGTTTGCCCAGTGCTTTGCTGGCGCGGCTGCCGCGGGTAGCTCGGGCGAGCAACTCGTCGACGGCGGTGTCGAGCTCGGCGTCCGGCACCGCTCGGTTGATCAGGCCCCACTGTTCGGCGGTGCGGGCATCGATCGGGTCGCCGGTGAGGGCGAGTTCCATCAGTCGTTTGCGGCCGACGGCGCGGGCTACCGGCACCGCGGGGGTGTGGCAGAACCAGCCGCCCTTGCCACCGGGGAGCGCGAAACCGGCCGATTCGGCGGCGACGGCCAGATCGCACGAGGCCACTAGTTGGCAGCCGGCGGCTGTGGCCAAACCTTGCACCCGAGCGATCACCACCTGCGGGACCGATTCGATGGTCGACATGAGCTCGGTGCACAGTGTGAGCAGTTCCCGCACGCCGAGCAGGTCGCGTGCGGCGACATCGGCGAAATCATGTCCCGCGGAGAACACCGGACCGGCTGCCCCGAGCACTATCCCGGTGGCGTCCGTCTCGCCCGCAGCGCGGAAGGAGGCGAGCAACTCGGCCAGATGTTCGCCGGACAGGGTATTGCGTCGCTCCGGCCGGTTCATCGTGATGCGCACTGTGTCGCCGTCCCGCGCGACCAGCACATGCTGATACTCCAAGGCGGTCATATCTCCACCGTAGAGCTATACGGGGAACGACACGACACTTACGGGATGATCTCCGAACAGCTCGCACGGCTGGGTCCTCCGCTGGGCGGTGGTGGTGGCGGGGCCGCGTCCCGGCTGTGGGGACCTCGATGCGGATGGCCTGCTCGGCATCTTCCTCGCCGCAGGCGCCCGATCGGACGCAGTTGACCCTTCACCGAGCGCTAAGGCTTGTTCGGCATCGAAGTCGGTAGCGACGCGGCCGACGCTCGGATACCGCAGTGCTCACGTTCGTCAGGATTGGCAACACTGCAAACTGATCGGATGATTGTGGGGATCGACGGCTCATGTTCAGCTCGATGCCAACTGGCGGTCGGGCTCGGACGGTACGCATCGCTGGTGAGAATGCACCGCAGTACCCGAAGCGCGCTCGTCATGGTCGCCGTGTGCGCGACCGCCGTTCTGTCCGCTTGCTCGTCGTCGAACTCGGAGGCGGGCTTCACCGCCGCCAAGGACCAGCCCTTGGTGATCTCGCTGGATGATCTGCTGGCGGCGACCGGCGGCAGCGCCGCGGTCGGGATCACCGATCCGCAGCACGGCACGATCACCCGTCGCACCGACGGTGCGGTGGTGTACACGCCTGCGGCTGGATACACCGGTTCCGACAGCATCACTGTGACCACCACCGACGCCGTGAAGCTGTTCACCACCGATATCCCGCCGCTCGGTGACTTCGGTGGCGTGAGTCTGCAGGGCAGCGGATACGGGTCGGCGTTCACGCCGGTGCCCGGATCGACCGACGAGTTCTATGGTCTCACCGACCGCGGTCCGAACGTGGACGGCAAGGGCAAGAACGAGAAGCTCACGCCGATACCGACTTTCACGCCCACCATCGCGAAATTCAAGTTGGTCGGCACCAAGGCGGTGCTGGAAAGCGCCATTCCTCTGAAGAATTCAGCGGGCCAGCCGTTCAACGGCCTGGTCGACGCCTCCGCAAGCACCGGCGAGACCATCCGCGACCTCAACGGCACCGTCCTGCCGCCGACCGATCACGGCATCGACAGCGAAGGTCTGGTCGCGATGCCCGACGGCAGCTTCTGGGTGTCCGACGAGTACGGGCCGTTCGTCGTGCACTTCGACGCCAACGGCACCGAGCTGGAGCGGCTCGCACCGGGACGCGGTCTGCCCAAAGAGCTTTCGCTGCGCACCCCGAACCAGGGTATGGAGGGGCTCACCATCACGCCGGACGGCAGCACATTGGTCGGCATCGTGCAGAGTGCACTGAACGAGCCAGGTGTCGCGTCGGCGCGTGAGGTGCCGATGACCCGGATCGTCACCGTGGATCTGAAGACCCGGGACGTCAAGGAATTCGTATATCCGCTCGAGAATCCGAAGCAGAAGCTCGCGGTCTCCGAGATCACGGCGCTGAGCGAGACCACCTTCCTGGTCGACGAACGCGACGGCGGCAAATCGCCCAAGGCCGACAAGAAGCTGTGGACCATCGACATCACCGGCGCCACCGACGTCGGCCCGCAGGCGAAAATCCAGAACGCGCACTACGATCCACAACTCGGCCTGCTGGTCGACGGCAAGCCGCTGGAACTCCTCGTCGGTGCCGTGCCCACTGCCGAAGGCGTCGCCACGCTGCGGAAGGCGGGTGTCACCCCCGTCGCCAAGAAGTCCGCCCTGGACCTCGGCGGTCTGCTGGACGGCCTGAACGCCGACGGCAAGTTCTTCGGCCACGACAAGATCGAGGGCGTCGCCACCAGCGACGGCGGCAAGACCCTCTACATCGCCGACGACAGCGACTTCGGCATCGAGGCCGCCACCGGCGACCAGCCGCCGTTCGGACTGAAAGGCAAGCTCCTCGCCAACGGCGCCCAGGACACGGGTGAGGTGCTGATGGTCGACACCACCAAGCTGCCCGCCAAGACGCAGACGCGGACGCTCACGATCACCGTGAAGTAGCGGACGTATGGCGCCCGGCACCGTCGGGAACCCTCCCGGAAGTGGCAACAGCCGTGACCGGGAGGGCGTCATTGGTCAGTGCGAAAACACGTGTGCGGTCCTCTGGAGCCGCTATTCCCGGGGTGACACCGTGCCCTGCCCGCTGTCCGGCCTGTGCCCGGGAGTCGACCAGCTGGTGCGACCGGTTTCTCGGCGGCGAATGGCTCGGCGCAGGGAAGAGGCATCGGCGTAGCCGACTCGATGGGCGGCAGCCTCCGCAGTGGTTCCCGATCGGATCAGCGTCAACGCGGTGTCCGTGCGGATGTACTGGATGAAGGCTTGCGGGCTGAGGCCGGTAGCGCGCTGTAGGCGTCGTGCGAGTGTGCGGGTATGAAGTCCCACCGCGTCGGCGAGATCGGCGGTCGTGAAGGATCGGCGGAGATTGCTGACGATCCAGTCGTGGGCGTGCACCAGATCGGGGTCGTCGGCGATCAGCACGGTGAGCATCATGTAGGGACGCTGCGAGGTCCGGCGGTCGATGAGCTGATAGCGGGCGCACAGATCGGCCACGTCCGAGCCGGTGAGCATCTCGATCGCCGCGAGCATGACGTCGACATGGGCGAGTGATGCTCCGCCGGTGACCGTGCGGCCGTGCCGGACCAAGATCTTGTCGGGTTCGACGGTGATCGCGGGGTGCCGTGCCTGGAGTTCGGCTGCGAGGAACCAGGATGTCGTCGCGCGGCCACCGTCGAGCGCTCCGGTTCGCGCGAGCAGGAACACGCTCGAACAAGAGGGTCAAATCCTATGAGAATCTCGATGTTCCGCGCATCGTCGCGCTCAAAGCAGCGGCACGTGCGGCCGGCATGGGAGTTCTCGGACACGTCCCGTACGGGCTCGGGCACGAGGATGCGCAACTGCCGGATGGGCAGCACCTGTTCGGCATGGCGCCGCCGGCCAGTATTCGGCGGGACCACGTCTTCAATCGCATGATCGACTGGGACGCTGTCGACGACCGCCGCATCGATCTCATCCGGCAGGTGAGCGCCGACCGCGGGCTCGCGGTCACGCCGACGCTGAACACCTCCACCGGTGTCCTCGATCTCGAGCGGCATCACCAAGCGCGCGACGAGCCCACAGCGCGAGCGCTGCCGTCGTTCTACTCGGCCATCGTGTGGCACCCTCGACACGGAATCCCTGCCTATCGCGACATCCGACGCGAGGACTTCGATCGGTGCAGGCGCGCCGTGGAGCGCAAACATCTGCTCGTCAACCGTCTCTTCGGTGACGGTGTGCCGCTGCGGTTGGGTACGGACACCCAGCAACCGTTCGTCGCGCCGGGGATCGCCCTGCATCGCGAACTCGAGGCCTTCGAGCAAGCCGGTATCCCACGCCGGGACTCGTGGCGGCTGGCCACCGCCACCGCGGCGAGCGCGCTCGGACTCACCGATATCGGCACCGTGGACCGCGGTGCGCGCGCCGAACTCGTCGTCACTCGATCGGATCCACGCCATCCGAGCTGGTCGGTGAGCCGGGACCTGACGGCGACGGTGGCCAAGGGAACGTTGATCACCGCAGCGGATCTCGACGTGGCCATCGGCAAAGAGCTCGCCCGCTTCGAGGGTGCCTTCGGCGAGTTCACTACGCGATTGCTCGCGCGCCTGACCATGCGGCGGCTCGCCAGGAACTTCGTCAGTTGATCCTGCGATATCCCGTGCGCGCCCCGACCGCTCGGCCGGTTGGGTGCATTGACATGACCGACATCATGCGAGAGCGTAGTTCGCATGATGGTCGACATGCGAAATTCGCGCTCCGGGGAGGGGCAGCGCGCGCGACAGAAACGAGAGTCGTTGACGCGCATCCTCGACGCGAGTGCCGCTCGGCTGCGGGTGGATGGTCCCGATGGCGGCGCTATCGGGAAGGTCATGCGGGACGCGGGCCTGACGCACGGAGCCTTCTACTCACACTTCGCGAGTAAGGACGATCTGGCCATCGCGGCCTTCCGGCACGGGCTTGCCGAAAGCCGGCCGCGTTGGATCGGCAAGACGCGCGACGCGTCCTGGGGCGCCCGCGCGGCCCGACTCGCGCGCGGCTATCTCAACCGGACCCACCGCGACGAGCGGGCGGATTCGTGCGCGTTCTCGGCGATCGGATCCGACGCCGCGCGCATGCCCGCCGAGTTCAGGTCAGCCTACGAGGAGGAACTGCGCAAGACTCTCAACGCGATGGGTGGCCGTCCGGTGGACGATCCGCAGGAGCACGAACTCTATGACGAAGCCATCGCGACCCTGGCCTTGTGTATCGGCGGACTCGTGCTGTCACGGGCTGTGGAATCCGAGTCCTTCTCGTCGCGGATTCTTCGCGTGTGCCGGAACGCGGCGGCGCGGATGGGCGCCGCGGTCGACGAGCGCGCCGAGCGCGGGCCTGGGGCAGAGGTGTGAGTGATCGGACTGCCGCAGCGGCATAGACCTGCCTTCAACGGGACACCTACACATAAGGAGACTCTGTAATGCCATACAGTACAGCGCCTTTCGCGGCGAAGAAATTCTCGGATATTCGCGGACAGCGCATGGCCTACATCGACGAGGGGCAGGGCGACGCCATTGTCTTTCAACACGGCAACCCCACATCGTCGTATCTGTGGCGCAACGTCATGCCGCACTGTGCGGGGCTGGGACGGTTGATCGCCTGCGACCTCATCGGCATGGGTGATTCCAGCAAGCTCCCCGATTCCGATCCCGACCGATACACCTATGCCGAGCACCGCGAGTATCTCTTCGATCTGTGGGATGCGCTCGATCTCGGCGACAATATCGTGCTGGTCCTCCACGACTGGGGGTCGGCTTTGGGATTCGATTGGGCCAACCAGCACCGCGACCGCGTCCGGGCAATCGTCTACATGGAAAGCATTGTCATGCCGGTGACGTGGGAACAGTGGCCCGAAGGCGCACGAGGCGTGTTCCAGGGTTTCCGGTCGCCTGCCGGTGAGGGAATGGTGCTCGAGAAGAACATCTTCGTCGAGCGGGTTCTCCCCGGTTCGGTACTCCGGGCGCTGAGCGACGCGGAGATGGCGGAATATCGGCGGCCGTTCGCGTCGCCGGGCGAGGATCGCCGGCCCACTCTGAGCTGGCCTCGCCAGATCCCGATCGAAGGGGAGCCGAAGGATGTCGTCGAGGTGGTCGAGGACTACGGACGATGGTTGAGCACCAGCGATGTCCCGAAGTTGTTCGTCAACGCGGAACCGGGCTCCATTCTCACCGGACCGCAACGCGAATTCTGCCGCACCTGGCCCAATCAGCGCGAAACGACCGTCGCGGGATCACATTTCATTCAGGAAGACAGCCCTGATGAAATCGGCACCGCCATAGCGGAATTCGTCAAGGAAGTACGCTACTGAAGGTGCGTGAGTCGCCGAGGCGACAGCGACTGGGCCGGGTCGGCGAGCGTATGTCCAGCAGCCGCGCTGGTCCGGTGGAGTCACGGATCCCGGTGAGGTCGATGATCACGGCGACGTACTTGTCGCCGCGCGGTCTTCGGGGGCGGTGATCGTCCGGTGGCGCTGGTCCTGTCAGACGCGGTCGTGGAGAGTGACCTGGTAGCCGTCGGGGTCGGCGAAGGTGAATGTCCGACCGAAGGGGCCGTCGATCGGTGCGGAGACGATGGTGTGACCGTCGGCGACGAGAGCATCGTGAATGGCCTGGACGTCGGTGGCGTGGAGCCAGATCGCGGCGCCGATGCCGGGCTGAGCGGCGGATGCGAGATCGGTGCCGGGAACGACTTCGCGGAGTGCGAACGCGATCGGCTTCGTCTCGAAGACGACGGCGTGTGGAGGTCCGGCCTGCGAGCGGACGAGGCCGAGGTACTGCTCGTAGAACGCCTGCGAAGCGGCCAGGTCGCGCGCTTGCAGCGAGATGAAGTCGGGGCCGGTAACGGGCATGATGATCTCCTCATTCTGTGTCAGTTTTCTGACACGAGGCAATCTATGTCAGAATGCTGACATGGGTCAAGACCGTGCGGGCGTCGACTTGGAAACGTCACTGGGCTACCTGCTGAAAGAGGCGTCGAGCGTCCTGCGCGTAGCCATGGAGGAGGTGCTGCGGCCACTCGGGATGAGCGTGACGCACTACTCTTGCCTCGAGCTGCTGGCGCAACGACCGGGCCTGTCGAACTCCGAGCTCGCGCTGGGCGCGTTCGTGACACGGCAGACGATGAACGTGCTACTCCAGGCCCTGGAACGAGACGGCTACGTGACCAGGCCCGCGGAGGCGCCCGTCGGGAAGGTTCTTCCCACACGGCTCACGCCCCGCGGACGACGGAGCCTCGAGAAGGCGACCGTGGCGGTCCGGTCCGTCGAGGTCAGAATGCTCGCCGGCCTGACCGAGACCGAGCGGTCCAGCGCGTTGCGGATCCTGCGGAGCATGATCCATTCCCTGCGCGATGGCAACGACGGTGCATAGCTCGTTCCCCGGCGCACGTCTCGTCGCGCTTGGATAGCAGTGCGGCCGAACGTGAAAATACCTGCCTACCTGGCAGTGATCGCGTTACCAGGTAGGCGGGTATTCCGCGTCAGCGGCCGATGAACTCCTCGTCTTTGGCGAGGAAGGCCTCGACGGCCATGTGTGGGTCAGGCCGGCTGCTCGACGGTGTCGGGCCTCGGTGTCTTGCGGGCGAGAGCCTGGAGCGCCTCGTCGTACTGGGCCTTGAAGCGAGCCACCAAGTCCGCGACAGTGAGGTTTTCCTTGATCGCGCCGATGCCTTGCCCGGCGCCCCAGATGTCCCGCCATACCTTGGCGCTCACATTGCCGCCGGAGCCGAAATTCATGATGGAAGGGTCGGAATGGGGGAGGTTATCCGGGTCCAGGCCTGCGGCGACGATGCTGCCGCGCAGATAGTTGCCATGGACGCCGGTGAACAAGTTGCTGTACACGATGTCCTTGGCCCGGGAGTCGACGATCATCTGCTTGTATTCCGCAGCCGCTATCGCCTCGACGGTCGAAAGGAATGCCGAACCGATATAGGCGAGGTCAGCGCCTGCGGCCTGAGCGGCGAGGATGGAGCGGCCGTGGGCGATCGCGCCGGACAACAGCACCGGCCCGTCGAACCACTCCCGGATCTCCTGGACAAGCGCGAACGGCGACTGCGTTCCGGCGTGGCCGCCTGCGCCTGCAGCGACGGCGATGATGCCGTCCGCGCCCTTTTCGATTGCCTTCCGAGCGAACTCGTCGCTGATCACATCGTGCAGGACGATTCCGCCGTAGGAGTGCACGGCGTCGTTGATCTCCGGGCGTGCGCCCAGAGAGGTGATCACGATAGGCACGCGGTGCTGCACGATCACGTCCATGTCGTGTTCGAGGCGGTCGTTGGTCCGGTGGACGATCTGGTTGACGGCGAACGGCGCGACGGTGGCGTCCGGGTTCGCCGCCGCGAACGACGCGTTTTCCTCGGTGATGCGGTCCAGCCAGTCCGCCAGCAGTGACGCCGGACGTGCGTTCAGCGCGGGAAAGGATCCGATCACCCCGGCCTGGCACTGCGCGATCACGAGTTCGGGTCCGGAGGAGATGAACATCGGCGAGCCCACGATGGGCAGGGTGAGGCGACCGGACAGAGCGGCGGGTAAGGCCATGATGACGTCCTTCGAGAAGTTCTGAAGCGTTGACTCGCGGCGATTCCGGCCGCACAGCGCTGCGTTACGACGAAGCTATCGACGCACCCCGCATTCATGCAATAAGTTGCAAAAACATGTGTGGCCGATCACATGCCCTGTGGTCACGGCTTCACAAGTGGCCGGATCCCGGGCCGCGCAAGGTCGCGCGCACAGCCTTCGCCGGGGATACTCCGGATTCAGGTCGCGGGACCGACGCGCTCGACGCTCTCTAACATGGGGCCGTGGCACTGCAGTTCGCGATCCTCACCGCGTTGACCGAACGGGCCTCGACCGGCATCGAACTCGCTCGGCGCTTCGACCGCGCGTTCGGATACTTCTGGTCGGCCACCCATCAGCAGATCTATCGCGAATTGGATCGGCTCAGCGGTGGCGGTTTGGTCGCCGAGGTTTCGCAGCCACAGGCGCCGGGGCGTGGTCAGCCGAAGCGTTTCTCCATCACACCGGCGGGCACCGCTGCGCTTCGCCGTTGGGTGTGCGAGGTCGACGAGCCGCCGCAGCAGCGAGAAACGCTGCTGATCAGGTTGCGAGCAGCGGCCGCCACCGGGGACTTCGAAGGTGTCCGCGAGGTCGTCGCGCACCACCTCGCGGTGCACGAGAAGACGTTCGCGACCTATCGGGAGATCGAGGCACGTGATTTTCCGGCTGTCGGCGACGATGCGGGCGCGATGAGGCATCTGATCCTGAAGGCCGGTCTCGGGACCGAACGTGCCTGGATCGTCTGGTGTAGGGAAGTCATCGAAGCCCTCGATGCCATGCAGACGCCGAGCGAATCGCGCTCGACCTGAGCCTCCGGCCGCGTTCGATCGCAACGCGAACCATCCCCACAAGTCGACGCCCGGTTCCGGCCGACAATCCCTGCCGTACGCCGCCGATCGCGTCCTGAAGGCGCTGAAGCCTCTCGCTGACCGAGCTGTGGCCGCCCAACCACCCAGGCGTGGCGGCCACACCCTACCGGCGAAGTTCGGCGTCGCGGCTTGGGTCCGACGGATGGCCGCACAGAGCGGGAGCGGCCGCGTGGCCGTCATCAAGTGCATGGTCTATCTATGAAACCGATATCCTCGCTGCATGAGGCGTACATCCTTCGCACGATGGCCATGCTCCGTCGCGCGCACGATGGATCTGCTCGGTGATTGGTGGACCCCGCTGGTGATGCGTGAGGCCTTCTATGGAGTACGCCGTTTCGAGGACTTCCAGCAGCAGTTGGGCATCGCGCGCAATACCCTCAGCAACCGTTTGCGTCGTCTGGTGGACGAAGGCTTGCTCGAGAAACGGCCGTATCAGGTCGAGCCGACTTGGTACGAGTATGTGCTCACCGAGAAGGGCGCCGACTTCTGGAGCGTGTTGCTGGCGATTTCGAGCTGGGGTGATCGCTGGCTCGCCGACGAATCGGGTCCGCCGGTGCTTATGCGGCACACCGCGTGCGGTCATGACACACAGGTCAAGGTGGTCTGCGAGCACTGTGAACAGCCTGTCCCGATCGAGGAATCCCGCCTGCGCATGGGTCCGGGCTACCCCGAACATCTGCGCGAACGTCCCGACGTCGTGGAGCGCTTCGCGCGGCAAGAGTCGAAGTAACTGACGAAAGTTCACCGGGGCCGGTTTCAGGTCCCGAGGCGTGGCGGCACACCGAGTTGCTGGTCCACCGCCATCGTCGCTTCGGTGCTCTGCTCTGCCTAGGACACTCCGGACGAGGCGATACGTGCACAGTGGCCGCGTTCTTCGCGCGCCGAATTCACCTGCCTCACCAGCGCTTATGTACATGTTGTGTGGCAGATCACATCGATGGATGCGGGCCGTCGGTATTGACCGCGGCCTGTCCGATCCAGCATCGTATGCGCTGAATAAGCGCTTAGTAAGTAGCTGGGAGGTTGGGCACATGCCCGAAGCCGTCATCGTCTCCGTCGCCCGGTCGCCGATCGGACGCGCCGTCAAGGGCTCGCTGAAGGACATGCGCCCCGACGACTTGGCGGCGCAGATCGTCAAGGCCGCGCTGCAAAGGGTGCCCGCGCTCGATCCGGCCACGATCGACGACCTGATGCTCGGCTGCGGCCAGCCCGCGGGCGAATCGGGTTTCAATCTCGGACGGGTGGTGGCGGTACTGGCCGGGCTCGATCGGGTGCCCGGCGTCACGGTCAATCGCTATTGTTCGTCGAGCCTGCAGACGACCCGGATGGCGCTGCACGCGATTCGAGCCGGTGAAGGTGATGTGTTCGTCTCGGCGGGCGTCGAGACCGTCAGCCGCTACAACAGCGGCAATGCCGATGGCCTGCCGGGCACCCAGAACCCCCTGTTCGAGGACGCGGTCGCGCGGACGTCGAAATTCGCTGCGGGAGGGCAGGTTTGGTCGGACCCCGCGAAGACGGAGCACTGCCCGACATCTATATCGCGATGGGGCAGACCGCCGAAAACGTCGCGCAGTTCGCGGGTGTCAGCCGCGCGGAGCAGGACGCCTTCGGCGTGCGTAGCCAGAACCTCGCCGAAATCGCGCTGTCGAATGGATTCTGGCAACGCGACATCACCCCGGTGACTCTGCCCGACGGCACGGTGGTGTCGGCCGATGACGGTCCGCGCGCGGGTGTGACGCTGGACGCGGTCGCGGCGTTGAAGCCGGTGTTCCGGCCGGACGGCACGGTCACCGCGGGCAATTGCTGCCCGCTCAACGACGGTGCCGCCGCGGTGGTCGTCATGTCGGATACCAAGGCGGCGGAACTCGGATTGACGCCACTCGCGCGCATCGTCTCCACCGGTGTCAGCGGCCTGTCGCCGGAGATCATGGGCTTGGGCCCGGTCGAGGCGTCGCGGCGGGCGCTGGCCAACGCGGGCATGACGATCGGCGACATCGACCTGGTCGAGATCAACGAAGCCTTCGCGGCGCAGGTCATCGCGTCCATGCGCGAATTGGATATCGACCTCGACAAGCTCAACGTCAATGGCGGCGCGATCGCCGTCGGCCATCCCTTCGGAATGACCGGTGCGCGGATCACCACCACCCTCGTCAATTCGCTGCAGTTCCATGACAAACAATTCGGCCTGGAGACCATGTGCGTCGGCGGGGGCCAGGGCATGGCCATGGTGCTCGAGCGGCTGTCCTGAGCGCGCACCGCTGTCGTCGACCGGTTACGCGTGGACCGTCGAGCATCTGTCCATCCCGAAGGAGAACACCATGAGCGATCGCGCAGATTCCCGTCGCGCGAGCGGGGTCGCCCGAGGATGTCGCACACACCGTCTCATTCCTGGCGAGCGAGGGTGCGGGATTTGTGTCGGGGCAGGTGGTGTACGTCGCCGGAGGACCGAAGAACTGACCGGCACGGTTCGCGACCGTCTGCGAGCGGGACCTGCAGTTGACCAGATTAGCTGTGGGGCAGAGTTTCTCGACGGCAACGGACGCCATCCCGGATGTATGGCCGAATCGATGAGAAGAGGAATGTCATGACGAAGACTCAGCAGATCCGTCTGGCGCGGCGTCCGTCGGGGCTGCCCGGCGACGACACCTGGAGCCTGACGACCGAGGAACTGCCCGGACCCGCCGAAGGGCAGCTGCTGGTGAAGATCGACTTCATCTCCATCGATCCCGCCATGCGTGGATGGCTGCGAGATCAGCGTTCCTATGTGCCGCCGGTCGGGATCGGCGAGGTGATGCGGTCGTTGGATATCGGCACGGTCGTGGAATCGGCGCACCCCGACTTCGCCGTCGGTGACACGGTCAGCGGCACTTTCGGGGTGACCGAATACGCGATCAGTGACGGCAGTGACGTCTCGAAGGTCGATCTGACCATCGCCCCCGGCCCCACCTGGCTCGGCACCCTCGGAATGCCCGGCATGACAGCGTATTTCGGCCTGCTCGAGGTCGGGAAGCTGCGGGCAGGCGACACCGTGGTGGTCTCGGCGGCGGCAGGCGCCGTCGGGAGCGTGGTCGGTCAGATCGCCAAAGCCAAGGGCGCGGAGGTCATCGGGATCGCGGGTGGCCCGGAGAAGGCCCGGTTGCTCACCGAGGAACTCGGCTTCGACGCGGCTGTCGACTACCGCAACGACAACGTTGCGAAGCGGTTGCGCGAGCTCGCCCCGCAGGGCATCGACGTCTTCTTCGACAACGTGGGCGGTGACATCCTCGATGCCGCGCTGATGAACTTGCGCCGTGGGGCCCGCGTGGTGCTGTGCGGCGCGATCTCGGCCTACAACGCCGAGCAGCTGCCTCCCGGTCCGTCGCGCTATATGTCACTGCTGGTCTTCCGCGCCTCGATGACGGGATTCGTAGTCTTCGACTACGCCGATCGCTACGGCGAAGCCGTCGCGCAGATCGCGCAATGGCTGGCCGAGGGCAAGCTCGAGAGCCGCGAGCACGTCGTCGAGGGAGGCGTCGCGCGTTTCGGCGAGACGCTGAACATGCTGTTCAGCGGTGCCAACAACGGAAAACTCGTGCTCGCGCTCTGAGCGGCGACCACCGCAGCGTATCCGGGATCACAGCCGTGCGACGCGCCGAAGGTCACGACAGCATCGACGCCGGTCGCGCGGGGGCCGGACCGATACCGTCCGGAAGTGTTCGATGGCCGGATGCGAGACTGTTCAAGTGACCGAATCACGTGCGGACGACACACGAGCTCGGCTGCTGGATGCCGCGGTCGTCGCCTTCGCCGAGCGGGGCTTCCACGGCTCGACCACTCGCGACATCACCTCGATCGCGGGGCTGAGCACGGCAGCCATCTATGTGCATCACCGCTCGAAAGAGGAACTTCTCTACGAGGTCTCCCGGACCGGTCACCACAACACGCTGGAGCGCTTAAAGAGCGCTGTCGCTTCCGCTGACGATCCGGTCGATCAGTTGATCGCGGCGGTCCGGGCCTTCACTGTTTTCCATGCTCGGGCGCACACCGTGGCCCGGGTCATCAACTACGAACTCGCCGCACTCAGTCCGGAGCATCAAGGCGAGATCAAGGCGATCCGTCACCTCATCGACGCGGAGATACGGCAGCTGATCGAGCGAGGTGTGGCGGCGGGTGTGTTCGACAACCCGAATCCGCATATGGCGGCGGTCGCTCTGCTGTCGCTCGGCATCGACCTCGCTCGCTGGTACCGGGAGGACGGCTCACTCTCGCCGGAGGAGATCGGCGACTATTACGTGGACCTCGCGCTGCGCATCGTGGGTGCGTCCAAGTAGACCGGTCTCCCGGTGAATGACCGGCTACGGATCGCCGGATTTTGCCGATTCCCTCGTCGGAGAGCCATCGATTACTCCAGCCCGTCATGTCGGCGATCGATGAAGCGACGCCCCGTCTAGGGGCGTCCGAGAGTCGTCCCCAGTGGATCAATCGTGCGGGGTGCCGGGACGATCACAGTTCGCCGACGATGTGCGCGGCATAGCCCCATCCCCGTGAGTCCAAATGTGAAACTCAGCTGTTGAGTGCGCTGAAGAGACCGTTGTAGTGCTTAGTCTATCTATGCAACTATGGGCGAAACAGCCGGAAGGAGCTGATCGTGGAGTGGACCGGGCAGGTGTATGCCGACACCCCGACCGTGGCAGTTCAGACCTTCATCGACGCGCCACCGCGACGGGTGTGGGCATTCGTCAGCGATATCCACCTCATGCCGCGGTTGAGTGAAGAACTACAGAGCGTGGAATGGCTCGACGGCGCCACCGGACCCGCGGTCGGCGCGCGGTTCATCGGCCGCAACGCCCACGAGGCCATGGGGAACTGGGAAACGACCAGCACGGTCGTGGAATTCGAGCCGGAGCGGCGCTTCGCCTGGGCTGTCGGCGATCCCGGATACCCATCCAGCATATGGCGTTTCACCCTCCAACCCGAGGGCGCGGGCACCGTCCTGGAGCAGTGGACCCAGATGGGTCCCGCGCGTTCGGGACTCAACTTCGCGATCGATGCCATGCCCGAGAAGGAGCAGAAAATCGTTTTCGTGCGCCTGCGCGAGTTCGAGTTCGGCATGGCCGCCAATCTGTCCGCCATCAAGGACCTAGTGGAGAAGGACGCGTGATGCGCACGGCCACCACCATCGAGGCCTCGGGGGCGAACTGGCCCGACCTCGTCGAATTCGTAGTCGAAGCCGAGAAACTCGGCCTGGACATCTGCTGGATGGCCGAGGCGTGGGGGAGCGATGCGGTGACACCTTTGGGTTTCCTCGCCGCGCGCACCGAGCGAATGCGGTTGGGTACCGGCATCATTCAACTCGGCACCCGGTCGCCGGTCCTGATCGCCCAGACTGCCATGACCCTGGCACGACTGTGCGAAGGCCGATTCCTGCTCGGTCTCGGTGCTTCCGGCCCGCAGGTCATCGAGGGTCTGCACGGCGTGCCGTTCGCCCGTCCACTGGCCCGCATGCGCGAGACCGTGCAGATAATCCGGGCGGCCTGCACCGGTGAGAAGGTCGTCTTCGAGGGCCGGCACTTCACAATCCCGCTGCCCGGTGGCGAGGGCAAACCGATGCGGCTGAGCGTGCCCGCGGTCGCGGTTCCCATATACCTGGCCACCCTGTCACCGAAGATGCTGGAGTTGACCGGCGAGATCGCCGACGGCTGGCTGGGCACCAGCTTCATCCCCGAGGGAGCGGACGCCTATTTCGAGCATCTCGACGCCGGGCTGGCCCGTTCCGGCCGGGACCGCGCGGATCTGGACATCTGCCAGGGCGCGGAGATCAATATCGTCGCCGACGAGGCCCAACTCGACGAGGTCCTCGGCAGCCGCAAGAAAGAACTCGCCTTCTCGCTGGGCGGAATGGGATCGGGCTCGACCAACTTCTACAACAACGCCTACAGCCGCCAAGGCTGGGCCGATGTCGCCGCTCGAGTGCGTGAACGGTGGCAGAGCGGTGATCGCGATGGCGCCGCCGCGCTGGTCACCGACGAAATGGTGCTGGCCACCACGCTGATCGGCACCGAGGACATGGTCCGCGAGCGGTTGCGAACCTGGCGCGACACCGGCGTGGACACGGTACGTCTCTATCCCGCGGGCGACACCCTGCACGCGCGACTGGACAATCTCGGCCGCGGCATCGATCTTGTGCACGGGCTGGATGGTCGTTCGACGATCTGTCACTCCCAGGGTGGTTAGACGCATGCTCCGGCGCGAGTGGCGTGCTCTGACCAGCCGGTGAAAGACTGTTGTGATCAGAAGCCGAGGCGTTGTGCCTGGCCACGCGACGGGGGATCGGCGGCAATCCCGGACCGGTCCAGTCCGATGAGCCGCACGGCGGTCAGGGCGACGTAGAGTTCGGCGGCCGCTTTGGGATCGGAGCAGCGGCGGTCGGTCAGGGTTTCGATGCGGCGCAGCCGGTAGTGGATGGTGTTGCGGTGGTAGTGCAGACGTTGCGCGACTTCGGTATTGGAGCCTCCGCATTCGAACCACATGGCGAGCGTGTCGAGAAGGGGATCGCACTCCTCTGGTGGCAGGTCGAGTACGGGTCCGAGGATTTCGTGCGCCATTTCGTGCGCAGCGGACGGAGCATGCACGAGGACGAGCGGGATGGGTGTGTCACCGTAGACGGTGACCGTGGCGGTGCCTGCCGGTGCGCAACGCCCGGCCAGTTCGGCCTCCCGCAGTGCGGCGCCTGCGTCCCCCGCGGTCGAGAACGGGCGGCTCACGCCGACCCGGCCTGTGGCGTGTTGCCGCAGTTGAGCGAGTACCTGCTGGTGCGCGCGCTCGGTGGCCGGGCTGAGCAGCCCGATGCGAGCGCCGGCTTCGGTGATCCAGATCGATTCGACGTATTCGGCGCGGAGCCGGGACTCGATGCCCATCAGTGGCGCCAGTGCTTCGGGATCGGCTTCGGCATGCACGACGACGAAGCTGCCCAGCGGGGGCAGGTGGAGGGCGCGGGCGATGTCGCGTTGTGTCGGATCGTGGGAATCGCCGTTCAGTAGACGGCGCAACAGAGCGCGGCGTTCGGAATCGTCGTGGCGGACTCGCTCGGTCAGATAGTCGCCGTACGCCTCGGCCGCCGCTCCCGAATAGTCGTCGATGATCCGCCACATCTCCGACCCGAGCTGGGGCAACACGTCGAGTCTCGTGCCGGTGGCCACTGCGAGCGCGCGTTCCCACAGCAGTCGTCCGGCCAGCCGGTACGCGTGCAGCACCGCGGGGAGGGGCACGCCGAGCTCGGCTTTGACCCGGCCCACCACGGTAGCGGGCTGCAGCCGACGCCCGACACCGCCGGAGAGCTGGCCCAGCAGCGAGACGAGGTTGTCGCGGACGACGAAGCCCAGCTCAGCGTCGGTGAGCGCGGTCGATTCCGCGTAGGCGTGGTCCCCGGTCCGGATCCTGCCGACGAGTTCGGCGGTGAGGTCGTCGACCTCCGCGAGCAGCGTGCGCGCCACCGAGGCGGAATCATTCACGGGCGGCTCCGTCAGCGTGGTCATGGATAGATGGTAGGCATTCGCCGGGAATGCGATTGTGCTCTGGCACACATATCCGCCGTCGATCGGTAGGCCCGTGCACATGGTGGTTCGAGGCATCCCCCCAGCAGTATCGACTGCGACAGTGACCGGGGTCATAGCGCCCCGATTCGAGAATTGATTTCGAGAGAGGTGCCGACCGTGTACGACTATGTCGTCGTAGGCGCCGGATCCGCCGGATCCGTGCTGGCGAGTCGATTGTCCGAGGACCGGCGGGTCCAGGTGGCCGTGATCGAGGCGGGGCCGCAGGACACGGCGGACGAAATCCATCTGCCGGTCGCATTTCCCTCTCTGTTCAAAAGTCCGCTCGATTGGGATTACGACACCGAGCCCGAGGCCGGGCTGCAATTCCGCCGCGCCTATCTGCCGCGTGGGCGTGTGGTCGGCGGGAGCAGCTCCATGAACGCGATGATCTACATTCGCGGAGCACGTGCCGACTACGACGGATGGGCCGCGGGCGGCGCCGACGGATGGAGCTACGACGAAGTCCTTCCCTATTTCATCAAGGCCGAGGACAACGAACGCGGAAAGGACGCCTACCACGGCGTCGGCGGGCCGCTGGCGGTGAGCGAAAGCCGATCGCGGCATCCACTGGGCGACGCGTTCCTGCGCGCCGCCGAGCAAGCGGGCCACCTCCGCAACGAGGACTTCAACGGGTCCACGCAGCTGGGCGTCGGTCGCTATCAGGTGACACAGCGCAATGGCATGCGGTGCAGCGCCGCCGTCGGTTATCTGCACCCGGCCGCGTCGCGCCCGAATCTGACGGTGATCACCGGCGCGCTCGCCCATCGAGTCGTCATCGAGAACGGCCGCGCGACCGGTGTGGTCGTCGGCCGGGACGGGAGCACGGAAGTGATCCAGGCCCGGCGCGAGGTTGTTCTCGCCGCGGGCGCATACGGATCGGCGCATCTGCTGCTGTTGTCGGGTGTCGGCCCGGCCGATCAGCTGTCGGCGTTCGGGATCGAGGCGATCCGCGACCTGCCGGTCGGGCGGAATCTGCAAGACCATCTGTCGGTGTTCCTCAACTACCGCACCGATCGCGAGTCGCTGATGACCGCACTCACCCCGGAAAACCTCGCTCTGCTGCAGGAGCAAGGACGCGGCCCGCTGACCTCCAATATCGGCGAGGCAGGGGGCTTCATCGAGACCCGCGGCGGTCTCGCGGGGCCCGACATCCAGTTCCACATGGCGCCGGTGCTCTTCCACGGTGAAGGCATGGGGGCCGCGACGGAGCACGGATACGCCTTCGGCCCGTGCCTGATCAACCCGACGAGCCGCGGCGAAGTCACCTTGCGTTCCGCGTCCCCCGGCACGGCGCCACGTATCCAGCACAACTATCTCCAGACCGAAGAGGACCGCCAGAGCGTGATCGCCGGGCTGCGCAGCGCCCTCGAGATCGCCGACCAACCCGCGCTCCGGGAGCTCACCACCGGTGAATTCGCTACCCCCACCGGCGATTCCGATGCCGAGCTGCTCGATTTCGCGGCTCGGACGGCGCAGACCCTGTACCACCCGACGTCGACCTGCGCGATCGGCGCCGTCGTGGACCCGCGATTGCGCGTGCTGGGATTGCGCGGTCTGCGCGTGGCCGACGCGTCGGTCATGCCGTCGGTAGTGCGCGGAAACACCAACGCTCCCACGATCATGATCGGCGAGAAGGCTTCCGACATGGTCCTCGAGGACGCCGAATCGGAAGGAACCGAAGCATGACCTCGACCGTGACGGCAACCGTCGGCGCCGCGGTCTCCGCACTAAGGCGTGGTGAAGTCGAATGGGCGCGCACCGCGCTGCCCGCACGACGCCGACTGCTGGATCAGATTCATGTCAACACGGCGCGGCATGCGCAGGAGTGGGTCGAGACCGCGGCCCGGATCAAGAAACTGACCTCGGATTCGCCCTTGCTCGGTGAGGAGTGGGTGAGCGGACCGTATTCCCTGCTGACCGGGGCTGCCGCGCTCGCGGAATCCCTGCTGGCATTGGAGGAGGGGCGCAGCCCGGTCGACGGATACCCGATGCGTCCGGCCCCCGGTGGCCGGACGGCCGTCGAAGTGTTTCCGCACGGAGTGTTCGACGCCCTGCTGCTCAACGGATTCCGCGCCGAAGTCTGGTCGCGGCCCGGCGTCGACGCCGAAACCGTTCGCGCCCGTGCGGGCCTGGGGCAGCGCACGCCGACCAGCACCGGCGGCATCGGCGTCGTCCTGGGGGCGGGCAACATCTTCTCGATCGCCCCTCTGGACGTGTTGTACCAGCTCTACGCGGACAACAGGGTGGTGGCGCTGAAGCTCAACCCGATCACCGATCCGCTGCTGCCGGTGCTGGAGAAGATCTTCGCTCCGGCGATAGAGCGCGGATTCGTGCGCCTGATCACCGGCGGCCCTGAGGTCGGCGCGGCCTTGGTGCACCACCCGGATGTCGACGCCGTCCACATGACCGGCAGCGCGGCGACCCACGACGCCATCGTGTTCGGCACCGGAGCGGAGGCCGAACGGAACAAGGCGGCAGGCACGCCCAGACTCACGAAGCCGATCACCAGCGAACTCGGCGGTGTTTCTCCCACCATCGTGGTGCCGGGCCGATGGTCCAACGCGGACCTGCGCTTCCAAGCCGAGCACCTGGCGACGCAGCGCCTCCACAACAACGGGTACAACTGCATCGCCGCACAGGTGGCGGTGATCTCCGCGGATTGGCCGCAAAAGGAGCGGTTCCTCGCCGAACTCCGTGCGGCTATCGGCCGCGCGCCGCAGCGGCCGGACTACTATCCCGGATCCTCCGACCGTGTCGAGGCCGCCCGACAGAGCTACCCGCAGGCGCAAGTGATCGGCGCACGCACCCTCATCGAGGGCCTGACACCGAATCGGCGCGAGCCCGCTCTGCACACCGAATACTTCGCCCCGGTACTCGGCGTGATCGAATTGCCCGGCGGCGACCCGGCCGAGTTCCTGGCGCGGGCGGTGCAGGTATGCAACGACGAGTTCGAGGGCACGCTCGGCGTCAACATCATCGCCCACCCGGCCACCATCAAACAGTTGGGTGACCGATTCGACACGGCCGTCACCGAACTGCGCTACGGCACGATCGCTGTCAACGCTTGGACCGGCTTGGGCTACCTCACCGCCCGCGCGTCGTGGGGCGCCTTCCCTGGGCACTCTCTGACCGATATCCAGAGCGGCATCGGTGTGGTGCACAACGCCTTGCTGATCGCCGAACCGGAACGAACCGTCCTGCGCGGGCCGTTCCGCCCCTCGCCTCGGTCGCTGCTGCACGGCGAATTCAGCCTGTCGCCGAAGCCGCCGTGGTTCGTCACCAACCGGACGGGCGCCACGACCTTGCGGCGTTTGACCAACTTCGCGAAGAAGCCCGGCGTCGCCCCGCTCGCGCCGATTTTCGCCTCCGCGCTGCGCGGCTGAAACCCATGAGACCAGCCCGGGCCCGGCGGCAACGTCGGCCCGGGCTCACCACCGCTCCCGTCGGCCGGGCATTCTTCGAGAAAGACGAGCACGAAATGACTTACCACGAGCACGACCTGCCGATGCCGAGCACCATGCAGGATGAACCCCTTTCCTTGGCGACGCTGCTGCGCTACGCCACCACCGTGCACGCCGATGCCACGGTCCGCACCTGGACGGGCAGCGGGTCGCGGGTACTGACCTACCGCGAACTCGGTGATCGGGCCGCCCAACTCGCGCACGCCCTCACCGCGCTGGGAATCGGCCGCGGCGACCGAGTGGGCACTTTCATGTGGAACAACAACGAACACCTCCTCGCCTACTGTGCCGTACCCGCCATGGGCGCGGTGCTGCACACCCTGAATATCCGTCTCTTCCCGGAACAGATCGCCTTCGTCGCGAATCACGCGGGGGACAAGGCGGTGATCGTCGACGGTTCGCTGGTGCCCGCCTTCACGCAGGTGCTGCCGCAGTTGCGTACGGTCCGCCACGTCATCGTCGCCAACGGTGACGCGGCGGCGTTGCGCGCACCCGAGGGGGTGGCGGTACACGAACTCGACACGCTGCTGGCCGGACATTCGTCCACGTTCGACTTCCCCCTGCTCGACGAACGATCCGCCGCCGCGATGTGCTACACCTCCGGCACCACCGGTGACCCGAAAGGCGTTGTCTATTCGCACCGTTCGAACTGGCTGCACTCCATGCACGCCTGCACCACCGACGGCATGGGCATCAGGACGGGCGATCGGGTGCTGGCCATCGTCCCCTTGTTCCACGCCAACGCGTGGGGCCTGCCCTACGCCGCGCTCATGGTGGGCGCCTCGCTGGTGATGCCGGACCGCTTCCTGCAGCCGTCGCCGCTGCTGGAACTCATGGCAGCCGAACGCCCGAGTTTCGCCGCCGCCGTACCGACGGTGTGGAACGGTGTGCTCGCCGCGGTCGACGCCGCCCCGCAGGACCTCGGCCACCTGCGAGCGGTCGTGGTCGGAGGCTCGGCCGTGCCGCCGCAACTGATGCGCGCCTTCGAGGACCGCCACGGAGTGCGCATCATTCAGGCATGGGGGATGACCGAGACCTCGCCGCTGGGCTGCGTCGCGTGGCCGCCACCCGGAACCGAGGGCGAAGACGCCTACGCCTACCGGGTCACCCAGGGACGCTTCCCCGCTACGGTGCAAGCGCGCCTCGTCGGCGATGACGGCGCGGAGCTGCCCCGCGACGGAAAAGCCGTGGGGGAGCTGGAGGTTCGGGGGCCCTGGATCACCGCGTCCTATTACTCGCCGGATGCGGGCACGGTCGGCTCCGACGCGTTCCGTGACGGCTGGCTGCGCACCGGTGACGTCGGGACCATCACCGCCGACGGCTACCTCACCCTGGTCGATCGAGCCAAGGACATCATCAAGTCCGGCGGCGAATGGATCTCGTCGGTCGCGCTCGAGAACGCGATCATGGCGCACCCGGACGTCGTCGAGGCCGCCGTGTTCGGCGTACCCGACGAGAGATGGGACGAGCGACCGGTCGTCGCCGCCGCGTTGCGGGCCGGAGCGGAGGCGGACGCGGGCGTGCTGCGTGCGTTCTTGGCCGGTAGGACAGCGAAATGGCAACTGCCCGAGCGCTGGACTTTCCTGCCCGAAGTACCCAAGACCAGTGTCGGCAAATTCGACAAGAAAGCCCTGCGCGCCCGGTACTCGTCAGGCGAACTGGATATCGTCGTCATCGATTCGACCAGCACGCAGACGAACTCGGACAGCAGGGCGGGTTGACCGGCACAGGCTCGCCGACCCGGCTCCGCGCAGTCGCGAACCCATCACGGAGATGGCCGGCACCGCTGGGGTCATGCCCACGGCCACTGCCGACGTCGCCGCGAGGTCGAACGACTGTCGGCCATGGCGGCGTAGGTGAGGGAAGTGACCAGCCCGTACGCAAGATGTGGCACGAGATCACTGAGCCAGTCGGAACGTGTCCATCGGCGCGGATCGGAAACACCCAAGTTGAGAAGCGATAGCGCCGTGACGGACATGGCCGTGGCGGTATTGACCGTGCTGGCGGCGAGAATCGACGGCTGCCACTTCATGGAACGGGCGAAACCGTAGGCACAGCCGACCGAAACGCCGGTCCCCGTGCCCAGCAGCGCACCCGCGCCGGAAATCCGGCTGCGCCGTTGTTCCTCGTCACCGGGCACCTGCACGCCCAACCTGTCGGTCATGCGCTCGACGCTCTGTTCGGGCGTGCGACTCGGTGGTCGGCCGCGCGCGATCATGTCGAGGAAGGTGACGGCGTTCAACGCGGTCGTGCCCGCGGCTCCCGCCGCGGCGCCGCGGAGGATCGACTTCAGCATCGCTACACACCTCACATCGGCACGATCGTCTTCAGCCAGCCGTCTTCGCGCCGGTCGAACGTCTCGTAGGCCTCGATGATCGAGACCGGGTCGGCGCGCTGGGTGATGAAGGCGGTCGGATCGATGTCGCCCCGGGCCACCCTGCCCAACAGGCCGGGGACGTAGCGGCGGTGGTTGCAGTTGCCGCCCTGAACGGTGAGATTGCGGTTGACCACGGCGCCGATCGGGAAAGCGTCGAAATTCGGCGGATAGACTCCGATGACGCCGACGCTACCGGCTTTGGCGACTGCCTCGAGTGCCCACCGCGCCGCCAAGCTGGGCGCGTCGCCGGCCAACCACCGCGCGCCCTCGGTCCTGCCCTGCGGGGCCGCCTTCTCGCGCTCGGCTTCCAGCGTCGAATCCGAAACCGGAAGATTCTGTGCGGCCGGTCCGGACTTCGGGCGTTGGGCATCCACACCGACCGCGTCGATCACCCTGTCCACTCCGATACCGCCGGTCAGCTCGCGCACCGTTGCCACCGGATCCTCGGCATTGAAATCGATCGGCTCGGCGTTCTGCGCGCGAGCGGTCGCCAGACGATCGGCGATACCGTCGACGACCAGCACCCGTGCCGCGCCTCGACGCTTCGCTGCGGCGATCGCGCATTGCCCGACCACGCCAGCACCGAGCACCAGTACCGTGTCGCCCTGCCCGACTTGCGCCAATCGGGCGCCGAACCAGCCGGTCGGCAGCACATCGGAGACCATGATCGCCTGTTCGTCGGACACCGAATCCGGGACTTTCACCAGCGTCGTGGCGGCGAAGGGGATGCGCGCGTAAGCGGCCTGCAGCCCCGCGACGGGGCCTGTGCTCTCCGGTCCGCCGAAGAAACTGGTTCCCGCCTGCGGTCCGTTCGGGTTCGCGGTATCGCACTGGGCGAAGTAGCCCGAACGACAGTAGGAGCAGGTCCCGCATGCGATGGTCGAGCACACTACGACCCGATCGCCCTGGCTGAACCCGCGCACCGCTGCCCCGGTCTCCTCCACCACTCCGACAGCCTCGTGCCCGAGCACTGTTCCCGGCTGCATGCCCGGCATCGTGCCGCGCACGAGATGGAGATCGGTACCGCAGATAGCCGAGGTCGTGATCCGCACAAGCGCATCGGTCGGTTCCACTATTTTGGGATCATCGACTTCGTCGAGCCGGATATCTCCCACGTCGTGCCACACCACTGCTTTCATCGAAGCACCCTCCTCGCCGTCAGCTTGCAGAGCGCACACCCGTCCGCTCGACTCGCGATGCGGAGTTCACGACGGCTGGAGTGGGTCGTGTCCGAGTGACATCAGATGCCTGCGCCAGTCGTCTCTGCCCGCGCGCGGCTCGCGCTCTGCTTCCGCACCGCGCGCCGCGGTGATCTCGTCCACGGCCCGGCGCATCACCGCGATGTCGTCGGCATCGAGGTCGGTACGACGTTTGCCGAGAACCGCAAGGATGCGCCGGCCGATCTCCGGACCCGCGCGATCGGGTTCCGTTTCGGTGCCGGTACCGGCACCTTCGGTGCGCAGCCAGTCGCGCAACTGCCGGGACGACATATTGACCAGGCGGTGGAATTCCTCCCACAGCTCGTCGTCGATGACGGTTTCGGCCATGGCTTCACCTCCAGTCGGTTGTCCCGGCGGACGCGTGGCGACTACCCGGGCCTGGGTCGGCCAAACCACCGTTCGGAGCGTATTCCGAACGCACGCGCGGATTCGGATTCGTGCACGCCGAACCGGGTACGCGCCGGATGTGTATGGCACGAATCTCAGAGAAATAGCGCAACGGCGGGGCCCGTTCGTCTCGCTCTGCGTCGACGCCTCGCACAACACCGAAGACGCCGAGCAGCAAAAAGCGTTACGGTGGCGCTCGATCCGCGAGCAATTGGCCGCCCAGCACGTTCCCGAGAAGACGCTGACGCTACTCGACGACGCGATCAGCAAAGTCAAGGCGGAGAAAGGGCGTGCAGGCCGCCTGCTGATCGCCGATTCGGACAGCGTCCTCGTCGATCACATGCTCGCCGAGCCGCCCGCACGCGACACAGTGCGGGTGTCGGCGCTTCCGTATCTGTTGCCTCTCATCGAGCAGCAGTCCCGTGAGGTGCCGCATGTGATCGCGGTCGTCGACCGTGTCGGCTGCGATCTGTACGGCGTCGACGAGGACGAGAACCTGATCGAGATGACCGCCGAAGGCACCGCGCATCCGGTGCACAAGATCCATCACGGCGGAGGGTGGGCACACCTTTCGATGCAGCGCCGGGTAGAGGAAGTGGTCCGCCGGAACGTCGGGGAGGCCGCCACGGCGGTCCGCGATCTCGCGGATCGCGTCGGAGCGCAGGTCATCGTGCTGGTCGGTGAGGTCGGCGCCCGCGCAGCGCTGGCAAAGGCACTCGATTCGCCTACCGCTCGGATCGTCGAGGTCGAGGCCGGTGCCCGGGCCGCGGGTGCTGACTCCGCCGCGCTGGAAGCGCAGGTGCAGCAAGCGGTGCGGACGCAGGCACGGCAGCACCAGGGACAGGTCGTCGAGCAACTGAATACCGCGCGGGGCAGGGCCGACGGCCTGGCCGTCGAGGGGCTGCCCCAGACGGTCTCGGCGCTGCTGGCGGCGAACGCCGATACTTTGCTGATCGATCCGGACACCGTGGGGGACCGATCCGTCGAACTCGATCCGGAATTGCTTCGCGGCATCACCGCGGCGCAGTGGATCGATGATGCGACATCGTCTCGCACCTACCGCGCGGACGAAGCGTTGCCGGTGGTCACATTGCTGCAGGGTGGCTCGATCGTGCCCGTCGAAGGTGCTGTCGTACCCCGGGAAGGGGTCGCCACCCTTTTACGCCACCGCTAGCGCGCCGGTGTCCAGCAACCGCAACAGGAGAAGATCCCATGGAACGAGGAAATACCAAGCACGGTCCCGTACACGACGACGAGTTGGCCCACGAGTTGGAAGGCACGATACGAGGCAATCGTTCCAGCCGAGCAGAAGAGTGGCATGACCCCGAGCCGCCGGCTGACGACGACACCCTCATCAACGAACAGGTGCAACGGACCGAACATCCGTAGCACTTCGAACTGAAGCATCGAATTCACCGGACGCGCGAACGCTGGAATACGGCAGTGCGGAATGGTGGGCGCACGCACGTTTCCGCGGTTCGAGGTTGCATCTTGTACCTGGGTACGGGCTTACCGTGAGGGCATGACGATCACGCCCCCGACCGGTGATTGGGTACCGGACTCGTGCACACTGCCCACCGTAGAACAGTCGGTACGAGTCGCTGAGTTCGACCGTTTCATCACCGGATCGGTGCGGCGCACGGATCGGCCCGCGCGCACGCGACTGAATCTCCTACTGGCCGCCGAGGCGGAGGAGGAGGGCCGTGACCTCGCCGCGCGCGAGTCCGGTTGCTGCTCGTTCTTCACCTTCGGCTTCGACGCCACCGAGGACGGTCCGGTGATGCGTATCGCCGTTCCCGACAATCAGGCCGCGGTCCTCGACGCGCTGGCCGCGCGGGCGGACGCCTGGATCGGCGGCGATCGGCTTTGACCGGATTGCGCACCGGCGAGCTGGCCGCGGCCGCCGGGGTGAACACTCAGACGTTGCGGTACTACGAGCGGCGCGGTCTGCTCGCCGAACCGCAGCGGTCTCTCGGCGGGCATCGACTGTATCCGGAGCGGTCCGTCACGGTGTTGCGTGTGATCAAGGCGGCCCAGCGGCTGGGGTTCACCCTCGACGAGGTGGCCGAGCTTTTGGCCGCCGCCCGATCGGGTCGCCGTACTGCTGTCGGGCTACAAGCGCGCGCGGCGGCCAAATTGGCCGAGATCGATGCGAAACTCACCGAGCTGACCGCGGTGCGCGACACCTTGCATGCCGCATTGGAGGCAGGTTGTGACGACTTGCTTGCCTGCAGCGAAAGCCCTTGTTGCCCAGTACCGTTCACCTCCGACTCCGCCGGTGAAGGAGGCGAGTGTGGGTGCTGAGCGCACGCGGACGCGACGCTGGTGGGTACCGATCGGGCTGGGCGCGCTTCTGTGTGTCGGATGCTGCGCGCTTCCAGTCCTGGTCGCCGCCGGAATCTTCGGCGGCGGGGTGGCGTTGGTGAGCCTTTCGTGGCTGGAGTCGCTGGGCATCGCCCTTATTGTCGCCGGTGCGATCGGTCTGTTGTGGACCCGCGCCCGGCGCGCCGGATGCACGACCACCTCGGGGCATTGCGCGGATGCGGGATGCGGCTGCGGCACGGGCGCCTCACTTCGAATTCGCCGCGCTTTTCGAACGACGGCTGGCTGTGCCGTGCCTGGTGCCTTCGGTGATGACGTGACCCGCGGCTTTGACCGTGGCGAGTACGGGTGTCACTTCCAGTGTTCGAATGGCGTCGTCGCTGCCGAGGCGGCGGGTCAGGTAATGGTGCAAGGCGCTGGGATTCGGGCACATCGCTTGGGCCACAAGGTTACTCGGACCGGTGGTGGCGAGCACGAAGGCGAGTTCGGGATGCCGCGCCAACTCGAGGCCGACCTGGTCGAGCCGCGCGGGAGCGACCGACATCCACAGCAGTGCCTGGGTGGTGGCGCCGAACCGGGTGTCGTCGGCCTGGACATCGAAGAAGATCTCGCCCTGCGCCCGTAGATCGGCCAGGCGGCGCGCGACCGTCGCCGGGGACCATCCGGTGGCTGCCGCCAGCTCGGCCAGCCCGGCCCGTCCATCGGCTTGCAGCGCGGACAACAGGGCATCGTCGGCGCTGGAGAGCCGGCGTGCGGACAGCGCGTCGTGATGGGGTGGTGTGAGTTGTCGCTGCTGGTGCTCGGTGAGGGTTGCGACTTGTCCGTGCCACGGCGTCGGACCGCCCAAATAGGTGTGGAGCACATAGTGAGCCGACACGGTCGTGATACCGGCGGTGCGGGGGATCTCCTGCAGCAGCAGCGGATGTGCCGCGTCCGCCTGGTGCGGCATGCGAAGGATGAGAAGGATTTCCGTGCCACCCGACAGGAGTTTGATCCATGAGGTGTCGGGTCGTCGGGCGAGGGAATGAGCGAGTGTCCGGGCTGCCGTCGTGGTGGCGCCGAGGCGGACCAGCCAGCGGGTGTGGTCGTCGCGGTCGAGACGGCTCAGCCCGACCACCCGCAACCCGGCCTCGGCGCGCAGTCGCCGGTAGCGCCGGGCCACCGTCTGCGTCGACACACCGAGCACCGTGCCGATACGGCTGAACGTTGCGCGGCCATCGATGTGCAGCGCATGGACGATGCCCCGGTCCAGCTCGTCTATCACGGTCATTTCTTTCAGCATTCCGTCTTCAATGGAAAATTTCCACCGATATCTCCCTGTGGATGGAGCTGGCGGGGGCTCCGGGCCGATGCTGGGTCCCGTCGTCGGACAGGACGTGACGACAACGATCAACGGAAGGGACTCTCATGATTCTGGTTACCGGCGCCACCGGCACTGTCGGCCGCTCGCTCGTCGACCGACTCGTCGCCGCGAAGGTGCCCGTGCGCGCGATGACCCGTCGGCCCGCCGCCGCCGGTCTTCCCGCTGCCGTCGACGTCGTCGCGGGCGACTTGGGTGATCGCGGCAGCATCGCCGCGGCGCTGCGCGGGGTGGACCGCGTGTTCCTGCTTTCCACCGGCCCCGACATCCCAACCCACGACGCGAACCTGATGCGCGAAGCCGTACGCGCCGATGTCGCGCATGTCGTCAAGCTGTCCTCCGGGCGTACCGGCGACGACACCGCGACCGACCCCATCCCGAGCTGGCATCGCCGCGGTGAACAGGCACTGCGCGACAGCGGCATTCCGTGGACGATCCTCGGCCCGCTCGGGTTCATGGCCAACGCATTGCACTGGGCCGACTCGATCCGGAACCGCGACAGCGTGTTCGCCGCCTATGGCCACGGCCGCATCGCGGTCGTCGACGAACACGACATCGCCTCCGTCGCCGCCACCGTGCTCACCACCGACGGTCATGACGGGCGAACCTACCGGCTCAGCGGACCGGAGGCTTTGACCCCCGCCGAGATGACCGCCGTACTCGCCGACGTGCTGGGCAGGCCGCTACGGTTCCTGGAAGTCGAGCCCGCCACCGCCCGTCAGGCGATCTTGGACCACGGACTTTCCGAGATCATGGCCGACGCCATCATGGCACTGCGAGCCACCGCGCTGGAGTCGTTCACCTCCGTCGTGCATCCGACGGTGCAGGAAGTCACCGGCGTGCGGCCGACCTCGTTCCGCGAATGGGCCACCCGACACCTTGCCGACTTCGCGCGTGTGTGACAGCGCGTGCACATCTCGATTCCTACCGTTTCAGATTTCCGTCCGGCGTGTCGCTGAAGGTCAGCCCGCAGCGTCGGATTTGAATGCAGGCTGGCCGGTCGACAAATGCGCGAACTACTGGAGGTAGAAGATCGTGATCCGGCGGTTTCTCTTGCCCGGCAGCAGGCGCAGCGGTGCGATCGGCGGTGTGGCACTCGGGCTGCTCTTGGCGACGACGGCAACCGCGCAACCGCTGTATCCACTGCCCGATCCGGACCCGTTCTATGCCGCCCCGGCGGATCTGGCGGCACACGAAGCAGGGGATGTGCTGGGTGTGCGGGCACTGCCCGCGCTGGCGATCTTCCCCGCAGCCACTGTCACGCTGGTCAAGTTCCGGTCCACCGACTCGCATGGAGCGCCGATCGCGGCGACTACGACGGTTCTGACTCCCTTCGCCCGACAGCCCGGCGGGCCGCTGCTGTCGTATCAGCACTTCATCAACGCGCTCGGCACCGGCTGCGCGATATCGCACAAGCTGTACAGCGACGATCTGAACCTGGTGGCGACCACGCCGATCTTGAACGTGGCGCTGGCCCAGGGCTGGACTGTGGCGCTGCCGGATCACCTCGGACCGCAGTTCGCTCTCGGGGCAGCGCGTTTGGGTGGCCATGTCGTATTGGACGGCATCCGTGCGGTGAAGCGGCTACCCGCACTCGCCGTGGAGCACAGCCCCGCGGTCATGGCCGGTTATTCCGGCGGTGGCCTGGCCACCGCATGGGCGGCCGCGTTGCAGCCGGCATACGCACCGGAGCTGAAACTCGCGGGTGCGGCCATCGGTGGTGCCCCGATGAATCTGATGACGATGGCCGAGACACTGGGCCTGGACCGGCACCCCTCGTTCGGGTTGGCCATGGCGGCGGCGATCGGTCTGGAGCGGGAGTACCCGGACCGACTGCCGACGAGCTCGTATCTCAACCCGCGCGGCCTCGCGGTCGCTCAGGACATGGCCAACAGTTGCAGCAACGACATCCTCACCGCGGGCGTCGACGGCAGCGCTCGGGAGTACCTCGACAACACCTCGATCGTCGACAGCCGCGAAGCCCGCTCGGTGGTGGAGGAGAACAGCCTGGAGCTCTATCCCGGTATGCCGGAAAACCCGATCCTCGAATGGCATTCGCCGAAGGACCAGCAGATTCCGCTCGGTGCGATCGAGAATACCGTCCGCCGCTGGTGCGCGGCCGGGGTGCGGGTGCAGACGGTGCTGGTGCCGTCGGTTGAACTGCCCTCCGCGCTGGAACATTTGGCCCCTGCGGTATTGGGTGCGCCTGCGGTGCTGCTGTGGCTCGAAGGCCGGGCCCGCGGAGAGCTCGCCCCTACCAATTGCTGACATCGACGCCCACGTAGCGAAGCGGAACTGCGGCAGATGGCCGCCGAACGCCGTGGGCGGATGGCCCCTGGCCGGCAGGAGGTAGACCGCGTCGGTGTGGTGCGCGGTCACTTCATGAGGGCGAAGTTGCTCCAGAGGTTGATGAGGCTTTCGGTTCCTCCGAACAGGGTGGTGAAGTTGGTGGAGTCGATCATGACGATGTCGCCTGCGCGTCGGTCGGTGGGCGGCAGCCAGATCGCGGTGTTGAATTCGGTGTTGCCTTCGGCGGTGAAGGGGTGGGGTCGGTCGAGGTCGATGGGTTGCCGGGCGAGCAGGCGCACGGATGCGCTTGCGGGCGCGGTGAGGTGATAGTGCGGGAGGTGGGGGTGGAAGTTGAATGTGGTGACGTTGTCGAGCAGGTGCAAGTCGTCGAGGTCAGGAAATGTGGACAGGGGCGCAATGGATTTCGTGCCTTCGGCGACGGCGGGTCGGAGTCCGTACATGTTGTGCACCGGAACGTCGAGGGCTTTCATCAGTGAGCGGGTGTAGGCGCTGAAGCGTTGTTGGCGCGGCACCAGCGGGTCGCCGTGGTGCTGAAATTCGACTTGGCGTTGCTGGAGGTCATCGGTGCAACCCACGTCGTGATGAGGCGCCAAAAGCAGACAGGTGCCTTCGCGTCGAAGCCATTCGTCGAGGGCCGCGATCTCGTCGGGCGCGGCTTCTGCCTGACCGAGAACGTGGTCGAGGCCGAAGATCATGAGAGTATCGGTGTCGGCCAGAATGCGTTCGTCGAGGGGCAGTTCGAACCCGGCTTGATCGATGCGCTGGAAGACCGCGACGGGGTGACCGGTGGCCTCTCCGGCGATCTGCTGGAAGGTAAGGGTGGAGCGGTGGAACAATTCCAGCGTTCCGGCGATCCCTTGCAGAAAGTGCGCGGCGTCGTACTCGGGCGTCTCGTAGGCAGGCCAAGCCGCTTGGCGCACCTCGGTCATGGTGGAGAAGCGGTTGTCGAGCGCGGCGGGATCGCGCTGTGCCTCCCAGGGATAACTCCACGTCCAGTAGATGCTCAACCGGCGTCTGCCGGGAGTGTAGGTGCGTGGCAGCTGAGATTGGTTGTAGGTGCGTGCCTGGGTGACGGTGCTCATGGTGCCACCTCGTTGTCGGTAGGGGTGCAGAGGTAGCGCAGTGCGCGAACACCGGGCATGAAGAAGTACGCGCCACCCCTGAGAGTTGTGAACGCCGGTAATCCTCTGATGGTCTTGCGGATCGGACGTTTGGGGATCTTGTATTCCAGGGTCCCGTCTTGGTTGCCGATGATCGGATCCCGCTCGTTGCCGAGTTCGTGGAACGTCTTGTCGTTGATCCACACGTTCTGGGCGAATTCGAATTGGCGCACCAGGCTGGCACACAGCACGAAGGCCGCGATTCCGCGCTCGGCGCCGTCCTCGGAAACGCCTTCGGGGAGGTGCGGTCCGTAGGTGGCGCCGCGGCGGATCATGCGCCGCCGCTGCATGTTCACCGCGGTGTCGCGGGGATTCAGCCTGCGTATGTGCGAGCCCAAAGGCACGGCGTACCCGTAGGGGTCCATCTGTTTGTAGTTGAAATCGTTGTTTCGCCGCATATCTGCCCCGAGTTCGGGATCGTCCCGCTCGGGGGCGAGCACCAGAGGAGCGCCGCTGCGCCAGCGGCCCATGAGTTTCGCGGCCAGCAACTCCTGTTCCTCCGGGGTGTCGGTGTGCTCGGCCAGGAACTCGCGGAATCGCCCGACGTGTTCTTGTAAGCGCCGGTAGGCCATGTAGCTGCCGTTGCGCGACAACACCTCCGGTTGCGGCAATCCCACCGGAGGACCGTCCTCGTCGGGATATCCCAGGATGAACTCGCCGGCCTTGATCGGGGCACCCGTGCCCGGTGTGGGCTGCTCACCGGAGCCTTCGATCACCGGCTGCGACAACCTGTCGCGGTAGCCGAAATGGTCGTGCGGGTACTCCAACGGCGGAACGGCCGCGAGGTCCAGCGACGACAGCACCGTCACTCCGGTGCAGCGGCCGAGCAGCTGCTGGTGCTCGTGCACCCAGCGAGCGCGTTCGGCGTCGTCGTGGGCGAACAGGATCGCGATCGCGTGTAGATCGTCGCCCGCCAATCCACCGACCCAATGGTCGGGGTGAGCGGTCCCGGTGTCGCCCAGGATGGCGGCCCGCGCTGCCATGCCCTGGCGGAACTCCTCGGGGAACGTTGCCAGTGACTGTTCGGGCACGCCGAGTGCGCGTAGGCCGGTCCAGGTGAACGCGAGTGTCACCCATCGGCGGTCGGTGGTCACGGAGCGTTGTGCGTCGGCGGCCGAGGCCACGCGGTCGACCATGGCCGACAGCCACGCCCGCCCACCGGTGGCACTGGCGAACGACAGGAACTCGTAGCGTCCGGTCAGCGCTGGGACGCGAGTCAGCAGAATGTGCTGGATGTCGTCGAGTTCGAGCATCGGCAAACCTCTCGGTCCCTACTGCATCTGGTCGAGCATGTCGGAAAATGCCGCCTTCACGCGCAGCGCCTTCTTGACCTCGTCCGCGGTCACATAGGGGTACTCACCGTACTCCAGGAAGCTCGGGAATTGATGCTCACGAAAGAACCCGACCACCGCATCGGTATTGGTCTTCCAGTCTTCGGGGAACCCTTCGAGGTTCACGAATACGGTTGTGATGCCCGTCGACAGGAACAAGGCGATAGCATCCTCGACGTACTTGTCGAAGTCGGTATCGAAGATCCCCTGATATTGGAAACACAACCCGTCGCCGATGTCGAACAGTACCCACCGCAAGTAATGCAGCCGGAGCGGCGCCAGCACAGTGGGATCTTCGGCGACCGCGGCCTCGATTTGCTTGCCGTACTCCCGGATCGCCTCCTCGCGGCCGGGTTTGACCCGCGCGATGATCGAGAAGCCGTAATTGGCGGGTGTGCGGGGAAAGACCGGCCCGTACCGGCCTTGCTCTAGCTCGAAGAACCCCTCCTTCGGCAGGGCCATCGCCGCCGGCCTGGACCAATCCGCATCGCCTGTGGTCATGTCCGCCTCCATCTCGAGCGGTGCGGCGCGGAGCGAGCTGGAATTCCTCGGCCGGACCGCTCTTGTCGTTGTTATCTGATCGTTTGACCGAGGTGTGGGTCTCGAAATCCATCGCTGCCCTTGGGTAAGCGGATTGCGACGATCGCCGGAGCCGCGGACGGATGGGGCTGCTGGTCCGCATTGCTGCCTGCGACAGCGGGCCGCCCGCCGGTCGAGCCGACCCGCCGCATTTCGACCGTGGCACGGCTGGTCTCGGGACAAGGATCCGATTTCTCGCGGGTCCATGTACCGGTCAAGAATTCGGTGGGGTCGGGGCCCACGTCGGACGCGAACAAATCCCAATTGAATGTCGCGATGGTGTGCGGCTCGTTCGATTCCGCGAAGCAGGGAAAGGGGATGCTGTAATCGGTCCGCCAGACCCCGCCCTCGAGCCTCAACATCGGAGCGAAGACGGCGCGTGGATCTTTGCGCGGATCTGTGCCGGAATTTGTGTCCGTCGTTGCGGCGCAGCGGTCGCCCTCACGCATGCACAGGGTGTTGTATTGCTGCCGGAACTTGCTCGGCGGTGGGGGATTGGGAACGTCTGGTGTCGCGGTATACGTGATGGTTACGTCGTAGGAGCCGCTGATCGGCGCGATGGTCGGGCTGGGACCGCGGTCGGGGATGGTTTCGGGGGGGACGACGTCGACCTTCGGATCGATCTCGCCGACGCGGGAAAGCTTCATCTCTTGTTGTTGGGTGTACGCGCAAGGGCCGCCGACGAAACTGAATGAGTTTCCGGTCCACGCCGGGATGCCGGGTCGGAATTCGAGTCTCTGCCATGCCGGGACGTTCTGCGGCACCTTGGTGATCGGACTTTCGCAATCGGGGTCGGGGCGGGCCCGTATGTCTCTTGTGATCGTCCACGTGCCGTCGCGATAGTCCGCGCTGAACCTGGCCGGGGCTGTCTCCCGCTCGGACGTGCTCTGGCTGGTTATCGAGGCCACGCAGCGTTCGCCGTGCGATGGGCAGTCGGATCGGACTGACCATGTCCTTTCTTGTGGGGGACTGTTGTCCGGCTTCCCGTTGAGAGTTTTGGGCGTGTAGGTGACTTCGTATTTGCCGTCGAAAGCGGCTTCCGGCTTCGATGGCCGGGTCAGCCACCAAATACCCGCTCCTAGGGCCGCGGCGATGAACGCGGCGACCACGGTCACCACTACCCCCACGACAGGCCGTTTACCTCGAGGCGGTGCGGTGCCGCCACGTGGGATCCCGCCCGATTCGGATCGGATGGGCTGAAGACCGGGCAGATCTACGGGAGGTCCAGCGTTGATCGTGGAATTTTGCTCCGCGTACGGCTCTGTGGGGGGTACCGGCGACGGCGGCCCGGGCCGATCGCGGAGATCTCCGAAGCCGGGGGGCACCGAAGCGGGGCCGGCTCGGGGAGCGCTTCCGGCGGCAACCGCAGGAGCAGTGGTGAGAGCGTGTTCGGCGGCGGCTGCCAGCTCTCCGGCGGTCTGGTAGCGGTCGTCCGGGTCCTTCGCCATGCCCCGGGCGATGACATCGTCGAACCCGACCGGTAGGTCGAGCCGCCGCATGCTCGGCGCCGGGGGTGCTGCGGTCAGGTGCGCCGCGACCTGTTGTTCCGTGCTGGTGCTCGGGTAGGGCGGTATTCCGGTCAAGAATTCGCACAACACACAGGTAAGGGCATACACGTCGGACCGAGCGTCGGCGACCCCGCTGGTGAATCGCTCCGGAGCCATGTAGGCCAAGGTTCCGATCATCGTGCTGGTGCTGGTCAGCGGGGTATTGCTGGCCGAGCGCGCGATACCGAAGTCGATCAGATAGACGAAGCCGGTATCGGTGACCAACAGGTTGGATGGTTTGACGTCGCGGTGTACCAGACTTTGAGCGTGCGCCGCATCCAGTGCCGCCGCGACTTGGGAGATCACCCCAACCGCTGTCGCAGGCTCCATCGCACCATCGCGGTTGAGCAGGGTTCTCGCGTCGTCGCCATCGATCAAGCGCATATCGAGATAGAGGTGGCCTTCGATCTCGCCGTAGCCGTGGATCGGGACCACATGTGGTTCGCGCAGTTGAGCGGTGTCGTGAGCCTCGCGTCGGAACCGCTCCCGGAAGCTGGGATCAATCGCACAGCGCTCGGGCAGCAATTTGATCGCCACGATGCGGTCGGTAGCGGTGTCATAGGCCCGCCATACCTGGCCCATGCCGCCTTCGCCGATCAACTCGTGCAACCGGTAGCGACCGAACGCTATGCCGTTCACCGACCACCTCCCGCACGGATGAATCGCGTTCGCTATGGAGGATCAGCATTGTGAAAAGGTCGCGGTATCGATGATATCGGCCTCGGCATTCCTACTGCATCATTGTCGCGATGCTGCCCGCGTTGCACCTCTCCGAGACAGTTTTCGACGGGCTGGCCGACGCGTCGGATCCTCACACTTTCTCGGTGGCGGGCAGATGGGCCGCGCAGACCGCCTCGACGAATTCGCCGACGGTGCTATCGGCCAGATTGCGGGCCAGATCGGCCTCGGTGATGATGCCGACCAGCATGCCGTTGTCGGTGACCGGGAGCCGACGGATCCGCTGCTGCTCCATGAGGACCAGCACGTCGCGCACATCGGTGTCGATATCGACGGTGTGCAGTCGGTCGGCGCCCTGCGCCAATTCGCCGGCGGTGGTGGTCTTCGGATTCGCGCCGACACCGACCACCTTCACGACGATATCCCGATCGGTGACTATGCCGACGGGACGGCATTCGCCGTCGCAGATGGGCAGTGCGCCGATGTCGAGCTGCCGCATGCGTTGGGCGGCTGCCTCCATGGTTTCTCGAACACTGATGTGCTGTACGTCGGGCCGCATGATGGTCCGCGCGGTCGTCATGATGCATCTCCTTCTATTGCGGTGGCGTGTTCGCTACTCCGATCATCATTCGACGGCGGCGAAGGTATCGACAGGGCAGAAGGTCATCTGGCGACCGCCTCGGGCGCCGTTGCGCGAACTCGAGCAGTGAGTGTACAGTCACTCACATGAGCAGACGTGCCACTCTTTCCACGGCGGAACTCCGGCGCGAGGCCGTCGTCGACGCCGCGATCGACGAGTTCGCCCGCACCGGCTATCACGGCACGCCGATCACGAGCGTCGCGGCACGCGCATCGATCTCGCCCGCGTACGTCTTCAAGTTGTTCCCCGGCAAGGTATCGCTGTTCGTCGCCGCGCTCGATCGCGCCTTCGAACTGATCGAGGAAGCGCTGTCGGCCGGTGCGTCCCGGCCGGGCGAGACCGACCCGGATGCGATCCTGTATCGAATGGGTGGCGCCTACGCCGAACTCATCGCGGACAACAGACTGCTCATGGTGCAGGTGCACGCCCAGTCCGCGGCCGACATCCCGGAAATCGCCGCCGCTATGCGCAGCGGGCTCGAACGGGTCACCGCGTTCGCCGCGGAGCGGTCCGGCGGCAGCGCCGAGCAGGTCCAGCGCTTCATCGCCTACGGCCAGCTCTGTCATCTGATCACCACGCTCGACATCGACGCGAGCGCAGGAGAGTGGGCGGCAATGCTCACCAAGGGGATCCGGCACCCGAACCGCATGTAATCGACGTCCTGAGCGGCGAAGTCGCCATTTACCCACAGAGTGATTGATCAATCACACACTAGGAGGTTCCGAGATGAGCACACCGAACGTGACAGTTACCGAGATCGTGTTGCCCGGCAAAGTCGAACCGAGCGGACTGCGGGTGCGGCAGCGCGAACTGCCGCCACCCGGTCGGGGGCAGGCGCTGGTGCGGGTAGAGGCCACTGGAGTCTCCTTCGCCGAGCAGCAGATGCGCCGTGGCAAGTACTACGACCAGCCGCCGTTCCCGTTCGTGCCCGGCTACGACTTAGTCGGCGAGGTCGTCGCCGTGGGTTCGGGAGTGGACGCGGCGCTGCGGGGCCGCCGGGTCGCCGCGCTCACCAAGACCGGCGGCTGGCGCAGCCACGTGCTGCTGGACGCCGCCGACTTGGTGCCGGTGCCGGACGGGCTCGACCCGGCAGAAGCGGAGACGCTGGTCGTCAACGGGATCACCGCGTGGCAGATGCTGCACCGGGTCGCCGGAACCCGGCGCGGTGCGACGATTCTGGTGCACGGCGCGAACGGCGGCGTCGGCTCCACGCTGGTGCAGCTGGCCCGCGCGGCCGGTATCGCGGTGATCGGCACCGCGTCGGCCCGCAACGCGGACGCGGTCCGGGCGCTCGGCGCGCAGTGGGTGGACTACCGCGGCGACGTGCCCGCCCAGGTCCGGGCGCTGGCGCCGAACGGTGTTGACGCCGTGTTCGACCACGTCGGCGGCCCCGGCATCGTGGACTCCTTCCGGCTGCTCGCGCCCGGTGGCACCCTGGTGTCCTACGGCACCGCGGCTACCCGCGACGTCGAAGGCGATTCCCGGCTTCCCGTGCTGAAACTGCTCGCCCGGCTGCAACTGTGGAACGCGGTGCCGAACAAGCGCAGAGCGCACTTCTTCAATCTGTGGGCGGGCAAGCGCGACGCCGCGGCCTTCCGCGCCCGGATCGCCGAGGACCTCGGGCAGGTGTTCGATCTCGCGGTGGCCGGGTCATTGCGGGCACAGGTCGCCGCACGGTTGCCGCTCACCGAGGTCGCCGAGGCGGTGCGGCTCGCGGAGTCGGGCACGGTGGTCGGCAAGGTTGTGCTGAAACCGTGAACCACGGCTCCCGGACTCTCGATGGTCGCACGGCATGCCCGAAATCATGGAGCTCGTCTCCGATCTCGGCGAGTACCGCGGCAGCGCCGCGCCCGGGAAGCATGCCCACTGAGCTCGGCGTTCGCCCGGCTCGGCAGCCGAGATGGGCGCCACCATATCCGAATGGTCACAGCGGTCGGCATTCCGCATCAGGTCGGATATCCCGGGGGTAGCGTCCTTATCGCAGTGTGCACGTTCTCTCCTGAGCACCAAGCAGTTTCTGCTCGCTACCACTCGGACTGTTCGTCCGGGGCGGTTACCGATTCAGACCGCACGGAACCAGGACAAGGAGATCGTCATGAAAGCCACACGCCTCGTTCGTTTGGGTCTTCCCCCGTTTTTCGCCGCCGCGGCGGCGCTGTTGTTCTGTCCGCCGACCGCCACGGCGCAGGAGATGTGGAACTACAACTGTTCGTCCCATTCGCCGGTGTGGGAAGGCAGGGTGACCGCTATGGACTGCACGCCGTCGAACGGTGCGCCCGCGAGTGGAGAGATCACGCAGCCGTTCCAGGTGAACGGCGGCGAGGTCATGAACTGCTCGTCCGGATGGGCGCACCTCCCCGATTTGATGGGCAAGGAATGCGGACCGGCGCCGATGCGATAGCTGATCGACCGCGTCGGCGGGTGGACCTTGTCGATTCCGGCAAGGCCCACCCGCTTTCTGCTACCAGGATGGTGCGATGACCATCACTGCCGAGGATCTTTCGCACCTGCGCCGCTGCGTCGAACTCGCCCGGGAGGCGCTCGACGACGGGGACGAGCCGTTCGGCTCGCTCCTGGTCTCGGCCGACGGGGAAGTGCTCTTCGAGGATCGGAACCGGATCAAGGCGGGTGACGCGACACGTCATCCCGAATTCGAGATCTCTCGCTGGTCCGCGGCACATCTGTCGCCTGACGAGCGCGCCGCGGCCACCGTCTATACCTCCGGCGAGCACTGCCCGATGTGCGCGGCGAGCCACGGATGGGTCGGCCTGGGGCGGATCGTGTACGCCGTGTCGTCCGGTCAATTGGTGTCCTGGCTGGCGGAATGGGGTGTCCCGCGTGCCCCGGTCGCGGCGCTGCCGATCACCGAGGTCGTGCCGGACGCCGTGGTCGACGGGCCGGTCGCCGAACTCACCGACGCGATCGAGGCACTCCACCGTGCGCACGCTTTCCGCAGCTGAAGCGGCACCACTCAGCCGCAATGGTGTTCAGTTCTCGGCGGTGACGGGACTCCGGTCCAGAATGGTCCTGCTGATTCAGGAGAGGTTCGCCGGCTCCTCGTCGATGAGGTGGTGGCCGCACTCGAAACCTCCCGTTCCCGAATCACATTCGCCGATTCATTCGGTAGGCGGTTGCCGTACGGCTCGAGTGGCGCATCCGGGGCGACTGGATCTGCTGGTGCAGTCGTCCCCCGGGCGATGCCGCAGGGGGATGTGGCGTCGATGTATCACCGGAAACTAGCTGATCATCAACTGCACCAACCGGTCTGGCGGGTGCTTGTGGGGGTGGAAGCGGTTCGGCGAAGCTGCCGCCGAGCCCCTTCGGCTGGCCGGTGGCGGTTCGGGAGGTTATGATCAACGCGATGATGACTCCATCTGTTCAAAGATTGGGGGTTCCGTTCGCACAAGGTGAGTGCTGATGCTCACTCACATCGCGAACGAGGACGACTCCCGCCTTTCCTTCTGGCTGCGTGTGCGTGAATTCGCCGTGCCGCCCTCCATGATCGAGACTGCTACCGCCCGCCGTCGCGTGGGGGACTGGGCGGGCGCGTGTGCCGCGGCAGGCTTCGATGTCGATTTCACTGTGCGGTCGGTGGCGCGTAGCCACGGGCACGAACTCGCGGCTCGAATCCGGGCCGATCTCCGCCATCTGGCTCCTGACCTGTTGCGCTGGCATCTGCCGAGAGTCGCTCCGGACGGGTTGTTGCGGCCGGGTCTGACCATCGCCTTGGCGCGGTACGACACGGCACCGGACCAGCGCGGCGGCGCACGCCCCATGCACCTTGTCGTTCGGACCGCGCCGGCTTGGGCGGACGCCGGTCAGCGGATCAGTCTCGCGCTGTGGGACGGGTCCGCCGCCGGAACCAGCGCCGGGCTCCATCCGCATCCTCGCCCACACCGGCGTTTTCGCCTGGATCTCCATCGCCATTTGTGGGACGCGCGCAGAGTCGGCGAGCTGCGCACACGGTCCGGGGCCGAGCGGCACGCGGATACTTGCGCGATGCCGGCCGCCGAACTGCTCGCCGCGGTGCCGCAGGTCCGCCGCTGCGCCGTCGACCGCTGGGCGGCCGAGGCGGAGATGCTGCGCCACACCGAGGGACGGCGTAGCGGTACTTTCGTGGTGCGGTTCGGGGCCCGGCAACGGTTGGTTCTCGACGTGGACGGAAACGGTTCTGGACCGTCCATGGTGCGGATCGCGTCGGGATACCCGGTTGGCGGCGTCTCCGCGCTGCCCGTCCTGCCCGACGCGGCGACCTGGGTGCTGCCCGATCTGGCACTGCTTCGTGCCGGCGCGATAGCGGCCGATCGGCTGCATCCGCTGGTCGCCTCGGCACTGGTACCCGACTACTCGCCGAACGATGCGCCACGCATCCTGGACCGGGCAGGTCAACCGCGCCTGGTGCAGTGCAGGGGAGAACAGCACAGGATCGGGCTGGTCGACGGGTTCCTGGCCGCGCTGGACCATAACCAGGCCGAGATCCGGCGGGAAGAACTGCTGGTCGCACTGACCGGCACTCCACTGCCTTGCCTGCAGGCCATCGATGAGGCGCACCGTCATCCGGACTGTCTGGTCGGTGTCCGTGAGCGTTTGGACCATGGCGACACCGCCGGCGCGCTGGCCATCGTAGCGGGACTGCTCGGTCCCGACGCGGTACTGCGCGACGGTGCTCTGCGCGACGAACTGGAAACGTTCGCGCGACAACGAATTACCTATGGACTGTTCAAGGCGGGCCTGTCCGAGCCAGGGATCGGGCGCGTTCCTCCGGTGCGCCGTCCACGCGACCGCCGCGCGCACCCCCGCAACGCGACCTCGCGCTGACCCGGCGACCTCGCCGCACATCCACTCGACAACGCAACCCCTTCAGGTGATCACACATGCTTACTGCTGTCCGTACGGCCGCCGATCCGGCCCGCCTCGCCCAACTCGATGTGGCCGACGAGTTGCTGAGTCTGCTCCGCGAGGTAACCACCGAACCGCGCCCCGATAACCAACTGGAGGCCTTGGCGCTGGCCGTGGCCGCCGACCTGCCGGTTCTCCTATGGGGTGAACCAGGGATCGGGAAGACCGCGGCCCTGACCCAGCTCGCCGCCGACCTGGACCTGCCGCTGACCACGGTGATCGCGAGTGTCCATGAGCCGTCCGACTTTTCGGGCCTGCCCATCATCGGGGACGATCCCGCGGAACACGGAGTCCCGATGGCTCCGCCGGATTGGGCCGTACGGCTCGTCCGGACCGGGCGCGGACTGCTGTTTCTGGACGAACTGTCCACCGCCCCGCCTGCCGTGCAAGCCGCCCTGCTCCGTCTGGTCCTGGAGCGGCGGATCGGCACCGTGCAACTGCCGCCCGGTGTTCGGATCGTCGCCGCGGCCAATCCGCGATCCTCGGCGGCCGATGGCTGGGAACTGAGCCCGCCACTGGCCAACCGGTTCGTGCATCTGCAATGGGCCCACGATCACGAAGTGGTCGTTCGGGGCCTCGGCGGGACCTGGCCCCATGCGACGCTACCGCGGCTGGCACCCGAAAGATTGGGCGACGCTGTGACTTTCGCGCGCCGCGCGGTGTGTGCGCTTCTGGCGGCTCGTCCCGCTCTCGTGCATCAACTCCCCAGCACCGAAACCCGCCGAGGCGGTCCCTGGCCGTCGCCTCGAAGCTGGGAGATGACATTGCGGCTGATCGCCTTCGCCACCGCGGCCGGTTCATCCCGGGATGTGCTTTCCCAGCTGGTCCGAGGCACTGTTGGCGAGGGGCCGGGCTTCGAGCTGCTGGCGAGCTTGGACCGGATGGACCTCCCGGACCCGGAAGTACTGCTCGCCGACCCGGCGGGAGCCGTCCTGCCCGAGCGGGGGGATCTGCGGCAGGCTGTGCTCGACGGCGTTGTGGCTGCGGTCCGCAAACGGCCGGAGAAATCCCGCTGGGATGCGGCATGGGCGCTTCTGGTCAAGGCTTCGGAAACCGGGGCGCCGGATCTGATCGTCGTTCCCGCAACCACTCTCGCCACGCTGCGCCAGGACGACTGGGACGTGCCCGCGGCCATCGAGGAACTCGCCGGAGTGGTATCGGTGTCCACGGAAGCGGATCGGGCAGCGGGCCGTGTCGCGGCGAAGGCAGGCCGATGACCGCGAACGCGCTGCGGCCGCTGGACCGCGACAAGCTCTTCGCCGCCCGATTGCACGCCGCCAGGGTCCGGCCCTACTTGGCGACCGCTCTGTTCGCGCTGTGCGTCGTCGAATCGCGCCGAGTACCGACGATGGGTGTCGACCGGCACTGGCGCTGCTACGTGTCGCCTGCGTTCGTGGACCGGACTTCGGTAGCGGATCTGGCCGGGGTGTGGGTGCACGAGGTGTCGCATCTGCTGCGCGACCATCACGGTCGCAGTGACCGCTTCGCCCGGCAACACGACTTGACCGGCCCGGCGGAACGACTGCGGATGAACATCGCCGCGGACTGCGAAATCAACGACGACGCATTCGGCGACGGGCTGACCCGCCCCGATGACGCTGTCACGCCCGAGTCGTTGGGGTTGCCCGAGGGGGAGCTCATGGAGGACTACCTGCGCAAGTTCCGGCTCGGACCCACTACGCAGGGCATAGCGTGGCTCGACTGCGGCAGCGGCGCAGACGGATTGGAACGCGAATGGGAACTCGGGCCCGACGGTGCGGACGGACTCAGCGAACACGAACGAGACGCCGTCCGATTCCGGGTGGCGCAGGGCATCATCGGCCGTCCGGGGAACGCCTCGAAAGGGTGGCGGCGCTGGGCGGAAGAGGCGTTCCATCCGCCGCAACCGTGGCGGGATCTGCTGGGAGCGGCTCTCCGCTCCGCGTTCTGCGTCGCCGGTGCGGGTGCGGACTACACCTATGGCCGGCCGGCACGGCGCTCGGCGGGGGTGCCCGGCGTAGTGCTGCCGAGTCTGCGGCGAACGCCGCCTCGGGTCTCGGTGCTCATCGATACCTCGGGGTCGGTCAGTGATACGGAACTGGGCAGCGCGCTGCTCGAGGTGGCCGCCATCGCCCGTGCCGTGGGCGGCCGCCGCGACCTGGTCACCGTGCTGCCGTGCGACGCGGCGGCGAGGATCGTGCATCCCTTGTGCCGTGCCGAGCGGATACCACTGGTGGGCGGCGGCGGCACTGACCTGCGCACGGGCATCGCCAAGGCGATACGAGCCCACCCCCGCCCGGATGTCCTCGTGGTGCTGACCGACGGCCAGACACCCTGGCCGACCACACGGCCACCGTGCCGGACGGTGGTAGGGCTGTTCCGTCGGCAGCACGCCGCTTCGTGGCGCGAAAACGACCCCGATTACGTTCCGGACGCGCCTCCCGCATGGGCCCGAGTAGTCGATATCGGATAGGCCGCCCGCCGCTCGGACGATGGTGCTCGCTCGGGGTCGCCACCTGGCGATCTCACGAGGGGGGATCCGGCCTCGGTGAAATCGGGGCCCTGATTAGCATCGATACGCGTGTAAATCGAGGAGATCCGAGGACCTACGTTGACTACCGAACAACTCGACCGCTGGAACGCCCAGGAAGCCGCCGCCGAGGCAATGATTCCCATCATCGGCACGTTGTATCGGGGCAAGGGCGTGACGATCCTGCTGCACAGCCGGTCGCTGGTGAACAAGTCGGTGATCAGCATCCTGCGGACGCACCGCTTCGCGCGGCAGATCGAAGGCGAGGAGTTGTCGGTGGACGAGACTCTTCCCTTCCTGCGAGTGCTCAGTGAACTGGATCTCGGGCCATGCAAGATCGATCTCGGTCAGTTGGTCATGACCTATCGCGCCGACGATCGCGGACTGTCGATCCGCGAGTTCACCGCGGCGGTGCTGGCCGAGGTGACCAACGGCAACAAGGCTCTGTCCCCGGGCCCGAGGGATGTCGTCCTCTATGGCTTCGGCCGCATCGGTCGCCTGGTCGCTCGCCTGCTCATCGAGAAGGCCGGATCCGGCAACGGGCTGAACCTGCGTGCCGTGGTGGTGCGCAAGGGAGGCGACGACGATCTGAGCAAGCGAGCGTCGCTGCTTCGCAGGGATTCGGTGCACGGCGCATTCAACGGCACGATCAAGGTCGATACCGGCAACGACACGATCACCGCGAACGGGAACACGATCAAGTTCATCTACAGCGATGATCCGACGACGATCGACTACACCGAGTACGGGATAACGAACGCGATCCTGATCGACAACACGGGCAGGTGGCGTGATCGGGACGGGCTGTCGCAGCATCTGCGCCCCGGCATCGCGAAAGTCGTTCTCACCGCGCCCGGTAAGGGCGATATCCCGAATATCGTGCACGGCGTGAACCATCGCGGCCTGGACCTGTCGCAGCAAATCTTCTCGTGCGCCTCGTGCACGACCAACGCGATCGTTCCGCCGCTCAAGGCCATGGACGACGAGTACGGCATCATCCGCGGGCACGTGGAGACGGTTCATTCGTTCACCAACGACCAGAACTTGCTGGACAACTATCACAAGGCGGACCGGCGCGGTCGTTCCGCGCCGTTCAATCTCGTGCTCACCGAAACGGGTGCCGCGTCCGCGGTCGCGAAGGCTATGCCGGATTTCAAGGCCAAGATCACCGGCAACTCGATTCGTGTTCCCACCCCCGACGTTTCGGTCGCGATTCTGAACCTGCAGCTTCAGCGGGAGACGACGAAGAGCGATGTGCTCGCTTACTTGCGCGGGGTTTCGCTCGCCGGGCCGTTGAGCCGAAACCTCGATTACACCGCCGCCACGGACGTGGTTTCCAGCGATTTCATCGGATCGCGCGCAGCGTCGATCATCGATGCCAATGCCACGATCGTCGAGGGTGACACCGCGATTCTCTATGTCTGGTACGACAACGAATTCGGCTACTCGTGCCAGGTGGTGCGGACGGTGCAGTACATCTCGGGCATCGAGTACCCGACCTATCCTCAGGCCGGCGCGCGGCTGGACGGCACCGCCGACGCCCGCGTGCTGACTACTACCGACGCTCGGTAACTCGCACAACCGACACGGAAGTGTCTCGGCCATAGGACAATTCCTCATCTCGCGCCTGCCGATGTCTGTGCAACCCGATCGTCACGCGGATGTGTCGTCGATCGGCACATCCGTTCACCTCGCAGTGGTCTCATCGCGACACTCTAGTTCTCGAGGCAGGTGAGTCTTCCGCGCCGACTTCCGATAGCCTGCTGTCGTCGACGCCGGGCACGGAAGGACAACGGTCCGAGCCCGGAAACCAACAGTGACAACAGGATGTGCAGGCAATCCGTGGTTCTCGAAGGTTCTACCGGTCGGACGATGCCGACATCCTCCGTCACGACAACCGCGCTCGCGGACTATGACCCGATCGATCGGGACGGACCGCAAGCAGCGCCGGTTGCTTCGTCGCCGACCGCCGAGATCAAGGAAAACCGACCGGCGCGTGGCAGCGAGTATGCGGTGTTGCTGCGTCGAGTGCGCCAAGCCGGGCTACTGGATCGGCGGTTGCGGTATTACGTCTGGAAGAGTGCGGTCACCGCGGTGGCGTTCGCTGCCGGGTGGGCGGTGTTCGTCATGGTCGGCGACTCGTGGTGGCAGCTGGTGGTTGCCGCTTTCTTGGCAGTGGTATTCGCGCAGTTCGCGTTCCTCGGTCATGATGCCGGGCACCGACAGATCTTCGCCGGTCGGCGGGCCAACTACTTGGTCGGTGTGATCGCGGGCAATCTCGGCATCGGGGTGAGCATCGGCTGGTGGGTAAGTAATCACAACCGCCACCACGCTCACCCCAACACCGAGGGTTCGGATCCGGACGTGATGGGGGTGCTGGCCCATTCCGGCCATCGAGCACGGACCGGCAAAGGCATCCGGCGGTTGATTTTCCGCTATCAAGCCTGGCTGTTCTTTCCGATGTTGTTGCTCGAGGCAGGCAGTCTGCACTACGCGAGTGTCCGGGCGGTGCTGCGCTGGGCGATACCCAACCGCGTCTGGGAGGCCGCGCTGTTGGCCGCGCACGCCGCCGGGTATCTCGCCGCGGTCTTCCTGGTCTTGTCGCCGGGTAAAGCGGTCGTCTTCATCGCTGTGCACCAGGGCCTGTTCGGGTTCTATATGGGCTGCACTTTCGCGCCCAACCACAAGGGGATGGAGGTACTGGCCGAAGGCGAGTCGGCAGACTTTCTGCGTCGGCAGGTGCTCACGTCCCGCAATGTCCGCGGCGGCCGAGTCGTCGACGCCGCCTTCGGCGGACTGAATTACCAGATCGAGCACCACCTGTTCCCGTCCATGCCGCGGCCCAACCTGCGCCGGGCCAAGCCGATGGTCGAACAGTTCTGCGTCGAACTCGAGGTGCCCTACTGCGAGACCAGCGTCCTGGACTCCTACCGCCAAGCGCTGAGCCACCTCCACGCCGTCGGCCGACTCGCCGGCCCGCAATCTTCTGCGGTAGCCGACAGTCGACCCGACTGACTTCTCACCTCAGCTGAACCATTACAGCGCTCTCTACCGGTTTCTGGCCTGGTCAGCTCGTTCCGCGGCACAGCAGGACACTCGGACTCGATCCTGTCAGCGGACCCGAGCACCTTTCGCCCGCTCGGCGTGACATTTTCGCGACCATTTCGTAATGTATCGGTGACCTATTCTCGACTGTAATCGGTAGCCGACATCATGCCTGGTCAACACCGTAAACGGACCGCAGCCCGGAAGCTCAGTGCCCTGGCCGTATGCGGCATCGCCGTGGCCCTCGCCGTCGTGTTGTGGGCGGTATCGCGACCGGGCCTGGAGGCTCGGCATGCCGCAGCGGCCGATTCGCCGCCGTCGGCAGCCGTCGCGCCGCCGACCAGCGTGCCGTCGATCACTCGGCCGACAGCGGCGGCGTCCGCGGCCGAGCAACCACCACCGTCGGCCAGGGAGGCTGCGCAGCACCTGCCACCACCGCCTCCCCCTGTCCCGTGCTCGACCGAACTCGCAGGCACGCGGCCGCACGTGGCACAGGTGGGCAACCTACTAAAGAAGACGTTCGCCGTCGCCGACATCGGCGGCGCCATCGGCCGTAGCGACGGCGACCACGGCGCAGGCTTGGCACTCGATCTCATGACACCCGATTCCGCGCGGGGCGACGCGATCGCCGAATACGTGCTGGCCAATCAGCAGCGTTTCGGTGTGACGTACGTGATCTGGCGGCAGCGGTACAACGATGGCAGCGGTTGGTCCTATCTGGAAGACCGCGGGAGCCCGACCGCCAATCACTACGACCATGTGCATGTGTCGTTCGACAAGGCCGCCCAGGGGGACGTAGCCTGCTGAACTTCATTCGGCGGGTGGCCCGAAAAAAGTTCGTGCCGTCCGGCGACTTCGCCGGGCGGCACGAACCTGTGTTCAAGGAAGCTCAGCGCTCGCAGCACTGGGAGCTGTCTCCCTAGCGGGCAAACGGAATCTCAGGGTCCACCCGCCGCATCTGCTTCGATGCGGCGAATCGACTAGTTCAGCTGTAGCGAATTCACCGCTGTAGTGCGGGCCGCGGTGTGGAGCGGAGCGGCGCAGGGAAGTCCGGCCCCGAAGGGGCAGACGGACGATGCGGTGATCTACCGAGACCGGATCAGGAGGCGGGCTTGGGCTGGGTCAGGTCCCGGATGCCGGTGATCGCATCGATGACGTTGACGACGGCGGAGGTGCCCCCGTCGAGGGCCGAGCTGCCGGAGTCCAGCATGGCGGAACCGGAGGACGAGCCGGCCGAACCAGTGGACGAGCCACCGTCGGCCGAACCCGAGGCCAGGCCCGCGGAACCGGTGCCGGCGGCGGAGTGGGCGGCGGAGGCCACCGCGACCGGGCCGAAGAACAGGGCAGCGGCGGAGACGGTGCTGGCGGCGAGAAGGGCCTTACGAGAGAACATCTACGGAGCTTCCTTTCACAGTGGGATAACGACGCCATCACGGGCGCACCAGCAACGTTAAGAAAAAGAAATCTACAAATCCACTTCTCTTGCTGTGGTAATCATCACCGTTAATAGTTGGCTAACTGAATATTTTGCCGAGGTAACACAAATTGATCTTCATCCCTCGGTGAAGTCGATGATCAAATCAAATCGATTTCTCGACACCCCGCGTATCAACGTGCGGCGGAGTCGATCTCGCGGTGCGCTTCCATTCCGTTCGGCGTGAGTCGAGCCGACGGCACACTCGGTGCCACCAACCTGTGTCGTCTGGTTTGACCTGCTAGGGGACGAGTCGCACTGCGGTATGTCGGTACAATTCCGCATCCCATGCACGTCCTGCGGGGGCTCTCCCGTGCCCAAACGGTGCATTCGACTATCGAACGCCCCTCCGGTCGATCCATCCAAGTGGAAGCATGCTCTCCGGTTTCGGTCGACTATTGCGCAAATCTGCGGATCCTCGGCGTCGCGATCGCTTTATGTCGCAGAAATAAATACGTCTTCTGCAAATATGCAGACAATGCATGAGCCTGGACGGACGGTTGTTGAAGATGAAATCGGCGACTGCATCCCGTTACGGACCTGCCGGATGTGCCGGCTGGTGCCGCTGAGACCGCCCTGGGGCTTGGTGTCGACGTGATAGACGAGCATGCCGCCCGCGCTGAGGCCGCACAGCATGATCGGCCGGTTGTCCCGGTCGTGTGCGGTGAGGTCGACGAGAAGGTTGACCCAGTCGTCGATGATCGGGTTCGCGTCGGGCTCGACCGCTCCGCCCCTGTCTCGGCTCGATGCTCCGACGACCGGTAGTCGAGTCGAATCGGCTGATCTTGAATGGGGTATGTTCGAAAGGCTGGCATGGCAGGAGGATTCGAGGGTGACCGCAGTGAACGGTATGTCGGTCGACGTCCGGACATCCGACGGTGTCGCTGACTCGTATGTCGCCTACCCCGACGATGGCGCCGCCCATCCGGGAGTGCTCGTGATTCAGGACGGTTTCGGACTGCGGCCCAGCCTGCGATCACTGGCCGATCGGATTGCCGCCCATGGCTACACCGTTCTGTTGCCGAACGCCTATTACCGGCACGGGCGTGCGCCTGTGATCGAGCTGCCGGACTTCATCGACCCGGGGGAGCGGCCGGAGATCTTCCAACAGGTCTTCCCGATGATCCGCGAGCTGACCCCGGAGCTCCTGCGTTCGGATGTCGGCGCATATCTCGAGTGGCTGGCAGCGTCGCCGCAGGTCATAGCGGGAAAGGTCGGCGTCACGGGTTACTGCATGGGTGCGCGGCTGGCGGTGCTGACCGCCGCCATGTTCCCCGATCGGGTTGCGGCGGTGGCAGGATTCCACGGCGGACCGCTGGTGACCGACACCCCGGACAGTCCGCATCTCACCCTCGGAAACGTCACGGCGGAACTGTATTTCGCCCACGCGGGCGAGGATCACCACATGACTCCGGAACATATCGCCCTGTTCGACAAGGCGCTGGATGCCGCCGGTGTCCGCCACCGCACCGAGGTCTACGAGGGTGCCCAACACGGCTACACCCAGGCCGATACCTCCGCACACGACCCCGAGGCCGATGAACGGCACTACCGCGAACTGCTGGCCCTGTTCGACCGCAATTTGCGCCAGTAGCCGGGCTCGGCCGACCTCGCGGAAGCAGCTGTCAGGTCGGCGGCGCGTGTCGGATGCCCCGCCATCCTAGCGGGAATCGGACCCCGGAGGCCTGGACGTCGTGAATCAGCTGCGCGTAGCCTTCGCAGACCTCACCGAGATGAAACCATGCCTCGTGTCGCACGTCGTTGTCATCGACGTGTAGCACCGTCCACCACGCGTTGGCATAGATCTTTGCGATATGGCTGATCACCTCTCCCAGGGAATGGGTGTGCCTGCGCGCTCCGGGGGCTCTCGGAACATGGACGAACGCCCACGAATCGATCTCGCTGACGATCTCGGCAATGTCGATGTGGACGCGAGCTTCATCGAATTCGGCGGGAAGACGCGTTCGATTCAGGCGCACTGGGATCAGTGCCGCGTGCAGATCGCCCAACTCCCTAGCCCACTCGATCAGCGATGATCCTTGCGTAAGGTGACCAGCGATCGCCGCCAATAACTGATCAGGCCCGAGCAACGGTGCTTTTTCTTCCTCCGGATCGCCGTCGTCGCGCGGCCGGAGTGGTTCGGCTCGGGAGCAGAAGGCCGTGGCGGTCATCGTCGCACCTCATACCGAGGCGCGATGGAGGTCGGTGCGATTTCTTCGGCAAGGTGAACCGCGTGGCGGAGTCCCTGACCATGAGCTGCGCCGGAGGTGAATTCGACGCGTTCGTCCAAGCGTCCCACTGGAGTTCCTTCAACCGGGTTTTGCCGTTGCTGTCGATGGCGGTCGTCGCCGATGACCTGTGCGGACGGTGGAGATCTGCCACACCTTGATACCTGATCGACCATTGTCAGCAGAGTGTATACACTATGACATCAGGAAATGCGCTCGTCAACGGTTCTATGCCTGAAGGCGGTGGGAGTGCGACGAGATGCGGGCTCGAAGGGGCCCCCGCTCAATGCCATTCGTAGGTGCCGCGGCCGAGTGACAGGCGCATCGAAACGCTGCCCTCGTTGAGGCGCCACCGATGAACGACGAAGCTGCGCAGACCCGCCGTGACGAACGGATCCGCTGACGCGATTGCGGTTGCGTCGGCTTCGTCGGAGGCGCGCAAGATCGTGACGCCCGATCCCGGACCGGCGCCGGGGCCGCTGACGAGGGGGCCCGACAGGAAGACGAGGCCGCGTTCCTCGAGGTCCAGCAGCCAGGCTATGTGCGCGGGGGCGAGGGCGGCGATGTCCTCGGAGGTCGTCCCGGCCGAAGGGGTCGAGGTCACCATCCAGTAGTCCCGGCCCAGGAGCAGTGAGGGGTCAGGGGCGTCGCGATCGGCGGCGGGAGGCAATAAACTCATCGCATAACTGTATGCAATTTCCGTGCGGCGGCAACATCCGGAAGAGCCTTGACAGTAAAAGTGCATACACATTACGGTCGGACGCGTAGCGAACAGGAGTGACGCCACCTGCGGACTCCTCGGCCGGGCCGTTCCAGGAGCACTCGATCGACCAGCACATGACCCGGCCGCCACCACGGGAAGGAAGATTCACCATGCCGATCGCTGAACTCGGTCATTTCGGAGTTTTCTGCGATGACCTGGAAGCCAGTACAGCGTTCTACCGCGACGTCCTCGGACTGACGGTCACCGACGAGGACCTGAATCTGGGCATGCGGTTCTTCAGTGCCCGGCCGAACTTCGAACACCACGAGTTCCAGCTCGTCGAAGGCCGGACCGTGGCGCGCGCCGACGAGAACACCAAACTGATTCAGCAGGTCTCGTTCCGGGTCAATCATCTGACCGAGTTGATCGAGTTCCACCGCAGATTCATCGAGCACGATGTCGACTTCGACATGATCGTGACGCACGGCAACGCGTTCGGCATCTATTTCTTCGATCCCGAGGGCAACCGGTGCGAGGTGTACTGGCAGACCGGCTTGCCCGCCCGCCAGCCATTCCTGGCAGCGATCGACCTCACCGAACCGATCGAGAAACTGCTGGCCGACAACGCGGCGCTGGTAGCTCGGTACGGGGAGACCGGCTATCTGCAGCCGGGGCTGGTGAAGAACCTCATCCCGGACGCGATCGACTCCTGACACCGTGCGTTCGGCAAGTTTCCACAGGAGAGAACACCCATGATCACGCTGACCGACATCGCCTATGTGCGGTCAGGAGTCGCCGATCTCAGGACCGCCGTCGACTTCGCGACCCGCATCGTCGGTCTCGAACTCGCCGGTGAGACCGAACCAGGGGTCGCACACCTTCGCGCCGACTCCCGCCACCACTGTCTGGCTTTGGTCGAGGGCGTGTCGGGGGTCCTGGCCTCCGGGTTCACCGTCGCCGATTCGGATGCGCTGGAGGCTGCCGAGAACGAACTCGAGCATGCCGGTTTCGCCGTGCGGCGCGGGTCGAAGCAAGAGGCTCGCTCGCGACGCGTGGCCGAGTTCATCGGCTTCGACGATCCCTTCGGCAATCGCATCGAGCTGGTCAGCCAACAGGAGACGATCACCCGCCCCGTCGCTTTCGCTCGGCCGGCAGGCATCACGGAGTTCGGGCACCTCTGCCTCGACGCACCGGATGTGCACGAGGCCTACCGGTTCTGGAACGGGCACTTCAACGCCCGCGTGTCGGATTGGATCGGCGACGCCGCGTGCCTGATGCGGATCGATCCCGTCCACCACAAGCTCGCCGTATTCCAGGGCGAGAGCGCTGGTCTGTGCCACATGAACTTTCAGGTGGAGTCCATCGACGACGTCTTCCGTTCCTGGCACTTCCTGCGAGAACGCGACGTCCAGATCGAAATGGGCCCTGGTCGCCACCCGCAGTCGACAGCGGTGTTCCTCTACTTTCTCGGTCCCGAAGGCTTCACCTACGAATACTCGTTCGGGGTGCGTCGCATCGAGGACGACGCGGCTTGGCGACCGCGCACGTTCGATCCGGATGAACCCGGCTCGATCGACATGTGGCTGGGTCCGGTCAAGCGGGTCTCCACGCAGCACGCGGCCTCGATGGCCGGAACCCGACCCACCCCGACGAGGAGTTAGCAAGTGGCCGTCATCACCAGCGATCATCCGACCGCATCGTTACGCGAAGTCGATGGGGTGCGCACCGCTGTCATCGACACCGGGGAGCCCGCAGGCGAGAGCGCGCAGCCGCCGCTGCTGCTCCTGCACGGATCCGGTCCCGGTGTGAGCGCCGCGGCCAACTGGCGACCCGTGCTGCCGTCCCTGTCGCAGAGCCGGCGCGTCATCGCCCCCGATCAGTTGGGCTTCGGTGGCACAGCCACCGGTGCGGCGCGCACGTGGGGCCGACAGGCGTGGACCCGGCACGCACTCGCGCTCATGGACGAACTCGGCATCGAGACCTATGACATCATCGGCAACTCGATGGGCGGGGCAATCGCCTTATCACTCGCGGCCGAGCGTCCGCAGGCCGTTCGTCGACTCGTCCTCATGGGCTCGATGGGTGTCGCGATGGCGCTACCGCAAGGGCTCGACACCGTCTGGAACTACCGGCCGGGAATCGAGAACATGCGCGAGATCATCGGGCTGTTCGCCTACGACCGGGGGCTGATCACCGATCAGCTGGTCGAGATGCGATACGGGGCAAGTGTCGAGCCCGCCGTCGCGAAATCGTGGGAAGCGATGTTTCCCGAACCGCGCCAACGCTGGGTCGACGACCTGGCCCTGTCCGGTGCCGAGTTGACCCGGGTGGCACAGCCGACCCTCATGATTCACGGGCGAGACGACCGGGTGGTGCCGTGGAAGGAATCCTCGGGGGCGTTGCTGGAACTTCTTCCTGACGTCCGGCTGCACGTGCTCGGCAACTGCGGCCACTGGACCATGATCGAGAAGACCGCCGAGTTCCTCGGCGTCGTGGAACCGTTCCTGTCCGAGGCCTGACCTCGCTCAATGTGGCTTTCTGTGGGGAAGTCATCGATGGAAGAAGGAGTTCCGATGTTGAGCACTATGCAGGACGAGCCGTTGTCGTTGGCGACGTTGCTGCGCTACGCATCGACGTTCGCTGGGGATTCGACTGTGTCGACGTGGACGGGTACCGGTGTGCGCACCATGACTTATCGTGAGGTCGGGGCGGAGTCGGCGCGGTTGGCGAACGCGTTGGGTGGGCTGGGTATCGGGGTGGGTGATCGGGTGGGCACGTTCATGTGGAA
>NZ_JBSGIB010000026.1:0-96579 GCF_053604885.1 Nocardia sp. NPDC003999
TCGGGTGGTTCGCCGACGCAGGTGCGGGTGTCGCCGGATCTGGTGGCGCCGGGGTCGTTGCCGCCGGTGGGGCCGGGCACGGACATGAGCGCGGTGCGCACCACCACCCCGACCACGGATCCGGCCGGACAGTATCGAGCGCCCCGGCCGCGACCGCAGCCGACGCAGGTGATGATCACGCTCCCCGGTCTGCCGCCGATCCCGTGCGGGATCTTCTGCCCGGCTCCAGCGCCGGTGAATCCCTGTGTCGGGCAATCGGTTCCCGCTCCGATGCCGTTCCCGGACCTACCCGGGACCGCCCGCGTACCGCTCGCACCGCAGCAGCCTTACGGCGCCACAGCGGCCGAGCCGCGCAACCCGGGTTCCACCGATGCCGCCGGGGCGGACAAACCCGCGGAGGCCGCTACAGCGGGACAACCCGGCACCGCAGGACAGCCCGCTCCCGCAGGACAACCCGGCACACAGGACCAGCTCGCCGCCGGATGCGGACAGCCGGACACCACGCTCGCCACCGCCGAACCTGCCCCCATCCCGGGTGACCTACCCGCCCGCGACAACGAGTCTCGCCGCGAATCCGAACCCGCCGCCACCACCACACCACCCGCACCGGAACCCGAATCGGCGACCGCCGCCGAACCCACACCCACGCCGCCGCCCGGAATCACCCTGCCGTTCGGCATCGTCATCCCCCTTCCCGCGCCACCCGCGCCCCAGCAGTGATTCAAACCTGGCATCAGATCACGAAGCAGTAACAAAAAGATCTCGGATGCGGTACCCTTCCCCTTGGTTCCGTAACAAAGGGCTCACAGCGAGCCATGGGAGGGTCACCACACCGTGGGGCGTCATCGAAAACAACCGCCTGCCACCGTTCGACGGAGTTCCGTCATCGCGTTGACCGGATTGGTTCCCGCAGGGCTCGTATCCGTCACGGCCGCCTCCGAGGTAGGCGAGGCAGCGCCTCTCGCGACCGCCGTCCATACGCCGGAGGGCCAGGACGTTCAGGGCGCCGCGCAATCGGTGGTCGAGCCCGTCGCCGGGACCGAATTCCTCGCTCACGCAATGGCCAAGGCCGCGCCCACGGCGACGCCCGTGGTGAAAACCGTTGCGCTGCCCAGTGGTCGGCAGGCCGCCGCCATGCAGGCCGGGCCGCTCGGCGTCCCCGGCATCGCCGTCGCCGCCTATCAGAACGCGGAACGGGTCCTGGCCGCCGAGAACCCCGTGTGCGGCATGCCGTGGTCGCTGCTGGCCGGTATCGGCCGGGTCGAGTCCACCCACGCGTACGGCGGCAAAGCCGACGCCGACGGCAACCCGCTCAGCCCCGTCTACGGCCCCGTGCTGGACGGTTCGCTCAACGGCAACCACGTCGTCCGGGATTCCGACGACGGCGCGCTGGACGGCTTGGACAGCTACGACCGCGCGATCGGCCCGATGCAGTTCCTGCCCGACACTTGGAAGCGCTACGGGGCCGACGGCAACGGCGACGGCATCGCCGATCCGCAGAACCTCTTCGACGCCGCGCTGACGGCGGGGAGGTACCTCTGCGACGGCGGCCTGAACATGCGCGACCTGGCGCAACAGTCCAAGGCGATCCTGCGCTACAACCACTCCATGGCCTATGTCGCGAACGTCATGGCATGGGAGACCTCCTACAGCACGGGGGTCGCACCCCGGGCCGGAGACCTGCCCAAAATTTGACACGCCTAAAATTCCGGCCATGCCAGTGGTTACGGAATCGGATGTGCGGGGTGCCCTTGCGAAGGTCGACGACCCGGAGATCCGCAAGCCGATCACCGAACTGGGCATGGTGAAAAGCGTCGTCATCGGCGCTGATAGCGATGTCCACGTGGAGATCTATCTGACGACGGCGGGCTGCCCCCTGCGCACCGAGATCACGCAGCGGGTGAGCAGGGCCATCGCCGACGTGCCTGGTGTGGGCGCCGTCAGCGTCGACCTCGACGTGATGGACGACGAGCAGCGCACCGCACTGCGCAAGCAGCTGCGCGGCGACTCCGCCGATCCGGTCATCCCCTTCGCCCAGCCCGGCTCGCTGACCCGCGTCTACGCCGTCGCCTCCGGAAAGGGCGGCGTCGGCAAGTCCAGCGTGACGGTGAACCTCGCCGCGGCCATGGCCGCGCGTGGCCTGTCGGTCGGCGTGCTGGACGCCGACATCTACGGTCATTCCATCCCGCGCATGCTCGGCACCGACGCCAGGCCGACGCAGGTGGAGCGGATGATCATGCCGCCGGTCGCGCACGACGTGAAGATGATCTCGATCGCGCAGTTCACCCAGGGAAACACCCCTGTGGTCTGGCGCGGCCCGATGCTGCACCGGGCGTTGCAGCAGTTCCTCGCCGACGTGTTCTGGGGCGACCTCGACATCCTTTTGCTGGATCTGCCGCCGGGCACCGGCGACGTCGCGATCTCCATCGCACAGCTGATCCCGAACGCCGAGATCCTGGTCGTCACCACCCCGCAGCCCGCCGCCGCGGAGGTGGCCGAGCGAGCGGGCGCGATCGCGTTGCAGACCCGGCAGCGCATCGCGGGCGTGGTGGAGAACATGTCCTGGCTGGACCTGCCGGACGGCACCCGGATGGACCTGTACGGCTCCGGCGGCGGGCAGGCCGTCGCCGACCGGCTCACCCGCGCCGTCGGTGCGACCGTGCCGCTGCTCGGCCAGATCCCCATCGAACAGGCGCTGCGCGAAGCGGGCGACGAAGGTACTCCGATCGTGCTGCGCGATCCGGAGAACTCGGCCGCCAAGGCCCTGTTGGAGGTCGCCGACAAGCTCGCCGTCCGCCGCCGCGGCCTCGCGGGCATGTCGCTCGGCATCGACACCACCCGGCATTTGTAGGGCCACGCGCGAGCCCGACTGTCGGTGCTCGCTAATAAGCTCGGTCCCATGCTCACCATGCTGTTGTACGTGCTGATCGTCGGCTTGGTCGCCGCGGTGCTGTTCCTACTGGCCAGTGCGGTGTTCGGGCGGGCGGAGGAACTCGGGCCGCTGCCGGAGGGTACGACGGCCACCGTGCTGCCGGTGGAAGGGATCACCGGGGCGGACGTGCGCGCGTTGCGATTCCAGCAGGTGGTGCGCGGCTACAAAGCCGGAGAGGTGGATTGGGCGCTGGCCCGGCTGGCCGCGCGGATCGATGAGCTCCAGCACCAACTGGCCGAGGCGCAGGCCGCGCGATGGCAGACGCCGATCGCGCCGGAGTCGAAATGAGCGCCCTCGCCGACGACGGACTGATCCGCTGCGCGTGGCCGTCGGATTCCCAGCTCTACCGGGACTATCACGACTACGAGTGGGGCAAGCCCCTGCACGGCGACGACGCGTTGTTCGAACGGCTCTGCTTGGAGGCGTTCCAATCCGGGTTGTCCTGGCTGACCATCCTGCGCAAACGCCCGGCCTTCCGCGCGGCGTTCGCAGATTTCTCGATCGCGCGAGTCGCGGAGTTCGGTGACGACGACGTCGCCCGGCTGATGGCCGACGCCGGCATCGTCCGCAACCGCCTCAAGATCGACGCGGCCATCGCCAACGCACGCGTCGCGCGTGACCTCGACGTCAGCTTGGACGAGTTGCTCTGGTCGTTCGCCCCGCTGCCGCGCCCGCGCCCGCGCTCCGGCGCCGAGGTGCCCGCCACCACACCCGAATCCACCGCCATGGCAAAAGAATTGAAACGGCGTGGATTCCGGTTCGTCGGACCGACCACGGCGTACGCCCTGATGCAGGCGACCGGAATGGTCGATGATCATGTGGCCGACTGCTGGGTGGGCAGCGCCCGGCCCGAGACGGGCCGACCGGTCACTTTTTGAACTCAGCTATCCGTCCCTATCGGCGATAGGGAAGAATGGGACGGGTGTAGCTCGCCAAACGCCGGCGAGCTCGCTGGTTGGTGACAACTGGAGTTCCAAAAAGTGCGCAAGGACCGCGCAGATCTGGAGGGAGCAGAGGATGGCGGCCATGAAGCCCCGTACCGGGGACGGTCCCCTCGAGGCAACCAAAGAAGGGCGTGGAATCGTCATGCGGGTTCCACTCGAGGGTGGCGGGCGTCTGGTCGTCGAGCTCACGCCGGACGAAGCAGCGGCGCTCGGTGACGAACTGAAGAGCGTCACGAGCTGAGTGGCCCCGGCTGAGCACTCGGCCCTCGCCGACGCGGCCGACGTCCTGGCCTGCCCGGAATGCCTGCGGGCGCACCGGGATGCCGCGTCGCTCGCGCTCGAACCGCGGGATCGAGCACTGCGCTGCGGTCGCGGCCACAGTTTCGACGTCGCCAGGCAGGGCTACGTCAGCCTGCTGACCGGTGCGTCGACCAAGATGACCGGGGACACCGCGGCCATGCTCGATGCCCGCGCCGCCTTCCAGAGCGAGGGCCACTTCAGGCCGATCGCGGACGCTGTGGCGCGCGCCGCCACGGCGCGCCGGACGGACGGTCCGGTGCTGGAGGTCGGCGCGGGCACCGGCTACTACCTCGCTCGGGCACTCGACGCCGCTCCCCCGGCTGTCGGCATCGGGCTGGACGTGGCCAAACCCGCCGTCCGGCGGTGCGCCCGCGCGCACCCGCGCGCCGCGGCGGTGCTGGCCGACGCATGGCGCGGGTTACCGATCCGCGACGGCGCGCTGGCCTGCGTACTCTCCGTCTTCGCCCCGCGCAATCCCGGCGAGATCGCCAGGGTGCTCACCGAGGACGGTCGCTTCGTTGTCGCCACACCCACCGAGCGCCACTTGGGCGAACTGATCGAGCCGCTGGACATGGTGCGGGTCGACCCCGACAAGAACAGCAGGCTCGACGCCGCGATGACGGGACATCTCGAACCCGTGGACCGGACATTGATCGAGTATCCGATGACGCTCGCCAGAACCGATGTCGAACATGTGGTCGGCATGGGTCCGTCCGCGCATCACGCGGCCGCCGGAGCGGAGCGTCTCGCGCGGCTGCCGGAGACCGTCGAGGTCACCGCGTCGGTCGTCGTCGGCACCTACCGCCGGGCGGCCTGATCGCCCGGCTCAGCCTTTTCTGACCTCGTCGTAGACCGCGACCGTGCGCGCCGCGATGCGTGACCAATCGAATTCGGAGATCGCGCGCTCGCGCCCCGCGGCGCCCAGGCGAGCGGACAGCTCCGGATCACCGGCCACTTCGTTCACGGCGGCGGCGAGTCCGTGCTCGTAGTCCTCGGCTGCGCCCGCGTCGTAGTGCACCAGTCGGCCGTTGCGGTCGTCGACCACCTCGGGGATGCCGCCCACGTCGGAGGCGACCACCGCGGTCGCGCAGGCCATCGCCTCCAGATTGACGATGCCCAGCGGCTCGTACACCGACGGGCACACGAACAGTGCCGACGCGGCGAGAATCTGCCGGATCCGCTCGGTCGGCAGCATCTCACGCACCCAGAACACCCCACCGCGCCGCTGTCGCAGCTCCTGGACGGCCGTGGAGACCTCGTGCTCCAGCTCCGGCGTGTCCGGCGCGCCCGCGCACAGCACGAGCTGGATGTCGGGGTCGAAGTCGCGGGCGGCCGCCAGCAGGTGGCCGACGCCCTTCTGCCGCGTGATGCGGCCGACGAAGGCGACGAGGGGAAGATCGGCCCGCACGCCGAGTTCGGTGAGCACCGACGGCTCGCCGCCCGCCGGGGGGCCGGGATGCCAGACCGCCCCGTCGATGCCGTTGTGCACCACATGCACGCGGTCCGGGTCCACCGCGGGGTAGGCGTCGAGCACGTCGTGGCGCATGCCCTCGCTCACCGCGATGACGGCGTCGGCGTGCTCGACGGCGTTGCGCTCCGACCAGGACGAGAGCCGGTAGCCGCCGCCGAGCTGCTCGGCCTTCCACGGCCTGCGCGGCTCCAGGGAATGGGCGGTCAGCACGTGCGGGACGCCGTAGAGGGCCGCGGCCAGATGGCCGGCCAAGCCGCTGTACCAGGTATGCGAGTGCACCACGTCCACATCGCCCACCGCGTCGGCCATCCGCAACTGGGCGGACATCATCTGCAGCGCGGCATTGGCGGCGTAGAGCGACGGATCCGGTTGGTGGACCACGGCATCGGCGCGGTCGACACCCATGCAATGCACGGTCACCTCGCACAGTTGACGCAAATGCGCCGTCAACTGCGTGACGTGCACCCCGGCCCCGCCGTACACCTCGGGCGGATACTCGCGGGTCAGCATCGCGACGCGAAGCCGGTCCCGTTCGCCGGAATCCACCGGCGAACGTCCGCCATCCGTGCCGAAACTCACCGATCCAAACTAAACGTTCGCGTCCGCGGCGGCCACTCACGGGCGCTTCACCCGGTAGTTTGGCAGGTGTGAGGAGCCAGCCGCACGTACTCGGAATCGTGCTCGCCGGTGGTGAGGGCAAGCGACTCTTTCCACTCACGGCCGACCGCGCCAAGCCCGCCGTCCCGTTCGGCGGCGCCTACCGTCTCATCGATTTCGTACTCAGCAATCTGGTCAACGCGGGTTTCCTGCGGCTGTGCGTGCTCACCCAGTACAAGTCGCATTCGCTCGACCGGCACATCTCGCAGACCTGGCGGTTGTCCGGTTTCGCGGGCGAGTACATCACCCCCGTGCCCGCCCAGCAGCGGCTGGGACCGCGCTGGTACACCGGCAGCGCGGACGCGATCCTGCAATCACTGAACCTGATCTACGACGAGGACCCGGAATACATCGCGGTTTTCGGCGCCGATCACGTCTACCGGATGGACCCGGAGCAGATGGTGCGCCATCACATCGATTCCGGTGCCGGTGTAACCGTGGCCGGCATCCGGGTGCCGCGCAGCCAGGCGAGCGCGTTCGGCTGCATCGATAGCGACGAGTCCGGCCGCATCACGCAGTTCCTGGAGAAGCCCGCGCATCCGCCCGGCACCCCGGACGACCCGAACGTCACCTTCGCGTCCATGGGCAACTACGTCTTCACCACCAAGGTGCTGGTGGACTCGATCCGGGCGGACGCGGACAACTCCGACTCCGACCACGACATGGGCGGCGACATCATCCCGGCCCTCGTCGCGGCGGGGCAGGCCGGTGTCTACGACTTCGCCGACAACGACGTGCCGGGCGCCACCGACCGCGACCGCGGCTACTGGCGCGATGTCGGGACCATCGACGCGTTCTACGACGCGCACATGGACCTGGTCTCGGTGCATCCGGTGTTCAATCTCTACAACCGTCACTGGCCGATCCGCGGGGCGACCGAGAACCTTCCGCCCGCCAAGTTCGCCCAGGGCGGCCTGGCGCAGGAATGCATCGTGGGCGCGGGCAGCATCCTGTCGGCCGCCACCGTCCGCAATTCGGTGCTCAGCGGCAACGTCATGGTCGACGACGGCGCCACTGTCGAGGGGTGCGTGCTCATGCCCGGCGTGCGGATCGGGCGCGGCGCGGTGGTCCGGCACGCCATTCTGGACAAGAACGTCGTCGTCGGCGAGGGCGAGATCATCGGAGTGGACCTGGCGCGCGACCGCAGCCGCTTCGCCGTGAGCAACGGCGGTGTCGTCACGGTCGGCAAGGGCGTCTGGGTGTAGTACCGCCTGGATCGGGCTAGGGCGCGCCCGGCTCGGGCGCGGGCGAATTGATGCAGAACGGCGCGCAAGGGCCCGGGGTGCGTGGCACGGTGGATTTCGAGGCGCCACCGAAATCGGCGGTACTCACCAAATAGACCACCAGCACGGCGAACAACAGCACCGCGGCGAAAGCGATCATGGTCCGGCCCCAATGAATCGGCTTCGGACGACGCTCGTCTTCGTCCCAGAGAAACATCATCATCACCATGCCGCACCCGCCTCCGGATCCACTCGGAACATGACTTCCACCAGTATCGGGGATCTTCGGTCTTTCGCGGCATCATGCGCCGAACCGTGCTCGTTCGGCGGCTGTTTCGCGAACGCCGGCGGGTGGTGCGGCTGCGATGAAGAAACGGCACGGCGGCCAGGAATTCCGGAAAAACTTCGGCGGCAGGCCTATTCGGCCGGAGTACGCGCGCGGTCGACAGCGGGATTACGGGGCGGGCGGGGCGACGTTCTGGGTGCAGAACGGCTCACAGGGACCGGGGGTAGGCGTGGTTTTCGCCGGGCCGGTGTCGAAATCGGTGTTGCTCACCACCACCATCACCAGCACCGCTCCCAGAATCACGAGCAGCAGGGCCATCATCGTCGGCCGCAACCAACTCGTGCGCCGTTCGGTCACGACTTCCCCCATAGCCGCTACTTCGAGGGGTGTTAGTTCACGCATAACTGTTTTCCTCACTGAGTTCTTTCTCAGCGCATACCCCGGATTCCGGGGTGGAATCAGACTGCCCCGCGAATCGCTAACCGCGTGAGGCGCAAAGCAATCCGTCGCCGACCGGAATCAGCACGCAGGTGAGTTCCGGATTCTCCGCGATGGCGCGGGTGGCGGCGCGCACCGCCTGCGTGGCCGGATCACGTTGCGCCGGATCGGGTACGCGCCCGCCCAGCAGCGCGTTGTGCAGCAGGATGGCGCCGCCGTCGCGCAGCAGCCGCACGGCCTGAGCGACGTACTCCGGGTGTTCCAGCGGCGCGGCGTCGATGAAGACCAGGTCGTAGGCGCCGTCGGCCAGCCGGGGCAGCACGTCCAGCGCCCGCCCGTTGATCAGGCGGGTGCGCGCGGGCGGGATGTCGGCGGCGCGGAACGCCTCCTTGGCCGCGCGCTGGTGTTCCGGCTCCGAATCGATGGTGGTGAGCGTGCCGTCCTCGCGCATGCCGTCGAGCAGCCACAGGCCGCTGATGCCCGCGCCGGTGCCGACCTCGACCACCGCGCGCGCACCGAGCAACTGCGCGTACATGCTCAGCAGCGCACCCACCGAGGGCGGCACGGGTATCGCGCCGAGTTCGGTGGCCCGTTCCCGCGCGCTGACGAGGATTTCGTCTTCCACGACGGATTCCTCCACATAGGCGAGATTCCGCTCCAGATTCGATGCCACGGGTATGAGGCTAACGCCGGGCGGGTGATCTCGGCGTTCCGGACAACACGCGCCGCCCGCCATTTCCGCCGCCGGTTTTCTCAGGTGACCCTCAGCATCTCCATAACCCGGCCATATCAGGACCAGAAAGAGTATGGGCATCGCAAGACCACCGACCGTGCCTTAACACGGGACGCGGGAACAACGACATACCGGTTGTCGGTTGTATCCGTACGTGACGGACCGTAGATCCGGCCCCGAGCGAGTTCCCGACGTTTGCGGTCCCTAGTAGGAGGTAGCCCCATCCACATGGTCGATGCGGCGCGCGAATACGCCACCCTGCCCGAGCAGATCCTGCCGGTCGAGGCCGAGTCCGCCGAGGACGCGGTCGAGCTGACCGGGACTGCTGCCTTCGATGCCACCGGCGACCGGTCGGCGATGCCCACGTGGGACGAACTCGTCCGCGAGCACGCGGACCGGGTCTATCGCCTGGCCTACCGACTCTCCGGCGACGCACAGGACGCGGAGGACCTCACCCAGGAGACGTTCATCCGGGTGTTCCGTTCGCTGTCGAATTACCAACCGGGCACCTTCGAGGGATGGCTGCACCGCATCACCACCAACCTGTTCCTGGACATGGTGCGCCGCCGCAACCGGATCAGGATGGAAGCGCTGCCCGAGGACTACGACCGGGTGCCCGCCGAGGGCCCGGGGCCGGAACAGGCCTACCACGACGCCCGGCTGGATCCCGACCTGCAATCGGCCCTGGATTCGCTCGCGCCGGAGTTCCGCGCGGCCGTGGTCCTGTGCGATATCGAGGGGCTGTCCTACGAGGAGATCGGCGCTACGCTCGGCGTGAAACTGGGCACTGTGCGCAGTCGGATCCACCGTGGACGCCAAGCCCTGCGCGACTACCTTGCGCATAATGGAAGTGAGCAGCGGTTCGCCGCTGACGCGAACATAGGGTGATTCGTCGGAAGCCGGCATCGCCCGAACATCGGTCGATGTCGGTTGGAAGGGTGAGCACCGAATGAGTGGCGACTTCAGCACGTCCGGTCGTCGTCCGCCCCGTTTTCGCCCCACCGAGCATTTGGCGAGCGAGGCGATCGCGGCGTACGTGGACGGTGAGTTGCGGATGAACGCCTACCTGCGTGCCGCTCAGCACCTCTCGCTGTGTCCCGAATGCGCGGCCGAGGTCGATGCCCAGCAACAGGCGCGCATCGCACTGCGGCACGCAGGCCAGGTCGCGATTCCGACCGGGCTGCACGACAGCCTGACCAGGATTCCCCTCGCGGAGTTGCCCGGCGGCGCGTCCAGTGGCCGGACGCCCGCCCCGACCTCCGGTCAGTCCGGGCGTAACGACGCGGTTTTCGGGTTTCTGACCGATTCGTTCACCGCGACCCGGTGGACCACGTGGTGGCGCAAGTAGAGTTTCCCGAGTGACCACCGAATCGACGAATTCCGGATCGGCCGACACCTCGGATTCGGCGGCCAACCGCGGGAATCTCCGTCCTCCGGACGCACCCGTGCTCGGTCCGCGCCCGGTCTACCGGCCCCATGTCGACACGCACACGGCGCGGGCCTTCCGCAGACCGTCCGGCCTGTCCGGTTCGTTCGCCGAGCCGCTGCCGCTCCGTAAGGCGGGCGCGGCGCCGCAATCCGGTCCCGAACTGCAGAACCGTCCGCCCGACGCGGTGCTGGCCGAGGCTTTCGGCCGTCCAGAAGGCTCCAGCGAACTCCTGCAGCGCGATCCCGACGCGGCCGGTGGCCAGGCTCCCGCTGCCGGACCGGCCGACCCATGGCGCGACCCGGAGGCGGTCGCCCGCCTCGGAGCCCCCGCGGTGCCCACACCCAAACCGCAGGCGCTGCCGCAGGCCGAGAAACTCAGCGCCCGCGAAGTGCTGTTCGGCTCCCGAGTCGCGCCCAAGGCGCTGGCCCTACTCGCGCTCGTCGCACTCGTCATCGGCCTGCTCGGCGGGCTGGTCGGCCGCCTGACCGCGGAAACCGCCTCGACGCTGACCTCCCGCAAGGTGGCCCTCGAACAGGGCGGCGACGGAAACCGCCCGCACGGCCTGATCGCAAAGGTCGCCAACGCCGTGTTGCCCTCGGTCGTCTCCATCCGCGTGACCGTCGGTGAGAACGGCGCCACCGGCTCCGGCGTGGTGATCGACGGCGGCGGCTACGTCGTCACCAACAACCACGTCGTCTCGATGGCCGCCCAGGACAAGACCAACCGATCCGCGATCCAGGTGCAGTTCTCCGACGGCACCAGGGTGCCCGCCCAGATCGTCGGCCGCGACCCGAAGACCGACCTGGCCGTCCTGAAGGTCGATGTGAAGAATCTCACCGTCGCTCAGCTCGGCAAATCCGGCAACGTACAGGTCGGCGACGACGTGCTGGCCATCGGATCGCCGCTCGGCCTGAGCAAGACCGTCACCTCCGGCATCGTCAGCGCCTTGCACCGCCCGGTGAAACTGGAGGGCGAGGGCAGCGACACGAAGGCCGTGATCGACGCCGTGCAGACCGACGCGTCGATCAACCCGGGTAACTCCGGTGGCGCTCTGGTGGACATGGACGGCCGGGTCATCGGCATCAACACCGCCATCCGCAGCGAGACCGGCGGCTCGGTCGGCCTCGGCTTCGCCATCCCGGTGGACAAGATGACCGAGGTCGCGCAGACCTTGATCCGTGACGGTGTGGTGCACCATCCGACCATGGGTCTGTCCCTCCGCACCAAGACGGTCGCCAATGACGTCATGAGCGGAGCCGCGGTGGCCGACGTGTCGCCGAACGGCCCGGCCGCGCGGGCGGGCATCGTCGAAGGCGATGTCATCGTGCGCGTCGGCGATCGGGAGGTCACCAGCTCCGACGAGTTCACGGTGGCCGAACAGTCCAGCAAGATCGGCCAGACCGTGGTCGTCCAGCTCATCCGCGACGGCCGCCGAGTCGACGTCCCGGTGACCCTGGAATCCGACTAGCAGTTCCCTGCGCCAACTAATAACGCAGAACCCCAATTATTTTCGCTAGACGCCGCAAAACCGCGGCGGATAGAGTCACGCTGTCGAAATCCAGCAGCACGGGGAGGGCTGTGATGCGTCATCTCGCCATTTTCATTCTCGGATCCACTATGGCGGCGGTCGCCACCGTGGGGCTGTCCGCGGCACCGGCCGGCGCTACCACGAACGACACTTACGTCGACTGGTTCGACTGCCGCCCGGGTGGAGGGCACACCGCGGTCGCGACGGACGGCGTGGAGTACTGCTACGGCGGCATACACAACGGCAAGATTGTGATCTACCCCACATAGATTCCTTTTCTTGTACATGCGGTGGGTGCTGTACGGCCTGGAAAAGCCCGGACAACACCCACCGTTCATTTCCCGGTCGGCTATCAATGGACGACCCGCTGACCGGGCCAGGTAGCCTGGTTACGTGTTCAGCAACATCGGCTGGAGCGAGATGGTCATCCTGCTCGTCGCCGCCCTCGTGATTCTCGGCCCGGAGCGCTTGCCCGGTGCCGTGCGCTGGACCACGCGCAGCCTGCGGCAGGTGCGTGATTACGCGAGTGGCGCCACGTCTCAGCTGAAAGAGGAATTGGGGCCGGAGTTCGAGGATCTGCGTAAACCGCTGGCCGACCTGAACCAACTGCGCGGTATGACGCCGCGGGCGATGGTGACCAAACATCTTCTCAACGGCGATGATTCGCTGTTCCGGGATTTCGACAGCGCGCTGCCCGATCCCAAGGACCTGTACAGCACGAACAGCGGGATGCCGGACTATCCGATGCCCAAGTTGGATAAGCCGTTGGAGCGCAACGAACGTCCTCCGATCGACACCGACGCCACCTGAACGTCAAGAAGACTAGACACATTGAGCTGTTCAGCTGTCTAGACTTCGCACATGTCGGCCGATGACGTGGCGCGCGTGTTCGCGATCGAGGACAAGGTCGAGCGACTGAAGGCGGCCACCGACGGGGTGGCGGCGGCCCAGCAGACCATCAACGAACTGACCAGGATTCGGCGTGCCGTGATCCGGGAGCTCCATGCCGAAGGCTGGACGTTCGCCAGAATCGGTGCGGCGGCCGGGCTTTCCCGGGCCCGTATCCACCAGGTGAGTACGCAGGGACCCGCGCCGGAAGGACTGTTCTTCGGGCACGGCTCGCTCACCGTGCTCGTCCCGGAGGTGCGCGCAGGGCGGGTGATCGGCGCGCCGGATCCCGCGGCGCCGCAACGATTGGCCGAGCTGCTACGCGAACTCGGTTTCAGCGTGGCGGTCGAGCATTTCCTACCGGGCCGTCCGGTCGATTTGCGGCGGGACGGCTTGATCGTGCTGGGCGGGCCGGAACTGTCCCCGAGCTTGCGTCAGTTGGTCGCCGCGGACCCACGATTGCGCCGCGCCGTAGCCAGAATGGGTGACGCGCGCCGGGGCATCGAGGACCGGGCGGCCCGACGGGTCTACCGGCCGGGCGGACCCGAACCGCACGACATCGCCTACCTGGGCAGGCTTCCCAGGCCCGACGGGCGCGGCAGCGTATTGATGATCGACGGCATGCATCCGCCGGGCTCGCTCGGCGCGATCCGGCTGCTCGCCACCCGGCTGGCCACCCTGCACGAACGAGCGAGCAATCACCTGTTCTCCGTGCTGATCGCCTGTCGCTTCGACCGCGCCACCGGCGAACCGCTGGAGGCCGAGCTGCTCACGCCGGTCTACCGCCACGATCCCGAGAACAGATCGCCCGCAACGGGTCTGCGCCGCTGAGCCGCGACCCGGGTGAAGGCGCTGCGGATCCGCCCCGAGATGCCCGGCGCGTCGGACATACTGAGACAACGGATTTCAGCAAATATCTGGTCATCGTGACCGAGCGCAGAACGCGCGCAATCAGCGCAGCAGAAAAATGACTCGAGCCGCCGAACGGGCACCACTAGCTCCGCTGATCACCTGTTCACAGCGACTCTCTCGACTTAAAAAGCAGCCGCACATTATGTGCCCCAGGTCACCACCCCTCCCCCGAGTGCGTTCATACGCGGATGATTGAATAGCTGGACGATAACCGCTCTCCGAGAAACGGCCGCGTGAGGCGTCCGGCAAGGAGGAAATCGTGAATCCGCTATTGCTGATCGGCGGGGCCGTCCTGGCGGTGGGCCTGGTCGGCCTGATCATCAGTGTGCTGCTGCGGCCGACCGGGTCGAAGGCTCATGTGACCGTCGCCGATCTCCAGGCCCGGCTCGCGCGGGAGCAGTCGGCTCCGTCGCCCGAGGCGGACGGCCCGGTGGACGGTGAACCGGAATCCGGCTCGCCGAATACCGACGCCGAGTCGGTCGATCCCGGGCGCGAGGAACGCGAGCAATCCGGCACCGAGGCCGACGAGCCCCGTGACGCTGCCGCGGATTCGGCGACCGAGGACGATGCGAACCAGGTACTGCTGCCGGATCATCGTCGCCGCAACCAATAGCCTTCGGTTAACCAGCGGTCGGCACAGCGGAAATTCACCGATTTCTCGGGCTCAACGCGCTGCGGCCGGACCCGATGCGCGAAGCGCCGGCGCCAAGCGCGCGGCACTCGGGCAATTGCTCACCCTGCTGTCACACGAGTCGGTCACGTCGGCACACGTGGTGGAACGATCAGCCCCGGACCCCGGGAGTTCGAAGCCGCGTTGACCGGTCCAGCGTCCACGGCCACAGGCCGTCGGATACGCCGAGGCAGTCGTCCTGACGTCGGGGCATACAGTGCGGAACAGCGACGGGGACTCGGCGCGCGGACGAGACGGCCATCTCCATCGTCGCCCAGATTCTGGCCGAGCGCGGCGGCACTCCACTTCCCCGATGCAGCGCATCGAGGGGACCCATTCACCGGCTGATCAGCTCGAAGTTCGTACGTGTGGCGGATTGGACCGCCGGTCGGCGGGAATACCGGCCACAGAGCCGCACATACCGGTCGGCGGCGCGTCCAATCCCACTTGCACGACGCGCTCACTCGGCCCACACTTGATTTGCTGAAAATTAACTGCACGTTGGTGACGGTGCGTTGCGCTTCGGCCCCGCCACGTTCTGCCCGGCCCGCCCCACCGAGAGGAGAAATGCGCCGTGACCGCCACCCAGATCGCCGTCCTCTGCTCGCTCGTCGGCGCGGCGAGCCTGCTCGCCACCATCGGGTTGCTGCACGGACCGGCGAACCGGCGGCGCCGGGTCGGCGTCACCGAGCACGTGATCGCGGAACAACTGCCCGCCCCCGCGCTCCCGGTCTGTCCGATCGGCAGGCCGCAGCGACTACCCGTCGAGCCCTTGACGGTGGCGGAGGCGCACGAACTCATGCAGCGCCACCGGATCTGTGAACCCTCCGAGTGCGTCTACAAGTACGCGGCCTTCCGGACTCTGATCGAGGCGGGATACATGCGCGACCCGCATGCGGAAGGGGCCTGACCGCATCCGCATGCGGCGCGAGAACGGATCAGGCCGCGGCGCAGGCCGGCCGGAGGGTGTTCATCGGCGGGCGGTCCAGCAGGGAGACCTCGGTGCGGTGCGCGGTGAACTCGTCGCCGATCAGCGGGAACTGGGTCAGCGCGGCGCCGGAGTCCTGGATACCGCTGCGACCGAGCACGGTGCCGAGGATCTGGCGGCTCATCACCCCCAGGTCGGCCAGCGGACGGTTGCGATGCGTGCGCACACCCAGGTTGACCTGGCCGATCGCGGACATGCCGAGCCGGTCGTAGGTGTCGAGCAACAGCCCGATCTCCACCCCGTAGCCCGGGGCGAACGGCACCGAGGTGAGCAGTTCGCGGGTGCCCGCGTACTCGCCGCCGAGCGGCTGCAACACCTGCGACAGCTCCGGTCGCAGCGCGGCCAGGAGGGGCCGGGCGACCAGTTCGGTGACGCGGCCGCCGCCATGCGCGTCCACCGCGCCGCCTTGCCGCAACGGCCTGCGGTAATACGCTTTGGCCAGGTGCATGTCGTCCACCGTGAGCAGCGGACCGAGCAGCTTCGGCACGAAGGCGGGATCCGGGTCGATGAGGTCGGAGTCGACGAAGGCGATCAGATCGCCGCTGGTCACCGCCAGCGAGCGCCACAGCACCTCGCCCTTGCCCGCAACCGGCTCCAGCTCCGGAACCGCCTGCTCGCGGCTGATCACCTCGGCGCCCGCGGCGCGGGCCCGCTCCGCGGTGGCGTCGGTCGAGCCGGAGTCCAGCACGATCAGCTCGTCCACCAGCGTGCCGAGCAGCGGCCGGATGCTGGCCACCACGTCGGCCACGGTCCGTTCTTCGTTCAGCGCGGGCAGCACCACCGACACGGTGCGCCCGGCCTTCGCGGAGACGAGTTCGTCCACGCGCCAGTTCGGGGTGTCCCAGGTATTGGTCGTCGCCCAGGCGGGCTCACGGTGTTGAAATGTCATGCCAGACCTCGCAAGGTTCGTGCGGGGGGCCGGATGCCCTGGATAGCGGCGATCATGTCCACGACCCGCCGGGTCGCTGCGACTTCGTGGACACGAAAGACTCTGGCGCCTGCCGCCGCCGACCACGCTGTCGCCGCCAAAGTGCCCTCCAGCCGTTCGGAAAGACCGACACCTAGAGTCTCCCCGATGAAATCCTTGTTGCTCAGCGCCATCAAGACTGGCCATCCGGTTTTTACAAGAACGTCGACTCGGCGCAACAGTTCGAGACCGTGATAAGTGTTTTTGCCGAAATCATGCGTAGGATCGATCAGGATCGAATCCCGGCGCACTCCCGCGGCGAGCGCTTCCTCGGCGGCCCGCACCACGGTTCCGGTGACCTCCTCCACCACGTCGGTGTAGCGGACGCGGTGCGGCCTGGTGCGCGGCACCGCGCCACCGGTATGGCTGCACACCACACCCGCACCGTGCGCGGCGGCCACCGGAACGAGATCGGGGTCGGCGCCGGCCCAGGTGTCGTTGATCAGATCCGCCCCCTCGCCCACCGCCGCCAATGCAACATCGGCGCGCCAGGTGTCGACGCTGATCAGTAGCTCCGGGTACTTCGCGCGAATGGCCGCGACGAACGGCACCACCCGGCGCGTCTCCTCGGCCGCGTCCACCGAATCACCCGGCCCGGCTTTCACCCCGCCGATGTCGACGAGATCGGCGCCCTCGTCCACCGCGCGCGCCACGGCATCCATGGCCGCCGCATCGGTGAACGTGGCGCCGCGGTCGTAGAACGAGTCCGGGGTGCGGTTCACGATCGCCATCACGAGCGCCCGATCCGTCGCCACCGGCCGCCCGCACAGCGTGGGAAGCGGGGCCGCGGTCGAGCTGAACATGTCGCTCTCCCGCCTCTCCGCGAATCAGGCCGTACAAATCAGGAGACAGGGATCGCGGACAGGTCGTGTCGCCGGGGCTTGGGCGTACCCCACGAGTGACCCGTGTGCTCACGAAACCAGTGGTCTCCTAATTCTCAGACCGTACCAGTCGAGTGCCACAAGATCAGCCAGCAGTCCTCTGGCGGAGGTGGGGGAACCACCGCCACCAGCTCTTTTCCGCAGACGGCCGTCAGTTCTTCGGGGCGCGGCCCGCGGCTACGTCGGCGGCGTAATCGGCGTAGGCGGGGATGTATCCCTCGGCGCGGCCCGCGAGCACGTACAGCGTGCTGTCGGGATCGTCGGCGTAGCCCTGCTTGCGCAGGTCCACCTTGCGGCTCTTGAACGTCGAAGTCTGTTCCAGCTCGTGCACGATGCGAATGAACAGCGGCACGGCGTAACCCGGCAATTGGTCGTAGGCCAGCTTCGCCACCGCCGCACCGTCGAATTCCGCGCCCGGATGCAGCGTCACCGCGGCCATGCCCGCCTTGCCGTCGGTTCCGGGGATGTCCACGCCGTAGACCACCGCCTGCTCGATCGACTCCGCCTTGCTCAGCGCGCCCTCCACTTCGGTGGTCGCCACGTTCTCCCCCTTCCAGCGGAACGTGTCGCCGAGCCGGTCCACGAACGCGATGTGGTGCCAGCCCTGGTCGCGCACCAGGTCGCCGGTGTCGAACCAGACGTCCCCGGATTCGAAGCCATCGCGCACCAGCTTGGCCTCGGAGGCGGCCTTGTCGGTGTAACCGTCGAACGGGGAGCGGTCGGTGACCTTGGCCAACAGCAGGCCGACGCCACCGGTGCCGACCCGGCGCAGGCGGCCGTTCTTGTCGCGCTTCGCCTTTCCGGTCTCCTCGTCGTACTCCACGACGGCATACGGCAGCGGACCGAAACCCGCCGTCCGGTCCACGCCGAATGCGTTGACGAAGGCGATGTTCGCCTCGCTCGCACCGTAGAACTCCACGATGCGCTCGATGCCGAACCGGGACTTGAACTCGTCCCACAATTCCGGACGCAATCCGTTGCCGACGGCGAGCCGGATCAGGTGCTGCCGGTCGGTCGGCTCGGCCGGCTGGTTGATCAGGTAGCGGCACAGTTCGCCGATGTAGATGAACGCCGTGGCCTGTTCGCGAATGACCTCGTTCCAGAACCGGGACGCGGAGAAACTCCGGCCGAGGGCGAACGTGCCGCCCGCGGCCAGGACCGCGGACAACGCGACCGTGAGCGCGTTGTTGTGGTACAGCGGCAGGCAGCAGTACAGGGTGTCGTTGCCGCGCAAGCGGATTCCCAGGCCACCGAGTCCGCCCATGCTCTTGGTCCAGCGCAGGTGGGTCATCACGCTGGCCTTCGGCAGTCCGGTGGTGCCGGAGGTGAAGATGAGGAACGCCCGCTCGCGCGCGGTGACCTCCGCACAGCTCGGCGGGTCGCCGTCGTCGGCGTCGCGGGCCGCGTCGCGGAGTTCGTCGGCCGCGAGCACGTTGGCGGGCGGTTCGGGCAGCGAGTCGATCGCCTCGGCGCACTCCGCGCCCACCACGTTCAGCACGCTGTCGAGCAGGCCGAGGCTGTGCGCCAGCACCTGGTCGCGCTGATGATGGTTGAGCAATCCGACGGTGGCCCCGAGCTTGACCGTCGCCAGCACGACGAACAGGGTTTCCGGCCGGTTGGTCATCAGCACGCCCACCACGTCGCCGCGCCGCACCCCGCGCGCGGCGAGCACGCTCGCGTACCGGTTCACCTCCGCGTTGGCCTCGCCGTAGGTGTAGCTCGCGCCCTCGAACCGCAGGAACAAGCGGTCCGGATGCCGGTGGGCGTTGCGCTGGAAATACAGCCCGACCGACGACTTGGAATCCGGCGTCACGAGCATGTTCAACGCGTTGCGGAGCATGCCGGGCGCGTCCAGGGCCATCGCGGGGAGATGCCGGGCGAGGTCGACCAAACTCACCGTCGAGCGGGCATCGGTGCTCACGTCTTCAGCTCTCCTCACGGGGTAGGCGCGCCTCCAACGCCGCGAAAGCGGACGGGAGATCGGTCACCACGGTAATCCGGGACAACGCTGTCTGGGGCACGAACTTCCGCTCGTACAACTCGTCCAGCCAGGAGAACAACCCGCGGAAGAATCCATTGGGATCCAGCACAACAACGGGTTTCTCGTGCTGTCCCAGATATCCGCCGGTCCAGGTTTCGAAGAACTCCTCGAGTGTGCCGATGCCGCCGGGCAGGGTGAGGAAGGCGTCGGCGCGGTCCTCCATCACCTGCTTGCGCTGGCGCATGGTGTCGGTGACGACCAGTTCGTCGGCGTCGACGTCGGCGACCTCTCGGTGCACCAGGTGCTTGGGGATCACACCGATGGTGTTCGCGCCGCCGGCGCGCGCCGCGGTGGCGATCGCGCCCATCATCGAGACGTGACCGCCGCCGGACACCAGTTGCCAACCGCGCCGGGCGATCTCGGTGCCCACCCGGGCGGCCAGCGAAAGATAGTCCTGGTCGGTCGTGCTCGCCGAACAGTAGACACAGACGGCGAAAGGCCGCTCGCTCACCACTGATCCTCCGTCCCGATCGCGTCCTCGGCGCCGCCCGCTATCGCGGCCGCCTGAATGATGTTCACGACCTCCTCGACGCTGTCGGTCACGTGCAGCAGTCCGAGGTCGCCCGGAGAGATCTTGCCGGACCCGCCCAGCGAATCGCGCAACCAATCGACCAGCCCGGACCAATACCTGGTGCCGAACAGGATGATCGGGAACCGGGTGATCTTGTGGGTCTGCACGAGCGTCAGCGCCTCGAACAACTCGTCGAGCGTGCCGAAGCCGCCGGGCAGGCAGATGAACGCCTGCGAGTACTTCACGAACATCGTCTTGCGGACGAAGAAGTACCGGAAATTGATGCCCAGGTCGACCCAGTCGTTGAGGCTCTGCTCGAACGGCAGCTCGATGCCGAGACCGATGGAGTAGCCGCCCGCCTCGCATGCTCCTCGGTTGGCCGCCTCCATCGCGCCGGGACCGCCGCCGGTGATCACCGCGAAACCCGCCCGCGCCAGCGCGGCGCCGATCGCGAGTCCGGCCTGGTACTCCGGGTGGTCGGCGGAGGTGCGCGCCGAACCGAAGACCGTCACCGCTCGGGGCACCTCGGCGAGAGCGCCGAAGCCCTCGACGAACTCGGCCTGGATGCGCAGCACGCGCCACGGATCGGTGTGCACCCAGTCCGTGTCGCCGCGCTTGTCCAGCAGATTCCGGTCGGCGGTGCTGACGCCGTCGGCACGGTCGCGGCGGAACATGATCGGCCCGCGGAACTTCGGTCTCGACTTCGGTTCGGGGGCGACCTCACGGTCCGCGGCGTCGGTGGACATGCATTCCACGCTACCGCCCGGCAAGAGGGACTCACGGGCCGGACGAGAGAAGTCGTCCGACGTTCAGCCGGACGCAGGCAGGGCGAGACACCATCGCAATCTCGGCGCTCGAGGCGCACGTCACCGTGCGAATCAGGCGGGCGGCGAGTCGGAGTCGGGCACCCGCGATCGCGGCCATCAGCGGGAATCGGGCCGCGTGGCCGGGTCGGCAGCAACCGAACCTCCAGCCGCGCCGCTGCGCGCCCGAAGCCATCCAGGTGCACTCGGACGGGCTCGCCGGACCTCTTCGACCTCTGCTCGACGCCGTCGCGGAGATCGCCACGAACGAGATCACGCGGACGGACGGGCGCGGGAAGTTCGTGCTCGGTCGATCACGCGCGCGGCGGCAGTACGGCGGTCGCGACGATCCCGGGCCGGATGCGGCGGCACCCGCGGCTTCGCACCCGCCGTTCAGTCCGGAGTGCCGCTCAGGTAGCCGCGCAGCATGGCGGTGACCGCGGTGATCTGGTCGACGGGAACGTGTTCGTCGCGCTTGTGCGCGAGGTTTGGATCGCCCGGACCGAAGTTGACGGCGGGGATGCCGCGGGCCGCGAAACGCGAGACGTCGGTCCAGCCGTACTTCGCGCGCACACCGCCGCCGCCGTGGCGCTGTACCGACGCGATCAGGTCCTTGGCCGCCGGAGCGGTCAGCCCCGGCAGCGCGCCCGGCGCCGAGTCGGTCACTTCGAAGGACAACTCGAGCCCGGCGAAGACCTCGCGCACGTGCTCGACGGCTTGGTCGACGGTGCGGTCGGGCGCGAAACGGAAGTTGACGTCCAGTTCGGCGGCGTCCGGCACCACGTTGCCCGCCACGCCGCCGGTGACCCGGACCGCGGACAGTCCCTCGCGATAGACGCAGCCGTCGATGTCCACTTCCCGGGCGCGGTAGTCGGCGAGCCGCTGCAAGACCGGGGCCAAGCGGTGAATCGCGTTGTCCCCCAGCCATGCTCGCGCCGAGTGCGCGCGCACGCCCGAGGCGCTCAGCCGCACGCGCAGCGTGCCCTGGCAACCGGCCTCGATCCAGCCGCCGGACGGTTCGCCGAGCACCGCGAGGTCGCCGCTGAGCCAGTCGGGCAGGTCGCGTTCGATGTGCCCGAGGCCGTTGAACTCGGCGGCGATCTCCTCGCCGTCGTAGAAGATCAGGGTCAGGTCGTGCACCGGATCGGCGACGGTGGCGGCCAGATGCAGGAAGACCGCGTCGCCGGATTTCATGTCCACCGAGCCACAGCCGTAGAAGACCTGTTCGCCTGTCGGGCCCACCGCGAACCGGCCGGGCACGTTGTCGGCGATCGGCACGGTGTCCAAGTGCCCGGCCAGGATCACCCGGGTCGGCAACCCGCGGTGGGTGCGTGCCAGCACCACGTTCCCGTGCCGGAGGATCTCGAAGCCCGTCGTCTGCTCCACCAGTGCCCGCTCCACCGCGTCGGTGATGGCGGCCTCGTCGCGCGAGACGCTCGGGATGTCGACGAGGGCGGCGGTCAGTGTGATCGGGTCCGCATGCAGGTCGATGGTCACGCGCTTCACCCTACGACCGGTCACCCGCGAGGCCCGCCGGTACCGGCCGGTGTGCCGCCGCATCGTCCGGGACCGCCATCGTGCGCCGGCATCTCGCCGGAGTCGTCCAGGCGATGGTGCGGTCATTCTCGGCCCAGACACTGTTCAGCGTGCGACAGTGCGGCCACCGTCGCGCGTATCTCCGGTCGGCGCAGTGGTCTCGTTGATCGGGCGATCGAGCGTCGGCGCGACTGCTGACCAGGGCACTCGGCCGACCGGTCCTGGAGCTGGAGGCGTATCGAGCCTGGTGATCGCGCTCTCCGGAGCAGCCGCACCATCGCCGGTCGCGGGTCGGTAACCTCTAGGCCGTGAGTATCCAGGGAGCAGCAGCAATCGGTATCGCCAACGTGACCGCGGACGGGACCGTGCTGGACACGTGGTACCCGAACCCGCAGCTGGGCGAGTTCGCCGAGACCGGCAGCAAGCGGCTGGACGAGGCGCCCGCGGAGTACGCGGCTCTGCTCGGCTTCGACGACGCCCGCGGGGTCGACGTGATCGCGGTGCACACCACGATCGCCGACCTGTCCGCCGCCCCGGTGGACGCGCACGACGTCTACCTGCGCCTGCACCTGCTCTCGCACCGCCTGGTCAAGCCGCACGAGGTGAGCCTGGACGGCCAGTTCGGCCTGCTCACCAACGTGGTGTGGACCAACCACGGCCCCGCCGCGGTGGATGGCTTCGAGGCCACCCGCGCCAAGCTGCGCGCCCGCGGCCCCGTCACGGTGTACAGCGTGGACAAGTTCCCGCGCATGGTCGACTACGTGCTGCCCTCCGGCGTCCGCATCGGCGACGCCGACCGGGTCCGCCTCGGCGCGCACCTGGCCTCCGGCACCACCGTCATGCACGAGGGCTTCGTGAACTTCAACGCGGGCACCCTCGGCGCGTCCATGATCGAGGGCCGCGTCTCCGCGGGCGTCGTGGTCGGCGACGGCTCCGACATCGGCGGCGGCGCGTCCACCATGGGCACCCTCTCCGGCGGCGGCACCACGGTCATCTCCATCGGCGAACGGTCCCTGCTCGGCGCGAACTCCGGGCTCGGCATCCCCCTCGGCAACGACTGCGTCCTGGAGGCCGGCCTCTACCTCACCGCGGGCACGAAGGTCACCACACCCGACGGCACCCTGGTCAAGGCCGCCGAACTCGCAGGCCGCGACAACCTCCTCTTCCGCCGCAACTCCACCACCGGCGCCGTCGAAGTAGTCCCCCGCAAGGGCACCGGCATCGAACTCAACGCCGACCTCCACGCCAACGACTGAACGTTCCGCGAGTGGCACATGGTTGTGCCACTCGCGGAGTTCGGATCAGGCCGAAGGCGCTTCCGAGAGCCCGAAGGCGATGACTCGGTGGGGATGGATGCGGATCATTTCGCGGGAGACGCCGGGGATGTATGGGTCGACGTCGGTGAGTGCTTCGGCGGTGCCGCGGATCTCGAGGCAGCGGACGCGCCACGGTTGGACCGACGCGACGTCGTCGACGACGAAGGCGACGTGGTCGTTGGTGGCGAGGTTGCGGAATTTCCACGAGTCGCCCATGTTCCAGCCCGCGATGTCGATGGTGCCCAGGTCGGCGTTGTAGCGGAAGCCGACGGGGTTGTTCTGCGGGGTGCCGTCGGGCCGGACGGTGGCCAGCCGGCCCAGCCGCTGGGTGTGCAGGTAGTCGATGTGTTCGGTGGTCAGAGTCGCAGTCATGCGCCGACCGTAGAACCTCTACCTAACTCGAGGTCAACCCCGCGGTCAGCTCAGCTTCTTCTTCTGCACCTTGCCCATGGCGTTGCGCGGCAGCGCGTCGACCACGCGGATCTCGCGCGGGCGTTTGTGCACCGAAAGTTCTTCGGCCACATGGTCGATCAACTCACGCTCGGTCGCGGCGACGCGCAGCACGACGAAGGCGGTGATGCGCTGGCCGAGATCGTCGTCGGGCAGGCCGACCACCGCGGCTTCCGCGACCGCGGGGTGACCGAGCAGCACCGTCTCGACCTCGCCCGCGCCGACCCGGTAACCACCGGACTTGATCAGATCCACCGATTCCCGGCCGACGATGCGATGAAAGCCTTCCGGGTCGATGGCGGCGACGTCGCCGGTCCGGAACCACCCGTCCTCGGTCCAGGTCCGCGCGGTCGCCTCCGGGCGATTCAGGTAACCGTCGAAGAGCATCGGTCCGGACACTTCCAAGCCCCCGATGCTCTCGCCGTCGTGCGGCACCGGAGCACCGGACTCGTCCCGGATCCGGGTGCGCACACCGCGCACCGGCAATCCGACCCAGCCCGGCCTGCGCTCACCATCGGCCCGGGTGGACAGCGTGATCATGGTTTCGCTCATGCCGTAGCGCTCGACCGGCGCGTGCCCGGTCAGCTCGCGCAATCGCTCGAACACCGGCACCGGCAGCGGCGCGCTACCGGAAACGAGCAGCCGCGCGTCGGTCAACTGCTTCGCCGCGTCGGGGTCGTCGACCACCCGCGACCACACGGTGGGCACGCCGAAGTACAGCGAACCCTTGGCCGCCGCGTATGCCTGTGGCGTCGGCTTACCGGTGTGGATCAACGGACTGCCCACCCGCAGCGGACCGAGCAGGCCGAGGATCAGCCCGTGCACATGGAACAACGGAAGCCCGTGCACCAGCGTGTCCCTCGCGGTCCAAGCCCACGCCTCGGCCAGGGCGTCCAGACCCGCGGCGATCGCGCCGCGACTGAGTAGCACGCCTTTGGGCAAGCCGGTGGTTCCCGAGGTGTACAGCACGAAAGCCGTGGTGGCCGGGTCGGGTTCGGGGTAGGTGTGCCAGGACCTGGCGTGCCGCCGCACCGGCACCACGGGTAGGTCGGCGTCCTCCGGCGCTTTCCCCAGCCACACCTGAGCGCTCGAATCGGCCAGGATGTGCGCCCGTTCCGCGGTCCCGGAGTCCGGGGGCACCGGAACCACCGTGACGCCCGCGATCAGGCAGCCAACCACCGCGAGCACGGTTTCCACGGTCGGCTCGGCGAACACCGCCACTCGTTCCGCGCGCGCGACGCGTTCGGCCACCGAAGTGGCGGCGCCCAGCAGATCGCTGCGGGAGAGGGTGGCGCCGTCGATGGTGACGGCGTCGGGGATGTCCGCTCCGCCTGCGACGGCGAGCGGGTTCAGGGAGCTGAGCAGCAGCGGCGGACCGAACGGCATTCGCTCACGCTACTTCGCCGGATCAGCGGCGGTGTCGCGGCATCCCGCGCCGACCGGCGTCGAATGTGACGGTTGACACTCCCGCTGACGTGGTGAGAACGTTGGTGCATAGCTTTCTCAGCACTGCGAGGTCGACGATGACGAGGCCACTTTCCGCGACGCATCGTCCCGAATCGCCGGACTCCTTCGACATCGGGCAATACCTCGACGGCGTGGCCGGCCTGTTCGGCGGCGTCGCGAACGTCATCATGCAGCTGAGCGCTCCGCCGGTCGGTTACGGCGTGCTGGAGAGCACCGTCGACAGCGGAAACGTCATGTTGCATCCGGTCAAACGGCTGCGCACCACGTTGACCTACCTTTCCGTAGCGATGCTCGGCACCGACGAGGAACGCGCCGCCTACCGAGAAGCGATCAACGTCTCGCATCGTCCGGTCCACTCCACCGACTCGAGCCCGGTGCACTACAACGCCTTCGATCCCACATTGCAACTCTGGGTCGCGGCCTGCCTGCATTGGGGAGCGCGGGATCTGTACGAGCGCATGCACGGCCCGATGGACGAAGCGACGGCCGACGCGTTCTACCGTCTCGGCGCCAGGCTCGGCACCACCCTCCAGATGCCCGCAGCGATGTGGCCTCCAGACCGCCGCGCCTTCACCGAGTACTGGAGCGCGAATCTCGCGGCGACCAGCATCGATCCGACGGTCCGTGCCTACTTCGACGACCTCATCGACCTACGCATGCTGCCGCGACCCGCGCAGCTGGCTTTCGGGCGCCTGCACCGCTTCTTCGTGACCGGATTGCTGCCCCGGCACCTGCGCGACGAGATGGGGATGACCTGGACCGACCGCGACGAACGCGTACTCGGCCACCTTCTGCGCGCCGTCGGGGCCGCCGAGTCCCGGCTACCGCGAACGATCCGCGCATTCCCGCTGAACGCTTATCTCCTGGATATGCGCATCCGGCGTCGACTCGGCCTTCGTCTCGTCTGAGCCAACCCTTCGTTTCATTCCAGTTACTGGTGGGCAATCGCATCTCGTATTGCTGATCGTGCCTGCACAGCGCCGTCCGACGCGACGTGACGCCACCAGCCAGGAGGAGACGATGGGCTACCGAACGACGTTGACCGCGCTGATCGCCTGCGGGTTCCTGGCGCTGGCCGCGCCGGTCGCCCTTGCCGAGGAATCCGCCGAAACCGAAGTGGCCGCGGTGCCGCCGCGCACGGCGATCTCCGTACGCACCTCGGTCGGCATCGGCTGGGGAACACCGAACGAACACGAGTCACGCTCGAGTCTGTCGCTGTCGAAGCTCTTCCTTGCCGACTACGCCCTGCGCCACGGCGACGGCTCGGCCGAGGACCGCATGCTGGGAGAGCAAATGATCCGCTACTCAGATGATGGAGCCGCGACCGTGATGGAGGCCAAGTATCCACAGGCCATCGCGGCCATCGCCGCCGAATACGGCCTCGCCCAGACGGTGCCAGGACCCAGTTGGGGCGCGGGGGCGACCAGCACGGCGAACGTGTCCGACTTCCTCGCCACCAAATTGCGCACCGATCCCGGATCACCGATCTTCGGATGGATGGCCGCGGCGGGATCGACGGCCCGAGACGGCACCGAGCAGAACTGGGGCACGGCACGATGGCCCTTCGTCCAGGGCAGCAAATGGGGCTGGTCGGATTTCGGCGAGCCGGAGGTCGCCTCGACGTCCTACGGCCCCGGTTTCGCGGTGACCGCGCACACCCACGGCACCGCGGCCGAGCAGACGGCGGATGTCATGGCCGCGCTCGGGGCGATGCTCTTCGGCCTTCCGCAGCACCGCTGAAGTCAGCGCACCCGGAAGGACACCACGACGTGATCGCGGGCGAACTGCCGGATCGATGCGTCGTCGCCGAGCGGGATCACGGTCTGCGGGGTCAGCGCCAGTGACAGCGCGGTGCGAGCGATCATCTCGGCCAGCGGCTCCGGATCGTATTCCGGCAACTTGCCTTCCCGCTGCAACCGCGTGATGAACTCGGCCAGGTAATCCCGGCCGAGTTCGATGACCGGCGCGCCCTGGGTGGTGAGGTACGGCAGCACGAGTTCGGGCTCGGTGGCCAGCAGCCGGTGGATCAGCTGGTTTCCTCGCAGGCCGTTGATGAACGCGGCGAACAGTTCGACGATCTGGTCCTCGGCGCTCGCGTCGCGATCGACCTGACGCTGGAGCGCGGCGTCGACCTCCTCGATGAATTCGCGCGTCTGCCGCAGTCCGACGGCCCGGATCAGATCGGATTTGCTCGCGAAGCGGCGGTAGAGCGTGGCCAGCGACAATCCGCCGCGACGCGCCACTTCCACCATGCTGGTGCGCTTGATACCGAAGTCGAGGAACGCCAGCAGCGCCGCGTCCAGTACCCGCGCCTGGTTGCGATCCTCCGGGGCGGCGCTGCGCACCAGCGGCAGCAGCCTGGTCAGCCTGGCCATACCTCAACCCTATCCGCGACAGCGACACGATGACACTTTCAGCATTGCACACCATCACCGCCTACCCGCGGCGATTGACAGCTCACCGAGTCGATGAGAAAGTTAGGGCATTATCTTCTCATCGACCGATTCTCTGGGATCGGGCGGACACGAAAGACGAGGTCGACGATGACCGCGCCGCTGCGCACCGCCGAGCACGAACCGGATCCGAGCCAGACCCTCACCCCCGAGACGGTCGCGCAGTACGTCGACGGCGTCGCCGCGTTCCTCGGCGGCGCGGCGAACGTCATCATGCAATTGAGCCTGCGCCCGGTCGGCCGCGGCGTGCTGGAGAGCACCGTCGACAGCGGCAAGGTCACACTGCACCCGATCAAGCGGCTGCGCACCACCCTCACCTATATCGCCGTGGCGCTGCTCGGGTCGGATGACGAACGCGACGCCTACCGGGAGGCCGTCAACCTATCGCACCGGTCGGTGCGCTCCACCACCGCGAGCCCGGTCAAGTACAACGCCTTCGATCCGAATCTCCAGCTGTGGGTCGCCGCCTGCCTGTACTGGGGCATCGATGACCTCTACACGCGGATGCACGGCCCGATGGACGACGCGACCGCCGACGCCTTCTACACCTACGCCGCCCGCCTGGGCACCACCCTGCAGATGCGGCCGGAGATGTGGCCGGCGAATCGCACGGAGTTCCAGCGGTACTGGGACGAGAACCTGAAGCAGCGCGGCATCGAGCCGGAGCTTCGGGACTACTTCAACGGTCTGATCGACCTGAAGATGATGCCGCGACCGGTGCAGGTGGTCTTCGCCGGATTGCAGCGCTTTATCGTCACCGGCTTGCTTCCGCAGCACCTGCGCGACGAGATGGGCATGACCTGGACCGACCGCGACCAGCGGCGGTTGGACCGGCTGCTGCGGATCCTCGGAGCCGTGCACGGTCGGCTGCCCGCGGCGGCACGCATGTTCCCGCTCAACGCCTATCTGTTCGACCTGCGCAGGCGCCTGCGGCAGGGAAAGCCGCTGGTCTGATCACCTCTCCATGTGCGGGTAGCGGAAGTCGACGGGCGGCACGAAGGTCTCCTTGATCGTCCGCGGCGCGACCCAGCGCAGCAGGTTCAACGGCGAGCCCGCCTTGTCGTCGGTGCCGGAGGCGCGTGCGCCGCCGAACGGCTGCTGCCCCACCACCGCACCCGTGGGCTTGTCGTTGACGTAGAAGTTGCCCGCCGCGAAACGCAGTGCGGCGTCGGCCTCTTCGATCGCGTACCGGTCCTGCGCGAACACCGCTCCGGTCAGCGCGTAAGGCGCAGCCGACTCGACTTCGGCGAGTATCGCACTGTAGGAGCCGGGTTCGGCGTCGTCGTAGACGTACACCGAAAGGATCGGGCCGAAATACTCGGTGGCGAACGATTCGTCGTGCGGATTGTCGGTCAGGAATACGGTCGGCCGGACGAACCAGCCTTCGCTGTCGTCGTAGGTTCCGCCGACCGGGATGGCGACGCCCGCGTCCGCGGCGCGCCGGATGGCCGCCGCATTCTTGTCGTACGCGCGCCGATCGATCAGCGCTCCACCGAAATTCGACAGATCCGCGACGTCGCCGTAGCTCAGCCGGTCGGCGTCGTGCAGGAACTCGTCGCCCATCGCGCGCCAGACCGACCGCGCGATGTAGGCGCGTGAGGCCGCCGAGCACTTCTGACCCTGATACTCGTAGGCGCCGCGAATCAGGGCGGTGCGCAGCGCGCCGGGGTCGGCCGAGGAGTGCGCGACGATGAAGTCCTTGCCGCCGGTCTCCCCCACCAGGCGCGGATAGCCCTGATACCGACCGATATTCGCGCCCACTTGCTGCCAGAGGTACTGGAACGTCTTGGTGGAACCGGTGAAATGGATACCGGCCAGCCGCGGATCGGCCAAGGCCACCTCCGACAGTTGCACCCCGTCGCCGGTGACCATGTTGATCACGCCGGGCGGCAAGCCCGCCGCCTCCAGCAGCCGCATCGTGTAGAACGCCGACAACGTCTGCGTCGGCGACGGCTTCCACACCACCGTGTTGCCCATCAGCGCGGGCGCGGTCGGCAGATTCCCGGCGATGGCGGTGAAGTTGAACGGTGTGATGGCGTAGACGAACCCTTCCAGCGGCCGATAGTCCATCCGGTTCCACACCCCGGCGCTGGAGCTGGGCTGTTGCTCCAAGATCTGCCGCGCGAACGCGACGTTGAACCGCCAGAAGTCGACCAGCTCGCACGGCGCATCGATCTCGGCTTGCTGGGCCGACTTCGACTGACCGAGCATGGTGGCCGCGGCGATCGTCTCCCGCCACGGCCCGGCCAACAGGTCCGCGGCGCGCAGCAGCACCGCGGCGCGCTCCTCGAACGGCAGCGCCCGCCACCCCGGGGCGGCGGCCGTCGCGGCGTCGATGGCTCCGTGCGCTTCCGAATGGGTGGTGTCGGTGTAGGTCCCCAGCACGTGCCGATGCCGATGCGGTGTGACGATGTCGTGCCGTTCGCCGAGGCCGGGTCGATGCTTGCCGCCGATGACCAGCGGCACGTCGACGGGTTCCGCGGACAGCTCGGCCAGCTTGCCGAGGAGTAACTCCCGTTCGGGGCTTCCGGGCGCGTAGAAGTGCACCGGCTCGTTGCCGGGCGTGGGGACAACCGTGACAGCGTCCATACCTCAGGCTAGCTCGCCGGGCAGGGCGGGCGCGGACGCCGACACGCCTCGCTGTGCCCGTTGTGCGACCGCGGCCTCGAACGATGGCCGCGCTCGCGCGCAGCGGCGACGAAGGTGTCAGCCCGCGGCGAGCCGTTCGGCCGCCGCCGCGATCCGCTCGTCGGTCGCGGTCAGCGCGATCCGCACGTGCTCGCTCGCGCCGGGGCCGTAGAAGTCGCCGGGCGCGGCGAGGATGCCGCGATCGGCCAGCCATTCCAACGTGGTCCGGCACGGCTCACCACGCGTCGACCACAGATACAGGCCCGCCTCGGAATGATCGATCCGGAAACCCGCGGCCTGCAAAGCCTTTCGCAACACGTCGCGTCGGGCGCGGTACCGCTCGCGCTGACGCGCCTCGTGCGCGTCGTCGCTGAGCGCGGCGGTCATCGCGGCCTGGATCGGGAACGGCACCATCATGCCCGCGTGCTTGCGCACTTCGAGCAGTTCCGCGACCAGCTCCGGGTCGCCCGTCACGAATCCGGCGCGATAGCTGGCCAGGTTGGAGGTCTTGGACAACGAATGCACGGCCAGCAGGTTGGTGTGGTCGCCGTCGCATACTTCGGGGTCGAGCAAGGAGACGCCGCGACCCTCCCAGGTCAGTCCCAGGTAGCACTCGTCGGAGGCGACGATCACGCCGCGCTCCCGCGCGAAGGCGACCACCTTGCGCAGATGTTCGACGCCGAGTATCCGGCCGGTCGGGTTGGACGGCGAGTTCACGTAGATCAGCGCGGGCGTCTGCGGACCGAGCCGGGTCAGTCCGTCCGCGCGCAGCACCTGCGCGCCCGCCAGCAGCGCGCCGACCTCGTAGGTGGGGTAGGCGACCTCGGGGATGACGACCAGGTCGCCCGAGCCGAGCCCGAGCAGCCGGGGCAGCCCCGCGATCAGCTCTTTGGTGCCGATCGCGGGCAGCACGGCCGCGGGCTCGAGTCCGGTGATCCCGTAGCGCCGCTTCAGCGCGTCGACCGCGGCCGCGCGGAGCTCGGGGGTGCCATGCGTGGTCGGGTAACCGGGGACCGCCGCGACGGAGTTCAGCGCCGTCCGGATCAGCGGGTCGACCGGGTCGACCGGAGTGCCGACGGACAGGTCGACGATCCCGCCGGGGTGGGCGGCCGCCTTCACCTTCACCGAAGCGATGGTGTCCCAGGGGAAATCGGGCAGCAGACTGCTGACCCGGCCACGCGGTGACACGTCAGGTCTCACTCACTCGCCATCGGGGGCAGTTCCTTGATGAACGGCGGGTCGTAGTCGACCTTGCCGACCTTGGTCGCGCCGCCGGGCGAGCCCAGCTCGTCGAAGAAATCGACGTTGGCGTTGACGTATCCGCTCCACTGGTCCGGGGTGTCGTCTTCGTAGAAGATCGCCTCCACCGGGCACACCGGCTCACATGCACCACAGTCCACGCATTCGTCGGGATGGATGTACAGCATGCGACCACCCTCGTAGATGCAGTCCACGGGGCATTCCTCGATGCATGCCTTGTCCTTCACGTCAACGCACGGTTCAGCGATGATGTACGGCACTGCCGCTCTCCTAGTCTGTCCTCGCCTGCGGGATAGTCCGCCCGGCGAAACCCTATCCCGGCAACCACACGTTACTACTGGTCAGCCTGCCCTAACTTCGGGGATCGCGCACGCCGACGCGAGGCCCGATTCGACTCCGCCACCCGAGGTACGCGCTGGGGGCCGCGTTGTGGGAGGTAGCGCCGGAGCGTGCCACGGCGGGTCCGGTATTGCGCCGGTCCCGGCTGCCCGCGGCCGACCGGAAGCCCGATCGCACCGCGGGCTGGAACCTATCGCCGTCGCCGCGCCGCCCGGCGCAGCTCCCTCGTCAGTCGACCAATACCGCCTGAAGCCCCGGAGCGGCCGACAACCGCTTGTGCTTCGGGACGCCGTAGGTCGTCGTCCGTTCCCGGGCCGGTCGTCCGATGCCGGAGGCGATCTCCACCAACTCGGCGACCGTCTTGGCCGAGCCGTGCTGCGAGCCCGCCATCCGGGAGATGGTCTCCTCCATCAACGTGCCGCCCAGATCGTTGGCGCCACTGTTGAGCATCACCCGCGTTCCGGTGGTGCCCAGCTTGACCCAGCTGGTCTGGATGTTGTGGATCCGGCCGTGCAGCATGATCCTGGCCAGCGCGTGCGCGGCGCGGTTGTCCCGGTTGGTCGGCCCGGGCCGCGCGGCGCCCGCCAAGTACAGCGGCGCGCTCTGGTGCACGAACGGCAGCAGCACGAACTCGGTGAAACCGCCGGTCTCGTCCTGGATTCCACGCAGCACCCGCAGATGCCCGACCCAGTGCTTCGGGTTGTCCACGTGGCCGTACATCATGGTCGAACTGGACCGGATGCCCACCTGGTGCGCCGTGGTGATCACCTCGATCCACGCCGAGGTGGGCAGTTTGCCCTTGGTGAGCACCCAGCGCACCTCGTCGTCCAGGATCTCCGCGGCGGTGCCTGGGATGGTGTCCAGGCCCGCCTCCTTCAGGGCGACCAGCCACTCCCGGACGCTCTGGCCGCCGCGCGAGGCGCCGTTCACGATCTCCATCGGGCTGAAGGCGTGCACATGCATCGACGGCACCCGCTGCTTGACCGCCCGCACCAGATCCGCGTACCCGGTGACCGGCAGGTCGGGGTCGATGCCGCCCTGCATGCACACCTCGGTGGCGCCGTCGACATGCGCCTCCCAGGCCCGGTCGGCCACCTCGTGCGTGCTCAGGGTGAACGCGTCCGCGTCGCCCTTACGCTGGGCGAACGCGCAGAACCGGCACCCGGTGTAGCAGATGTTGGTGAAGTTGATGTTCCGGTTCACCACGTAGGTGACGTCGTCGCCGACGGTGTCGCGGCGCAGTTGATCGGCCAGCGCGGCGACCGCGTCCAGCTCCGCGCCGTCCGCCGTGGCCAGCGCCAGATACTCGGCGTCGCCGAGCCCGGCCGGATCGCGTTCGGCGGCGCGCAGCGCGGCGAGCACGTCGGAGTCCAGCCGCTGCGGAACGGCGACGGCGAGATCGCGGGCCTGTTCACGAATGGTGTCCCAGTCGCCGAAGGCGCCCACGATGTCCTGCCCGAGGGCAGCGTCGCTGCGGGCCTCGGTGTTGCGGCCCTCGGTGTCGATGGCGGTGTTGAGGTCGACGCGTCCGGCCGACTCCCAGGACTCGTCCGGCTCCTGCCAGGGCAGGCCGACCGGGATCGCGTCCGGATTCGCCAGCCCCGTCACCGGGTCGGTGAGCGCGGCGACGTGCGCGCCGATCCGCGGATCGACCCACGGATTGCCCGCTCGCACGTACTTCGGGTGCGCGGAGGTCCGCTCGACCAGCTGATAGCCCGCCGCCTCGGTGATCTCCCGCAACGTGTCCAGGTTCGGCCACGGCCGCTCCGGGTTCACGTGGTCGGGCGTCACCGGCGAGACGCCGCCCCAGTCGTCGATGCCCGCGTCGATCAGTGCGCGGCACTCGGCGTGCGAGACCAGGTTCGGCGGCGCCTGCACCGGCACGTCCGGCCCGAGCAGCACGCGGGTGACCGCGATGGTGGCGAGGAATTCCTCCAGGCCCGCGTCCGGCACGTCCCGCATGGCGGTGTCGTCCTTGGCGCGGAAGTTCTGCACGATGACTTCCTGGATGTGCCCGAAAGCCTTGTGCTGCTTGCGAATCGCCATGATCGACTCGGCCCGCTCCGCCATCGTCTCACCGATGCCGACCAGGATCCCGGTGGTATAGGGCACCGAGAGCCGTCCCGCGTCGGTGATCGCCCGCAGCCGCACGGCCGGGTCCTTGTCGGGGCTGCCGTAATGGCAGTTGCCCTTCTCGGTGAACAACCGGGCCGAGGTGGTCTCCAGCATCATGCCCATGGACTGCGCCACCGGCTTGAGCCGCGCGATCTCCTCCCACGACATCACGCCCGGGTTCAGGTGCGGCAGCAGGCCGGTCTCCTCCAGCACCATGATCGACACGGCGCGCAGGTAGTCCAGCGTGGAGTCGTAGCCGCGCTCGTCGAGCCACTGCGCGGCCTCCGGCCAGCGATCCTCGGGCCGGTCACCCAGCGTGAACAGCGCCTCTTTGCAGCCGAGGGCAGCGCCCCTGCGTGCGATGTCGAGCACCTCGTCGGGTTCGAGGAACATCCCCTTGCCCTCGGCGCGCAACTTGCCGGGCACCGTGACGAAGGTGCAGTAGTGGCACTTGTCCCGGCACAGCCTGGTCAACGGGATGAAGACGTTGCGGGAATAGCTGATCGTCTTCGGACGCCCCGCGGACGCCAGCCCGGCGTCGCGCACCCGCGCGGCGCTGCGACAGAGGTCGGCCAGGTCGTCGCCGGTCGCGTGCAGCAGCACCGCGGCCTCGTCCACGTTCAACGTGACACCGTCGCGGGCCCTGCGCAGCGCCCGGCGCATGGCCGATGGACTGGGCGGCGCGGATGGGACGCTCGGGTTCGGTAGGTCGGTCACGCCCTCGATCATGCGCTACACATCCGGAACTGTCTCCCTCCAGTGCTGGTTGCGACGAAGCGGACGAGTCACGGCTCCGCTCGCCACGGAGCCCACACGGGGACGTGGAGCACCGTTGAGCGTTGACAACTGTGCGGTACCCGAGGCTATTCCGGGGCACCCGCGCCGCGCGGCCCGCGTTCGGTCGTCGAGCGTGGCCTCGGTGAGCGCCGCCGATTCGACCGTTCCGGCACACCAGACCCTCGCAGGTGAGGCCGGGGGCCAACTCCTCGGCGACCGCCCGATGCGCCCGAAACGGTTGTCACACAACGAGGCTCATTCCCGGTAGAAAGCCCTCTGCGACCCTCGCGCTCACCCGTCCGCCGGGTCCGCGCCGTCGCGGTAGGCCGCTCACCATCGACCGCGACGGCGACCGCGTGATCGTGCAACGATTGGCGGCATGTCGCAGCCGCGCACGATCATGGCCGATCCGGCCTGGCGCCCCAGTCCGAAGGCGAAGCTCCTGTGGACTGTGCAGGCCGTCCTGACGTGGGTGATCCCGTTCGCGGCCCTGCTGGTGTGGGCGGTGGTCGACTCCGCGCATCGCGGGTGGCAGCTGGGATTCTTCCTGGTCGCGCTCGTGCCCGCCGCGCTGAACATCGGTGTCGCGCCGTGGTGGCGGTACGCGGTGCACCGCTGGGAGGTCACCGACGATGCGGTCTACACCCGGGTCGGCTGGCTCACCCAGGAGAGCCGGGTCGCGCCGATCTCCCGCGTGCAGACCGTCGACACCGAACGCGGTCCGCTCGAACGCCTGCTCGGATTGGCGACCGTCACCGTGACCACCGCGTCCTCCGCGGGTGCGGTGCAGATCGGCGCGCTCGACCTTCCGGTCGCCGAGGAAACCGTGGCCCGGCTCACCCGGATCGCCGCCCAGCACCGCGGAGACGCGACATGAGCCCCGAGACGACCGGCGCCGAGCAGGACGGGCCGCCCTGGCAGCGGCTGGACAAGCGGATGCTGCTGGTCCATCCGATCACCGAAGTGGTGAAGTTCATCCCGGTGCTGATCGGTTCGGTGATCCTCGGGACCAGCAGCGGCAACCACGTGTGGAGCGTCATCCCGCTCGCGTTGATCGTCGGGTTCGCGCTGACCCGCTGGTTCACCACGACGTATCGGGTCGGGCCCACACACGTGGAATTGCGCACCGGGCTGCTGGAACGCAAGAAACTGTCGGTGCCGCGGTCGCGGATCCGCTCGGTGGACATCGAAGCGGACCTGCTGCATCGGGCTCTCGGCCTGGCGGTGCTGGCGATCGGGACCGGCCAGCATGCCGAATCGGGCGAGAAGTTCAAGCTCGACGCCCTGGATGCCCGCGTCGTCCCGCCGTTGCGCGCCGCGCTGCTCGCCCATACGGCGGCCAGGGTGGGTCCGGATGAAGAACGAAAAGAGCCGCAGCAGAACAGCTCCGGTGGTTTCACGGCCCCGCGTACCCGGGCGGGAGAGATCGGGCACTGGAGTCCGGCGTGGGTGCGCTACGCCCCGTTGTCGCTGACCGGGTTCGCGATCATCGCGCCGATCGTCGGCTTCGCGCTGCAATACGGGCTCGGTGAGATCGTTTTCCGGTCCGACGCGGTGCACGACGTGGAAGACGGCGGCGTGCTCGTCCTCGCGCTCGCCGCGGCCGCGCTGCTGGGCGTCATCGTCGTCGTGGTCAGCGCTGCCGCGTGCGCGCACTATCTGACCACGTATTTCGGGTTGCGCGTCCGCGACGACGGCAAGACCTTGCAGCTGCGCCACGGCCTGTTCACCACCCGCCAGATCACCCTCGATCGAGCCCGGCTGCGCGGAGCGACGGTCTCCGAACCGCTGCTGCTGCGCCTTGCGGGCGGCGCCGAACTCGAGGCGATCATGACCGGGCAGAACCCGCGGCAGCGAATCCTTCCGCAGGCCCCGCGTAGCGCCGTGGAGCACACCCTCGGCCATCTGCTCGCCCCAGAGGAAGTGCGAGACAACGAGTTTCCTGTCCAGCCGGAGGCGAGGCCCACCGGTTCGGGCGCGGCGGACGCGCACACCGTCCCGGCGCCGGGCAGCGCCCCGCTGATCGCGCACGGTCCGGCCGCACGGCGACGCAGGCATACCCGCGCGCTCGCACCGGTCGTGCTCATCGCCGCCGCGCTGGTCGTCATCTCCCTTGCTGGACAGCACTATTCGCCGTGGTGGTGGCTACTGCCGGGCCTCACGCTCGCCCTCGCGCTCGCCCTCGCCGAGGACCGCTATCGCGGCCTCGGACACGCGGTACTGCCCCGCACAACCACCAGCCCAACCTGGCTGATCACCCGGTCCGGATCACTCGACCGCGACCGCGACTGCATCGAGGCCCCCGGCATCATCGGCTGGACAGTGCGTCGAACCTTCTTCCAACGGCGTGCCGGGGTCGCTACGGTCGTCGCGGCCACCGCGGCGGGCAAGAAGCACTACTCCGTGGTCGACCTCCCCGCCGACCGAGCATGGGAACTCATCCAAGCCGTCACACCAGGGCTGCCCGGCACCCGCTGAACCCGCCCCCAGTGTCGCTGATCGGTTGCCGAGCGGCGGCGGAGTTCAATGGACGCTGTGGTGACCAAGACCGAGCCGCACCATACGGAGCCGCGGATCGCCGACCGCCGGGTTCGGCAGATGCAGCGAGCGGACAAGTTCCGTTTGACCGCGGTGGGCGGGCTCGCCGCGCTCTCCCTGGACGCGTTGTCCAGCGTCGCCTACGGACCAGAGGCGATCGTGCTGGTGCTGGTCGCGGCGGGCGCGGCGGCCGTCTCCTGGACGCTGCCGGTTGCCTGCGCGATCGCCGCGCTGTTGCTGGTACTGGTGCTCTCCTACCGGCAAGTGATCGCCGTGCATCCGGACGGCGGCGGCGCGTACGCGGTCGCCAAGAAGCAGCTCGGCAGGCCCGCCGCGCTGCTCGCGGCCGCCAGCCTGGTCGTGGACTACGTGCTGACCGTCGCGGTGAGCCTCGCCGCAGGCGCGGCCAGCCTGGCCAGCGCCTTTCCCGCCCTGGCCCACGAACTGCTACCGATGACGCTGATCGGCCTCGCGGCGCTGACCGTGATCAACCTGATCGGAGTGGCGGAATCCGCGCGGGTGCTGATGGGGCCGACGATCCTGTTCGTCGTCCTGATCGGCGGTGTGATCGTTGTCGGGATGCTGCGGCCGGAGCCGGTCGCGATGATCGGCGGCGACCCGGGTCCGATCGAGCCGGTCGAGGCGCTCGGAATCGTTCTGCTGCTCAAGGCCTTCGCGGCGGGATGCTCGTCGCTGACCGGTGTGGAAGCGATCGCCAACGCCGTGCCCGCTTTCCGCAGCCCCGCGGTGCGCCGCGCGCAGCACCCCGAGGTGGCGCTTGGCATCCTGCTCGGCGCGATGCTGCTCGGCCTGGCCGTGCTGATCCGCGAGCACCACGTCACGCCGCGCCCGGATGTGACCATCTTGGCCCAGCTGGCGGCGGCCGCGTTCGGCACCGGCTGGCTGTTCTACCTCACCAATCTCGCGGTCACCGCGGTGCTGCTGCTCGCGGCGAACACCAGTTTCGGCGGGCTCCCGGTGCTGCTGGCGCTGCTGGCCAAGGACCACAGGGCGCCGTCGCTGTTCGCGCTGCGGTCGGAGCGTCCGGTCTTCCGGTACGGGGTCACGGCACTCGCCTTGCTGGCCGGGCTGGTGCTGCTGGCGGTCGACGCCGAAACCCACCGGCTGCTGCCGGTTTTCGCGATCGGCGTCTTCATCGGGTTCACCATCAGCCAGACCGGTCTGGTGCTGCACTGGTGGCGAGTGTGCGACCGCGGGTGGTTGCCGCGCGCACTGCTGAACGGATTCGGCGCGACGCTCACCGCCGTCGCGGGCGTCGTCTTGCTCGCGGAGAAGTTCACCGAGGGCGCGTGGCTGCTGCTGCTCATCATCCCCGCGCTGGTTGGCCTCTTCTTCCGGATCGAGAACTACTACGCCGGCGTCGCGCGTCAGCTGCGACTGCGTGAAATCCCGCCGCCCCCGCGACCCGCGCCGGAGGCCAAGGAGTTGGTGGTCGTCCCGGTGGTCACCATGAGCGAGGTGACCTATCGCGCCTTGGAAGCCGCGCTGCGCATGCGGGGCGAGATCGTCGCGGTGGCCGCGGACATCGATCCGGCCACGACCAAACGGCTCAGCGCCCAGTGGAAGGAGTGGGATCCCGGTGTGCCGCTCGCGGTGCTCCCCTGCCCGCATCGCAGCCTGGTGTCGACGCTCGTCGGCTACGTCCGCAAGCAGACCGCCGCCGGGCTGGGTGTCACCGTGCTGCTGGCGCATGTCGAAGCCCGGCACTGGTGGCAACGCCCGCTGCACAATCCGCGCGGACCGGTGCTCACAGCCGCGCTGCGCGTTCGCACCGAGGCCGTGATCGCGACCCTGGCGGTCCGGCTCGCGTGAGTCAGCGGCGGCCGAAGACGTGCGCGTTCGCCTGGATGTAGAGGTAGGCCAGCGGCGGCAGCAGCCCGGCGAACAGCAACAGCGCCGTCCGCCAATCACTGCCGAGCAGAATGTCACCGCCGGGCCCGGCGCTCGCGCAGACCAGGAAGCCGAACGCCCATGCGACCAGCGGAAGGCCCAGCAGCGCGGGACGCCGGGTCACTGTTCGCGCACCCGCGACGAGCAGCACGTTCACCACTCCCGCCACCGCGGCGGAGACCGGGAAAACGACCGAGCCCAGATAGGTCGGCAGGTAGAGCACCTCGAGCGCAAGGGTGAGCAGGGCGTCCACGATCAGGATCGCGAGGATCACCGAGCCGAGGAGGCCTACGGGGATACGGGTGGCGCCGGATGCCACGGGAGCGCGATCGCCTGCGTGGTCGTCGATCTTCGTCGTCACGGCACCGGCGGGTAGCCGAGGAGGGTCAACAAGTGGCTTTGCATGTCGGCGAACGCGTACAGCACCGTCATATACAGGTCGTGCTGCTCCTGCCAGTGCGGCCGCATGCTGTCGACGAACGCCGCGATCGCGTTCTGGACCTCCCAGTTGTACATACTGCCGAGTCTATTCCGGCGCGATCGGGTGCACGATCAGTTCTCCCGGTCGGCAGGCAGGGCAGCGACCACCGGAGGTTCGCCGGTCGGGTCGCCACGCTCCGCCGCTATGGCCAGCACTCGTCTACGCGCGGCGAACCAGCCGACGATCAGCGCGGGGACGATCAGGGCGATGGTCGCGACGGTCCAGGTCCCCACCGGATAGTCGAACCCCGTCAGCACGACGACGAAGAACAGGAACACCAGCGTGAGCAAACCGGTGTAGGGCGCGCCGAACATGCGGAAGGCGGGCCGCTGGATGCGTCCCCGGGTGGACCAGCGCCACAACTGCAGCTGGCACAACACGATGGTGGCCCAGGAGGCGACGATGCCGAGCGACGCCATGTTCAGCACGATCTCGAACGCCTGATCCGGGACGATGCCGTTGAGCGCGATGCCGACCAGCGCGATCAGGCTGGTGAGCAGGATGCCGCCGTAGGGAACGCCGTTGCTGCCCATCACCCCGGTGAATTTCGGCGCGCTGCCGTTGATCGACATCGACCGCAGGATGCGGCCGGTCGAGTAGAGGCCGGCGTTCAGGCTGGAGAACGCCGCGGTCAGCACCACGAGATTCATCACGCTGCCGATGCCAGGGACGCCGAGCATGGTGAAGAAGGTGACGAACGGACTCTCGTCGGCCGTGTACCGCGTGTACGGCAGCAGCAATCCGAGCAGGACCAGCGAACCGACGTAGAAGACGGCGATCCGGACGATCACCGAATTGATCGCCCGTGGCATGACCTGCTCCGGATGCTCCGTCTCCCCCGCCGCGGTGCCGACCAATTCAACAGCGGCATAAGCGAATACGACACCGGACACCACCACGACCAACGGCATGACGCCGGTCGGGAACAGGCCGCCGTGATCGGCGATCACGCTGGTCCCGGTCGCGGCGCCCTGCACCGTGAAGCGGCCGAGCAAGAAGATCGTGCCGACGATCAGGAACGCGCTGAGCGCGAATACCTTCACCAGCGCGGCCCAGAACTCCATCTCACCGAACCACTTCACCGAGATCAGGTTGACGCCCAGCACGAGGACCAGCGCGATCAGCGCGAGCAACCATTGCGGAACGGCGGAGAACCCGGACCAATAGTGGAAGTACTGCGCGATCGCGGTGGTGTCGGCGATGCCGGTCATCGACCAGTTCAGGAAGTACATCCAGCCCGCGACGAACGCCGCCTTCTCACCGAAGAACTCGCGCGCGTAGGAGACGAACGACCCGGACGACGGCCGGTGCAGGACCAATTCGCCGAGCGCGCGCAGGATGAGGAACGCGAAGAACCCGCACACGCCGTAGACCAGGAACAACCCGGGTCCGGCACTGGCCAGCCGCCCGCCGGCGCCGAGGAACAGGCCGGTGCCGATGGCGCCGCCGATCGCGATCATCTGTAGCTGGCGCGGCTTCAGACTCTTGTGGTATCCGTGGTCCTCGATGCTGAGGTGGGCGTTGTCGCCGCGCGCTGTCATGAACCGACGGATCCTCCGTTTCGATGTGCCGAGATCACGCCGAACCGTACCCGCCGCGCCGATACCGCCAACTGCCAGCCCTGGGGGTACAGGAGCTCGCCGCCCGGACAAGTTCCGAAAACGGCGGGCGAATTATGTGAAATGTCCGGAAATCGCGGGTAGCGGCCGCACCGCCGCCGGCGGGATCCGTCACTCCGGGGCGGCGAACAAATCGTGCTCCCGCCCGTCCGGACCGAGCGGACCGCGCCGACCCCGCACCAGGATGAAGTGCTCCTCGGGCAACACCGGCTGAGCGATACCGTTCGACAAGGCGAATTCCCGGCCGGACGGCGCGACCGTGACCTGTGTGGCGTGCGCCCGCAGCGCGGCGCGCTTGGCCGAAAGCACCTCGGAGACGTCGATCGTGGTGGTCACCGCGTCGCTGGGCACGCTCGCCAGTTCGCCCTCGGCGGGCAGTCGCCAACCGGGCGGCAGCGCGCCGGGCAGGCCCGCGGCCGTGCGCCGGGCCAGCGCCGCGGTGTGCAGACGCAGCATGTCGGCGTCGGTGACGGTCCAGTAGTACTTCGGGACATCCCAGCCTTCGCCGGCGGCGGCATGCACGGCGGCCGTGGTGATCTCGTGCGCCCGGATGTGGTCCGGATGGCCGTAGCCGCCGTTCGGGTCGTAACCGACGACCACGCGCGGCCGCAGACGAAGGACGACGTCCGTGAGAGCCCGCACCGCCTCGTCTCCGGAGCGCACGAAGACGCGCGGCTTGTTCGCGGCGGGTGTGCCCGCCATCCCGGAGTCACGCCAGCGTCCCGCGCCCCCGAGCAAGTGCGGCGGACCCGCGCCCAGCGCGTCCAGCGCGCGGGTCAGCTCCAGAATGCGATAGCCGCCGAGCTGGTCGGCGTGATCCGCCGCGAGCAGCGCCCAGTCGTCGCCGATCACCTCGCCCTCCTCACCGAGGGTGCAGGTGATCACGGTGACCGGCACGCCGCGACGGCGGTAGTGCGCGATCGTGCCGCCGGTGGTGATGGACTCGTCGTCCGGGTGGGCGTGTACCAGAAGCAGCCCACCGGTCTCCGCGGTCACGGGATCCTGCGCCACATGGACGCGTCGCCGAAGATCCCGACCTGGATCGCGCCGCTGAGCGAGGCGCCGTCCAGCCGAGGACCGGACGCGGCGACGGCGTTGTCCTGCACGATCGGCAGCACGGTCGCCATGGCCCACAGTTTGGGTTCGGCCTCGGCGAGCACCCGTCCCACGTCGCCGCCCCGCAGGGCGTCGTCGATCGCGGGTTGCAGGGTCGGATCGCACACGCCGGACAGGTTGCTCGGCGCCCGCTGCGCCGCCTCGGCGATGGCCTGCGCCGGGCCGGTGACCCCTGGCAGCGCGGGCGGCGGGCAGCCATACCTGGAAGCCAGCACGGTCGCCGGATCGGAACCGGCCACCTCCCAGCCGACGATCGCGTCGACCGTGCCCTCGAGCAGTTCCTTGCCGTACAACTCGTCGGCGGCGACACTGCGCACCGTGGCGTCGATGCCCGCGCTGCGCAGCTGGTCGGCGGCGGTATTGGCCACGGCCAAGGCGGTGGCGTCCCGGTCGACCGCGCCGATGCGCACGGCCAGCGGCTTGCCGTCCTTGCCGACGGTGCGCGGCTGCGGGGCGGGCGAGGTCGGGGAGGTCGCCGGCGGCGGCTCCGGCGCCCGGCCGTACCCCGCGGCGGCGAGCAGCGCGAACGCCTCCTCCGCCGATGGACGCGGCGGAGCGGTCGGGGCGTATCCGGGATCGGATGGTGCGAGCACCTGCGCGCGCGCCGGTTCCACCCAGTTGCCGGTCTGCGCGCCGACCGTGGCCAGCAGGGCAGGGTCCAGCAGGGCCAGCACGCCCGAGCGGACCCGGGGATCGCTCAAGTCGCCTTTGCGCCCGTTTAGCGCCATCTGCAGCACTCGCGACTGCGGCATGATCGTGGTGCGCACGGAGGGAATCGCCCCCAGTTGCGCCTGGGTCGCCACGCCCCCGTGGACCAGCGCCATCTGTACGTCGCCGGTGCGCAGCGAGCCCGCCAGCTGCGCGGTGGTGCCGCCGCGGCGGAGCAGGATCTGGCCCGGCATCGCCGGTGTGCCCCAGAAGCGGTCGTTGCGTTCCAGCAGCATCTCGTCACGGCCCGGGTCCGCCGAGCGGATCCCGAACGGCCCCCCGGACACCCGGACACCGCTGACCTGACCGTTCATCCCCCTGGCGAATCCGCCGGGCGCGTCCTTGAGCAGATGAGACGGCAGCAGATCGGTGAACAGCTCCCGCCAGCCGGGGTAGGGCTGCGTCATCACGACGGTGACCGTCTTGCCGCCCGCCGACGAATTGACGTCCGAGATCATCCGGTAGCCGGCCGGGTCGACGACGCCCGGCTCGGAGATCATCTCCTGCCACAGGTAGCGGAAGTCCTCGGCCGCGATCGGCGCGCCATCCGACCAGGACGCTTCGTTGCGCAATTTGTAGGTGATCGTGAACGGTTCCTGCGCGGTGACTTCGGCGGAGACCAGCAGCGACGAATCCGGCACCCAGGCCGTCGTCCCTGGCCGCGCCGGATCGAGCACCGGCCGGAACGGACTCGGCAGGACCAGGGAGGCGATCGCCGAGGTCGCGGCGGATTGGTCCGAGCGCAGATGCGGGTTGAACGCGGTGCCGATGGTGTCCAAAGCGACGACGACGGTCGTCTCCGCGGGCTTGACCGGTGTGGTCTTCGGACTGTCGGTGCTCTCGATGGGCGGCGGCGGATTCGCCGCACAGCTGCTGATCAAGGTCAGCACTGCCACGGCCGGCAACAACGTGCGCCACGCTGCGCGTTTTCCTGCGCCCACTTTCACGCTCGGGAACTCTACCGTACGGTCGAGTCCGTTCCCAGATTCCTGCTGACCAGCGCGGAAACAACGCGGTCGAACGGATATGCGTAGCGTGGAAACACAGCAGCGTCGCAGGGTCGTGACATCACCCATACAAACCGTGTCGAACCTCGGCAAATATTCGGCGTACCGTCGCGGCACAATAGCCCGCCGCACCCGACGCACCGCAATCCGTATGCGCATCGGTGTCGTTTAGGCAACCACACGCGCTACCGACTCGGACATGAAGTGAACATTTGCGCCGACACGCCGAACGGGAGACGAATTCTTTTCGCCGAAGCACCATCCGGCCAACACGGCGACAACCCACACAGGCGCTGGCCCGCCCGCGCGTCGAGGCCCCTCGATAGCATGAGAAAGCTCATTGCGTGCACAGCTCTGGATGACCACGGGTGCCGACAATATAAAACAGGCGCACGGCACAGCCAATTATTTTCACCCGCCACCACCACCCCACGACGGGTAGTGGTCGACAATTACCAAATTTTCCCACCAGCCGTCGCCTCGGAAACTTATTCCACGCGAACGAACCGATTTCGGACCCGCATACCAAGGGCTGAGACGATCACAAATCGAAATTACCGACAACGAAACCGATCAGCCCTCGAATATGTGGCACCGGACTTCACCACCGCACGCATCACGGGGCCGTCTCGAATTTCTCCCGATTGCCACCATGCCTGGTGATGCGAGGAATTGCGATCACACCCGAGGAGCCCGAGTCGAACGCGAGGCTGGCGGTACACCCGCACGATGCGAGCGCCCGCGACTGCCCGACCAGCGGTTCTGCCCGGTATTCGGTGCCACCCGCGGTGACACCGAATACCGTGGCACACAAGTTGTTACAGCGCCGCGCGGTCGCGCGCCTTGCGCCGGGACAGTTCCCGTGCGCGCTCGTTCTGCCCGAGGACCACCTTGCGCACCCGGACCACCTCCGGGGTGACCTCAACGCACTCGTCGGCGGCGCAGAACTCCATGGCGCCTTCGAGATCCAGCTGCAACGGCTTGGCCAAGGTCTCGATCACGTCGGCGGTGGAGCTGCGCATGTTGGTCAGCTTCTTCTCGCGCGTGACGTTGATGTCCAGATCCTCCGCGCGCGGATTGACGCCGACGACATGCCCCTCGTAGGTGTCCGCGCCCGGCTCCACGAAGAACTGCCCGCGGTCGGCCAGCTGGATCATCGCGAACGGCGTCACCGAGCCCGACCGGTCGGAGACCAGCGAGCCGGTGTGCCTGGCCCGGATCTCGCCCGCCCACGGCGCGTAGCCGTGCGACACAGCGTTGGCGATGCCGGTGCCGCGGGTCTCGGTGAGGAAGTCGGTGCGGAAACCGATCAGGCCACGGGAGGGAACGATGAACTCCATCCGCACCCAGCCCGCGGCGTGGTTGCTCATCTGCACCATCTTGCCCTTGCGGGCGGCCAGCAACTGGGTGATCGCGCCGAGGTACTCCTCGGGGCAGTCGATGGTCAGCTCCTCGTACGGCTCGTGCACCTTGCCGTCGACCTGCTTGGTGACCACCTGCGGCTTGCCGACGGTCAGCTCGAAGCCCTCCCGGCGCATGGTCTCGACCAGGATGGCCAGCGCCAGCTCACCGCGGCCCTGCACCTCCCAGGCGTCCGGGCGCCCGATGTCGAGCACGCGCAGCGACACGTTGCCGACCAGCTCCTGGTCCAGGCGTGCCTTCACCATGCGGGCGGTCAACTTGTGCCCTTGCACCCGGCCGACCAGCGGCGAGGTGTTGGTGCCGATGGTGACCGAGATGGCGGGCTCGTCGACGGTGATGCGCGGCAGCGCGACCGGATCATCGATGTCGGCAAGGGTGTCGCCGATCATGATGTCCGGAATGCCCGCGATGGCGACGATGTCGCCCGCCACCGCCAGCTCGCCCGGCTTGCGCTCCACGCCGACGGTCTGCAGCAGTTCGGTGATCTTCACCTGCTTGACGCCGTCGGCGTGCATCCACGCGACGTTCTGCCCCTTGCGCAGTTCGCCGTTGTGGATGCGGACCAGCGCGAGACGACCCAGGAACGCCGAGGCGTCCAGGTTGGTGACGTGCGCCTGCAGCGGCGCGGACGCATCACCCTTCGGCGCGGGGATGTATTCCAGCAGCACGTCGAACAGCGCGTCCAGATTCTCCGCGGCCGGGGCGTTGCCGTTCTCCGGACGCTCCTTGGACGCCTTGCCCTCACGACCGGAGGCGTACAGCACCGGAAGGTCGAGCGCGAGCTCGGCGGCCTCGGCGGCGGCGTCGTCGAGATCGGAGGCCAGGTCCAGCAGTAGGTCGTGGCTCTCCTCGACGACCTCTTCGATGCGGGCGTCGGGGCGGTCGGTCTTGTTCACGACCAGGATCACCGGCAGCGACGCGGCCAGCGCCTTGCGCAGCACGAACCGGGTCTGCGGCAGCGGCCCCTCGGACGCGTCCACCAGCAGCACCACGCCGTCCACCATGGACAGGCCGCGCTCGACCTCGCCACCGAAGTCGGCGTGGCCGGGGGTGTCGATGACGTTGATCACGGTGACCGAGCCGTCCGGGTGATGCCGGTGCACCGCCGTGTTCTTGGCGAGAATGGTGATGCCCTTCTCGCGTTCCAGGTCGCCGGAGTCCATCACCCGATCGACGGGCTCGGCCCGCTCGGCGAAGGCGCCCGACTGGCGCAGCATGGCGTCGACCAGGGTCGTCTTGCCGTGGTCGACGTGAGCCACGATGGCGACGTTGCGAAAATCGCGTGCAGACGACACGCCTGAATCCTCCTGCTGTTCGGTGTTGGAGCCGACGGTGCTCGGTGTCCGGCGTGCACGGACCCTCCGTGATTACGCAGGCTGCCGCCTCCGGGGCCTGACGCACACGCCGGTCTCCCTGCGAACAGGTGGAGAATCGAAACTCACCAGGCATCGCGGCGAGCTATACCCTACCGGCAGTCGGTTCGAGGCACCGTTTCAGCCTTTGTACTAAGGGTATGCTAACCGCCGTGGGCAAGGTCAAAGCCAAGAAGGTTTCGAGCCTGAAACCGAAGAAGAAGTGCTGTCGGAAGAAGACGCGCTGCGTGAAGTGCCCCGTGGTCATCATGCGGATGAAGAAGTGCGAAGCGGCCGGTGTCACCGGCAAGGATCTGAAGAAGGCACTCAAGCAGGCGCGCGCTGCCTGACCCCCGCCGCCACCCTTTCCGGGGCGGCCCGAGGCGAGTAGTAAGGAGTGTTATGGCGCAGCAGGCACTGCTCTCCGAACCCGAAATCGTCGACGCTCTCACCGAATTGCCGGAGTGGTCCAGGTCAGGGGACAACCTGACGCGCACCGTCGAGGCGGCCACCTTCCCCGCGGGCATCGAACTGGTGCGCCGCGTCGCCGAAGTCGCGGAGGAGGCGAACCATCACCCCGACATCGATATCCGCTGGCGCAAGGTCACATTCAGCTTGTCGACACACTCGGCGGGCGGGCTCACCGCGCTGGATGTAGCACTGGCACATGAAATAGACCGGCTCTGTTGATTTTGCAGCGCCTTCGGCGCTGCGTGTTCGCGGCCCTCTTATGGCTCGCGTCCGAGCGACCGCCGCTGGCGACTGCGTCGCGGAGGCGGCGGCCGCTCGGACGCGAGCCGGGCCGCGAACGGGGCATGCTCGGTCTCGCTTCGCTCGAAACCGGGAGCCGGGCCGCCGTGTCGCGTTCCAGCCAGAAGTTCGAGTCTCCGCTGATCGCCGCTCGAGGCTGATCAACGCAGAGTCGGGCGAGTACCTTATGCGGTGCGCGCGGGGCCCTCGGTGGTTGCGCGCGCTTCTTCGTCCTCGGCCGATCGCGTGTACCTGGCTCCGAAGCGGATCACCCAGAGGTAGAACGCCAGAACGCCGAGCACGTCGACGGCGCCGAGCCAGGCCAGTACGCCCGGGCGCGAGATGGTCCAGATCGAATCCTGGAAGAACGACAGCACCCACGGCACGCCGACGAGCATGGTCACCAGCCAGTACCCGGCGATCACCCGCGCGCCGGGCGCCCGGCGCAGCGGCCCGTACACCACCCAGAGCACCGTCGGCAGCAGCCACACCCAGTGATGCGACCACGAGATCGGCGAGACCATCAGCCCGAACAGTTGCACCACGATCAGCGTGCCGAGCCGGTCGTCCGCGCCGAGCGCGCGCCAAGCCAGGAACGCCAGCACCGCCACGACGAGCACGGCCGCGATCCACCACGGGCCGGACTCGACGTCGTAGCCGAGGATGCGGCTCAGTGTGCCCCGCAGCGACTGGTTCCACACCGACCCCACCGGACCGATCCGGTCGGCGTCACCGAGCAGTGTGCCGAAATACCGACGCGCCTCGACCGGCGCGATCAGGAAACTCAGCCCTACCGTCGCGCCGAAGACCACGGCCGACCACGCCACCGTCGCCCAGCGCTTGCGCGCGACGAAGTACAACCCGGTGATCGCCGGCGTCAGTTTGATGCCCGCGACTATTCCGACCAGTCCACCGGACAGCCACCACCGCGAACTGCGAACCGCGAGCATCCCACCGAGCACCAGGAAGACATTGACCTGGCCGTAGTCCATCGTGGTTCGGACCGGCTCCAGCCACAGCCCGAGCGCGGTCCACCCGACGGTGGCGGCCCGCCACTGCGGCGTGCGCAGCCGCTGCGCCCCGAACAGCAGCTCGAGACTGATGTGCACCACCGCGTACAGCGCCGCGGCGATGGCCAGCAACCAAGCCACCGCGACCAGGGTGAACGGCAGATAGTGCAGCGGGAAGAACACCAATGCCGCGAAAGGCGGATAAGTGAACGGCAACGGGAAGTCCGGAGTCTTCTCCGCATAGGTGAAGTCGTAGAGCTGATCGGTCAACAACGCGGCCGACCCGCCGACGTAGACATGCAGGTCGACGAGGTTCATCCCATTCGGGGACAGCAGCATCCAGAGCAGCCGGGCCAGCACGGACAGGCCCAGCACCGACACGGCCCATCGGAGGTGACGATTCAAATCGCTGGCTTTCGGCTCGGGTGCGGTGCGTCGGTTGGCGCGCCCGAAGTTCGATGTCGAGGCGACAGCGCGGACGGCACCGATTAGATTAGCCGCAGCGCGAATCCGGTCGGTTCCACCCTCGAACCACCGATAACATTTGCATCAACTTTCACATCAGTAACATCTGGGCGCGGTATCTTCTGCTAACACTGATCGTCCACGGCGCTTTCCGGACGCCGCAGCTGTACACATAGCCGCAATGTCCCTAGAGTGACCCCCGAAACGATGGCTTTTAGCAATCGAACCCAGATGTACCCCGAGGTAAGGACGGCCAGACCAGTGCTTCGCACCCGAGGATCGCGGATCGCATTGTCCGCACTCGCCGTCGCGGCGAGTGCCACGCTCGCCGCGCCGACGACAGCAATCGCGGCTCCCGCGACCGCCCCCGTGGCGACTACGAACAGCGTTCCCATGGTGCCCGAAGGCGTTCCCGTGGATGCGCTGGCCGCGCTCGCCCCAGCCATCGTCGGCGCCGTCGCGGGCCCCGCGGATATCGCGAGCCCGGCCGGCGTCGCGGGTCCGCAGTCGGCCATCCTCGATCAGGCCCGCAGGCTGCTGGCCACTTTGAACCTTCCGCCGCAGATCAAGTCGACGCTGGAACGGATCATCACCTTCCTGGACGGCAGCGGCGGCGGAGGCCCCGAGGTACCGCAGGACGGACCGGTGATCGCCCAGTTCCTCTACCCGAGCATCGGCAAGGGCTGCATCGGCCCGTCCGCCGACTCGGTGGGTACCGCCCTCGCCGTGCCCGGGCCCGCCACGCTGCCGCCACCCGGCCCGCAGGCGGGCCAGACCGGGTTCGTCTTCACCGCGCTCGGCACCAAGGGGCCGACGCCGGTGCAGAACCCGCCGATGACGGTGCAGTGGCTGAACCTCGACACCCGCCAGTCGGGCGTCCTGCCGCTGACCGACGAGGCCAAGATCAACCCGGACGGCCCCGCCACGCTGTCCGCGATCGCCGACACGGGCAACGGCCGCGTCGTCGCGGTCGTCTCCGGCTCGCTGACCACCCAGTCCGGTGACGCGGAGGCGCGGACCTGCTCCTTCCTGCCGACGCTCGGATTCTTCACCGTAGGCTGAGCTTCCGGTCGAGGGCGGCGACTCCATGGGGGTCGTCGCCCTTTCGGCGTTGCGGTGACTCGGCGAATACCTCGTATCGATCTGCCGCGCAGCCACACGAGGTGGCCGGACTGTGGTAGACCGCTATCTATGGCGACCACCGTTTTCTCGAAATCCGCGGACTGTTCGAGACAGCCGGGTCATTCGATCCGGAGCAGGCGCTCGCACCGTTCCATCCTGTCGATCCGCTCGGAGGGTTCCATCCTCTCGATCGGCTCGGCCTACTCGGTCCTGTCCATCGGCAGCGTGGGCTCGGTGCTGTCGATCGGATCCGTGGGATCGTTCGGGTCGGCGATCTCGTCGTTCTCGTTCGCCAGCCTCGGCTCCGCGTTCTCCGGCCTGTCCCGGTGGTCGCTGCTGTCCTGGCTCGGCGATCACGAGGCTCCGGACAGCCGCCCCTCCCTGCGGGTCGTTCCGGACGACGAGCCCGATCTGCGCGTCACCCCGATAAGCCACTGCCAGACGTAATATTCGGCAGCTGCTCGGTCTCACTTCGCTCGAAAAGCGGGGTGGAGGCGAGCAGGCACGTACCGCGGCAGCTGCTCACCACTGCCCGTATTCGGGCGTGAGCACGTTGTTCACATCGATCCCCACACCGTCGATGGATTGCTTGTCGATCTCGACCTGGTGCAGGTTGGCGGCGGGGTGCACGAAGCCCTTGGGTGTGCCCCAGTTGTGCTGCCAGTACCAGGAACCCAGGCTCGCGGCGCGGGCCAGCTCGATGGTCGGGGTGTTCGCGTAGACGCCGGTGTTCTCCGTGCCGAGCACTGCCTGCCAGCCCAGTAGGTACGGCGCGATCATGGTGGCGAAGTCGACCGGGGAGGGGTTGTCGTCGATGGACGCGTAGATGGGCACGTTGTCCGGGCCACCGGCGGCGCGGTGCAACGCGAGCCCGCGCTCGGCGTGCCGCTTGCCCGCCTCCAGCCCGCCACGCCAGTCCGCGGTCGGTCCCTTGCCGAATTGGTAGCACGAGACGATCTGCAGACCAGCCGCTTTGAGATCGTCGACTTCCGGGGATCGCAGCGGTTTGCCCGCCATCCACTCGGCGCCGGGCCTGCGATCGGACACGTAGCGGATCACGCCGATATGTCCGGCGTCGCGGATCGCCGCAGCGGAGGGAACGCCTCCGGCGTAATCGATGAGGGTGCCCAGCGCTGGTCGCGCGGACGCGGGAGCTGCCGCGGCGGTCATGCCGACGACGGCCGCGGCGGCCGTGTAGGCGAACAGATCACGCCGGGATACCGAATTGGAACGCATCGTCGACTCCTTCGCGCAACCCGACATGGATGGCAGCGTGCCCGGCGCACCTTCCCCAATCCACCGCGCGCCGGGAGCCTCGAACGTGAACTCATTTCACCATATTCACACTGGAACCGCTAGACCCAGGAGAATCACGTTTCACATTCGCCACATACGCTCGACGACGCTACCGGTCACACAATGCCGTCGATGCGCGCGGCGACATCGATGGCGCGCATCGCTGGATCGGCCAGTTCTTTGCGGATCACCGCCGCCACCTGCGCCACGACCTGCTTCTTTATCCCGGCGAGCGCACCGAGCGCGGCCGCGCGGGCGCCCTGCGCGGTGAATTCCATCCGAATGTCGGCCGGGTCGGGCGGCGGCACGTCGATCACCACCCGCAAGGGGTCGGCAGCGCGGGCGGTGAGTACCAAAGGCACCTCGACGTCAGCGCGATAGCGATTGGCTTTCAACACGTCGACCGTGATGTCCAGGCTCACCGGCAGGGTCAGATCGAAGGCGACCGGCTCCGTCGACCGGTCCGTCAGCCGCGGCATCCGTACCGTTCCCCGAACGGTCACGACGGCGCTCGCGCGCGGTCCGGTCCGCAGCGGACCGACCTCGATCAGCCTGCCCGCCAGCCGTTCCACCACGTCCCACACTCGCTCGCGCGTCACGATGCGGGAGAAGAACCGATGCCCGAACTCGTCGTAGCCGATCCAATCGAACGCGAGCTCGTCCCGATACGGCGAACGCTTGCCCGCGACCATGGCCTCGAGGTCGAACACCAGCCCCCTGCGGGTCTGCGGGTCGGCAAGCATGGCGTTCACCCGGGAGGCGACCTCTCGCTGCACCACGCCCGCGATCGGGTCGAGCAACCATTCCCACGCCGAATCCACCGCCTGGGCGCGCAAGACGAAACTGATGTCCCGCTGGGTGATCGGTGGGATATCGATGACGACGAGCACGGGTTCGGCGGTGCGGGCGTGCAGGGTCAGATCGATCTCCACCCTGGCCTCGAGCCGCAGTTTCCGGCCGCCGAGCAGCACCTTCAAGGTGAGCGACACCGGAACGGTGACGTCGAAGGTGACCTTCGGGCCGCTGCGCAGTACGCGCGGGGCGCCGACCTTCCCCTCGGCGACGAATCCGGCGAGCCCGGCCGGGCCGATCGAGACCGGGCCGATGGTCATGCCGCGGCCCGCCATGCCGGAGACCGCGGACTCGATACGAGCGGCGTTCACGGCGTGCGTGACGAAACGCTCGCCGAACTCGGCGTAGTCGATCCAGCCGGGCGCACTACTCGGTTCGTCGGTCGGATGCATCGCTAGTTCCGCAACCCTCACCTCTCGATGGACACCCGACACGGTACGCGACCGATCTCGTCCCACCCCGGAACGCACTGCGGCCCGAGATCCCCGTCCTGCCGATGAGGGGGAAGCAGGGCGGGGACCGGCGGCGGCGCTGCCGGGCGCCGCCACCTCCCATCGTAGGACTATCCGGCACCCCGTTTCACCCGCATATCGGTCGAATCCCGTTCGACGGAAGTGATCTTCACAATCGGCCGAACCCGACCACCCCGGTTATGTCGCCCAGCACGAACCGGTGGATGCGCACCGCGCCGTACTCGTTACCGCCGATCGTGGTCACCTGGCCGCCCTCGACTCGCAGGACGATGTTCGTGTGCTGTCCGAACGGACTGGGCTCTCCGTACAGCAGCACGTCACCGGTCCGCGGTCGATAGTTCGAGCCGCTCGGGACGAACCGGCCGATGCTCTCGTAATACTCCTGCAAGGTATAGACGCCGGGAATCCGCCACGAACCCGAATTCGGGTTGGCCAGCGGCACACCGGCCTCGCGCAGCACCCAGCTGACGAAATCGGCGCACCACGCCTCCTCGGCTCCTTCCGCGTATTTCGTACCCGCACCGGGATCGGCGAACTCGCGCTCGGCGACCGCGACGATTCCGGCCTGGGCCGCGTCGAGTGCCGAACGGTCCAGCGCGGGGAACTCGGTGAGGCGCTCGCCCGCGATCGCCCGGTGGTCCGTACGGTCCTGCCACCAGAGACCACCGGCGATCCCGGCGGCGACCACGCCGAGCACCACCAGTGCGAGCGCGACCCACCGCCCCGATCGCGATCCCCGTTGTTGTGTCATTCGCTCCCCCGATTCGTTCGTGTGACGTTGTTGTCGAGCTTATGGAATTCGACGCGCGAGCACGCCGAACGGTTCCACGCGCCGTCCGCCTGGTTTCGGCGACCGAGCGGAGGGGCAACCCGGTGGAGCCGAAATCATGGACGGCACCTGGAAAACCGCGCTAGTCTCCGGAGAGACCAGCCGATGGGGAGGTACGGCCCTGGACACGCTGTGGACATTCATCGTGCACCGGCGGCACCAGTTGCTGGTCGACTCCTACCTGCACGTCTCGGCCGTGGTGCAATCGGTGCTGCTGGCGACGGTGGTCTCGGTTCTGATCGGAATCCTGGTCTACCGCAGCCCGTTCGGCTCGTCGATCGCCTCCGCGCTGGCGGGCGCGGTGCTCACCGTTCCGTCGTTCGCGCTGCTCGGCCTGCTGATCCCGGTGCTCGGTCTCGGTGTCGCACCGACGATCACCGCGCTCGTGGTGTACGCGCTGCTGCCGATCATGCGCAACACCATCATCGGACTCGCCTCGGTGGATCCGGCCGTGACCGACGCCGCCCGCGGCGTCGGGATGAACCGGCTGCGGGTGCTCGCCCGGATCGAACTGCCGCTGGCGTGGCCCGCGATTCTGGCCGGTATGCGGGTGAGCACCCAGCTGATCATGGGGATTCTCGCCCTCGCGGCATACGCCAAGGGCCCCGGACTCGGGAACCTGATCTTCTCCGGACTCGCGCGCCTGGGCAGCCCGAACGCGGTGCCACAGGCGCTGGTCGGCACGATCCTCGTCGTCGTCCTCGCACTCGTCCTCGACGGGATCTACGTCCTGGTCGGGCGGCTCACCACTTCCAGGGGAATTCGTGACTGAAACCGAAACCAGCGACGGCCGCGCGGCATCCGTCGTCTCCGGCGTCGAGATCGTGCTGCACGCGGTAACCAAACACTATCCGGGACAGCGTGATCCGGCTGTGGACAGCGTCTCGCTGACCATCCCGGCCGGCGAGATCGTGGTCCTGGTCGGGCCGTCCGGCTGTGGCAAGACCACCACCATGCGAATGATCAACCGGCTGATCGAACCCACCTCCGGAAAAATCACGATCGACGGCCGCGACGCGGCCACGATCCAGCCCGACCGGTTGCGCCGCGGCATCGGCTATTCGATCCAGCAGGCGGGACTGTTCCCGCACCTGACCGTCGCGAAGAACGTCGCGACCGTACCGGGCCTGATCGGCTGGGACCGGCGGCGCGTCGCGGCACGGGTCGACGAGATGCTCGAGCTGGTCGGTCTCGATCCAGGCACCTTCCGCGACCGCTATCCCCGCCAGCTGTCCGGCGGCCAGCAGCAGCGCGTCGGCGTGGCCAGGGCATTGGCGGCAGACCCGCCCGTGCTGCTGATGGACGAGCCGTTCGGCGCGGTCGATCCGATCACCCGGGGATTGCTGCAGGACGAGTTGCTGCGGCTGCAAGGCGAACTCGGCAAGACGATCGTCTTCGTCACCCACGATTTCACCGAGGCGGTCAAGCTCGGCGACCGCATCGCCGTGCTCGGCGACCGGTCCAGGATCCTGCAATACGACACACCCGCGGCGATCCTGGCTGACCCGGCCGACGAGACGGTCGCCGGTTTCGTCGGCGCGGACGCCTCGCTCAAACAGCTCACCCTGACCCGGGTCGGGGATGTCGAACTCGGCGACTGCCCCACCGCCACCGAACAGGACACCGTCGACGAGTTGCGCGCCGCGCTCGCGGACCGCGACTGGCCGTGGGCGCTGGTACTGGACGGTCATGGCAAGCCACGCCGCTGGGTCTCGGCCGAACAACTGGCCCACGCCGATTCGCTGCGCGATCTGGGAACGCCGGTGCCGGAGACGCTGGCGCTGAAATCGACGCTGCAGGACGCACTCGAAGCCCTGCTCACCCATCAGAGCGCGACCGCGGTGGTGACCGGCGCGCGCGGCGAGTACGCCGGGCTGATCACCATCGACACCCTGGTCGGCCACCTGTCGGCCCTGCGCGCCGAGCACGGAGCCGGGCGTTCCGCGACGGACGGCGCACCATGACCACCGCCACCGCGTCACCCGCCACCCAGCGCAGGGCCGAGCGCATCCGGTTGGTCGTGCAGCCGGTGGTCGTGCTCGTGCTCACCGCGGGCGTGCTGGTGTGGGCGTTCGCCCGCGACCTGACCGTCACCCAGCAAGCGAGCCTGAACGCGGGCAACGTCGCGACCGTCACCTGGCAGCACGTGCGGATCACCGCGACCGTGGTGCTGATCGTCGTCGCGGTGGCCGTCCCGCTCGGAACCCTGCTCACGCGACCGGGATTCCGGCGGCTCACACCCGTTTTCGTCGGTATCGCGAATATCGGCGCGGCCGCACCGGCCATCGGCCTGATCGTGCTGTTCTACCTGGCCACCCGCACCACCGGCTTCTGGATCGGCGTAGCGCCGATCGCGTTCTATTCGCTGCTTCCGGTGCTGCGCAACACCATTCTGGGCTATGAGCAGGTGGACCGGACGCTCATCGATGCGGGGCGCGGCCAGGGCATGTCGGCCGTGACGGTGTTGCGGCGCATCGAATTCCCGCTCGCGGTGCCCTACATCCTGGCCGGGCTGCGCACTTCGCTGGTGCTCGCGGTCGGCACCGCGACGCTGTCGTTCCTGGTGAGCGCGGGCGGGCTCGGCATTCTGATCGACACCGGCTACAAGCTGCGCGACAACGTCACCCTGGTGGTCGGCGCGGTGCTCGCGGTGGCGCTGGCCCTGCTGGTGGACTGGCTCGGCGCGCTCGCCGAAGCGTTTCTCGGGCCGAAGGGGCTGAAATGATCCGGGCGTGGCGCGCGCTGACCCTCGGCCTGGGCTTGACGTTGCTGGCCGCCTGCGGGCTGCAATCCGGCGGCGCGGTGCCGCTTCGAGTCGGCCCCGGCAGCATCCGGCCCGTGCCCGAACTGGAGGGTGTGCAGGTCACGGTGGGTTCCAAAGACTTCACGGAGCAGAACATCCTCGGCTATCTGATCGAGTTCGCTCTCTCGGCGGCGGGCGCCGAGGTGCGCGACCTGACCAACATCCAGGGCTCCAACAGCGTGCGCGATGCCCAATTGCACGGGCAGATCGACCTCGCCTACGACTACACCGGAACGGGCTGGATCAACTATCTCGGCAACGAGACACCGGTGCCGGACGAGATCGGCCAGTTCCAGGCGGTGCGCGACGCCGACCTCGCCGCGCACGGCATGCTCTGGACGGCGCTCGCGCCGATGAACAACACCTACGCGCTGGTCATGAGCGCCCACACCGCCCAGGAGACCGGTGTGCGCACGCTGTCGGACTACGCCAGACTGGCCGCCGCCGATCCGGCCGCCGCGGCGATCTGCGTCGGCACCGAGTTCAACGTCCGCCAGGACGGATTTCCCGGCCTGGCCCGCAAGTACGAGATCGACGCGAGCAAGGTCCGCAAGCAGATCGTGCAGGACGCCGTGGTCTACCAGGCGACCGCCGACGGCAGGCAGTGCCGCTTCGGCTCGGTCGCGGCCACCGACGGACGCATCCCAGCGCTGAATCTCATTCTGCTGCAAGATGATCGCGGCTTCTTCCCGAAGTACAACGCGGCGCTGGTGATGCGCCGGAGTTTCGCCGAGGCGCATCCGCAGGTGGACACGATCCTGACGCCGATCTCGCAGCGCCTCACCAACGAGGCCATCACCGAACTCAACCGTCAGGTCGACGTGGACGGACGCGAGCCCGCGGAGGTGGCCAGGGACTGGATGGTCACCCAGGGATTCGTCACCGCGCGCTGATTTCCGTCGCGTGGAGAGCGACGCCTCCGAACAGCTGATCGGAGGAAACCGCTGTCCCTGAGGCGTTTGGAGGCCGCATCGCTGGATCAGGCTCCGGTACGCCGTCCGCTGGGCTCACCAGGTGAACCCAGCGTCCTGCCAGGCAGGTTCAGCGCGGATCGCGGCCCAAGTAGCGCAAGAGTTCTCCGAGAGCGCCGTCGGCCGGACCGTCGACGATCGCGGCGAAAGCACCCCACTGACGCAGCGGCTCGATGATCTCGGCCGTCTCGCCGCTGCCGGGCGCGGGGTGAGCGGCCCGCGCGGCGATGAGCAGGGCGGCGGCGAGTTCGTCGGTCAACGGCGACGGCTGGCCGGTCGCGATCGCGATGTCCCAGGCGTGCACCCCGGCATCCAGCGCGCACATGACCGCGGCCACCGGAGTGGCGAGCGCGCCGTGCGGCAGCGGCGTCGGCACGGTCTCGGTGGCGTCGTCGACCGTGGTCCAGGCGAAGGCGGTCTGCTCGACCGCCGCACGCACCGCGTCCCCGGGGGAGCCGTCGATCGTGCCGGAAGGCGCGAACGGGTTGTAGGCCGGACCCTCTCCGATGCCGAGGGCCTGGGCGTAGGCCAGCTGGTCACCGACGGCGTGCTGCAGCACCTGCGTCACATCCCAATCCGAGCACGGGGTGGGCAGGTGCCACTGATCCGCTCGCACACCGGCGACGACGCTCTCCAGCGCGCGGTAGGAATCGGCGAGCACGTCCCGCCAAACGGGGAGCAGAGTCGCGGCGGCGGTGGCGGTGGCGTTCATGTCGGAGCCTTTCGGTCGTTCTCGCTGATGACACAAGCCTATTCGGCAATTAGGCTACTTTTGTTCCTAATCAGCGAGGAGGGCGAAAGTGGCATCGACCACACCGCGTCTGCTGCGATTGCTGGCCCTGCTACAGGACCGTGCGTACACCGGCCGGGAGCTGGCCGAGCGCCTCGGCGTCACCGATCGCACACTGCGGCAGGACATTCAGCGGCTGCGCGAACTGGGCTACCCGGTGCATGCCGGACGCGGCGCGGTCGGCGGCTACCGGCTCGGCCGCGGCGCGACCATGCCTCCCCTACTGCTGGACGACGACGAAGCGGTGGCCGTGGCGGTCGCGGTCGGCCTCGCCGAGGACGGCTCCACCGGCATCGCGGACATCGCCGAGCACGTCACGAAGGCACTGGGCAAACTGGATCAGATCCTGCCCAAACGATTGCAGCGCAAGGTATCCGCACTGCGGGATGCGACGGCCATCGGCCCGGCCACGACGGGGTCGCGCGAGCCGGACGCACCGGTTCCCGCCGCCGTGCTCACCACCCTCGCAGGCGCCATTCGCGACGGAGCGACGGTCCGGATCGCCGAAGCCGGGGCCGCGTCGTCCGTCGAGATCGAGCCGTACCGGCTGATCAACTGGCAACGCCGCTGGTACCTGGTCGCCTACAGCCTGGAAGACCACTCCTGGCGAGCGATACCGGTCGCCCGCGTGCTGCGCGCGGAGACGAGTTCCCGTCGTTTCGCCGCGCGTTCGCTTCCCGACGACGACCTGGTCGCCTTCGTCATGCGCCACATCGCCACCACCGGGTGGCGGGTGCAGGCCCGGGTGACCGTGCTCGCGCCCGCCGAGACCGTCATCGCCAGGATCAATCCCGCCGTCGGCGTGGTCGAGCCGGTGGACGCGGACACCTGCGTGCTCTACACGGGCGCGGACGCGCTGGAGACGATCGCCATCTACCTGTCCATGCTGATGATGGACTTCCGCGTCGACGGCCCGCCGGAACTCGTCGCCCATATCCGCACCCTGGGCCGCCGGTACACCGAGGCCGTCGCGAACGCTTGAATCCCAGGCGTCAGGAATGCCCGGTGGTGGTCGCCGCGTCGGCGGTCTTCCGCATCGGGATCACGGCGGTCAGACCGATCGCGACCAGCGCCGCGGCCATCGCGATGAGGAAGGTGGTGTGAAAACCGTCGCGCGAGGGCAGCAGGTGCGGGCCGAGCCGCATGGTCATGTGCGCCAGCACCACGCTCATCACCGCGGCCGAGGTCGAGGTGCCGATCGAGCGCATCAGCGAGTTGAGGCCGTTGGCCGCGCCGGTCTCGGTGATCGGCACCGCGCCCATGATCAGCGCGGGCATCGCCGCGTACGCCAGGCCGACGCCGCCCGCGACGATCACCGCGGCGAGCATGATCTCCCAGACGCTGTTCATCAGCACCACCGCGCACAGATAGCCGACCGCGATCACCGCGGAGCCGAGCGCGAGGGTGACCTTGGGCCCGCGGCTGGCCGACAGCCGCGCCGACACCGGTGACAGCAGCATCATCACGAAGCCGGTGGGGGCCAGCGCCAACCCGGCGGTGATCATGGACAGCCCGAAGCCGTATCCGGTCTGCTCCGGCGCCATCAGCAGCTGCGGGAAGGTCAGCGACATGCCGTAGAGCGCGAATCCGACGGCGATCGAGGCCGCGTTGGTGAACAGCACCCTCGGCCGCGCCGAGACCCGCAGGTCCACCAGCGGTGAACGCTGCCGCAGTTCGAAAGCGCCCCAGCCGAGGAACACCACCACCGACACCGCGAACAGGGTCAGGATCCGCGCGCTGGCCCAACCCCAGTCCGCGCCCTTCGTGATCGCGACGAGCAGCGCGAGCAGCGCTACCGACAAACCGACGGCGCCGCCGAAGTCGAACCGGGCGGGCGTGCGCACCGGCGACTCCGCGACGAACACGAAAACCAGGACGGCGCACACGACGCCGAGCGCGGCGGAGGTCCAGAACAGCACGTGCCAGTCGGCGTTCTGCGCGATGGCCGCCGCGACCGGCAGGCCGATCGCACCGCCGACGCCGAGCGTGGCGCTCATGATCGCCATCGCCGAACCCACCCGCTCGGCGGGCAATTCGTCGCGCATGATGCTGATGCCGAGCGGGATGGCGCCGACCGCCGCGCCTTGCAGCGAGCGACCGACGATCTCGGGCACCAGGGTGGAGAAGGACGCGCAGACCACCGAACCGGCGATCAGCAGAAGAAGATTCGCGAACAAGACGCGCCGCTTGCCGAACATATCGCCCAGACGGCCGCTGATCGGGGTCGCCACCGCGCCGGCCAGCAGCGTGGCCGTCACGACCCAGGAGGCGTTGGACGCGGAGGTGTGCAACAGCGTGGGCAGCGACGGAATGATCGGGATGACCAGCGTCTGCATGAGGGAGACGACGACACCCACCATGCCGAGCGTCGCGATGAGCAGTGCCGACGAGGGACGGGGCCGGTCGCCGGATTCAGAGACGCTCGAGGACGCGTCGGCAGCTACAGTCACATGTGCACGGTACATATGGTGTGTATGCTGCACAATTTGGTAAGTACGTGATCCTCGCGACATAGTGTGGTATGTCCGAATCCGGCCCCGGCGACAACGCGGCGCTGTACCGCCTCGTCTTCGAGCTGTCACTGCTGTCAAGGCACTTCCCCGCCGCGGTGCTCCGGCGTCCCGGCTTCCAGCTCGACCGCTCGGCGTACCTGATCCTGACCAGACTGGAACTGGACCATCCGCTGAGCCTGCGTGAGCTGTCCGAAGCGTTTCAACTGGACGTTTCGACGATCAACCGGCAGGTCGGAGCCATGCGCAAGCAAGGGTTGGTCGACCGGGTGCCCGACCCCGACGGCGGCATCGCCCGCAAGATCCGCGCCAGCGCCAAGGGACTCGATCTTTTGGCCTCCGACCGAAAGCAGAGCCGTCAAGGCATCGGCGCGGTGGTTGCCGAGTGGACCGAGGCCGACATCGACCAGTTCAGCAGGTTCATCGCGCGTTTCAACCAGTCGGTCGAGGACAAGGAGGACAACCCCTGGCCGCGCCCAGCCGGGCTGGAGTGACGCACGATCGGCCGGGACCCGGGCTGCCCGCCGCACGGCTACGCACCTCCGATCGAACCGGAGGTCCGCCATTTGCCCTTGCCCCAGGGACCACGGCGTCAGGCTCCGCGGTCCCGACCTTGGGCGAGTGGAAGAAGCGTCATGCGGTGTAGGGATGGTCGGCGCGGGCCGACCGCAGCGCGCGGCCCCACCAGACCAGCTGGCCGAGCAGCTGATCGGCCGCGGCCACCGGCATTTCCGGATCCGTCGGCTGCCCCGCGGCATCGAACCGCCCGCCCGCGTCGTGGAAGCTCACCGTATCGCGCACGGTGACCGCATGCAGCTCGGCGAACACCTGCCGGAGGTGCTCCACCGCGCGTAAGCCACCGGAGATGCCGCCGTAGGACACGAATCCCACCGGCTTGGCCCGCCATTCGGTGTAATGCCAGTCGATGGCGTTCTTGACCGACGCCGGATAACTGTGGTTGTACTCGGGTGTCACGACGACGAACCCGTCCGCCGCGGCCAGGCGGGGGCCGACCGCTGCCAGCGCCCGCGCCGCCTCGGGTTCGGGGTGATGGGAAAGCCGTTCCGGCAGAGGCGTTTCGGCCAGGTCGACAACGTCGACGTCGACGTCGTCGCGCCGCTCGGCGTGAGCGGCGAACCACTTGGCGACGGTCGGCCCGAAGCGGCCCGCTCGAGTGCTGCCGACGATCAGGGCGAGCTGGATCGGATGGTCGGACATGGTGGATTCCCTTCGACGTGTTCGGTGTCCAGAACAGCGTCGAACCTGAACAACAGTTCAGGTCAAATCGGCTCGACCGCCGATCAGACCTCCAGATCCTCTTCGATCCCCCGCAGGCGGTGCCGGGCCATCGCCAGATTCGCCCGTCCCCGGTCCAGGGCGAGGTAGAGGAACAGGCCCTTGGACTTGCGGCCGGTCATCGGCCGGATGATGTGATATTGCCCGGACAGCGTGATGAGGATGTCCTCGATGTCCTCTTTGAGCCCCAGCTGGTCCATGGTGCGCAGCTTGGCGCGCACCACCTCGGTGTTGCCCGCACCCGCGATCTGGAGGTCCAGGGACTTGGAGCTGCCGAGCATGCCCAGCGCCATGCCGCTGTTGTAGTCGACGACGGCGGCGCCGATCGCGCCGTCGATCACCATCATGTCTTTGAGGGCCAGATCCATATTGGACATATGCTTTCCTTTCAGTGGGTTTTCGTTGCTTGTTCGCTTCCCGCGTCGGTGGTCACCGACGTCAGCAAGTCGGCGATCGCGCGGGCCGCCGGACGGGATTCCAGATGCAGCCTGCCGATGTTCACCTCGGGGGCGGCCAAAACGGTCAGCGACGTCCAGCCCGCCGCGTAGATGACCACGTGCCCTCCGGTGCCGTGGACCACGACCTCGCTGAACCCGCCGCCGTGCGCGGTGGTGGCGAGCCGGTGGGACAGCGACAGCTGCGAGGCGGCCATGGCGGCCATCCCGTTCGGCTCGATCTGCGCAGGCAGATCATGGGCGACCAACAGTCCGTCGTTGGACGCGACCAGCGCGCCGGTCAGTCGCGGAACTCGATTGCGCAGCGCTTTCAACTCCGTGAGCACCGCCGCGTTCGGTTCGGGTCCGGACATCGCCACCTTGGTCAACCTTCCCATCCAATCGCCGAGCAGTTTCTTCCGCGTGGTCACGCGAGCCCCTCCAAAGCCGCTTGCAGGCGGACGAGCAGGTCCCGGTCGGGCGGCTCCAACCGATCGGCGACCGGGACCGGTGGCGCCGAGTGCCTGCCACGGCGGCGGGGAAGCCGGCCCGGCTCGGCGAGCACAGGCGCGACCGCTACGGACTCGGGGCGCACCGGCTCGAGCCCGACCGGCCCGGCGGCCACCGGGACCGGCGTCGCGAGGGGCGGCTCGATCAAGCCCGCCGCGGTCAGATCCCGCACCGCCACCAGACATCCGTAGGTGGTACGGCCGAGTTCGCGACCGATCTCCGCGACGCTGCGCCTGCCATCCGCGGCGGCCAGCACCTCCGCCTGCCCTCCGGTGAGCACCAAACGCCGTCGCCGCACTCGGCGGACCGGCACGACCGGGACGCGATCGACCAGGTCGGCGGGCCACGGCCCGGACTCGGGATCGCCGCGCCGCGCGCACTCCTGCACGAGAGCACGGGGCGTGATGTGACAGACGGGGGCCAGCCAGTGCGGTGGGGCCGGGCGGAACTCCGGGACGGCGGGCGAGGCCAGCAAGAAATAGGCGGCGTCGAAGACCGAGAGCATCGCGAGGGTTTCCAGCCGTGGCCGTCCCAGCACACGGCCGGGATCGCCCGCATCGGCGCGCCGCCAGTCCTCGGCGGTCGCCACGCCCGCTTCGACGACCAGCCGGTCCAGCCCGGTGGTGCGACGACAGTCGGCGGAAACGATCGCGCCTTCGGCGAGATGGAAAGCACCGTCGGCCGCGTGCAGCACCCCCGTACGTCCTTCCTGCTCCAACCGCCGCAATTCGACCGCGAGTTCAGGACTCATGCGCGTCCTCGGCCAATTCGTCGAGAATTCCGTGCAGTTGGTATCGCGCCATCGCGAGATTTCCGGCGTCCTCGTCGAACAGCACGTGCACGAAAAGCCGTCCGTCGAAGTCGCCGTTCACCAGGTTCAACAGGTGATATCCGCGGGTGCCGTAGACGATGATCTCGGTGACGTCGTCGCCGTCGGTCGACAAAGCCGGACAGGCGAGCACCGCGCGCACCACATCCGTTGTGGCAGCGGCATCTTCGTGCTCGTCCACCAGGTCGTGCCTGCCGTCGGCGGCGATCGCCAGACCGCTCGCACCGTCCACCAGCGTCACGCTGCGCGCACCGGGAATATCCATGATGCGTTTCAGACAACCGTCGATTCCGATCACGCGCCACCACTTGTCATGTGAGGGGGTTTACGGGTTCCAGACGCTACACACGGGCACCGCGCGATGTACAGCAAATCGGTGAGAAATTTCCGGTAAAAAACGTCGTCCCTGGAAACGCACGATAAATACCTTTCGGTATCAAATACCTATTGGTATTCATACCCTTCGGTTTTCGTTTTCCGACACGCCGACCCGGCCACAATAAATCCTCGATACGGCCGCTCGACGGCCCCCGTGCCACTTTCCCGGCACGCCTGCGTCCGCGCACGCACGAACGTGTACCGCCGGAACGACACAGCCGCGCGAGTCTTCTCGCTGTGCGCGGCGCACGGCGGCAGGGACCTGCCCGGAGACGGCAAGGGCAAGTAGTGATCTCGCAGCAATCACCAGATCGGCCGCACTGCCCGCCCGCGAAGCCGCGACTTCAGCGCCTGCCACGCAGGTAGTCGCTGACCACGGCGGCGCCCAAGCCGTCCAGGCCGGGCGCCACCACCCGGCCGCCGCTGCGGCGGGCCACCAGGTCGACGAACGCGGCCAGGCGCGGGTCCTCGCCGAGCATGAACACCGTCACCGACGCACCCAGCTTGGCCAGGGCGTCGACCTGCGCCATCGTCACTGCCAGCGTGCGTTGCGCGGGTGGCCAGTTGAAGTAGGTCTCCCCGTCCGGCTCCAGGTGCGCGGTCGGCTCACCGTCGGTGACCACGAGCACGACCGGCACCGCGTCCGGGTGCCTGCGCAGGTGCGCCGCGGCCAGCAGCAGTGCGTGGTGCAGATTGGTGCCCTGTTCCCAAACGCCTTCCAGCGCGGTGAGTTCGCCGATGTCCACGGTCGTCGCGTGCCTGCCGAAGGTGATCACGCTCAACGCGTCGGAGCGGAACCGGGTGCCGATCAGATGGTGCAGCGCGAGAGCGGTGCGCTTCATCGGCACCCATCTGCCGTCCTGCACCATCGACCAGGACGTGTCGACGCACAGCGCGACGGCGGCCCTGGAGCGCTGCTCGGTCTCCATGATCTCGACGTCGGAAACGTCCAGCCGCACCTGGCGATTACCCGTCGACGCCGACCGCAGCACGGCATTGCGCACGGTCCGCGACACGTCCCACGGCTCGGTATCACCGAAGCGCCAGGCCCGGGAGCCGCCGGTCGGCTCGCCCGCGGCGCCGGCCGCGGCGGTGTCCCGTTCGCCGCGCCGAGACCGCAAGCGCCCGACGACATCACGCAGCGCCACCTCGCCGAGACGCCGCAAAGCCTTGGGCGTCAACCGGAGCGAGCCGTCCTGCGCTCGTTCGAAGATGCCTTGCCTGCGCAATTCGCGTTCCAGTTCGGCCAGCCGCGCGGCGTCCACGCCCGCGTCCGCGCCGAGGTGGCGCTCCAGCGCGTCCAGATCGATGTCCTCCAGCCGGGCGCCCGCGTAGGTCTGGCCGAGTTGCTCGGCGAGCGCGTCGAGTTCGGCGAGATCTTGCAGGGCCTGCGCGCCCGCGCCGAGGCCGAGCGGATCCTCGCCGCGAAACCGCCGCGCGGAGTTCCAGTCCTCACCGGGACGCAGCGCCCGCAGATGCGCGTCCAGCGCGGCGACCTGCTGGGCGATCGCCGGATCGCCGAACGCCTGGCCGATCAACTCGGACAGCTCCGCGCGCTGCTGCTCGGTCATCGAATTCATCATGCGCTGCGCGGCGGCGGCTCGGGCCGCGAGCGCGTCGATCAATTCCTCGGTGTCGCGCGGGTTCTCGGGGAAGAACTCGCCGTGCTCGGCCATGAACTCGGCGAACCGCTGCTCGGTGTTCTCGCCCCTGGCATGGGCGGCGAGCAGGTCGTTGAGGTCGGACATCATCCGTCCGACCCGCTCGACGTCCTCCGGGGTGGTGTTCCGCAAAGCCTGTTTCATGCCCTGGAAGCGCGATTCCAGCAGCTCGCGGCCGAGCAGGTCACGGATCTTCTGATAGTTCTCGCGGCCGGTCTCCGATCGCCAGGCGTAGTCGGCGAGTTCGGTGACGGCGGCGGCCGTGCTCGACGGCAGGGCGTCCAGCTGCGCTTCGGCGAACCTGGCGTCGTCGGAGGGGTCGGGGAACAGTGCGCCGCGCTCGGCTTCCAGCGCCTCCTCCAGCAGTTCCCGGACCTGCTGCAACGTGCCGTCCAGCCGGTGGCTGCGAGCGATCTCCGCGCGGCGCTGCCACAACCGGCGAGTCAGCTCCTCCAATCCCGGCGTGCCGCGGGTGCCGCGCCGCAGCAGCTCTTGCAGGGCGTTGCGTGGCGAGCTGCCCTCCATCACGTCGCGACCGATCCGGTCCAGTGCCTCGCGCAGGTCCAGCGGGGGCGCCAAGGGATCGGGCCCCTCGTGGTAGGGGCCGTAGGAGTAGCGATCGGGGTTGGTCACGATGCCTCGCCGGGAACAGCGGCGGTCATCGGCCGTACACCGCCAGACCGTCGTCGGAGTCCTTCGCGATCTGCCGGGCCAGGTAGAGCGCCTCCAGCGCGAACTCGACGGCCGAGGCGATCCGCGGCGGCGGATCGGCAGCGTCGACGCCGAGCCGTCCGGCCACCTCGTGCAGGACCGGCAGTTCGGGCAACGCCGAGAGGACCTCCGCGCCGGGCACGCGTTCGCCGGTGGTGACCAGATGCCCGTCCCCGACCGCCTCGGCCAGCGGCCGCAGATTCAATCCGCCGAGCAGGGCCCGCGCGGTCTCGGAGAACGAGCGGCGCAGCAGATGGGTGAGATGTTCCTGCTCACGCCCCTCCTCCCCGGACTCGAATTCCAGCTTGCCGCGCAAGACGGCGGGAACGGATTCCAGGTCGACCGGACGCGCCACGGCAGGGCTCTCCCCCGTCACCGCGGACCTGCGCAAAGCCGCCGCGGCCACCGTCTCGGCCGCGGCCACGGCGAAACGAGCGGATACGCCGGACCGCTGGTCGATCGCGGACGACTCGCGCAATTGCCGCACGAACCGGGCGAGCACCTCGATCAGCGGGTCGCCCACTTCGGCAACGAGCTCGGCCTCCTGGCGCACCAGCGCCACCTCGGCCTCCACGCTGAGCGGGTAGTGAGTGCGAATCTCCGCGCCGAAGCGGTCTTTCAGCGGCGTGATGATCCGGCCGCGGTTGGTGTAGTCCTCCGGGTTGGCGGTGGCGACCAGCAGCACGTCCAGCGGAAGGCGCAGGGTGTAGCCGCGGACCTGGATGTCGCGTTCCTCCATCACGTTCAGCAACGCGACCTGGATACGTTCGGCGAGATCTGGCAACTCGTTGATCGCAACGATGCCGCGATGCGCGCGCGGGACGAGTCCGAAATGGATGGTCTCGGGGTCACCGAGACTGCGGCCCTCGGCCACCTTCACCGGGTCGACGTCGCCGATCAGATCGCCGACGGAAGTGTCCGGCGTGGCGAGCTTCTCGGCGTACCGCTGCGAGCGATGCCGCCACGTGACGGGCAGCTCGTCGCCGAGTTCGGCGGCCAGCCTACGACCGGCGGGGCTGATCGGGTCGAGCGGATGTTCGCCCAGTTCGGCGCCCGCGATCACGGGCGTCCATTCGTCCAGCAGGCCGACCAGGGTACGCAGCAGCCGGGTCTTGCCCTGGCCGCGCTCACCGAGCAGCACGACGTCGTGTCCCGCCAGCAGGGCGCGTTCCAGCTGCGGCACGACCGTCCGGTCGAACCCGACGATGCCGGGCCACGGGTCGCCACCGGAACTCAGCAGGGTCAGGAGGTTCTCGCGGATCTCGGTCTTCACGCCACGCGGCAGGTAGCCGGCCGAACGTAGCTCGCCCGCGGTCGTGGGCAGGTGTTCGGGAACTTTCACGAATTCGACGCTACGTCCATTCCGCCATCGGGTCGACCGAAAGAAATCGATGGACGCTAGATTGCTAGCATGCTAGCTTGGGTGGCGCGCCGATCAAGACGACATCCCGGACAACCGAAAGCAACCCGAGGAGAGAGCGATATGACGACGAAGGGCATCGGGGGCGTCCACGTGGAGACGCACAACTGGGGCGCGACCGCGAGATTCTTCCTAGCCCTCGGCTATGAGCCGGAATTCACCACCGACCACAACTCCGGGCTGTTCCGCAACGGCGAGGGACCCTATGTCTTCATCGCGGAGATCCCGCGCCATCAGACGCCCCGCACTCAACTGGTCCTGACCGTCTCCGATGCCGACGCGTTCCAGCCGAACGCCGATATCGACGTGGTCGCGCCGTTCGAGGCAACGCATTACGGCACAAAGGAAATGACGGTGCGCGATCCCGACGGGCGCATCTGGAGTCTGCGGGCTCAGGGCTGAGAACGCCCCAGACACTGTGCGCCGGTGCGCCGCGCCGCAATTCGGTCCGCGCTCCGGCACGCCGTCCGTCTGCAGGTGGGCGGCAAGACGGTCCGTAAACGAACTCCCCGAGTCGGCCGAACTCGCTGAATAGTGCTGTTGCCGAGCCGATTACGGCCCGTTCAGGTCATCGCGTGGTGAGTTGCGGTTCGTTGGACGCGTGCGGCGCGGTCGCGGCGGGGTCCTCCGGTTCGTGCACGACCGGAGACGGGTGCACGGCACCGACCGGCGTGACCTGTTCCATCCGCGGCGCGTGGTCGTTGCCATCGGGTGCGTAGTGCTGGGCCATGCCCGGCTCCAGCGCACGACCATTCGACTCCGAACGCGTCGCGGCAGCCTCCGAGAGCGCGACGTGCCCGGTGGGCTCCACCGTGCCAACGGCGTTCGACTCGGGGGACACCTCAGGGGCCGCCGAGAGCGCGATATGTTCGGTGACCGCCTCGGCCGCACTGTGAGCCGTCGACTCGGGATGCGCCTCGGCGGTCTCGCCGCGCGCACCATGCTCGTTGGCCGCCTCCGCGAATCCGGGGGCACTCGGCTCGGGCACGGCCACGGAAGGCTCCACCGGCTGTTCGCCCGGCTCCGCCTGCCTGCCGGTGCGAATCCGGTCGAGCGTCTGTCGCACCGCCGCCGCCAGACGTGCGTCCAGGACAGCTTCGTCCGGACTGGCTGCGGCAGGCGCTTCCGGACCGCCCGCGCCGGCCGCGGACGGCCGTTCGATCGCGGGCAGCGGCGTCGTTGCCAGCCACAGCTCGGTGAGTTCGGCCGCCGCGGCGGCGGGCGTGGCGATCGGGGCTTCGACGGCGGGCTGCTGCCCCGCCGCAGCGGCCTGTCCGTGCTGCGGAGCCGCGGGGGCCCCGCCCTCCCGGCCGGGTGCGGGCGGCTCGCTCGCGGCGGATTCGCTCGCACGGCGAGCCGTCGGCTCCATGAGGATGCTCGGAAGGATCTGGTTCCCGGCGCCGCCGACCTGGGTGAGCGCCGCCAGTCGTTCCTGGAGATCTTCGTGGTCGGGGACGGCGGCGGTCGCCTGCTCGATCGCGCGCCCGTATCGCTCGGCGACGAGCCGGTGGGTGACGAGCGCGACGCCGATCATGATGGGCGCGATCGCGTGGATGCCGATCCCGGCCACCTCGCCCGTCCTGATGTAGGGAAACGTGTTCAACGCGATACTCGCCGTCAGCAGGACGCCCTCGACGGTGTAGACCTGCCACAGCCGATCGATCACGCCCCACTCGGCGGTGTCCCCGGTGGACAGCATCAGCGCGACGAGTACCGCGCTGATCAGCGCTTCCAGACCGTAGGACAGCCAGAACATCGGATTGGTCGCACCGCCGGACGGCGCGATGTTCTGCTGCACCGTCACCGCGGAGAACAGCATCGAGAACGCGACGACTCCGGCCAGCAATCCCAGCACCCGCGGCTTGCGCTGATGCAGGCGGGCGACTTTCGCGTGCGGGCTGCTGCTGTGCCGCTGCTCACCGATCGCCTGGGCGGCCCGCAGCAAGTCGGCGGCTTCCCGTTCGGCCAGCTCGGCGGCCGTGCGCCGCACCCGCTCCGCGGCGTCCGCGGCCGCCTGGATGCGCGCCCGTTTCTCGTGGCGTTCATAGTCACGCACGAGCTCGGCCAACTCGCGGGAGGCGGCGAGCTCACGCTCAGATAATGCTTCGAGCAGCGCCGGATCGTCCTGGTGCGCCAATCGCTCATGCGCGATCTGCACCCGATCCGGCAGCGCGCCTGCCACCAGATCATCCATCGGCGACGCCCCGGCGGGCGCGTTGGTCGTGAAACGACGGAACATCAGCAAAGAACCTTTCCGACGGTCGAGTGTTCCAGACGCAGCGCGCCATAGCTGCCTCGGCCGTCGAACCGGACGACCGACCCGGCCGAGAACGAAAAGATAACTCGTCATCGAAATCCGTTCGACCCGACGAGCAATCGGAGCCGCTCAGTGGCAGCGGAACGAATCCCGCAGGACAGATCGCAGATCCCATCCGGATCGCTCCCGTACCCGGGCTCAGTAGCCCTTCGGCGAACGATTCGGATCCGCTTGCTGAACCTTCGCTTGCAGGTCGTGGCCGTCGCGGGAGACACCGTACCGCTCCATGACGTAGTTCATGCTGGCGGCGACATTGGCCACCGGATCGTGAATGTTGCTGGAGGTTCCAGCGGCATGGTAGCCAAGGAAGGTGCTGGGGATCGTCTGGGTAAGTCCCCTGGACGCGTGTCCGGCGGCCGCGTTGCTGTCCCAATTGTTCACGGCGTTGGGATTTCCGCCGGATTCTCGTTCGATCAGAACCCGGTAGCCGCGCTTCCAGTACTCGCGGGCCACCGGATCGGTGATGCCGAGCGCGTCGAGCGCGCCGTCGATCGCGGCGTCGACCGAGACGTTGCCCTGGTAACGGGCGTAATCAGCGCTCGTCGCGGCAGGCACGAAGCCGGGGCCGGGTGAATAACTGCGCTGCATGTAGTTGCTCGGCACGTAGTTGCCTGCCGCCGAGGAGGGGGTGTAGGTGGGCGCGGAGCCGTCGATGTTCTTCGCGTGCGCTTGGACGCGGTCGGTGGCCTTCGCGATCTCGTCGTGTACGTCGTCGATCGTCTTCAGCACGGCGTTCGCCAGCCTGATCTCGATGTCCGTTGCGATGTACTGCTTGCCGGGGCTCGCTCCGGGAGCCGCGTCCAGTGTCGCCTGCAGATCTTTGACATGCTGCCTGATAGCGACGAAGGTGCCGCTGGAGATGTCGTAGGTGCCGTAGGCGGACAGATCGACGTTGTCGTCTTGCTTGCGGATGTCGTCCTTGATGTCGTCGAACTCCTGCGCCCGGTTGGCGTAACCCTCGGCCAAGACCGACTTCTTCTCGTCACCGGTGACGAGCTTCTCGTCGCGCAGCAACTTGACCACATCCGGCGCCTGCGAAGGCGAACCCGTCGCCAGCAGATCCGCCGACGTCTGGATCGTCTGGCGGCCCACTTCGACGACCGCCTTCAGGCCCGGGCTCGCGTCCGCGGGCGGGTCCAGCTTCACCACCCAGCGCTCGGTGCTCATCGAGACGCCCCAGCCCCGGTCGGCCGCGGCCTTGCGAATACCAGCATCATCACCTCACGCCTGACAACGCTCACCAGGCCGTGCGTGGCCTACCAGTCCGACGCCGTCGAGTATCCCGCAACGCCCCATGCCCCTTTCCCGGCTGTGGGAGTAGCGGCTTCGAGCAGCCGATCGCCACGTGCGCGCGCCGGCGCGGCGCGCGAAGACGTCAGATCGTTGCGGGGCGGCGGGCGCCGCGGCGCCGCGGACGCAGTTGGTAGAGGCGATACCAGGCCAGCGCGAGGAAGATGGCTCCCAGACCGGCGACCACTCCCATATCGAGCAGCCAGGTGCCGATGGTGTGTTTCCACAGCGGGTCGGGGCCCCCGTCATGCGGGGAGAGGGTATCGAGGTCGAGAGTGGCGGCTCCCGCAGCGAACCCCCACCGAGCCGGCGCGATGTATGCCAGCTGCTCCAGGACGGGAGTGCCGGGCAGCCGCACCAGACCGCCGGTGAGCACCAGTTGCGCCATGGACAGCACGATCAGTAACGGCAGCGTCTTCTCCGAGGTGTTCACCGATACCGACACCAGCAAGCCGAGTGCCAGCGACGAGATGCCGAGCAACGCCATCATCAGCATCAATTCCAGCTCGACCGAGGTGAACAGCCCCGTGGGCGGCATACTGACCCCGATGGTGCCGATCAGGACGAGCACTACCGCCTGCAGCGTGGTGATCACGCCGAGGACCAGCAGTTTCGACATCAAATAGACGCCGGCCGACAATCCTGCCGCGCGTTCTCTGCGATAGATCGTCTGTTCCTTGACGATCTCCCGGATCGAGTTGCCGGTGCCGACGAAGCATGCCGCGAACGCCAGGATCATGAGCTTGGTCGCGGCATCGACGTTCGTTCCCGGCGCACCGGTGAATCCCTGACCGGCCGGCACGGCGGCGATCAACCCACCGAGCAGCAGTGGCATGACACCGAGCAGCGCCAGATAACTGCGGTCCGAGGCGATCACCGCGAGGTAACGCCTGCACAACGTGCTGAGCTGGCTGAACTTGGACTGCGACGGTGGCGGCGGCGTCGGTGTGTGCACTTCCGCGGGGACGACATCATCGGTCGGGCCGACCGACACGTAGCGGTCGTAGCGTGGCGACTCCCGGAACTCACCGGCCCAGTCCCGCTCTTCCTCGCGGTCGAAAGCCTGGAACACCTCGGCCCAGCTCCCCGCGGCGAACTGCAGCAACCCTTCCGCGGGCGGACCGTAGTAGGCCAGCCGGCCGCCGGGCACCAGGACCAGCAGGCGGTCGCAGGCATCGAGGTTCGCGACGCTGTGGGTGACGACGATGACCGTACGCCCGTCGTGCGCCAGTCCCGACAGCATTTCCATGACCGTCTTGTCCAAGCCGGGATCCAAACCGGATGTCGGTTCGTCGAGGAACAGCAAGGAGGGTTTGGTCAGCAGTTCCAGTGCGACGCTCACGCGTTTGCGCTGCCCACCCGAGAGCCGATCGATGCGGGTGTCGGCGTGCCGCGCCAAGCCGAGCTCGTCGAGGACCTCGTCGACCCGCTGCTCGCGCTCCTCGCGGCCCGTGTCACCGGGGAAACGCAGCTCGGCCGCGTAGAGCAGCGCCCGGCGCGTCGGAAGCTGGTTGTGCAGGATGTCTTCCTGCGGTACCAATCCGATGCGGTGGCGGAGTTCGTCGTAGTTGGTGTACAGATCGCGGCCGTCGTAGAGCACCGTCCCCTCGGTCGCGGGCCGCAACCCGGTGATCGCGCCGAGCAGTGTCGATTTGCCCGCCCCGCTCGGCCCGATCACCCCCACGAGCGACCGCCCCGGGATGGGGAACCTCACGCTGTCCATCAACACCTTGCCCTCGGGTGTCCGGACGGTGATGTTCTGCACGCAGACCGATACGTCACCGGTGTCGACGAACTCGCGCAGTTCGTCGCCGACCAACCGGAAGGTGGTATGGCCCATTCCGATCAAGTCGGATTCGGACAGATCGGCGGCGGCGACGCGGGCTCCGTTGACGTAGGTGCCGTTGTGGCTGTCGAGGTCGACGATCCGGTATCTGCCCGCACCGATCGTCCGCAACTCGGCGTGATGGCGGGAGACCATGAGATCGTGCGCGACGATGTCGTTGTCCGCGGCGCGCCCGATTCGGAGAGTGGGCGACGTTATCCGGACCACCGCGCTGGGGTGGTCCGCCGGAGGCGCCGACCGCGACACCCGCCGGGGCAGGCCCGGATCGAACTTCGTGACCGTTGCTTCGTCGTCGAGAGCGTAGCCGGGGTTCGGCACGATCATCGTGTCGCCGCCGGCATCGCCATCGGGTTCCTGCTCGGGTGGGGTTTCCACCGAGCAAGCCAATTTCTCGCCGTCCACCGCGTGTCCGAGCTGGAACGTCTCGTCGTGATCGATCACCATCCGATCGACGCGGTGACCGTCGAAGAACGTGCCGTTGAGACTGTGCGCGTCCTCGATTTTCCAACCGTCCGCACCACGCTCCAGAACGGCGTGCAACGACGAAACGCGGGGATCGGAGACAACGATATCGGCCGCCGGATCGCGACCGACGTTATAGGCACCACCAGCGCGGAGCCGATAGACGCGTTCCCGTGTCTGGACCACGAGAACCGGCGCCTCGGGCAATTCGGTGGAGGATGATCCGTCCGCCATAAAGGGAGTATACGACCGCGCCACACGGTAGCCGCAATAGTCGCGACCGCCCGATCTCGCCACGAGTCTCATCGCCGCGATCTCGCTCCATCACACGAACCCCGGCTGAGCAGTACAAATAGGCATGTAAGACAGTGGGGCAGCCTCGTCCGCAGGCACCTGCTCACGCCGGATTCGAGAAAAGGCAGTCGAATCCAAGGAATCGCAACCGATCGTGCCGTTACAGCTCGGATCGATAGGTGAGTCCCGCCTCGTCGCGATATTTCCGCATTCGGCACCGAGGTCAGCTAATACGGTCGCGGCAATACAAATCGTTCAATGTTGAAATCATCCTCGATCGCCCCAGGAGTTGTTCCGAAAACGTCCGACCGCCGCAGCCCGATTGCGTTTTCTTGCAACGAAACCGGCTTGCCACCCTGCCTTCCTTACCTATACAGCGTCGGCCGACCCCGTACCGGTTCCACTCCAGATGTGCACACGACTTCGCCTGTGCCGCAATGCCGAAAGGCTAGGCCGGCCGCCGCGACCGATGATTTTCGGTCGGGGGGCCCGTCCTGACACACATGACCGATCTGACAGGAGACAGCCGCATGCAGATCCGCGCACGCCTGTGCATGAGTGCCGACGGTTATGTGACCACTCCGAACGGCTGGCCGCCCCAGGTGCTGGATCCGCTCCACGGGCCTGGCAGCCATGGCATCGCGGAATTCCTCGAGCCTGTCGAGGCGGCGCTGATGGGCCGGACCACGTTCGAACCGGCGCTCACAAACGACCGGTGGCCGTGGCCGGGCTTGCGGGTGTTCGTGCTCGGCTCGCGTCGTCCGGAGGGCACGCCCGACGATGTCATCGTCGAAAGCGATCCGGTTCGACTGCTCGAGCGCTTGCGCGCCGCCAATCGCGGTGGCGATGTCCATCTCATCGGCGGTCCCCGCACGGTCGACACCTTTCGTGCGCTCGGCGCGCTCGACAAGCTGGAGCTGGTGGTCCTGCCGTTCCTGGTCGGCGGAGGAGTGCGCCTCACTGATGCCCTGAGCGTCGATACGGGCTTGGAATTCGAAGCCTCGCGCGCGCTGCCGGGCGGGTCGGTCGAGATCGCCTACCGGGTACGGACCGACGGAGCCGTCCCCGCGGCGCAGGAGCCGGACTGGGCGCCTGACTCGCAACGTCGACGCGGGAACTGACCCGAGCACGAGTCTGCCGATCACCGCCGCGCATCACCCGAGCACAGCCGGCGGTACACACTCCATGCCGCGCGCTTGGACAAACAGGCAAGCCTGGGTCTGAAGTGCCTGTGCCACAGCATATTCGCGACTTCACAAGGTGCACGAAGCGGTTCTCTCGAGCAGCGCGCAGTCGTGCTCGCGTGCTGAGCAGTTCGGCTGATCTACGGCGGGGAACAAACGGGCGCTATTGCGTGTTGTCGCTGATGCCGCTACCGTGAGGCGGTCTCCATCTTGTGGATGTAGGTGTCGACCCCCTCCCACAAGAATCCACAGTCGCCACGGCGGTCTCGTATACCGTGCGCCGGCAGCACGTCCGGAGCAGACAGCGCCCAGCCACCTAACGGCGCATGCAACGAGCGTCATTCCCGTAGGCGGCATTCATCGGCAACCCGCCACATTCATTGCCCCCTGTAGGAGAAAACCATGCAAGACAACACTATCCACAGTGAAGACAGCCCCACCGGGGAGAACCGGACTACATCGGTCACCGGCATCCTCGACATCACGCACAACCACGCCTCGCTGCACGTCGACGGTTACCTGCCCGGACCGCGGGACGCTCATGTGCCCGCGCGTTTGATCCGCGAGCACGGCCTGCGCCGCGGCGATACCGTCACCGGCACGGTCGGACCGAAACGTGAAGGCGCCAAACTCGCACCGCTTGTCGGAGTGGACAGCATCAACGGCTTGCCACCCGGCAATACCAGAGCGCGACCGCACTTCGCCGATTTGATCCCCATCTATCCCCAGGACCGTCTACGGCTGGAGACCGAGCCGCATGAACTGACCACCCGCGTCACCGATCTGGTCATGCCGATCGGCAAGGGCCAGCGCGCGCTGGTCGTCGCACCGCCCAAGGCGGGCAAAACCTCTGTGCTGCAAGCCATCGCGCACGGCATCGCCAAGAATCATCCCGAATGCCAGCTGATGCTGGTATTGGTCGGGGAACGCCCGGAAGAGGTGACCGACCTGTCCCGAGCGGTACCGGCCGAGGTCGCCGCCGCGACCTTCGACCAACCGGCCCAGGACCACATCGCACTCGCCGAACTGGCCATCGAACACGCGAAACGCCTTGTCGAAATGGATCACGACGTCGTCGTGCTGCTGGACTCGCTGACCCGGCTTGCCCGCGCCTACAACCTGGCGGCCGCCGGGTCCGGCCGCATCCTCTCCGGCGGCGTCGATGCCGGGGCACTCGCGCCACCGAAGAAATTCCTCGGCGCCGCACGAAATATCGAGCACGGCGGCTCGCTCACCATCATCGCCACTGCCCTGGTCGAGACCGGCTCGCTGGCCGACACCGTGATCTTCGAGGAATACAAGGGGACCGGAAACGCCGAACTGAAGCTCGATCGGCACCTCGCCGACCGCCGTCTGTTCCCCGCGATCGACATCGACCGCTCCAGCACCCGCAAAGAGGAACTGCTGCTGTCCGCCGACGAGCTCACGGCCACGGGGTCCCTGCGCAAGACCCTCTCGGGCCGCGACCCGCAGCAAGCGCTCGAACTGCTACTGACCGGCCTCCGTCAAACCGGAACCAACCCGGAATTCCTGACCCAGATTCGCAACGCGGGCTGACAAGGGTCTACTGCGCCTGGAGACCGGCATCTACCCCACTCGCCGCACCGAGCGAGTCGACACAGTCCTCGCGGCTCCGCGGATTGTGGATCATTCCTGGGGTGTGCGATCGAGCATCGTGAGGTAGGCATCGAGCTGGGCCGCGCCGGCGAGCAGGTTGCGGCTGCGCGCGGTCAGCCGGTCCTGCCAGGAGTCGAGGAAAGCCCGCAGCGCGTCCGCTCCGCCTGCCTCGCGCAGTGACTCGATGAACTGCGCGACCTGGGACAGCAGGTAGCCGCCTCGGCGCAATTGTCGTGCGATCTCGGCGTCGCGTATGCAGTCCGGTCCGTATTGGCGATAGCCCGTTGCCCGATCGCGTTCGGGGCGCAGGATGCCCTGGGTCTCCCAGGTGCGCAGGGTCGCCGGGTGCACGCGGATTCGGCGTGCGAGTTCGCCCACGGTCAACGGTCGACCGTGGACCGGAGTCGGCATCGCGGTGGACAGACTGCCCAAGGCCTTGGCGACCTCGGTGCGTGTGTCGCGTTCGGTGAGCAGCGCGACGTGGGAGGCGTCGATGAGCCGGTAGGCGGACTCGGTATCGCCGCGGTTGGCCGCGCGCATGATCTCCCTTGCCTGCTGGTGCCCGTGGCCACCGCGCAACGCCAGGAAAGCGCGTAGCGCCTGCGCGTGCAGGAGCGTGTAGCGCCGGTAACCGGTCTCGCTGCGCTCGGTCGGCGGGAGGATGCCCGCGTCGTCGTAGTTGCGGATCGCCTGTGCGGACAACCCGTGTTCCCGGGCGATGTCGATGGGCCGCAGGATGCACCTCCGATCGAGTCTTTGCTCCCTGGCTTCCAGGTAAAAGCGGTAGAAGTCCCTGCGCGCCGCGCTTCCCCCATGGGCTCAGCGGCCCGCGGCGGTGAGCTGGTGATCCGCTTCGAGCAGCATCCACCCGCTCAGCTGTACCGAGAGATCGCTGCTCAGGTTCGCCGACGAAGCGGCGGACGAGTGGGTGAACTGGGGAAAGGTTTCCGGATGCGCCGGCACCGTGATCGGGCGGGTCCAGTCCACACCGAACAGTGGTAGCCCATCCACCTCGGCGCGGTGTTTCCAGGCCGCCTGCGCGGAGGCGTGCACGATATTCGCCGCGGTGGTGTCGCCCAAGGACAGTGCGGCTTCCGCGAGATATCTGGCGAGGATGCCCATGAACAGCCCGGAGTCGTCGCCGGAGGCCGCGACGATCACCCCGGCGTCGGTGAGCCTGTCCCCCGCCGCGGCGACGAGATCTGCCACGCGCCTGCGATGGTGCGATTCACCTGTGCGAAGCGCCAGCTCGGTCTCCAACCCGATGGCCACCCCCTGGCAGTAGGTGTGGACGGTCCGCTCTACTCGTCCGCCGGGCTCATGGACACCGTCGAGAACCAGGCCACTGGCGGTGTCGCGCAATCGAGTGTGCAGGAAATCGGCGAGTTGTCCGGCGCGCGACAGTTCGCCCAAACGCGCCATAGCGATGCCGGTCGGACCGATCGCGGGGGTGTTGTAATACTCGTCGCCGGACCGCCAGGGCACCGCACCGACGTCCGGATTCCATCCCTCGATCAAACCGGCTCGCAGCTCGCCGACGGCGTCGCCGAAGCGGACGCCGAGCAGCCGGTCGGCGCGTTCGAGTGCCAATACCAACCAGGACATATCGTCGTAGTACCGGTTGGTCCAGCCGGTGAGGTTGCGGGTACGGATACCGCGTGCGATGGCGACGACCCGGTCTATGCGTTCGGGCGTGCCGGCACGATACGCGGCGTCCACCGCACAGTCGAGAAGGTGGGCTTGCCACCAGTAACACCATCGCGCGAACGACTGGTCCAGCAAGGACCCTGGCCAGACGAGCGTGCCCAGCCGCATCTGCGGCTGACCCCAGAGCGTGCGCACGTGCCGCTGCACGATGGCCTGTTCCGCCAGGTCCGCCCGCCTCCCCGGTTCCTCCGGGCCCGGGGAAACTTTCCGCGTGATCGTCACCGCCTGCGCGGGCTGGGCCAATGCGGTGAGTGCGATCGCTGCTCCGGCCGCCAGCAACACACCGCGCCGACTGATTTCCTTCTTCCGGCGATCCATCCGCTCGGACTCCCTTTACTGAACAACGATCATCGGAGCCGGAAACCGGGCAGCTGGATCCTATCGCGCAACGACCATTACGGCGCGGCGGCGACGGCTCCCCAGGTGCGGGCGGCAACGCTCAGCGCGGCTCCTGCCGGTCCGAGATCGGGAACGCTGCCCACACCGCCGCACGGTTCTGCAAAACGCCCGAACATCATCGGCCTGACCTTTCGAACGCACTGCAAATGCCGCATACCGCGCTGGCCGGTTCGGTCAGCGCGGTATTCCCGAGATCGACGGTGCTGAGGGAATCTCAGGGATTCATTCGGCGACCCGCGGCGGTTGGCCTCCGCTCTTTCACGCGGCGTGCAGAGCCGCAGCCACCTTGCGGGTCATCTCGTCGACGACGGGGCCGGGCTGACCGTTGCGGCTCGTTGCGGCAGCGGCTTCGAGGGCGACCAGCACGGTGCTGCGGAAGTTGTCGGCCTCGGCGGGATCCTGCTGGTCGAGCAGAGCCACCGCGGCAGCCAGGGCCGGCAGCACTTGGTCGGCGAGCTCGGCGACGGTCCTGCCGGTCAGGTGGATGTCCTTGGACTTCGCGTTCAGCACGTGCCCGACCCGACCGGTCGCCGACGTCAACGCGATAGAGCCGGCGGTGGCGGCCTTGTGGGGCTTATCGGAGGCGGCGGCGAGCAAGGAAACCGCGCCGTAGGCGGCAGAGCGGACGGTGGCCTTGTCCTGGTCGGTCAGGGTGAGGGTGGCGGACATTTTGTGCTCCTTCGAAAACCGTTGTGGCAGTGGCCCGAACCGGTGTCGATCCGGGCCCGTTTTGTTCGATGGGCATACTTTGTCCGGAGCGGCTGACAGCGCACTGATGCCGACCTGACACGGTGACTGACACAGCGTCCGACCCGTTACCCCACGACGATGGTCACCGCTGACGGGTGCTGATGGTTGGGTCGACGCGGTATGCGGGCACTACGGCTCGTTCGGCCTACCGAAACCACCTCCGACGTGCCGACTTGCGGGGCTCCATCTGGACGACGATCCCGCCGAAACGTGCCTCCTGCATGGTCGCGGGGTGTCCGTCGATAAAACATGCCCCGGTTCGAGTGGTCTCGACGCATTCCTCCTTCTGGGAGCCGGAGCCGTCCGGGTGCTCGAGCGTATCCGCGTAGTAGCAGATCATCCCGCCACTCATACTGGTGTTGAAACCCCTGACCCGGCGCCCGGCGTGGTCGGTGGTGCGGCTCAGGCAGTGATCGCAGACCGCGCGGGGGTAGCGTTCCTCATAGATCGTCGGCCGGTCGCAGTGCGGGCAGGGTTGCGTGTATCGACGCCCAGCGGCCGGACTTTGCATCAGGAAATCATTGCGGGCGAAGATGCTGCGTGCCGAGTCTCCTCGGACGCCCCTGCGCCGCAGTCCGATTAGAAGGAACTCGGCGTAGTCGGCTACCTCGGGAGCGATCGCTCCGCTCCGGGGTATCTCGCCTATGCGTGTGAGGCCGCCGTCGTAGGCCTCGAGCGCCAGGCGGTGCGCCACCGACAGTTCGCTGTCGGGGATGTGTCTGTTGGCATGTTCGGCTTGGGACAAGTGTTCGGCGATTACCGATTCGATGGTGTCTCCGCTCGCGGACAGTAGCCCGCTGCCGTAACTGGTCGTGGTCACCAGGACGTAGCCGTCCATCTCGCCGCGGTCGGTTCCGATTGTCTGTAAGAACGCGAAACCTTGCCCGTAGCGAGCATTCTCCAGCCCCTGGTGGGGGTATGGGACAAGAGTGTCGGGATCCCGCACCAGATCGCGCGCGATTCGCAGCGCTTCATCGTAGGTCGGCGGAGAGCTCTGGTCTGGCCGCTTCATGACCGAAAGCCTATCGCGCTGAACTTCTCTGACCTGAAAGCGAATTCGGCAGTACAGGATGCTCAGAACCGCGGTCGAGGCGAGGGCCCGATCACTCCGCGACAGTCCCATAAGACGCACGACAGAGTCTGGAGTGCCGAAGCTTATCCTTCGGTCGCCCTGGACGTTTGGGTCCCAGTGGAATCAGTGGCTGCGATCGCGAGAGCGGCCAGGTCGAGGTGGATGTCGTCCAGCGGGACGGTGGAGCATTCGGCACGAGCGATGATCATGGCACCCTCGACCGCTGACAGCATGAGTGCCGCGAGCCGTTCGGCGCGCGCCGCCGGAATGCCGTACCGCACCAGCGCCTGGGTCAAGGCGGTGCGCCATTGCCGATAGGCGTCACGGCAGGCGAGGGTGAGTGCGGTGGAGCGCGGAGCGGAATCGAGGGTGACCGTGCTGACCGGGCACCCGCCCAGATAGCCCGATTCGACGAGTCCGCGGCTCAAGTGCAGGGCGAATTGCTCGCAGAAGGAGCGCACATCCGGCGCGTGGGCGGCAGTTTCCCGAATCAACCGGGTGAACTCCTCCGCGGATTCCTCGATCGCCGCGACCGCCAGCTCTTGCTTCCCGCCCGGGAACAGGTAGTACAGCGAGCCCCGGGGGGCGCCGCTGGCAGCGACGATCTCACTGAGCCCGGTGGCCTGATAGCCCTGGCGTTGCAGTAACTCGCGGGCGGCCGCCACCAGGCGCGGCCGGGAATCGGATGGGGGACGAGGCATGTCTCCAGAATACTATGCCGACCGGTCAAGCTACGATCATACTATGATGACTGGTCAAGTTACTTTCGAGAAAGGACGATAGGGATGAAGGTGCTGCTTACGGGTGCGACCGGGTTTTTGGGGCAACGTGTGGTGCATCGGCTGGTGGCCGACGAACACGACGTATCGACGTTGGTCCGGGGCACGGGCAGGCGCATTCCGCAGGTAACCGTCGTGCCGGGCAGCCTCGAGGACGTGGCGGCCTGGGAAGATCGGCTGGCCGGTATCGACGTCGTCGTTCATGCGGCGGGGTTGGTGTCGACGTGGGCTCCTCAGCGTGCCCTCGATGAGGCGATCGTGCAGGGCACGCGCGATGTGCTGGCTGCGGCCGTGCGGCACGGTGTACGCCGATTCGTCTATATCAGCAGTGAATCAGTGCTGCAGGATGGCCGGCCGCTGCTCGACATCACCGAATCCCAGCCCACCCCGGCCGTGCCCAGCTCGCGCTACGGCCAAGCGAAACTCGCCGCCGAACACCTGATCCGCGCGCACGCGGATGTGATCGAGACGATCGTGCTGCGGCCCACCTTCATCTGGGGTCCGGGTTCGGGGCAGCTGGCCGACCTGGCCACCCGCGCCCGCGCCGGCAAGCTGCCGCTGATCGATCACGGCATGGCAAGTTTCGAACATGTCCACGTCGACAACGTCGCCGCCGCTGTCGCCGCCGCGCTGAGCGAGGGCACGCCCGGCGGCACGTACCTCATCGCCAACGCCGAGCCGATGCCGGTCCGCGAGTTTCTGACCGGCGTGCTCGCTGCCCAGGGCGCGTCGATGCCGACTCGGTCGGTCCCGTCCGGGCCGCTATTCGCCCTCGCCCGTGCCGCCGAATGGCTCTGGTCCACCCTGCCGCTGCCCGGGCGTCCGCCACTGACCCGATTCGAGATCGAATTCCTCGCCCTGCCAAGGCGATACGACATCACCCTGGCCCGCCGCGAGTTGAAGTACGAGCCCGCCGTCGGCTTCGCCGAGGGCATCGCCGGTCTCGACGAAACCCGCCAGCCCATCTAGCCGCAGCGCGGATCGGGCGGAGCCGCCCCATCACCGATCGAGGTTCCGCTTTCACGGGTCTGGCTCTAGTCGACTCGAGTGCGTGCTCATGCCGATGAGCGGATGTCAAGAAGCGAACTTGGCGACGGCTTGCGCGGTGACCGGTGTGAAGAGGTTGATCAGGTTGCCGTCGGGATCGCGGAACAGCAACGACCGGTTCCCCCACGGCATCGTCGTGGGCTCGTTGACGAAATCCTCGACCGCATCCCGCAACCGTCGGTAATCGGCATCGACATCGGGGACCAGGAATTCGATGATCGCGGTGTGGTTGTCGGCTGGGCGCGCGCTGCCTGCCGCGAACAGCGCCACGGTGCGGGTGCTTCCGATCGCGAGTGCGCCGGCCGGTGTGACGATTTCGGCGAAATCCGGCGTAGCCCAAGTTGCTTCGACACCGGTCACGTGCTGATAGAAGCTGACCAACCGCTGGATGTCATCGGTGATCAGGCGGATCGAGACGAGCTTCATTGTGTGCTCCTGCTGTCGGATGAGGCGGAAGTTCCGCCGCCGCATGCCACCGTAGAGTCGATACCGGACAGTTTCCGCCCGGTATAGATGCGAGAATTTCCCGATGACGCGCCCCACCGCCCGCGTGCTGGCCCTGCTCGAGCTGTTGCAGGCCGGCGGTACCCATACCGTCGGTGAACTGGCCGGACGGCTGGGCGTCGATGAACGCACCGTCAGGCGATACGTCACCCATCTCACCGACCTGGATATCCCCGTCCGATCGGCTCGGGGCCGCTACGGGGGCTACCAGCTCGCCCCCGGGTACCGAATGCCGCCGCTGATGCTGACCGACGACGAGGCGGTGGCGGTGTTACTCGGACTCCTCACCAACCACGGCGCCGACCGATCGACAGCTTCCGCCCGCGCAGCCGACAGCGCTACGGCCAAACTCCGCCGCGTCCTGCCCGCCCGCCTGACGGCCCGGCTGGACGCATTGATCAACACCGCCGAGTTCACCGCCGACGCTCGCCCGGAAGCCGCTGTCGAGACCGCCGTCCTGCTCCGCCTCGCCGAGGCCACCCGCGAGCACCGACCGGTCGCGATCGACTACACCGACCGAAACGGGCGGCCCAGCGAGCGGACCGTGCACCCCTACGGGCTCGTCGACCACTCCGGCCGGTGGTACCTCACAGGACAGGACAGCAACAGCGACGAACTACGCCAGTTCCGGCTGGACCGGATCACCGCGGTGACCACACTGCCCGGAACGTTCACTCCGCCCATCGGATTCGAGCCGGCAGCTCACCTACTGTCCGCATTTGCCACGGCGCCCTACCGGCACGAAGTATCGATCCGAGTGCAGGGCACGCTCAGCCAGGTCCGCCCGCTGCTCCCCGCGACGATCGCGACCATGCACGAGATCGACTCACCGCCGGCCGACACCCGCCCGTGGGTCCGGGTCCGAATCCGGGCCGAACAACTCGACTGGATTCCCCCAGTCCTCGCCGGCCTGAATCGCCCGTTCGTCATCGAACACCCCGACACCCTCAAAGACGCCGTACGCGCCCTGGCCTACCGACTCACCGCGGCCGCCGACGGCCATAGGTAGCCCCCACCGGGCACCGAGACTCGATCCTGGCCCGGATCAAGCCCTACCACCAGTCTCGAATAGCCGCATAGCGCGCTCATCGAAACCGGCTAGCGGGCTGGATGGCGGAACGACGGAGCCCCACCAGATACCAGATGGGGGCTCAACAGAGTCGCTACCAGCAGCGATACGCGCGCTACCCTACTTCTTTGCAGCGCCAGCGCGAGGGCGCGATACACCCTGCGACGGGCGGCCCTCATCCACATCGGCGGATGAGGGCCGTCCAGTCAGTGCGGTGGCTGGTTCACGCCGCGGCTCACTGGGAAGGCGCCAGTACCGGGCTGTTGTGATAGGCGGCGATCAGCCACTGATGGTTGCGCTTCTCGAGGACCCACGTCGCGTTCACCTTGCGCTCGTCGGTGGGAACTTCGGTCTCGCCGGCGAACAGGATGGCGGATTCGCTGATGACGATCGCGGCATCCTCGCCGATGAAGCGGACGCTGAGCTGTTTGTTGTAGGTTGAGCTGCCCGCGAGCGGCCCTGCGAAGGCCAGCGCCATGCTCTGGCGGATCACCTCACGACTGTCGCGGAGCGAGCCCGCCATGATGGCAGTCGCGTCCACGGTGTAGTTGGCGACCATGGCGTCGGCGTCGCCCGCCTCCCACGCCTTGTAGGAATCAGCCAGCACGGCCTGGATCGCGGCCTCGTCTGCGGCGCGATGGTTCGACATCGGAGTCTCCCTTGGTGGTCGGATCGCCTGCAGTGTTCCGGCGACCTCGGGAATACATACCGGCGGCGGCATCAGAACTCATCGCGCCGCTGGAAGGAAACTCTTGGGTCTAGGCGTCGAGTCGGGCCGCCAGGCCGAAAGCCGCGAAAATCTCGGGATCCTGGAACACCGAATTCCGGCTGATGCCCTCGGGGGTGACTGTGAAGATCTGGAGCGTGTGCAGTTCGTACCGGCCACCGACGCGCTGATAGGCGGCGAATCCGGGTTGGCCCCCGTTGGCGGCGACCTGCTGGAGAACCCAGTCCTTCCCGGCCGCCTCGAAGACCCATTCCATGAACAGGCCGTAGTTGCCGCGGCCGGAGAACCAGTTGAGCATCGGCGGCATCTCCATAATCACGTCCTCGGTGAGCAGACGCTTGAGGCCCTCGATATCGGCGCGCGCGAACGCCGTCATGTAGCGCTCGACCCAGGCGCGCTGCTCGGTCGTGGACGGTTCGCGGACCCGTTCCAACCCGACCCCGACCTCTTTCAGGCGGGTGCGCGCCCGCTGCACGGAGCTGTTCACCGATACGACGGTGGTGCCGAGAATCTCCGCCGTCTCGGCCGCGGAGAAGCTGAGCACCTCACGCAGGATCAGCGCACCGCGCTGACGCGCCGACAGGTGCTGCAGGGCGGAAGCGAATGCCAAGCGCAGGCTGCTGTGATCGATCACGGTCGCGGACGGATCGGCGTTGTCCAGCAACGAATCCGGTAAGGGCTGCAGCCAGGCGGCGTGCTCTCCCCGCACGAACGGCCCGAGCGGATCCGCCGCGGCCACCAGTCCCGATGGCAGCGGTCGGCCGCCGCGAGTCTGCAGCGCGGTCAGGCAGACGTTGGTCGCGATCCGGTAGAGCCAGGTGCGCAGTGAGCTGCGCGTTTCGTCGTACTGCTCCCGCGCCCGCCACGCCCGCAGATACGTGTCTTGGAGCAGGTCCTCAGCGTCGTGCGCCGAGCCCAGCATCCGGTAGCAGTACGCCAGCAGCTCCGTCCGGAACGGTTCGATCCGACGATCGAAGCCTTCTTCCCTCGTCATCACGCCTCATCTCCAGGGTCGTCACAAGCGCCGGACCGGCGACTCCGGTAATCGTCCGCTGCGGAAGGGTAGGCCACCACTCGGGTCGACAGCAGCCCGGCCATAGCCGATCGCCCGGCAAGCCGCTTCAGCCGCATACCGCGCCGACCGAACCGTTCAGCGCGCAGCCCCGCGGTACGGCCGAGTCCCTCCCGGGATACCCGGATGAGGGCTCAGCAGATTCTCTACCAACAGCGATGTGCGGGCTTCACTACTTCTATGCAGAGGGTCAGAGTTGACGTTCCGGCCCGACTGGCTCTGGCGAACCGCAGTGTGCGCTCATGCCGATGATGTCAACCGGCGAACTTCGCGGCGGCCTGCGCGGTGCCCGGGGTGAAGAGGAGGAATGACCGTGAAGTCGATCATGCACCGAATGCTGCTGCGGTACGAATGGACCGTTCCCGCCGACTACCAGGTACCACTCACCTGGTGCGCCGGCCCCACCCCCGACGACGGCCTGCCGATCGACCTGCGCCCTCGGCACGCATCTATCGCGAAGTTCTCGGCAGCATGACGAACCGGATCGCACTCACCACAACTGGTGTGTGGGTCATGCGATGCGTGCCGCTTTACTGCCCACGGTGATGGACGTGGTGGATGCCGGTCTCCCCGATCAAGCCGCTCGCTTCGGCGGGCGGTGTGGTCCGACGGCGAAGCGGTAGCCCGACAAAGAATCGGAGTCAGGGACGCCACCTATCGATCACAGCTGTAATCGGCCAGCGAGCCTCCACGTCATCGGCATCGAAGATGACATCGGCCCGCCGCATCACCCGCTCGATGTGACCATCCAGATGCACGCGCCCCGGCACGATGACCGCCTCCGCCTGACTCCGCTCGACCTGATCGAGCAACAACCCGACCGGATCATCCGTCTTCGCCGACAGCGCAATCGTTTTGCACAAGTCGTAACCGAGCCGCTTGGCCAAGCTCCGCATTGTCGTCTCCAACCATTTCTGATGCGAGCCTGCGATATCCGTCCGCAAGAATCCGATGGCCCGGGGGCGACCGGTCGACGTCAACGCACACCTCCCCTCAGTTCGGCAGGCCGGTCATCGATGACCTCGACACCCGTCCATGTGCACATATCCGGCCCATCGGTACGGTGCTCCCCGATCCGCCCATCGATCATTGGCACCATCCGCTGACAGAGCAGGCACATGACCTGCTCGATGGGGCCGGTCACTCCGCGCGCGTAAGCGGCGCCGCACATGCTGACCGTGATTCGCGGCCGGGCATCTCCTGACAAGCCGACATCCTGTTCCACCATCCGTCTTCCCTCCCGTTGACTTTGGCCAGCCGCGGCTCGGATGAGCATCGCTTCCGCTGAGCGGCAGCTGTAGATCTCTCATGAGATTCGCAAAACTCAACGGCCGCATAAAGGCCATGCGAGGGGACATCAATAGGACTTTCGTACGCAATTCCCTTGCGGGAGAGTCCCCTACGTGGACTAACCTGGCCCCTATGGCATCGACAGGGAACGCTTCACTCCGCGCGGCCAGGCAGGCGCTCGGCTTTCGATCCCAAACAGCACTCGCGGAAGCTGTGACGGAAGCTGCGCGTCAGATCGGACTACGCATCGAGGTCGCCAGCCGAACGGTCCGTAGGTGGGAATCCGCGAATCCGCCGTGGCCACACCCCGACCACGCGGCGGCACTGGAGGCGCTCTTCAAGCGGCCGGTTACCGAGTTGGGCTTCTCACCACCGTGGGCCGAAGCGGAGAGCGATTCACGTGCAGGTCAGAAGCTCGCGGACAGGCACGCACATCCATTTGCGCACAGAGGTTTCGGCGCAGCCGCATCACTCCTGCCAACTTCGGTCGCGAAGGAATTCGCCGCGATCACAGCGTCCCATCGCCACCTGTACTGGTCGACCCCAGCGGCCCGCCTGCACCGTCTTGTCGCCGAGCATGCTCAGTTCGGACTCGAGCTCTTGCCGCGGGTATCGGGCGCGGCCAAGACGGTTCTGGCACGAGCCGTCTCGGAATCGAGTCTTCTGGCCGGGCGCTTGGGATTCTTCGATCTACAACAGCCCGAGCTCGCGCAACCGAGTCTCGTACTCGCACTTCAAGCTGCGCACGAAGCCGGAGATTCGCTTCTCGGCGCGGCCGCGCTCGCGCACATGGCATTCGCACCAGCGTTCTCGGGCGACGCAACTCGCGCCGAGGAGGCTCGGGAACGACTGCGTGCCGCAAGGGCTTTCGCGAGCAGGGGCAACGCCAACTCCGAGACGATGGCTTGGCTGGACGCTGTCGAGGCAGAGGTCGAAACTCGGCTAGGTGATCCACGCCGGGCGCTTGCCCTCATCCATCACGCCGAGAAAATCTACGGCGAACATGACAGCAACTCACATCCGTCACCAGAGTGGTTCGACTGGTTTTCTCCAGTCAGGCTCGCAGGCTTCAAAGGAAACACGCTCATCCTCGCCGGCCGAGGCCGCGAAGCGCGCGAGACCCTGGAGGAAGTACTCAGCGTCCTACCCGCCGCGGATGCGAAGCAGAGGTCGATCTATCTCGCCGATGCGGCCGCCGCAGCCGTGCTGGAGAAGAACCCCGAGCAGGCGTGCCGATACCTTGAGGAAGCCTTGAATCTACTTGCGAGCAACTGGTATGCGACTGCGCTGGATCGAATCAAGGCCGTGCGTCAAACGCTCACACAGTGGGATTCCTTGCCCTCGGTCCGAGAGCTCGACGCCCGGTTGTACGACTGGCATACGACCGTCAATTCTTTGGTCGGCTAACCGGCGGAATTCTCTGCCACCACGATGTTCGCCAGTTCGTTGAGGTCGCTGATCTGCCAATCGGACAGATCAGCGACTTCCTTCTTGTCGCGGTGGATCCACCCCCAAGGACCCCTCAGAAGGTAGGCCGTCCGCATACCGGCTCGTTTGGCGGGAGCCACATCGTTGTCGATACGGTCACCGACGTAGATGATCTCTTCCGCTGGTCGGCCCGCCGCCTCGACAACCTTGGCGAAAAACTCGAGCGAAGGCTTGTGCACACCCCAGTCATCAGAGGTAGCGATGAAGTCGGCGGGCAGGTCCAGCCCCCGGAGCAAAGTCCCCGCGCGCACTGTTTGATTCCCGGCAATCCCGACCCAAATCCCCATCTCCCGCAGCTTCGACAATGCAGGTCGCACATCGGGATAGAGATCATCCTCACCGAACCACTCAGCCTGCCCCGCATCAGCTCGCGCTTGCCGTTCCTCATCGAGATCGAACCCAGGACGGAAGATCTGGAACGTCTCCCGATAGTCGAGACCGGTTGCGATAACGGCTCCAAAGGCCGCCGCGAACGTATGCCTGGGCACGCCAAGCCAGTCCGCCCACGTTCCATACTCCCGAGTCTCATCGACCAGCGTCTCTCCGACATCAAAGACAACCGCGGCAATCACCAGCCAACTGTACCTTGCTACCTCGACCGATTCACCATGTGCTCCGCCCCCCTTCGGGCAAACGCAACAATCAACCTGTCTCACCTTCCCTTGAAGCGATTAATGCAGCCTAAACCGATACAATTCCTGCTTCGGCAATAGTCATTTCCGTAAGAATCCGACCCTGTAGCAACAGGAAGCGCGATCGAGGCGCCAGTTAGAAGTCTGGCACGCCACGCAGACCGATTAGGCCTCGTCTGGGACCAACTCGCCTCCGAGGTGCGCCCCACAGTCGCGGGGATATCCCTCGGCGGTCATTCCGAATTAGCTAGCTTGGCGATCTGCTCCCAGTGCTCGCGCTGACGTTAACGGCTAGCCCATCGCTCATAGGCTTATCCGAAGCTGGATTGACGGCGCCGAGACGAATGTGAACAGTCGGATCGCATGACGATGAGCCGGATGTTTCCAAGTCGGCTGCAACTCCCAACTCGCGGCCGACCATGAAACTCGACGTCGGTCATCTCGATCCATCGAAGTACCCGCAACGCGGGTCGAAGACCTTCGTCCCGAAAACCGTTGGGATAGCTCCTACGTATACGTGTCACCGATCAGCGAACGGCGACCTCAGCATGAGGGTATATGCGCCATGGTCGCTAAAATCGGGGAATACAATCTCTTGTTCACCCAGAGCGGAGTACAGTTTCGGCGCTTCGACATCTTGCCCCGACAGCAGCTCATCAAGCTGTTCCCGGGTCAAGGTCGCTAGGTCACGAATCGCCTGAAAGAACGCGGGGATTACCTCAGCTTCGACACTCAATGTCCGATAAAATAGCATCCCAAAAATAAAGGCCACAAAGTCCTTGACCGGCCACAGGGTGCCGATTACCGCTATAGCGCCCGCATAGAAAAGCGAAGACTGTATGCTGAGATACTCGTCCTGTCGGACGAAGTTGAAGGTAGCCCCAGACTGACAAGAACTCAGAACACAAGTTTTTGAAACAGACCTCAACTTTAGAATATCGCGGACTGTCAGACTTCCTCCATGCAAAACAACAGATGAGTCAAGAGGGTCCGGCGCAGCGTATGAGTGCCCTGAAAAGTGCATAAGGTCGACTAATTGCATGTCACTTATTAGATCCACCTTGGTTCCAGTGACCTCGCGAAACCGAAGATGATCAGTAGATGACCGGGACAATCCTTCTTCCAGCTTCGCCCACTTCAACGGCGAAAATCCTGCCACATCAGCCGCCACACATATTCCCACCTCTTTGACAGTAGGAGCCTCGGCCTGCGATGCCGCCAAAGTCATAGAGGGAGCACTCGAAGCGAACTGGGGAATCGCGTCACCTAGCGAGGAGGTATAAATTTGAGTCGCAATAGGGAATGCCTGGTAGAATCCTCCCGGCATTACAACTACATGTTTGTTGACGCAATTTATTTTCACCCATTCTACGAGTTCCTGAACGGAAGCCGCTATCCTGCTCACCGCCGTACTCACTCCACTCATGTCTCCCGCGTACTGCGCTGAGAGCAAACCTTCCGGACCAGAGAACAAACCAGCCAAGTACTTGCCGGATAAGCCAAAAAAGGAACGTCCAAACGTTGCGATTTTTCCGTTGCTAGCATATCGAGCGATAGCGTGAGTTGCATCCGGCCCATGTGTAATATGCAACCAAAAATGAGATTCGTCTTTAATTATCGGCACAGAGCTGTAACTGGTTGTACCACTCGATAACAATCCACGGGAGAGTTCGAGCATATCGAACGCTTCCGACCAATTCCCAACTTCCGCCAACTGACATGCGACAAATCTAAGCTGAACCGGATTACGCAACAAAAATCGCTCTATATCTCGTTCAGCCCATGTCCTGCGGAAGTGCTCGACGCATGTCAGCATTCGAGTTAAAATTCCTCTCCGTGCTTCCACGCTAACGTTCACAGACGGAAGTACGTCTCGGGCGTAGACGAAGAAAGATTCAAAGTTTCCCTTGTCGAACCAATCGCTCAACATGCTAGCTAACGCGTCGTCGAAGTCATCGCGTCCTAGCAGCTCTGAGGAAATTCTATGAATAAACCATCTCAGTCGCGTGTGGTCTGCACTACCAGGAGGGAACTGATCCAGCTCCTGCCTCAATTCCTCAAGAAGAACTTCAGGAGCAGGAAAGCTGTTTCGTGGTATGGTCGGATGCCCAACATCGGCCACCCAATCAGGCGTTGCCGAGAGCCCAATGGCTTGCGGATTGCTCTTTAAGAGGTGGAAGAGTTGCACCCTGTCGATATCCGTAGCATGATACTGTTCAGGCATATCATTTAGATTTTTTGATACCAACTTCGCAATGAGGATATTCCGCGACGCATTCCACCAGTCAATCAATGCTTCGCACGTCTCAGCCAGATAGGCTGTGCGGTATTTCTCAACCGACGCACTAGCGTCGAACACTTTGCATGCATCCTTCAGGCATTTATGTGCCCGCTCCAATTGAGAAGGGTTGTTTTTATACAGATTCTTCAGACAGATACCTATATTGAATTCGCTGTATGCCCAGTCGACTCTATTCCCCTTTTTCAGATCACGCCCGCGTTGGAGTAACTTCATCGCATATTGCAATTGATCGGTCGTCGCGTTGTACATTTCCACACGAAGAAGACCCGCGTTTGTCAACTCGATTCCTGCCGCTCTTCTGTCGCGTAGCACTAAATATTCATTCGCGCACCGCTCAAGCATTTCGGAACCAGCCAACCTGGCCTCATCCCGATTAGGAACAAGAAGATCTCTAAATATTTGTCCCATTCGTGCGGTTGCCAGCGCAGCTTGGTCTTTGCGCTGATAAGTTAGCGCAATTGCGCGATATTTCCCCAGCAGTCGAGCAATCTGCACAGCTACGGAGAGGTCGAGGCTGGACCTCTCTATCCGGCCTGCCTTTCGCAGAAGATTTGTGGCCGCAGCGGCGGCATCGTCGTAGTTAGCGAAAGAGTATCCCCTCGCAGCTACTTCAGCTTCAACGAACGCGCTCCGGATATCTTCGATAGCTTGCTGCGATACCGTAGTCACCACTACCCCACTTGTCCCGTCATCACCAATCACGCCAACTCAAATTATGATCATGCCCGGCGGCACGTGTCACCATTTGGCTAATATTTGATGAGACAAGCTACGCTGTCCTTCATTGATTCATCATCACCCATCATGAAGCGACGATCTTCTCCCCGCAGGCATCGCCATTTTCGGTACTCGTTTTACGCTGGATTCTGGCTTCCATCACCCCGCCATGCTTCTGGCGAGGACGGCGAACGCAGCACAGCCTCGGACGGGTGGCGAGCAAAACGGACTGACACCCCCGCGTGCCAAATCCCATTCCATTGCGGCGATGGCACGTGCCGATGCGAACCTTCCCCCATCCGCGTACTGCGCTCGGACAGCCCCGCCAAAGCACATTGTGCCCACAATGGCTCGGTTCCGCCCAAGTCACCAATTAGAGTGCAACCAGCTTTCTACCAGCTGTGATACAGCCTGGGGCACTACTGCTTCAAACGCCTCAGACGTTGAAGCGGAACTCGACCACATCCCGCAGTAGAATCACGTCATGTCGATCGTTCCTGTCCACGCCGCGATCTACCTGCGGGTGAGCCTCGACCAGACCGGCGAAGGGCTCGCCGTCGAGCGCCAGCGCGAGGACTGCGAGGCCATCGCCAAGTCCAAGGGGTGGACTGTGGTCGAAACGTACACGGACAACAGCATCTCCGCGTTCAACAAGGCGAAGAACCGGCCCGCCTACGACCAGATGGTCGAGGACTACAAGGCCGGCCGGTTCAATGCCCTGATCACCTGGGACCTTGACAGGCTGACGCGCCAGCCTCGCCAGCTCGAGGACTGGATCGATGCGGCTGAAACGCAAGGGCTTCGGCTCGTCACCGCCAACGGTGAGGCTGACCTGCAAACCGATGGTGGCCGGATGTACGCCCGTATCAAGGCAGCGGTCGCGCGGGCCGAGATGGAACGAAAGGGTGCACGACAAAGCCGCGCTCAACGCCAGCGAGCCGCCAAGGGCCGACCTCCGCGGGGCATCCGCGCCACTGGGTACACCCTCGACGGCGAGCTGGTACCGGACGAGGCCGAAGCGGTCCGGGCGGTGTACCAAGCCTTCGCAAATGGATCATCGCTGAAGGCCATAGCGGCTGCACTCTCCGGCGCCGAGCCGACCGTTCGTGCAGTAGGTGACCGAACTATGGTCCAGGATCTTCCAAAATTGGTGCCGCAGCTGCCAACACGTAGCGGCCGACCATGGAATCCAACATCTGTGATCTCGATACTTCGAAACCCGCGATACGCGGGCTGGAGCATGCTCGATGGGGAAATAGTTCGCGACGAGACCGGGGCACCAGTGCGCGGCATGTGGGAAGCCATCGTGCCGGACGGGGTCTGGCTTGATGTGCAACGCAGACTGGACGACCCGCGGCGGAAGTCCAACCGCGCCGGTACCGAACGCAAACACCTTGGATCCGGCCTATACCTCTGCGGTATCTGCGACTCGCCCGTCCGAGCGCACGGTCTCCGATACCGCTGCGCAGGCCACATCATGCGAGTCCGAAACATGGTCGACAGCTTCGTGTTGCAGTTCGTTGAACGAAGACTCGCCCAACCGGATCTCGCTGATCTGCTTGTCCAACAGGACGATGACCGCATCGAAACGCTCGTCCGGGCAGAACAGACAGAACGTGATCGACTCAAACGAGCACGCGCCGACTATAAGGCGGAACTGATCGACGGCGAGCTATTCGCCGAGATCAAGCGAGAGACGGAAGACAAGATCGCAGCTCTGGAAACCGAACGAATCGGCCTCACGGCGGGCACGGCCGCATCCGAGATCTTGCGCGCCTCTTCACCGGTCGATGCCTTCAACGAAGCCGACCTCGCCGCCCGACGAGCGGTGATCGAGTTATTGTGCGAGGTCCGCTTGTACTCGGCACCGCGCGGGCGAAAGGCATTCGATCCCGAGTCTGTGCGCATCATCCCGAAGTAGAAGCCCGACGACCTAAGAGAGCAATGCACACTGCTCAGCGGTGACCGCCACAGTAAAATACATTGCTGTCGATCCAACCTGATTGATCTGATCAGCGACGTTGCACATCTAGTCCAGCGGATCGGAGAAATAGGTTGTGCTGAATATGTACCTGTCGGTTTGCCCCCAGTGGGCGAGCATGTTTTCAAGCTCCCCTCGCAAAGGATTGTCGATCAACTGTGTAGCGCTTGAACTGCACTTGTCCAGGACGTCTGCCACGGCTACGACATGGGCCTGTGCCTCTTTTAAATGATTGATCAAGTCCCCGAGCAGACTTGCCTCAGCGACCGCGCTTGGTTGCTGCATCACCAGCAAGGTCCCTGTCGGAGTCGGGTGACCGCCAAGTTCACAATGCCCTGAATAGTCCTTCTGTCGATAGTCGTTGTCGACGTCACGATAGATCCGGGAGGGCTTCCATCCTTGCTCTCGCTTTTCACGGTCCGAGTTCAGCCATGCCGCAACCGAACTGGGGTCGTGCTGAAACTTCCACAGAACGAACTCAGTCTCGACAACCTGCCGGAGCAATGCGTAGGCGGGGTAGTGGTTGCCGACGTCGATGAGATGGATTGCACCAGCACCCAGTGCTGCCGCCGTCATGGTGACTCGGCTGACGCCCTCGTACGAATCCCTCTCCTGAATTCGTCCCTGCTCGTGCATATCCACTGCTCGGTTGTGAAGGGAACCCGCCGCCGCACGCATCGCCCGTACCAAGATCACTGCGGCATCTACCCGACTCTGCCGCATCTTGGGGTCGGCAGCGTACTCTTCCATATTCGCCTCGACACCTTCCTTATCTGAAATTTGCACAGACTCCCCCTGCGCCCTGAGCTGACTGCGCAAGCGCGCCACTACCGCATTTCGATGTTCGCCAGAAATATCAGCGATCGCGCAGGCTGCGCCCCGTGCGATCTCCTGCGCGCCAAGGGCAACCGCGCCTGCTCCAGCGTCAATTCCTGGCGGCGCTTCCCCTGCAATGATTGCGTCGACCAGACCGGCTGCTACAAGGCGATATTCTTCGTACCCCGGTTCACAGAAAGTCCGCGCCCGTTCGAGTGCTGTTGAAGTATCACTTTGCAGTGCAGTTTTCAGCTGCCTGATCAAGATCGCCGCAACGGTAACAAGGGGGTCCGCCATCGCATAGCCAGCGGCGTTGTCACCAGCAGCAATCGCAGCGTCCAGAGACTCACCAGTCGCACGCATGTGACCAGTCAGGAGGCGGACCCCTCGGTTCGCATCTTGCAACTGTCGCTTGTTCACCGACGAATCGTTGCACGCACCCGCGGCACCTGCCCAGTCCTTTCACTCTTCCCGGTGAGGTGCGGTTTCCGTGGGAGAAGTTGACGCTGGCGACCATGTCCGCCCGCAAACAACGTCTCTCGTTTGATGCGAACGAATCAACCCGTTGCGATGTCCCCCGGACCCTCCTCTTGTGGTCCAACCCCCGCCCAGCAGTGTGCTGCACGCGCGCCACGCAAACTTGCCCTATCGGTGAACTCGCGTGCCCTCGACCACCGCACATGCTCTCGACTCCTCCGCAGCACTGAGCGCGCCCTTGCGCGCGAACACGCCACCGTAGGTGGCGCAGCTCTAGACGTCACCTCCGCACCTGACGCAACCACTCACCTACCCCCTTCCTTGTGGTCCTCCTTCCTTGTGGTCTCTCTTCCTTCTGGTCCTATCCGTCCCAAATGTTTGGTGTTGGCTCCCTCCCCACCCGGCCGACACTCTCTATGAACAGCGAAGCCATAGAGAGCCGGCCTCCACCACGTAGGCGCGCACGACGGCGTAGCACTGCGACGAGAATTCCCGCATCCGTTCCCTGGCCACGAGGTAGCGGCGCATCCGCT
>NZ_JBSGIB010000027.1:0-85422 GCF_053604885.1 Nocardia sp. NPDC003999
TTGGTCACACTCTCGGTCCTGACCTCGACGCCCACGCCAACCTCCACAAATTCTCAGCGAGCTGCCCACCGGCGAACCGCGCGCTCGGTCATCGCCCGCACGGCGAAAAGTTATTCGAAATTCACAGAGAAGCGTACGGGAACAGGTTCCTGCGCAATCTCGACCGTCCTCGACGGCGACGGCGTGCGCCGTCGAGGAGGGGCAGCCGGCTACGGGTTCATTTCGAACACGCCCGCGTGGCTCATCACCTCGTCGTGCAGGCGCGCGGTTCGCTGGACGTCGATGATCGGCTTACGCAGCACGCTCAGCGCCCAATCCTGTTGAGCGGTGGTCGAGGAGGCTTTCGAGAAGACTCCCAGCGCGTACGAGGAGAAGTCGCGCACGAATATCTCGAAGATCGAGTCCACAATGTCCTCGGACGCCCCTTTGATCTCGGCTTGTTCCAGGATGAGCTGTCCGTAAGGCAGCAGCGTGAACAATTCCCCCACCGCGAGCTGATAGTCCAGATCCTCGAGTTGGGCCGGGGTAGGCGGTGCCTGCACGGGGAAATGAGTGAAGCGCTCGGCTTGCTCGACGAACAATGCCACGTTGGGCAGGTGCCGATAGCGTTCGTACGCCGGCCGCCAATCCGCGAATCGCACTGCGCCCAACCCCGCCGCGCCCGGTTGCCGGAACAGCGACTCGTCGTCGCCGGGATCCCGTCGCACCGGGACCGGCGGCAGTTCCGCGGGGTTGAACAAGAAGTTCGGCATGAATTTCAACGTCAAGGCCATATTGACGTGTGCGGTGCCCTCCAGCCGTGGCATCGAGTCGATGGTGCCGCGTGCCGTCGCGAAGTAGGAGTCCTTCTCGAATCCCTTGGCGGAGATGACATCCGAGAGTTCACGGAACACGCGCTCGGCCTCGCGAGTGACCTTCATCTTGCCGATGGAGTTGAACATCACGAAGCGGCGGTCCTCGGGGGTCGAGCAGCGCATGTAGTCGATCGCTCGTTCGTGGTAGAGCCGCATGGCGGTCATGCGCACGTAGCTGTCGCTCAGGATCTGGCGCACCTGCGGGAAGTCCGTGACAGGGTGCCCGAACAGGACCTTGGCGGCGGCGTGGTTGATCGTCTCATAGAAACAGTGCTCCACGATCCCCAACGCGACCATGCCGATGTTGAACTTGCCGAGGTTGACCGCGGCGAGCGCGGAGTCGAACGCCTTGCGGCCTACGTGGAGTACGTCGTCGGCCGAGACGGGATAGTCCACCAGGTCGTAGGCGGAGACGAAGTTCTGCCCGTGGATGACGTTCTTGACCAGCCGGTAGTTCTGGTGCTGGCTGTCGGCGATGAACCAGACGTACGCGTCGGAACCCTCCAGGTCGGTGCGCCTGCCGATGGTCGGCACGATCCTGGCCACGTTGCCGTTGCCGATGTAGTACTTGCTGCCCGTGGCGGTGAAACCCCCTGCGCCATCGGGAGAGAGCAGCATATCGGTAGCGTAGATGTCGGCGCCATGGTCCTTTTCCGACAGCCCGAACCCGATGATCCCGCCGCGGTCGAGTTCCTCGGCCGCACGCAGATGCGCCTTGCCGTTGGCGCTCTGCCAGATGGTGGCGAGGCCGAGCGTGGAGACGCCCCACGCATACCAGTACTGCGATCCGTAGAAGCCGGTGATCTCGTTGAACCGGGAAATGAACGCGGTGTCCCAGCGCTTCTCCGGATCCGCGCCCGAACTCGCCCGCGGGGTCGCCATGTAGGCGATGATCCGGCTCTCCGCCAGGAACCGCATCCAGTCCTCGTACCACTCCGCTCGGTGCGCGTCGCTGGTGAGCGCCTGCTTGCCCTTCCGCTCGAAGAAGTCGACCACCGACCGTAGCCGAGCCCGCGTGGCGGGATCGAACTCCTCGAACGTCTCGGTCTTCGGGTTGAACAGGGCCATGACGCACCTTTCGAACTGACGGCAAGTGCCTTCAATTTAGAACTGACGGCAGCTGCCGTCAATCATCGGACGGGGCTCGGCGGTACAGGCGACGGTAAGCGGTCAGCGTCTCGGCGAGGTGTTCGACGACCTGGTCGCGTGTCGCGGGCAATGTGCCGTTCGACCAGGCCGAGAACAGGCCCGCACAGGCGCACGCCATCGTGGACCGCGGCCAGGTCGCGGCGCACCGGATCCCGGATACCGGTGCAGAAGTGCACTCGGATCAGGCGCGGTGGATACCGGCTCCAGCGGCGAGGTGCTCGTTACCGAACGGAGGGTCAGGAACTCGTCGCCTCGATGAGGCGCTGGCGCAGCCAGGTCAACGGCGTGGCCGCATCGGGGCCGATGGCGTACGCGGGATAACTCTGGTGGACGCCGGACTTCAGGAATTCATCGATCTGCCGCTTCCGCTGTTCGTAAGCGGAGGCGTTGAGCTGATCGGACAAGAGACCGAGGCCTCCCGCGGCCAGTGCGTCACCGATGATTTCGATTGCCTGCCGTTGGTATTCACCCATGTTGCCGGGATCGGGATTCGACAGTTGCACGAAGAAGCCGGCGATGCGTCCGGCGAAGTCGCCGTCCGGCATCGCGCAATACAGGTCACCCGCGATGCAGAAGGTGTAGGTCCGCGTGGTGAGCCAGCCGAAACCCCCTGCGCGAGGGCCGATCGCGCCCGCACCCGGGACAGGCGGCCCGATCAGAAGGTCGCCGGGTGAGCGACGAGGATCGGAGATCAGCCCGACCAGCACGACCCGGTGTGGCGGCACCACGCCCAGTCCGGTACCGATTTCGGCCGCGAGATCACCTGCCGCGTCCGCGCCTTGACTGTAGCCGAGCAGCGCGATCCGGGTGGCCCCGCACAGCTGGACCATCGCCGATACCAGGACGCGCGCTTTGTCGATCGCCTCCTGTTTGGAGCGACCGTACACTTCGCTTTCCCATGGGAAAGCCGTTGCCGCGTAGGGGACATAGTCGACCTGGACATCCCCGGGTAGATCATTCAGGCTCAGCGCGAGCATTCCTTTGCCCGGATCGGTGTTGGACGTTTCCCACGTTCCGGGAATCGCCACGACGTACAACTCTGGGCAATGGGCCGGTGCGCCGTCCGAAGCGGACACGACACCGAGATGAACGGTGGTCACCGCCACGGCTACCAACGCAGCGGCGATCGTCTTCCATCGAGCGAGCATCGAATACCTCAGGCGCTCATCACGGTAGCCGCAGGAAATCCGTCATGCCGTTCGGGCCGCACCGAGTTCGACGCCTCGGAGACCGGTTGCTCCGGATCGTGATCGCACAACGGGTTTCGACGCCGCGCCGCCTGAGTCCATCCATACCTGCGCCACTCCTCATTGAGCCGAGCACCGATCATGCGAGCACAAGGACGACCACACGTCGGCAGAGTATAAGAATATCCATTAACATAATGATCGTCCAGCGTCCCGCCTCGGCTCATCGCAACCCAGTCTCAGTCGCCCGGCTTCCGGAGACATCAGCCAGTGCGAGTACCGTCCATTCCCACTGCTGTAGTGGTTTTCTCGCATCCCGACGACACAGCTTGCGGCACCACGTGCGTCGTTACCGCGGACGACAGGCCCTGCCGTCACCACCAATGGTGGCGGTAGGGTGAATAGGCAGTCACATACCCAGCGGATGGGTCGGCAAGCCGAGTGAAGGTGCACCCCCCTCGGTCAACCGCGCTCCCACACCCGACGTATCCTCCGATGCCACGGCCACCCCCGAGCAAGGATGGGCATCCGGCTCCGGCAGCGCGCGTGCAAACACTGCGCAGGGTCGATCACCGGGGCACGATGCTCTTCGCGCCCACCATGCGCACGAGGCTGAGGATCGGGAGCCCGATCACCAAATGTTCGATCCCGGTGGAGATGCCGACCCAGAGGTCGCTGGACAGTGCCAGAGGAATGATCACCGCCGCGGCGGTCAGAATGCCCACGATCCAGCCGAAGAACAACTCCGGCGACGGAGTGCCCAAGCGCAACAGATACCACAGCACCCCGCCCAACAGCGCACAAATGAATGCCACCACGGCGAACCAGTACGCATCTTGGGCCATCGGGTTCCACACCCCGAACTTGCCGCTCTCGCTCACCCGGGTGGCGATGATCTCGATGATCCAGGCGCACAACCACGCCGCGAGCGCGGTTACCACCGCCGCGGCGATCACACCGCCGACGAACATGCCGATATTGACGTCCGGCTCCTGCCGCGACCGAGGTTGCCTCTCCGGGCGTTCGGAGTGCTGATACGCGCCCTGTCCCTGGTCCTGGCCGTATCCGGACGCCTGGTCGTATCTGTGATCCTGGTCGTATCTGTGATCCTGGGCGTACCCGTGATCCTGGGCGTACCCGTGATCCTGGCCGTATCCCGAGGCCTGGCTGTACCCGCGATCCTGGCCGTACCCGGGATCACGGTAATCGCCCGGCTGATAACCGGCTTCATAACGTGCGGTGTGCTGGTCGCGCGGATTCATGGGATTCAACCGCCGATCACCTCCGTGGAGAGCTTGCGTGTGCGTCGAGTGTAGGGCGGGGCCGCAAGGGCCGCTGCCCCCTATTGAATTCCCGTTGCGCGCAGTCGTCACACACAGGCCAGCGCCGCCATGGCGGAGATCAGTAAGGTGCCGGACTCCGATCGGTTCTGAGGAGCGCCGTGGCCCAGCCGACAACTCCTCCCGGTTCCCGGCCGATCGCACCTGAGCACGATCCGCGGTGCGGAAAGTTCAGGCGACGACCGTCCGTTGCGGGACGCCCACGTATTCGCTCAGTGGCCGGATCAACGCGTTGGATTCGCCCTGCTCGATGATGTGCGCGGTCCAGCCGGTGATGCGGCTCATCACGAAGATCGGGGTGAACACCTCGATATCGAAACCGAGCAGGTAGTAGGCGGGGCCGGTCGGGAAGTCGAGATTCGGTTCGATGCCGGTGGCCTCGCGCATGGTGCGCTCGAGGACCTCGTATATACGCACCCACTTCTGGCCGTCGGTCGCCGCGGCGATATCCAGGAAGGCTTTCTTCATGGTGGGGACGCGGGAGTCACCGTTCTTGTAGACGCGGTGGCCGAAGCCCATCACCTTCTCCTTGCGCGCCAGCTTGTTACGCAACCATGCCTGGGCCAGCGCGGGGTCGTCGATCTCCAGCATGTCGTGCATGACGGCTTCGTTCGCGCCGCCGTGCAGGGGCCCTTTCAATGCGCCGATGGCGGCGGTGACGGCGCTGTATATGTCCGACTGCGTGGAGGTGACGACGCGGGCGGCGAAGGTGGAGGCGTTGAAGCTGTGCTCGGCGTAGAGGATCAACGACACTTCGAACGCTTCCACCAACGCGCGCGACGGGATGGTCCCGAAGCACATGTTCAGGAAGTTCTCCGCGTACCCCAGATGGGAATGCGGTGCGATCGGGTCCAGGCCATGGCGACGGCGATAGTCGGCCGCGACGATGGTCGGCAGCACCGCGAACATGCGAAGAGCCTTGGCGCGGTTGGCGTTCGCCGAATTGTCGTCTTCGGCCGGGTCTTCCGCGCCGAGGTAGCTGATGGCGGTGCGGACCACATCCATCGGGTGGCAGGTGTCGGGCAACTTGGCCACCAGCGACAGCAGTGACCGGTCGGCCCGGCGGGCCGCGCGTTCTCGCTGCTGGAACCGCTCCAGTTCGGCGTCCGAGGGCAACTCGCCGTACCAGAGCAGATACGCCACTTGCTCGAAACCGCAGTGCGCGGCCAGGTCCTGTACGGCGTAGCCCCGGTAGGTCAGAGAGTTGGTTTCCGGCGCAACCCTCGAGATGGCGGTGGTGTCGACGACGACGCCTGCCAGGCCTTTGGCTATGGTCGGTACCGCGGCCTCCGGCCCACCCGTCGCCCGACCACCGCCCCCCATCGAATCGCTTGGCGATGCGGTGTTCATCACTGGTTCCTTCCCAGAGTGAAATCGAAGATGTCGGAATCGAATTCGTTGTATCGCTCGTACTGGAGAAGCTCGTACAGGCGAGAGCGGGGCTGCATTCGATCGAGCAAGCCCGATTGCGTGCCCTGCTCGAAGATCTCCCGCAACCCGGCCTCGGCCGCGAACATCGCCAACCGCAGGGTGGACACCGGGTAGATCACCGCGTTGTAGCCGATCCGCTCCAGTGTCGCCGCCGGGATGAGTTCGGACTTACCGAACTCGGTCATATTCGCCAGCAATGGAATGGGCATCGCGGCCCGGAACTTCTCGAAATCCGCGACGGTGCGCAACGCCTCGGTGAAAATCAGGTCCGCGCCCGCTTCGGCATAGGCCCCGGCCCGATCGATCGCGGCGTCGATGCCTTCGATCCCGGCGGCGTCGGTGCGCGCGCAGAGGACGAAATTCGGATCCCGCCGGGCGGACACCGCGGCCCGGAGCCTGCGCACCATCTCCTCGACCGGCACCACAGCCTTGCCGTCGAGGTGACCGCACCGTTTCGGATTCACCTGATCCTCGAGATGGCAGCCCGCGATTCCGGCGTCTTCCAGCATCGAGACCGTGCGCGCGGCGCTCATCGGCTCGCCGAAGCCGGTGTCGGCATCGATGAGCACCGGCAGATCGGTCACGCGCGCGATCTGCCGACCGCGCTCCGCCACCTCGGTCGAGGTGGTGAGCCCGATATCCGGCAGCGCCAGATCGGCCGAGACCACCGCGCCGGAGACATACACGCCTTCGAAGCCGATTTCTTGAATCAGCTTGGCTACCAGCGGATTGAACGCACCCGGGAAACGCTGGATCGTTCCGGAGGCCAGCCCCGCGCGGAACGCGGCGCGTTTGTCGGCGGCCGGCGTGGCCGCGGCCAGCAGACCGGTCATCAGAACAGTCCCTTCGGCAATTTCGGCGCCCGCGCGAGTACCTCGTCGGAGACGGTGAAGTTCAACTGACCCAGTTCCTCGGCGGACAGCTGCGGGGTGCGCTGGGCCACGTCGAGGAAGCGGTCCTGCTCGCCCGCGTCGATCACTCCCTCGGCCAGCGTCCGGAACTTGGCGATGTACTGGTCCCGGGTGAATGGCCGCGCGCCGAGCGGGTGCGCGTCGGCGACCGCGAGTTCGTCGACGATCACCTCGCCGCTCTTCAGCGTGACCTCGACACGGGCGCCGAACGCCTTCTCGTTCGGGTCGGTCGAGTGATAGCGCCGGGTCCACTCCGGGTCCTCGGCGGTGGAGATCTTGCGCCACAACTCGACGGTGTCGGGCCGCTGCGCACGTTCGGGGGCGTAGGAGCGCTCGTGGTGCCAGGCGCCGTCCTGCAGGGCGACGGCGAAGATGTACATGACGGAGTGATCGAGGGTTTCGCGGGACGCTGTCGGGTCGAACTTCTGCGGATCGCCCGATCCGGTGCCGATCACCACGTGCGTGTGGTGGCTGGTGTACAGCACGATCGAGGCGATCCGGTCCAGGTCGCCGATCCGCTCACGCAACCGGCGCGCCAGGTCGATCGGCGCCTGGCTCTGGTATTCGGCGGAATGCTCCTTGGTGTAGGTGTCGAGTATGCCGCGCTTGGGTTCACCCGGGCCGGGCAGCGGCACCGAATACTCCTTGTCGGGGCCGCCCAGCAGCCAGGCGATGACGCCGTCCTCCCCTTCCCAGATCGGCGACGGCGCGCCTTCACCGCGCAGGGCACGATCGACCGCTTCCACCGCCATCTTCCCGGCGAAAGCGGGTGCGTAGGCCTTCCAACTGGAGATTTCTCCCTTGCGCGATTGCCGGGTGGCGGTGGTGGTGTGCAGTGCCTGACCGATGGCCTGATAGATGGTCTCGATGTCCAGGCCGAGCAGCGTGCCGATACCGGCGGCGGCGGAGGGGCCGAGGTGGGCGACGTGGTCGATCTTGTGCTCGTGCAGGCAGATCGCCCGCACCAGGTCCACCTGGATCTCGTATCCGGTCGCCAACCCGCGGATCAGATCCCGCCCGCCGCGTCCGGCATGCTGGGCTACCGCCAGGATCGACGGGATGTTGTCGCCGGGGTGAGAGTACTCCGCGGCCAAGAACGTGTCGTGAAAATCCAGTTCGCGCACGGCCACGCCGTTGGCCCAGGCCGCCCACTCCGGCGAGCATCGACCGTCGACGCCGAAGACGGTCGCGCCCGGCTGGTACGGGTGCGCCAGCGCCTGGGCGCGCGCGTTGGCCACCGGACGACGCGTCACCGACGCCGCCGCGACCGCCGCGTTGTCGATGATCCGGTTGACGATCATCTCCTCGGTCTCCGGAGCGACCGCCACCGGGTCCGCGGCAACCTCGGCGATCCGCCACGCGAGGTGCTCCTCGCGGGGGAAGTGCTCAGCGGAGCGGCGCGTGCGGACGAAGTGGTTTTTCACGACGGAAGCCTCCAGATCATCAATTTCCGGGTTTCTTTTCGCACACTACCCACGCCTATGCACGCGGGAAATCCGTTACAAATGCCGAATTTTGCGTACCGAAATCAGCAAATTTGTGGAAATTGCGAACTCTTGTGGTGCTACATTCGCGAGCATGCAGAAGATGTATGCGGGCGGACGGCTGCGCGCACTGCGCGAGCAGGGTCGGCGGCAGCTGCCCGCTGTGGGTCGTCCACGAAACCTTCACCGCACCCGGTCGGATCCGTACCCAGATCGCCGAGATGCCCGACGGACGCAAATACCTCTGGCCGGCCCGAACCACCGACGAGAGCACCCCCGGATACCTCTCTCCCAGAAGGGATTTCGCGATCGGTCTGGGATGCGACCTCGCCTACGCCGACAAGCTCGTCTACTCCCACGGCCTGCCCATCCACGACGACACCTCCGCGGTGCCCATCGGCGCGGGCTGCAAGATCTGCGAACGCCCCGACTGCGCCCAGCGCGCCTTCCCGCAACTCGGGCGCGCGATCCGGGTCGATGAGAACCGCGCCGCCAACATCCCCTACACCCCGGCCGACCATCGCGGCGAACCGCGATGATCACACCAGCTTCATGCCACCTACGAGCCCCAGCCGACGTACGATTCCGCGCGCATCCGTTCTCGCATGTGTGGGTAGTGGAGTTCGAAGGCCGGGCGTTCGGATCTGATACGGGGGAGTTCGTAGAAGTTGTGCCGAGGAGGCGGGCAGGTCGTGGCCCATTCGAGTGAATTTCCCCCGCCCCAGGCGTCGTCCACGGTGACGACCTCGCCGTAGCGGTAGCTGCGGAACGCGTTCCATACGAACGTGACCATCGAGACGCCCAGAATGAACGATCCGATGGTCGAGATGGCGTTCAGCGCGGTGAACCCGTCGGTCGGCAGATAGTCGGCGTACCGGCGGGGCATACCCTCGGCGCCCAGCCAGTGCTGGACCAGAAAGGTCGTATGAAAGCCGACGAATGTCGTCCAGAAATGCAGCCTGCCCAGGCGTTCGTCCATGTAGCGCCCGGTCATCTTGGGGAACCAGAAGTAGATTCCGCCGAAAGTGGCGAAAACGATCGTGCCGAACAACACGTAGTGGAAGTGGGCTACGACGAAATAGGTGTCGTGAATCTGCCAGTCCAATGGCGGGCTGGCGAGGATGACGCCGGACAGTCCGCCGAACAAGAAAGTGACGATGAAGCCGACGGCGAACAGCATCGGGGTCTCGAAAGTCAGGTTCCCCTTCCACATGGTGCCGATCCAGTTGAAGAATTTGACCCCGGTCGGCACCGCGATCAGGAAGGTCATCATCGAGAAGAAGGGCATCAGCACCGCCCCGGTCGCGAACATGTGATGCGCCCATACCGCTGCCGACAGCACTCCGATCGAGATGGTGGCGTACACCAGAGGTCCATAGCCGAACAGGGGTTTGCGGCTGAACACGGGGAGGATCTCGCTGATGATCCCGAAGAACGGCAGTGCCACGATGTAGACCTCGGGGTGCCCGAAGAACCAGAACAGATGCTGCCAGAGCAGGACGCCACCGGTGGCGGCGTCGTAGATGTGCCCGCCGAGATGCCGGTCGTAGGCCAGCGCCATCAAGGCGGCGGTGAGAATCGGGAACGCGAGCAACACCAGCACGCTGGTCACCAGGATGTTCCACCCGAACATGGACATGCGGAACATCGTCATGCCCGGCGCGCGCAGGCAGACGATGGTGGTGATCATGTTCACCGCGCCGAGAATGGTGCCCAAACCGGATACGACCAAGCCCATGATCCACAGATCGGCTCCGGGGCCTGGCGCGTGGATGATGTCGCTCAGTGGCGTATACGCCGTCCATCCGAAATCAGCCGCGCCGCCGGGTGTCACGAATCCGGAGACCACCATCGTCCCGCCGAACAGGAACAGCCAGAAGCTCAAGGCATTCAACCGTGGAAATGCCACGTCGGGTGCTCCGAGTTGCAGCGGAAGGACCGCGTTGGCGAATCCGAACACCGTCGGAGTCGCATACAGCAGGAGCATGACGGTGCCGTGGATGGTGAACAGCTGGTTGTACTGCTCGGGTGAGAGGAACTGCAGGCCCGGCCGTGCCAGTTCCGCGCGCATGAGCAGCGCCATCAGACCGCCGAGCAAGAAGAAGGCGGTCGCGGCGACGAGATACATGATGCCGAGCACCTTCGGGTCCGTCGTGGTGACCAGCCGCCACAACACCGAGCCCTTCGGAGCCGTCCGCGCCGGAAACGGCCTGGTCGGTGTGACCTGCGGTGCGAGTGGATACGACACCTGAGTCATCGATACTCCTCACCTGCTACCGGCGAGATCACCCGCGGTGGCCGGGGACGAATTCCTGGGCCTTGGCTTTCGCGCCTTGTGCCACGAGATGCCATGCGTCGGGGTCGCCCCGCAGCACCGCTTCGGCGGTGGATTTCATCTGGTCCCAGGTGGCGTGCGGTGGGATCGGCGGTACCTCCGGATCGCAGCGGACGTCGAGCACCGTGGGCCGCTCGGCCGACAGCGCCGCTTCCCAGGCGGGCGCGAGGTCGTTCGGGTCGTCCACGGCGATGGCGCCCAGGCCGTACGTGCGGGCGAGTTCGGCGTAGGAGACCTCCGGCAGCGACTGCGATTCCTCGAATTTCGGCGCGCCCCCCATCGAGCGCAGCTCCCACGTGACCTGGTTCAGGTCGTTGTTGTGGAACACGCACACCACCAGCCGTGGATCGCGCCACTGCTCGTGGTAACGGCTGATGGTCAGCAATTCGCCCGCGCCGTTCATCTGCATCGCACCGTCACCGACGAGAGCGACCACCGGCCGGTCCGGGTGGGCGAACTTCGCGCCGATCGCGTACGGCACACCGGGCCCCATGGTCGCCAGCGTCCCCGACAACGAACCCCGCATCTGCCCGCGGAACCGCAGACAGCGGGCATACCAGTTGGTGGACGACCCGGAGTCCGCGGTCACGATGGCGTCCTCCGGGATGTACCGCGACAGTTCCCACACCACCCGCATGGGATTGACCGGCTTCGCGTCCAGCAGCGACTGGCGTTCGATCGTGTCCCACCAGCGCCGCACGTTGGATTCGATCGTCGTCCGCCAGCTGCGATCGGACTTGCGGCTCAGCAGCGGAAGCAGTTCGGTGAGTGTTCGTTTCGCGTCACCGACGAGGTTGACCTCGGTGGGGTATCGCATGCCGATCATGGCGCCGTCGATGTCGATCTGCACCGCACGCGCCTGACCGAAGTCCGGAAGGAACTGCGAATAAGGGAAATTCGATCCGATGATCAACAGGGTGTCGCAGTCGCGCATCAGTTCATAGCTGGGCCGGGTACCCAGGAGCCCGATGGATCCGGTCACGTACGGCAGGTCGTCCGATAGCACGTCCTTGCCGAGCAGGGCTTTGGCCACCCCGGCTCCAGTGATCTCGGCCAGCTCCATCACCTGCTCGGCGGCGTCCCGGGCGCCTTGCCCGACGAGGATCGCCACCCGCGACCCGGCGTCGATGATCTCGGCGGCTCGTTCTATGCCTGCGCGATCCGCGGTGACCGTGGCATGCAGTGCCGAAGGCGGGCTGGATGGCACTTGCTTGAACGCGTGCTCGGGCGGCTGATAGCGCTCCTCCTGCAGATCGGAGGGGATGATCAGCGCCGTGGGGGCCCGGCGGGTGGTCGCGATACGGAACGCGCGGTCGAGCGCGTTGGGCAATTGATCGGGAACGTTCACCTCGACCAAGTAGTCCGAGGCGACATCCTTGAACAGGCTCTGCAGATCGACTTCCTGCTGATAGCTGCCGCCCATCGCGCTGCGCGCGGTCTGCCCCACGATCGCCACGACCGGCACGTGATCGAGTTTCGCGTCGTAGAGGCCGTTGAGCAGATGGATCGCTCCCGGACCCGACGTGGCAGTGCAGACGCCGACCTCGCCGCTGAACTTCGCGTAGCCCACCGCCTGGAACGCGGCCATCTCCTCGTGGCGCGCCTGAATGAAGGCGGGTTTGTTGTCGGCCCGCCCGAACGCGGCGATCAAGCCGTTGATGCCGTCGCCCGGATAGCCGAACACCTGCTGCACGCCCCAGTCACGCAGCCGTCGCAAGACATAGTCGGCGACCTGGTCAGCCATGTCGTTCTCCTGTCCGCCTTCGAGGTGTCGTCTCCGGGGCCGATTACCCCGGCCGGCGGCCCTCAACCCGAGGCATACGCGGCGACCGGACGGGTATCCGCGCGGTGTTCTCGTCTGTTCCGATGCTCACCTGCCGTCGTCGAGAGGATGTGCCCGAAATGGCGCGTTCGCTTCAATTGCCCGGCCATCACAGCGCTTCCGGTCGTTCCAGATGGCCGTTGGAGGCACTGCGCGCGGAACTCACCGAGCGGATCGACGGCGAGGTTCGATTCGACTCAGGAAGCCGCGCGACGTACTCGACGGATGCGTCCAACTATCGCGCCGTCCCCCTCGGGGTGGTCGCGCCGCGCACACCGGAGGACGCAGCCACGGCGGTCGCCGTCTGTCGCGCGCACGACGTGCCGGTGGTGTCGCGTGGTGGCGGCACGAGCCTGGCCGGGCAATGCCGCAACGCGGCGATCGTCATGGACCGGAGTAAATACTGCACGCGTGTGGTGTCGGGGGACCGTGCCGCCGCCACCGCCGTGGTCGAGCCGGGCATCGCGCTCGACCGGCTCAACACCGAGCTGGCATCCACCGGCCTGATGGTCGGCCCCAAGCCGTCCACCCATGTCAGCTGCACGACCGACAGCTCTCGCCGCGCTTCCGGCTCGACGGAATGAGAGCACGGCCCGGCCGGTGAAGGCCCGGGCGGCGACATGCCCTGACGTCCATACTTTTTCATCACCCGCCGGTCCACCGCGATTGCGGCGGACGCACCCGGTGCACGCGATCGACCGACGAGGCTCCGGGCTGCTCGACGAGCGGGATGGGCCATCGGAGGTCGATCATGGTCGCCGTGTGCAGCGTACGTTGGCGTTTCATGATCGGGGCCCGAGCTCCGGCGCGCCGATCGATACCGTCACGGTGCAATCGCCGGGGCCGAGCGCCGCCAGCATGCCGTTGCGAACGGTGGCGGCGAGCGGCTGGAGCAGTAGCGCGACGCAGAGTTCGATCGTGAACTCCCCCACCGGGTTTCCGTCGATGGTGACATCCAGGCACGGATGGTAGGTCTGGGTGATCTCGTGTTCGAACAGCGTCACCTGCTCGGCTCCGCCCGCACTTGTACGCATCGCCGCCATGCGTAGCCGGTCGTAGCGGCGCCAACCCTCGATCGCGACAGTGCCCAAGTCGACCTCGAGCAGCCCATCTATCGTCTCGGCCACCTCGTGCAGCGCCGCCGACTCCAGTAGTGCGGCCACGCCCGGCGCCCGGCGCAGTGCCAAGTGTTCGGCGCCCCTTTCGTGCAGGCGCTCGGCCAACTCGCCCACACCGACATCGTGCGGAGCGTTCTGGAACAGTACTGTCCGAGCCCTGATCAACGCTGGACTTGTCATCCGAATACCTCCTTGACATTCAGCCATGGCTCGCGGGCCCGCAGCCGCACCCGGACGTCGGGAGCGCGGGCGACCTGGCGAACGTGGATGGATGGGGGGCCGTCCGCGACCACACGCACATGTACCCGTGGCAGATGCGGATCCTCATCGTGCGACGCGCCGCCCGGGCGTTTCCCGCGACCCCGTATGACCAGAGCCGCGGCACCGAGGGCAAGGAGGAACCCTCCGAGGCCCACTATGCCGATGGGGCCGGTGTCCGGGTTGCCCGCATCGGCTTGTCCCAGAGGAGGCGGAGGCTCGCCGGGCGGTTCCGGGATTCCGGCTCCGTTGGATGTGGGGACGAGCCGCGCGGGTGATATCTCCACGGACGTCTTCGCGACAATGCGCTGAGAGGTTCCCGCACAGGCGGCGGGGATGGAGTGCAGACCCAGTGCGGCTCCCTGTGGCACATCGACGCGAGCATCGAACGAACCGCCCTGAACCTGGGCGGTCACCGCCGCGGACCAATCCGGAAGCACCCGCACCAGGTCGCAGGGCCAGCGTTCGCCGTGCACAGTGATCACGGTGCCGCGTTCCGCAGTGGCCGGCGCGGTGAGAACGGGTGCGGGAAGCACGGCCGAACTCTCGGTCGGTACAGGGGACGGACCGGAACTCGGTGGCGGCGCGGTTGTCCCGACCGGTTTCGTCGTCGTGGTCGTCGTCGGACTCGGTTGCGTCGTGGTTGTGGACTCCGGCTTTGTCGTCGTGGTTGTCGGTTCCGGATTCGTCGTGATTGTCGGTTCCGGCCTGGTCGTCGTGGTTGTGAGCTCCGGTTCAGTCGTGGTTTTGGGCTCCCGTTTCCCCGTCGTGGGCTCCGGCGTCGTCGGGGTGGTCGTCCAATCGGACCGCGTAGTCTTGGGCAGCCAGTCATCCGTGGGCGTGCTGTTCGGCCAAGCGGGTTGCGACGTGACCGGCGACGGGTTGGGCACGGTGGTAACCGGCTCCGGTGCCGCGACCGGTGCCGACACCGCGCCGAGCAGTCCCGCTACGGCCGCCGCGACAAGGAATACTCGCGAATCGTTTCTCATGATCACCTCCCCCGAGACAGGCATGCTCCCGAGGATGCAGTCGAGCCTTCGCTCTCCTCGACCTGCCGACGCGAGTAGCCGACTACCCGTTTCCCGTAGTCGCGCCCGTACCCGTCTGCCTCGGCACCGCCCTTGATTCGGCGAGGCCAGCGGATGTATCACCAGTCGAGGCTCGAACGCACCATCCGTGCTCCGCGACTTCGCCGCAGAGGTCGCCGCGGGGAAGGCGGCTCCCGGCCGGGTGCAAGAGCGGGACCTTGGTCCTTCGCCGCTGGCTACCGGTTGCTCTACTGCCGCCTCGCCGAGGAGACGGACACTCGCAGGTACGCCGCCACGATCTCGACCCGGCCCGACAACGGCCCCCGCATGCGAACCGGAGGAGAACCCATGTTCACTTCGAGCAAGGCTCCGATCCTCGCGGGTGTCGACGGTTCCGAGGTGGCGCTTGCCGCCGTGCGCTGGGCCGCCATCGACGCCGCCCACCGCCACGCACCGCTGCACCTCGTCTATCTGACCGGTGGCCTCGGCGACCACGGTTCCGGCGTCGAGTTCGGGCCGTCCGCCCCCGGCAGCTATCGCTGGGGCGGCCCGGACGCGTTGGAGATCGCGTACGCCACGGCCATCGCCGAATCCGCTCCGATCAATCGGATCGACGTGACCGCGGAGTTGACCAACGCCGCCCCCGTTCCGGTTCTGCGCCGCCGATCCGAGACCGCGCGGCTGCTCGTGGTCGGCGCCCATGACCTCGGCGCGTTCAGCCGCGCGATGCTGGGATCGCTGAGCACCGCGCTGGCGCGGCAGGCGGGATGCCCCGTTGCCGTCATTCCCCGTGGCGTCGAGCACGGCGACGGGCCTGTCGTCGTCGGCGTCGATGCCTCCACGAGCAGCGCGGCAGCCGTCTCCTTGGCTTTCGACGAAGCGGCGTTTCGCGGCGCCGATCTCGTTGCGGTCCACGCGTTGTCCGGCTTCCCCGGCTCGCTCATCGAATCGCGGGAGGGTGGCGAGGGATTGCTCGACCGGAGTTTGGCAGGGTACAGCGAGGCGTATCCGGAAGTGACGGTGAGGCGTGTCGTGGTCGAGGACCACCCCGCCAGGCGACTGCTCGAGGCGGGCGAGAAAGCGCGGTCGATCGTCGTCGGCAGCCGCGGGCACGACGAATTCTCCGCGATGCCGCTCGGTTCGGTCAGTAGAGCCGTACTACACGGGGCGCAGGTGCCGGTGATAGTCACAAGACCGGCGAGCTTTGCGCGGCACCCCCGGAACCGGCGATAGACGGGCACCGCCACCGCGATCGACGGACCGTCAACGCTACCGATTCACGGTGCACCACGGGGAGCCGTGGGCGCGTAGCCGAGCTCGCACACGAGGGCGGGCGACGACTGCCGATCGGATTGTGCCGCTATCGAGCACAACCGACCGTCCAGCCGCCGCCCGCCGAGGACGCCGCCCGCCCGCCGTCAGCCGTCCAGGCGCTCCTGGATGGCTTCGATGACGCGAAGCCGCAGTTCATCGGCGCGGATGACCGCATCGACAGAGCCGACTTCGACGGCGCGCTGGATGTTGTGGATGCGGTCGAACTCCGCGGCCACTTCACCGAGTTTCTCCGCGCGCACCGAGGAGCGCAGTTCGTCCAGTTCGGCGCTCAGAGTGGCGCGATCGGTACCGGCCGCGTTGGCGACGCGCACCTCCAGCTCCTGCACCCGCGGGTCGGCCGTGGTGCGGGTGGCGACGTCACCGGAGAACACCGCCGCCGCGGCGGGCGCGCCGCCGAGCACCGAGGCGAATGAGCCTTCCAGCGCCAGGACGGTCATGTTCGGGTTCAACGCCTTCGAGAAGACGACGAACGCGCCACCGTGATAGCGGGAGATCACGCAGAACACGATCGGACCGTCGAAGTTGACGATCGCACGGCCGATCTCGGCGCCGTACTCCAACTGCAACTTGCGCATCGACTCCGGCGACCCGTCGAAGCCCGACAGGTTCGCCAGCACCACCAGCGGACGGTTGCCGCTCGCGGCGTTGATCGCCCGCGCGGCCTTCTTCGACGACCGGGGGAACAGCGTGCCCGCGGTGTAGGTGTCCGGGCCGTCGGTGGGCGGAAAACCGTGCCGCGGCACGCCCCTGGACTCGATGCCCAGCAGGCACACCGGGATTCCGCCCAGATGCGCGTCCTGCACGACGGCGGTCTCGGCGTCGGCCATGCCCGCCCAGCGCTCCAGCACGGGGTGGTCCTGGTCGGCGACCGCGCGCATCACCGTGCGGATGTCGAACGGCTTCTTCCGGTCCGGATTCGCGGTGGCGGAGAAGATCTCGCCGACGGTGGCGAAGTCGCTGCCCGCCAGGACGTGCGGGAAATCGGAGATGTCGCGATCGATGGGATCGCTCGTCTGCGACCGCCGCGGCGCCTGCTCACCAGGGACGATGTAGGTGTGGTCGTAGTGCGCCATTAGGATGTCGCGCGCCGCGGCCAGGTTCGGCGCCCAGTACTGCGCCTGTCCGTTCGGACCCATGACCCGGTCGTAGCCGCCGATGCCGAAGTTGTCCTCGGCCGACACGCCGCCGGAGAAGTCCAGCGCCTGCTTACCGGTGAGCACCATGGCCGAATCCGGCGTCATCACCAGGATGCCCTTGGTGTGCATGAGCATGGTCGCCTCGGCGTTCCAGTACGGCTGAGCTCCGACATTGATGCCCGCGACCACGATGTTGATCTCGCGGCCCGCCTGGGTGAATTCGACGATCCGCTTGAGCGCGGCCGCCACCCAGTCCATGTTCTCGGTGCCCGATTCCATCGAGATGCGAGCGCCCGCCGACAGCGCGTACCACTCCAGCGGCACCTCCAGGCGCTCGGCCAGGTCCAGTGCGGCGATCACCCGCCTGCACTCCGGTTCCGACAGCGCGCCCAATGCTTTCGTCGGGTCGCCGAGCAGCACCACCCGCGTGACGCCCTCCGGGTGTTTCGGGGTGGCCGTGGTGATGACGCCGGCGACGATCGCGGCGGTGTTGCGCCCCTTCGGCCGGTCGACCGGGACGAGCGTGTGATCGCTGTCGAGGTCGTATTCGGTGAAATCGCCTAGCAGGCCGGTCAATTCGTAGGGGTACACCGCATTGCGGCCCGCGGCGCGCAGCACCTTCTGCCGGTAGGCGTCGAGCGGTTCGATCGGTTCGTCGGACGGCTCGCCGAAGGTCACCACGGTGCCGCCCGCGGCATCGAAACTGATCCGGATGGCCACCTTCGCCAACTCGCCGGTGTCCGCGTCGCGTTCCCGCGCGATGAGCACGATCTCCTCGAGTCCGGCGCCCGCGGTCGTCGGCAGCACATGCCCGCCGATCCGCTCGAGCTCGGCGCGGGTGACATCCAGCGGCGGCCAGACGTACATCACGATGCGATTGGTGTTGAGCCGCTTCGCCGACGGCCGCTGCGACTGCGCCCGGCGGATCGAGTCGAGGCAGGTGGCGATCGTGCTCTCGGCGGTCGGCAGCGCGAGCAGCCGTCCGTCGTGTTCGCGCAGCGCGGTCAGGTCCCGCACCTGGGCGAACGCGATGAGCCGGTCGTCGGCCGGATTGTCCTTCGCGACGCACCGGAACAGATAGATCTCCTCGTCGTCGGACGACGGCAGGCGCGTCAGATCGAACTTGCGCAGCCGCTCCATTTGCATCCGCTGCGCGATGTACGGATGCAGGCCGCGGATCAGCCTTTCCTCGGCCGGGCCGGTGGCCGACGGGCGGAAGGTGAAGTGGTGATGCATGACCGCGCCGTTGCTGCCCGCGACTGTCGCGGTGATCCGGTGCACCTGCTTCGGCAGCGGCTGCGCGCTGAGCACCGAGTGCAGAGCCGCGGCCATGGCGTCGAAGTCGGCGGGCTGCTTCTCCCAGCTGAGGTAGATGTCGGCGTCGATCGACACCGCGTCGCCGGTCAGTTCGGCCAGCCCGCGCACCGCGGTGCCGAGCGCGTCGAAGCGCACCGCGGCGGACACCAGGCTCGCACCGTCGCGGTCGGCGATCAGGTAGCGGCATCCGTCGACGTCGTGGGTACGGACGCCGGTGAGCCCCTTGTTGCCGTAGTACCGGCGGGTCAGCACCTCGAGCATCGCCGTGTTGTCGTCGCTGCCGCGCACCAGCCGCTGGCCCAGCAACCGCACCAGCGGTTCGGTGCTGCGGACCATGTCGGAGATACGCTCCGCGCGATCGGACGCGTCGGGATGGGTGTCCAGGTACCGCAGGGACCGGCGGACATTGGTGTACACGCGGGCGCGATTACGCCGCAGCAACGGCTGGCCGTACCAGCCGAACACCAGACCGCGAGCAAGATCGGCGAGTACGGGGAAATGCACCTGGGTCGCGGCGACCAGCCGTTCCAGTGCCAGACCGACCGGTTCGCGCAGGGCTCGATCGGGCATCCGCTCGCCCAGCCACTCCCGCAGCAGTGCCGTCACGACCGCGACGGTGTCGGTGCGTTGCTGGGCGAGGAAGATCCGGAAGACCGCGGCCTCGAGCTCGGGGGAACGTTCCAAATCGGACACGCCGTAGTGGCCGAGCGCCCGCGCGAGCTTGCTCTTGAACGATTCCGGCAGTCCGGCCCGTTCGACGTCCAGGCTCTGCAGGTAGGTGTGAAAGTACTCGCGGGCACTGTGGACATGCCCTTGGGCGTCCTCACCCGACGGCCGGTTGTGGCTCAACTCGGCGAGGTCGGTGAACACGTCGATGAGTTCGAGTTCCTCCGCCAGCGGCCTGCGGTCGTCCGCGACGGCGATACGGCGGGCATCGAGGTAATCCGTCAGCACCCGGCGGTCGTCGTGCGGATCGACGTCGAAACCGAGCAGCAGGCCGCGCAGGTCCTGCGATCGTCGGACGATCCGCTCGTGCGGATGAGCCTGCGCATCCCCGGCGGGCAGGTCCAGTTCGACCGACCCGACGGCCGCGGTCTCCTCGACCGCGTCGTCCACCAGGCGCTCCAGCCGCAGCAGCGGCGCCCCGGTCTCCACCTGGGTACCGACCGAGACGGCGCATTCCTTCAGCCGCGCCTTGAACGGTGCGCGCAGCACCGTCTCCATCTTCATGCTCTCCAGCACCAGCAGCGGCGCGTTGGCCTCGACCTCGTCGCCGACCTGCAACGGCGTGGCGACCACGAGCGCGGGTGCCGGTGAGCGGACGACGCCGCCCTCGTCCCGGCTCACCCGATGGGTCACACCATCGACGTCGACCACGTGGATCGGCCCGTGCGTGCCCGCGGTGACGCGGAAGGCGGTGCCGTTGACCACGATCTGGCCGGAATGCCGGTCATAGCGGACCAGGTCGACATCGGCGGTGCGGATGTCCTCGCCCGCCTCGATGCCGATGCGGAACCGATGCGCGCCGGTACGGGCCACGCGCACCCGATAGCCGACTCCGCGCAATTTGAGGTCGAGCGGTCGGCCCGCGTGGTGCTGCACCAGGGGACGACCGCCCGCGGCGGTGGACAGCAGGCGGTCCCGCTCGGCCCGTTCCTCTTCCTCGTAGGCATCGATGGCGGCGGCCGCGAGCGCGACGGCGGAGTTGCGGTGCGAAACGAGGCGACCCTGTCCGCGCACCCGGTCGATCCAGCCGGTGTCGGCGCTCGCGTCGATCACCTCGGGCTGGTCCAGCAGTTCGAGGACGAAACTCTTGTTCGTAGCGCCGCCCTCGATGATCACCCGGGTCTGCCCGACGGCCCGGCGCAACCTACCCAGCGCCTCGGACCGGTCGCGGCCGTAAGCGATGATCTTGGCGATCATCGAATCGAAATCGGCGGGGATGACATCGCCTTCACTGACACCGGTGTCGACCCGAATACCCGGCCCCGCGGGCAGGTCCAAGCGGGCGATCCGGCCCGGCGCGGGAGCGAAGTCGCGGTCGGGGTCCTCGGCGTTGAGCCGCGCTTCGATGGCGTGCCCACGCTCGGCGGGCGGCTCGCCCTCGAGCCGTTCACCCGAAGCCACCGCCAGTTGCGCGCGAACCAGGTCGAAACCGGTGGTCTGCTCGGTGATCGGGTGCTCGACCTGCAGACGGGTGTTGACCTCGAGGAACGCGAACAGCTCGTCACCGGGGTGATAGAGGAACTCGACGGTCGCCGCGCCGCGGTAACCGACCGCGACCGCCAGGCGCTCGGCCGAGGCCTTGAGTTCGGCGACCTGCTCGGGCCGCAGCACCGGTGACGCGGACTCCTCGATGACCTTCTGGTTGCGCCGCTGCACCGAGCAGTCGCGCACACCCAGCGCCCAAGCGGTGCCCTGACCGTCCGCGATCACCTGAACCTCGACATGGCGAGCGCCGGTGACGAGCCGTTCGAGGAACACCACACCACTGCCGAACGCGCGGGCGGCCTCCTGCCGGGTGCGTTCGTAGGCGTCGACCAACTCGGCCTCGTCGGTGACAACGCGAATACCGCGCCCGCCGCCGCCCGCGGTCGCTTTCAGCATGAGCGGGTAGCCGATGTCGGCGGCGGAGGCGAGCGCGTCGTCGACGGTCTCGACCGGGCCGCGGCTCCACGGCGCGACCGGTACACCGACCTCTTCGGCGATGAGCTTCGCGCCGATCTTGTCGCCGAGTTTGCGCATCGCCTCGGCATCCGGACCGATGAAGGTCACGCCGATCTGGTCGCACAACTCGGCGAACGCCGGATCTTCGGCGACGAAGCCCCAGCCGACCCACGCGGCGTCGGCCCGGGTCGCCACCAGCGCCCGTTCGAGCGCCTTCAGATCCAGGTACGGTCGCGCGGAGGCCGGCCCGAGGTCATAGGTGATATCGGCCTCGCGCACGAACGTCGCGTTGCGATCGACATCGGTGTAGAAGGCGATGGTCTCGATCGAACGTGCCGTTTCCGCGGCCAGGTCTCGGACCGCGTGGATGAGGCGCATGGCGGCCTCTCCCCGGTTCACAATGGCGATGCGGCTGAACACTCGCCGTCCTTCCTCTCCGAAGTTGTGGCCCGGTCGACGGGCAAAAGGGTGGATACCCTTTGTCGCACATCCGGTCGGTGCAATTACACCTGTCCGGTGGTTACTCGGCCGTATCGTCGCGCGGGTGCGGGGCAGGCGCGCCGGGTAGCCCGCTGCCGACTGCGACGGTCAGGGAAGCGTGGAGTGATCCGGCAGCCGTCGGTCGCAGAGATGGCGATACCTGCGACGGCCACCCCGACGCCGCATGGTAAGCATCGTTCACCACGCGAAGGTTAGAGGCAGGCCGGTGCCGCGTCAATCTTTTCGCCTCGCGTACGCTCGCGTCGTCGGATTCCGCTACGAAACCAGAAACGCGAATTACTGGTCGGTTTCGAATATTTTAGCGAGTACCGAGAGCTGTGGCGCCGCAACCTGCACGCGAACGGCGTCTCCCTTTCGCAGACGTCTCCCCTCCCACGAACGGGGAACCCGCCACTTCGCGACCCACCGGACGCCCCCGTGACGAGGAACCGCGTAGTTGTCCCGGGTTCACCTCCTCACCCGGGGTACGGAGCAAATGACTCGATGCGCCCGCCGTAGCGCGTTCCGATCGCGATCTTCCCGACCTCGGCTTTACCGTAGGCATACAAAAGGCTCGGATGCCGATTCACCCCGTCGCGCTGCCACCCCGCACCCGGGAGGCCCGACGCGCCGACCCAGGTCGCAGATGCATATGAAGCGCACCGCCTTCGCCGATGCGTCGACGTCCGGACAGACCGCGAACCGGTTGAGCCGATCAGCCATGATGCGGCCGCGCCCGTCGATTCGGCCGAATCCGACGCCGCGGTCAGTTACGCACCGGGGCAAGGATGTTCGCCGAATCTCGAACCTTGCCGTAGAGAACAGCGCGCAATCCGTCCGTGAACCTCAGATCCCGATCACCGGTCATAATCGCGAGGACATCGTCGGCGCCCTCCTGCCGGGCATGATCACCGGTCGAAATTCGCGCCACCAGGGAATCCCACTCGCCCGCGTTGCTCAGTTCGAGATAGGCCTGTTCCTCGATGACGAAACCCGTGATGTAGGAACGCAATACCAAAACGATCTCGCCGACGCCGAACTGCGGCAGAACCACACCGCGGAGGAGTGTCGTCAGCGTACTGGAGACTCTGATGGTCTCCGGCGAAGGCGAGTACGAGCCCGCGACGACGCGCCCTCCCTCACGGAAACGAAGTATCGCCGCACGAATACGCCGACAGCAGATCATCGTCTGAGCGACATCGGGGTTGCCGAGGTCGATATCCGACAGGTCGACGGCCCGGAAAATGGTGTCGGCCATCGCACGCTGGAGATCCTTCCGGTCCCGTAAATGCTTGTACAACGCACCCGGCGTCACCCCCGCCGCGGCCGCCAGCCGTCGCATCGTGAGCGCGTCCAGACCGTTCTCCGAGACGTAATCGTGAGCGATGTCGGCCAGACGATCCCGGGTCAACCCGCGCTTGGTCATCGCTATCGCGCCGATCCCGCGCCGCGAGCAGGCTCAAGGACGCGGCGAGTGCCTCCCCCCACGTGATCGACACATATGAGCCGTCGAGTCACCCCACGGACATCTACGAAGCGGAGGCCGTCCAGATCTCCCGAACGCGAGACGGAAGTGGTTACGACCGTCGGGTGATCACTGTTCACCTCGCCGAGGCTAGGACAAGCGCTGCATTGCCGTCAACGGCTCTACGGGTGATACATATATTGATGCGCATATCTAAGTATGAACATGCAATTGTTCCCGTGGCGCCCGACGACAGCGAATTCACCCATCTCGCCCAGCTGGGCGTTCCGCCGTCAGCGCTCGGTTCAGGTACGGCCCAGCCTGCGCATTCGTATGCACCGCCGTTTCGGATGGCTACCATCAGACGCGATGCATGTTGAGTTGATGCTCGATTCACTCGATGGACTGTCCGTGGGAGACGCGCTGGGAGCGGAATTTCCCATCATGGGCCGGTCGATTCCGGATCTTCGGGCCGGCAATCTCCCGGCCCGGCAGTGCGGGTGGACCGACGACACCGAAATGGCCTGCACCGTGGTTGCCGAACTCATCGGTCGCGGTGGGATCGACCAGGATCGGCTCGCCGCCGCCTTCGCGCGCCGATTCGACCCGAGCCGTGACTACGGCTTCCTGGCGGTCGGTACCTTGCGCCGGATCCGCGACGGCGTGCACTGGCGGGAGGCGGCCGGAGCCGTGTACGACAACCAGGGATCCTGTGGAAACGGTGCGGCCATGCGGGTCGCTCCGCTCGGCGCCTTCTACGCCGACGATCCGGAAAAGATCGCCGCCGAAGCGGCGCGATCGGCGCAGGTGACGCATCTGCATCCGGAGGGCGTCCTCGGCGCGGTCGCGGTGGCGCTCGCGGCCGGTCAGGCCGCACATGCTCGCCTGCGCGGAAGTCGGCCCACGCCAGCGGATTTCATCACCGGCGTCCTCGACCGCCTCGACGATGGCGAGACGACCCGCCTGATTCGCCGTGCTCGTAGTCTGCTCGAGGCCTCCGCGGAGGAGGCCGCGGACGAACTCGGCAACGGATCCCGGGTCACCGCGCAGAACACGGTGCCGTTCACGATCTGGGTAGCGGCGACGCATCTCGACGACTACCCGGCCGCGATCACCACGTGTATCGCCGCGGACGGCGATATCGACACCACGAGCGCCATCGTCGGCGGAATCGTCGCCGCCCACACCGGCACCGACACGCATCCCGGCCCGCTCGGAGGAGTGCCGCGAACCTGGCTCGCCGCGCGAGAACCGTTGCCCGGCTGGTTCGACCCCACCCGCCGACCACCACGGCGCAAAGATTCCGTTTCCGGCCGCTTCCGGAAGTGGCTGTCCGGCGCGTCGTGAGAACAACCAGCTGACGCCGTGGATCCCCAACACCAAGACGCCACTCCCCCGTCGTACTTCCCCCCCTACCCTGACGCTCGCCGCACCGGTCGCGGCCCAGAGCCTCGTGGTCGCAAAGCTTTTCAACCGAGCGGTGCCGATCATGCGGTGACGTGAGCGATGTCCTGTGCCCGCGGGCGCCCTTGGACGGCCCACGCTTCTCAGTGGCGAATGAGGTCGGCCCGGGGCCTGAACCAACGACTGCTCGAGCCGGGCGGCAAGGCCTTGCTCCTCGCCGAGGGCCCGCCGCAAATGCTGGATGATCCTGTCCGGCTCGCTCACATCAGCCTCCTGCCGACCGTGTAAACCCAACTCTACGTCGCGGCCCGCGGCGGCCAGACGTTCCGCATCGCCGACAACATCGACTCCGCCATCGAGGCCGTCGTGCCGACTCGAGGCGAAGCATCCCGTCGACGGTGCGCAGCAGTCGCGGTTTCAACTCCACAGGGTCACATGCACTTTCGGGCGAAACCGCGTGACGCCCACGCCGGACCCACGGATCATCGCCTGGATGCATCGCGGGGTGGTGATGAACCGCAGCAGTTCCGACACCGCGGGCTGGCGGGAATCGGGCGGCAACGTGGTGGCGCACCACTCGTCGGATACCTGGAGCCCTGGTCCCTTGACGTGGATCAACCGACCGGCCGCGAGATCGGCGGCCACGGCGAAACCGATCGTCGGGGTGATGCCTCCGACCCGGCGGACCTCTTCCAGAGCGGCGGCGTCGCTCTGGAAGATCCGCTGATGGGATTCGGGTACCGCCAACTCGCGCAGCATCGTCGCGATGTGCCCGTCCACACTGCCCGCGCTGGGACCCAGCATCCACGGCTGCTCCCGCAGCAGCGCCGGAGGTGCGGCGGCGCCCGCCAGAGGGCTGTCGGGGCGCGCGACCGAGATGATCTGATACTTCAGGAACGGCCGGGCGGCGATGGCCGTGTCGGCGTTCTCCGGCCCGGGCCCGAGCGCGATGTCCACCGCACGGGTCTCGATCAGACCCCGGAACCGGCTGGTGGGGTGCACGCTCAGCTCGACCGCCAGATCCTTCGCCCGCGCCGCGAACAAGTCGATGAGGCCCGGCGCGGCATGTTCGGCGAACGCGCTCGATGCCGCGATGCGCAGCAACCGTCGGCCATGGGCGGCTTCGCTCACCTCGATCGCGGTCTGCCGTTGCAGTCCGAGGATCTCGATGGCCCGGCTGGCCAAGCGCAATCCGCCGGGCGTGAAGGCCAGCCCCGCGGCGGCGCGGGTGAACAACGGGTCGTCGAGCTCTTTGCGCAGCTGGGCGATGTGCAACGAGACACCGGCGTCGGACATCCCCAGCTCTCTGGCCGCCGCATGGACGGAGCCGAGCCGCACCACGGTCGAGTAGGCCCGAAGCTGGGCGGGCGTCACGATCCGAGTCTAGTTTGGAGGTGGACGCGGTGCCTACCGCCGTATCGCGCCCGGAGGACGCATCATGCAGGACGTGCTCACGGATCTGATGGCAACGTGGAACGCCGGGGGCACGGCTGGGGTCGCGACGGTCGTACGCACCTTCCGCTCGGCGCCGCGGCCGCCAGGCGCCGCCATGGTCGTCGCCCCGGACGGTACGGTCGGCGGTTCGGTCTCCGGCGGCTGCGTCGAAGGCGCGGTCTACGAACTCGCCACCGATGTCGTGCGCACCGGTCTTCCGGTGCTGCAGCGGTTCGGGTTCTCCGATGACGACGCGTTCGCCGTCGGCCTCACCTGCGGCGGCATCATCGACATCTTCGTCGAACCCATCTCCCGGAAGACGTTTCCGGAACTCGGCGAGGTGGCCGCGGACATCGCCGAGCACCGGCCGGTCGCGATCGCGACCGTCATCGAGCACCCGGACCCCGGCCGGATCGGGCGGCGGCTGCTGATCCGGCCGAGTGACGCGCGCGGCACGCTGGGGTCGGCGCGCACCGACGACGCGGTGATCGATGACGCGGCCGGGTTGCTCGCGGCGGGCCGCAGCGAGGTGCTGTCCTATGGCCCGGACGGGCAGCGTCGCGGCGAGGGCATGGCGGTTTTCGTCGCCAGTCATGCCAGGCAGCCGCGGATGCTGGTGTTCGGGGCCATCGATTTCGCCGCCGCCGTGGCGCAGCAGGGATCATTTCTCGGCTACCGGGTGACCGTATGCGACGCGCGGCCGATCTTCGCCACCTCGGCCCGGTTCCCGACCGCCGACGAGGTCGTCGTCGACTGGCCGCACCGCTACCTGGCCGCGCAGATCGCGGCAGGCGCGGTCGATGCGCGGACCGTCGTCTGCGTGCTGACCCACGATCCCAAGTTCGACGTTCCGCTGCTCGAGGTGGCCCTGCGGGCGCCGCGGATCGGTTATGTCGGCGCCATGGGGTCGCGCCGCACGCACGACCAGCGGCTGGCGCGCCTGCGGCAGGCCGGACTCACCGAGGAGCAACTCGCCCGGCTCGCCAGCCCGATCGGGCTGGATCTGGGCGGCCGGACGCCGGAGGAGACGGCGGTGTCCATCGCGGCCGAGATCATCGCGCGGCGCTGGGGTGGGCACGGCCGTTCGCTGACCGGAACCGGCGGACGGATTCACCACACGGCACCGACAGCCGATTAAGTGATTACTTAATCCGGCCTTGACCCCCAGTTCAGCGGCGCAGAAGCTGAGCTTCTCCCCATGAACGTGAGGTGGGTCACATGCAGGTGCCCGGACCATTCGAATACGAGCGCGCGACGGGCGTGGATCACGCCATCGGACTCCTGGACCGGCTCGGAGAGGAGGCGCGCATCATCGCGGGCGGGCACAGCCTGTTGCCGATGATGAAACTGCGCCTGGCCAATCCGGAATATCTCATCGACATCAACGACCTGGCTGCCGAGCTGGGCTATATAGTCACCGATCCGACCCTGGTGCGCATCGGCTCGATGGTGCGGCACCGGCATCTGCTCGAATCCGACGATCTCGCCGCGGTGTGCCCGATCTTCCGTGACGCCGAGCGCGTGATCGCCGACCCGGTCGTGCGCAACCGCGGCACGATCGGCGGCTCGCTGTGCCAGGCCGATCCCGCCGAGGATCTGACCACGGTCTGCACGGTTCTCGGCGCCACCAGCCTGGTGCGCGGACCGTCCGGCGACCGGGAGATCGCGATGGACGACTTCCTGGTCGGCCCGTACGAGACCGCCATGATGCGCAATGAACTTCTGATCGAGATCAGAATTCCCGTGCGGCATCGGACCTCCAGCGCCTACAAGGAGGTGAAGCGCCGAGTCGGCGACTGGGCGATCGCGGCGGCAGGCGCGACGGTGACACTGCGCGACGGTGCGATAGCGGCCGCCCGGATCGGCCTGACCGCCGTCGAGCCCGATCCGGCGGCGCTGGCCACCGCCTCGGACCTGCTCATCGGTGAGGCGCCCACCGAAGAGATCTTCGCGGAGGTGGGCCGCCGGGCGAGCGCGGCGTGCTCACCCGCTTCCGATTCGCGTGGCAGCGCGGACTACAAGCGCCACCTCGCCTCCGAACTGACGATCCGCGCGCTGCGCACCGCGGTCGAGCGCGTACCGAACGATCCCGCGCTGAGAGGGAACTAGCCATGCAGGTAACCATGACCGTCAACGGCGAGCAGGTGAGCGCCGACGTCGAGCCGCGCACCCTGCTCGTGCACTTCCTACGAGACCAATTGCGGCTCACCGGAACCCACTGGGGATGTGACACCAGCAACTGCGGCACCTGTGTGGTGGAGGTGGACGGCGAACCGGTGAAGTCGTGCACGATGCTGGCCGTCATGGCAGGCGGGCGTTCGGTGCGCACCGTCGAGGGACTCGAGGTCGACGGCAAGCTCGATCCCGTGCAAGAAGGCTTCATGCAGTGTCACGGGCTGCAGTGCGGATTCTGCACGCCCGGGATGATGATCACGGCCCGGGCACTACTCGACCGCAACCCGGATCCCGACGAGCAGACCATCCGGGAGGCGATCTCGGGCCAGATCTGCCGCTGCACCGGATACACCACCATCGTGCGGTCGATCCAGTGGGCCGCGGCGAAGCAACGGGGCGAAGCGGCGGAGCCAGAACCCGCGCCCACCGCGGCGCCGGTAGGGAGCACATCATGACCGCCGTCGAATCCCGGCCGGAAGACCGCGTCGACAACGACCGCAAGCCGTGCGGGCACGGCAGGATGCTCCGCAAGGAGGATCCCCGGTTCATTCGCGGACGCGGCAATTTCGTCGACGACGTCCAACTGCCCGGCATGCTGCATATGGCGATCCTGCGTTCGCCGTTCGCGCACGCGCGGATCGTGAGCGTCGACGTCTCCGCGGCACAGGCGCATCCGAAGGTGAAGGCGGTCGTCACCGGGGCGGACCTCGCCGCCAAGGGACTGGCCTGGATGCCGACGCTTTCCAACGACGTGCAGGCGGTGCTGGCGACCGACAAGGTCCGGTTCCAAGGCCAGGAGGTGGCCTTCGTCGTCGCGGAGGACCGCTACGCCGCGCGTGACGCGCTGGAACTCATCGACGTGGAGTACGACATGCTCCCTCCGGTGATCGATGCCCGGACCGCGCTCTCGCCCGAGATGCCGGTGATCCGAGATGATCTCGAGGACAAGCGGGACAACCACTGCTTCGACTGGGAGACCGGTGACGCCGCCGCGACCGAGGCGGTGTTCGCCCGCGCGGACGTCGTCGTCGAGCAGGAGATCGTTTATCCGCGCGTGCATCCCGCGCCGATGGAAACCTGCGGCGCCGTCGCGGATCTCGATCCGGTGACCGGCAAGCTCACCCTGTGGTCGACGAGTCAGGCGCCGCACGCCCATCGCACGCTCTACGCGATGGTGGCCGGGCTGCCTGAGCACAAGATCCGGGTGATCGCACCCGATATCGGCGGTGGTTTCGGCAACAAGGTGCCCATCTACCCGGGATACGTCTGCGCCATCGTCGGGTCGCTGCTACTGGGCAAACCGGTCAAATGGATGGAGGATCGCAGCGAGAACCTCACCAGCACCGGGTTCGCCCGCGACTACATCATGCTCGGTGAGATCGCCGCCGACGCCGACGGCAAGATCCTGGCCATCCGGTCCACCGTGCTCGCCGATCACGGCGCGTTCAACGGCACGGCCGCCCCGTTGAAGTATCCGGCCGGCTTCTTCGGTGTCTTCACCGGCAGCTACGACATCGAGGCCGCCTACTGCAAGATGACGGCGGTCTACACGAACAAGGCCCCTGGCGGCGTCGCCTACGCGTGCTCGTTCCGGATCACCGAGGCCGTCTACTTCGTCGAGCGGTTGGTGGATTGCCTCGCGCAGGAACTGAAGATGGATCCGGCGCAGCTGCGGCTGCGCAATCTGCTCCGGCCCGAACAGTTCCCGTACACCAGCAAGACCGGTTGGGTCTACGACTCCGGTGACTATGAGAAGACCATGCGCTTGGCGATGGACATGATCGGATACGACGCCCTGCGCGAAGAGCAGCGGGAAAAGCGCGCCCGCGGTGAGTTGATGGGCATCGGGATGGCTTTCTTCACCGAAGCAGCCGGCGCGGGACCGCGCAAGGATATGGACATCCTCGGGCTCGGGATGGCCGACGGGTGTGAGCTGCGGGTCCACCCGACCGGCAAAGCCGTTGTGCGGCTGTCGGTGCAGACCCAGGGGCAGGGACACGAGACGACGTTCGCCCAGATCGTCGCCGAGGAACTCGGGATACCGCCGGACGACATCGACGTCGTCCACGGCGACACCGATCAGACCCCGTTCGGCCTCGGCACCTACGGCAGCCGCTCGACTCCGGTCTCCGGCGCCGCTGCCGCGTTGGTGGCGCGGAAGGTGCGCGACAAGGCCCGGATCATCGCGTCCGGCATGCTCGAAGTGTCCGTCGCCGATCTGGAGTGGGAGAAGGGCTTGTTCCACGTCAAAGGCGACCCGTCCGCGGCCGTCACGATCCAGCAGATCGCGATGCGAGCACACGGCGCGGGTGATCTGCCGGAGGGTATCGAGGGCGGACTCGACGCGCAGATCTGTTACAACCCAGCGAATCTCACCTACCCCTATGGCGCGTACTTCTGCGTCGTCGATGTCGACCCGGGGACGGCCGTGGTGAAGGTCCGGCGCTTCCTCGCCGTCGACGACTGCGGGACCCGGATCAACCCGATGATCATCGAGGGTCAGGTGCACGGCGGCATCACCGACGGCATCGGCATGGCGCTGATGGAGATCATCGCCTTCGACGAGGACGGCAACTGCCTCGGCGGATCCCTGATGGACTACCTCATCCCGACGGCGCTCGAGGTTCCGCATTTCGAGACCGGGTACACGGTCACTCCTTCGCCGCACCACCCGATCGGCGCGAAAGGTATCGGCGAATCGGCGACCGTCGGATCACCGGCGGCAGTGGTCAACGCGGTGGTGGACGCGTTGGCGCCCTACAAGGTTCGGCACGCCGACATGCCGCTGACGCCGTCGCGGGTCTGGGAAGCGATGCAGGGCCGGGCCACACCGCCCGTCTGAGTGGGGTGGGAGCGATGGGAACACCGATGAAGATGACCGAGCGTGCACAGCAACTGGTTCGGACCCGGACTCCGTTCGTGCACGCGACCGTCGTCCGAGCGCAGCAGCCGACCTCGGCGCATGCCGGGGACGAGGCGATCCTGTTGCAGGACGGGACGATCGAAGGATTCGTCGGCGGCCAGTGCGCCCAGAACTCGGTCCGCAAGGCCGCGCTGGGCGCCCTGCAGTCGAACGAGAGCGTGCTGCTGCGCGTGCTGCCCGACGGCGACCTGCAATTTCCCGAAGCCCCCGGCGCGGCTGTGGTGGTGAATCCCTGTCTGTCCGGCGGAGCGCTGGAGATATTCCTCGAGCCGCAGGTTCCGGCGCCCTTGGTGCGCATCTGCGGCGCGACACCGATCGCGGACGCACTGGCCGAAATGTGCGCACTGGTGGGATTCGATGTGCAGCGCGGTGTCGGCGAAGCCGACTCCCCGGATTCGCTGACCGACACGACCGCGGTCGTGATCGCGAGCCACGGCGGCCCGGAAGCCGAGACGATCCGCGCCGCGCTCGACTCGGGTGTGGGGTATGTCGGTTTGGTGGCCAGCAAGATCCGGGGAGCGTCGATTCTGGACGAGCTCGGCTTGACCGAAGCCGAGCAGATGCGCGTGCGCACCCCGGTGGGCCTGCCGATCGGCGCCAAGACCTCGGCGGAGATCGCCGTCTCGATCGTCGCGGAAGTGATCCAGGCGATCCGCAAGGGCGGCTTGGCCATCCCGGTTCGCCTGTCGAGCGTCACGTTCGAGGCGCTCGATCCGGTGTGCGGTATGACCGTGGCGGTCGGGCCGGACACACCACATCTCACCATCGACGACGTCGACTACTGGTTCTGCGGCTCCGGCTGCCGCACTTCCTTCGCCGAGGCGAAGACGGGCTCATGACAAACGGATTCGTCACCGGGGTCGTACTCGCGGCGGGAACCTCACGGCGTCTCGGCACACCGAAACAGCTACTGCCATACCGGGATACGACACTTCTCGGCGCCACACTGGACGTGGTTCGAGCCTGCGGTTTCGGTCAGATCATCGTCACCCTCGGCGGGGCGGCCGCAGCGGTCCGGCAGCAGGTCGATCTCACCGGGGTGGAGGTGGTCGTGGCCGACGACTTCGGTTCGGGCTGTTCCTCGTCGTTGCGTTCGGCCCTGGGCTCGGTACATCCCCTGGCCCCCGGAATCGTGCTGATGCTCGGTGATCAACCGGGTCTGTCGGCCGCGACCGTCGAACGACTGATCGCCGACGCGACGACCGCGGCGATCACGGTCTGCGGCTACCGCGACGGCGTCGGGCATCCGTTCTGGCTGCCCCGCGGCCTGTTCGGCCAGTTGGCCCGACTGCACGGCGACAAGGCGGTCTGGAAGATCATCGAGTCGGGCCGCGTCCCGGTGTCCCGGCTCGACGTCGACGCAGCGGTGCCCTTGGATGTGGACACCTGGGCCGATTACGAGCGCCTGCGCGCCTCGACCTCGCCATGATGTCGCCTTTCGCCGATATCGAGGACGTGATCCGGCGATTCGACGCCGACGACTACCTGCTCGACACCGGTACCGCCGCCGCCTTCTATCTGGCCACCACTTTGGGTCGGCCCCTACTGCTGGAAGGCGAGCCGGGAGTCGGCAAGACGACCGCGGCGAAGACCCTTGCCACCGCGCTCGCCGCGCCGCTGATCCGCCTGCAGTGCTACGAGGGCCTCACCGTGAACGAAGCGCTGTACGACTGGAATTACCAGCGTCAGCTGCTCAGCATTCGGCTCGCCGAAGCGCACGGCGCCGACCTCACCGAAGCCGACTTGTTCACCGAGGCATTCCTGGTCGACCGTCCGATTCTGCGCTGTGTCCGTTATCGCGGTCCGACGCCCCCGGTGCTGCTGGTCGACGAAATCGACCGTGCCGACGACGAATTCGAGGCGTTGCTGCTGGAATTCCTCGGTGAGGCCGCGGTGACCGTGCCGGAACTCGGCACCTTCACCGCCGAGCGGCCGCCACTCGCGGTGCTGACCTCGAACCGCAGTCGCGACCTGCACGACGCGCTGCGGCGGCGCTGCCTCTACCACTGGATCGACTATCCCGAACCGTCCCGCGCGGTGGCGATCGTGCGACGCACGGTGCCCGGGGCGACCGATGCGCTGATCGAACATGCCACCCTGTTCGTCGCGCACGCTCGCGGTCTCGATCTCGACAAGCCGCCCGGCGTCGCCGAGACCATCGACTGGATCGCCGCGTTGGCGACGCTCGATGTCGCCGATCTCGTCGCGCCGGAGGCGGTCGCAGCACTCAGCGCGCTGGCGAAGACACCCGACGACCGCGCGACCGTGCGGGAGGCGTTCGCCGAATATACGCGAGACCTGGCTACCGGATGAGAGGGATGCCGCAATGAAGATCGCCAACGAGTTCACCGTCAACGCACCCGTCGAGCGGGCATGGGAGGTACTGACCGACCTCGAACAGGTCGTCCCGCTCCTGCCAGGCGCACAGATGGTCGGATGGCAGGGAGACGACTTCCTCGGCAGATTGAAGGTCAAAGTCGGCCCGGTGACCAGCGAATTCACCGGCAAAGCGCAATTCGTCGAGCGCGACGAACACGACCATCGCGCCGTCATCAGCGGGCGCGGCCGGGATTCACACGGTTCCGGGAACGCCGCCGCGACCATCACCACACGGCTGTGCGCGGACGACGGCAGGACGCGGGTCACCGTCGACACCGACCTCAAGGTTGTCGGCAAACTCGCCCAGTTCGGCAGCGGAATGCTGCAACAGGTGTCCGAGAAGATGATGAATCAGTTCGTCACATCCTTGGAGACGAAACTCGCGGCTGCCGATGAGACCTCTGTGGAGCCGGTAGCCGAGCCGGACCGCCGAGCAGCGCAGCCGGTGGCGCCGCCCGAGCCCGCGCCGCTGGACCTTGTCGAACTCATGGGGCCCGCGATGATCAAGAAATATGCGCCCGCGGTCGTGTTCGCACTCGCGGCAGTGCTCGGAATAATTCTGCTGCGCAAGCGGATACGCACGAATCGATGACGCGGGCGGCACTGCTGCGCGGGGTGGATCTGGCGGCGTTCGCCGTCGCGGTGGTCGCGCGGCTGCGGGGAAGTGGCGTCGCGGTGGCGCCGAGCGGTCCCACGCTGTTCGTGCAAGCCTGGCGTCGCATGGCGCCGCGCTCGCGCACCGAACTCTACTGGGCCATGCGACTGACGCTCGTCGATCGCATGCAAGATCTCGCCGCCTTCGACGCGGTCTTCGCGGCGGTGTTCGCCGACGCGGTGCTGGGTGTGGACCCGGCGAGCCGAACGCACGGACTACCGGCCGAACGCGCGTCGGCGCCGGGCACAGTCGGTCGGGGGCGGTCTCGGCACGGCGGTGATGTCCCCTGGGCGACACCGCGATCGGCAACCGGCGCCGACCGGTCCACCGACCAGGCTCCAGCGCTGCCGGACGTGCTGCCGAGCCGGTTCGCCGCACGGGAACAGGAACCGTTCGCCTGCTTCGATCCGGACGATCTGCGAACGATCGGCGCCTGGCTGGAACAGGCGGCGGCGCTCTGGCCGCAGCGCCGCAGCACGCGCCAGGAAAGTGATCCGCACGGCAAGCGGATCGACTTCCGGGCGACGATGAACCACTCGCGGCGCACCGGCTGGGAGTCGGCCGTGCTGGTCCGCACCCGTCCCCGGCGTCGCCCGCGCCGGATCGTCATGGTGTGCGACGTCAGCCGTTCCATGCAGCCGTATTCGACGATCTACCTGCACCTGATGCGGGCCGCCATGCAACGCCGTTCGTCCGATCGACCCGAGGCGTTCGCCTTCTCCACTTCCCTGACCAGGCTTACCCCCGTGCTCGCGCACCGTTCCCCCGAGGTGGCGGTGGCCCGGGCCAACGACAAGGTGCTCGACCGCTACGGCGGCACGCACATCGGCCGATGCCTCGGCACACTGCTGGCGACTCCGTCCGGTAACGCGGTGCGCGGCGCCGTCGTCGTCATCGCCTCGGACGGTTGGGACAGCGACACTCCCGATCTCTTGGCCCGTGCGATGGCCCGGATCAGACGCCGGGCTTGGCGCGTCATCTGGCTCAATCCCCGTGCGGGCGAGTCCGGGTTCCAGCCGGCCACCGGCGCGATGGCGGCAGCCCTGCCGTTCTGCGACACCATGATGCCCGCGCACACTCTTGCGGAGATACACGCGTTCGTTCGGATTCTGGCATCGTCGGCTGTGTCCGCCGACCCAGGTCGATACCCGATCCCGTCCCGGTGATCATCGAGAAACCTTGCGGTGGCGCAAACCCACCCGAGCCCTCGACGGCACACCCGAGGCGCACCGGCTACTGCGCGACCATTCCGACCGGGGTTCCACATGATTGAGTTTTGAACAGCGTCCTGTTCGATCGCGCTGTCCGCCGTCCGGCGGATGATCAGGTGTGCTGGAATTGCCACTGCTGGGTGCGGCTGATCGGCGCGGATCGCGCGAGCCCGATCTGCTCGGGGCCGATGTCACCGTCGTGACCGGGCAGGTCGAGGACGAACTCGCAGGCGGCCCAGACAGCGATGCGGTAACAGTCGGGGTGGGCTTCCTCGGCGGTGATCTGCCACCCCATCGGCGTCCCACTGCACTCGAGGTGGGTTCCCTCGCTCACCACCCCGTCGCCGAGTCCAAGCCTGGTGCCGGTGCGTCCGCTGCCGATATACCAAATTCCCTCGCCGAATTCCGGCGCTCTGGACAACAGCCAATGCTGCCAGCCGTCCTCGACACCTGGCTCCGCCACCACCGTCACCTGATCAGCGCTGTCGAGCGCCAGCACACAACCGGCGCCGACATTGACGATCCGATAGACACCCTCGCTCAAACCGGTCATGATCCGTCGTCCTCACCATCCGCTAGATCCCGAGGCCACGGTGTTCCCGCGAGCCTCGCGTCAGAAGATTCCGTGCCTTTGGGCTACCCCGCCCATCGACCGAAGAATCACGTCGGTACGGGCGCGATCGCAGCCGCCTGGCTCCTCCGAACGAGACAGAGCCCCCTACTGCTCACAGCGAGCTGCGGACGATCTGCGTAGTCGGCAACCGTCCGGTCGGGACCTACCCCCGAACCTCGCGCTGTCTCCACCCACCGCCGCCCAGTGACTCTGTCGGCTGTCTGCGGTGAGCGGCGGTCGGCACCCCGCGCCAGTGCACGGCGCCACCGGGGGTCGACTCGGAAATCATCTCGAATTCCGCGCGCAGCGACACGCCATCGAGAACGCAGAGCGAATGCGGCCCACGAATCCAACGGCGGCTACACTCGGCCTCCGGACACCGCAGCCGAGGGGATGGCTCCCAGAACCTGGAGGACGGTAATGGCTGACTACGATCGAGTCGTTTCGCTGTCCCGCGAGAAATTCGAACAATCGGGACCGAGTGTTGCCGAACTCAGAGACGATACGAAGTCGACCAAATCAGATGACGGCGACATCGCACGGATGGAGCGGATCCTCGACCTGCGAGAGGGCATGCTCGCCGGCGACGAGTACTACCTCCAAAAAATCGTCTGCGAATGCGGAAGACGCCTCACCATGTACGACTTCGTCTTCACCGGTTTGGTTGACGCCGGCCATTCGAAGTCTCTTATCGTGCATACATTCGTCGGCAATAAGCTGGTGGTCAATGAAGCTCGGCCTATCCGGTGTTCCGCGTGCGCCAGGGTCTGCCCGCGCCCGTGGTATCGAATGCCGCAAAGTTACGGTTGCCGACCACCTGCGTGATTGTTCAGCCGAAGGCAACACCCTCTCGTATATCGCACCTGCTCGTCAGGTATACGGCTGCTCGGTGTGTTCGATCCCGGCGATCGGTTCGGGCCCGACGCGGTTCCGTGCTGATTCGAGTGCGCCGCCGGACAACGACTCACCCGCACACCTGCCGGCCGGGTCCGCTGTTCGCTGCGTCGGTGTAGCGGCGGGCCAGGTGGGCGAAAGCGGCGGTGAGTTCGGGCGGGCCGATGACCTCGATGTCAGCGTCGAACCTGCCGACAGAGCTTGCGAGCGCGGGCCACGACCACGAGCCCAGGACGATTCGGCAGCGGTCGGGACCGAGCGCCTCGACCACTCCGTCGTGGAGGAACGGTGCGATCTCGGTGGCGGGCAGGTGCAGGATGACCGCACCGCGGCAGGGCCATCCGCCGTTCGCGTCCGAACCGCGAAACCTGCTGCTCACGAAGGTGGCCACATCTCCCGCAGGGAGTTCGCGCGGAACGAAGCGGGGGCCGGTGGGGATGCGCGGGGTGATCCGGTCGGCTCGAAACGTCCGCCAGTCGTCACGGTCGAGGTCCCACGCCACGAGGTACCAGCGCCCTCCCCACGTGACGAGATGGTGGGGCTGCACTCGACGCGGCGGGTGCGCGGCGGCAAGCGGTGCGGACGCGCCGTTGTAGTCGAAACGCAGTACTTCGCGGGCATTGATGGCGGCGCCGATCGCCGTGAGAACCTCCGTGCCGACCTCGGGTGCGGACTGGTCGGCGGGCGGTGCGACAGCGGTGATCCGAAGAGTGTCCATGCGGTGGCGTAGCCGCGCGGGCATGACCTGACGGATGGTGGTCAGCGCTCGCGCCGCGGATTCTTCGATACCGGCGCCGGCGGTGGTGGCGATCTGCAGTGCGACGGCCAGGGCGACGGCCTGCTCGTCGTCGAACAGCAGCGGTGGCAGTTGTGTACCCGCGCCGAGCCGGTATCCCCCGTCCGGGCCTTTGCTGGTGACGATCGGATAGCCGAGTTGACGCAGCCGGTCCACGTCACGGCGTACCGTGCGCGGGCTGACTTCCAGCCGCTGAGCCAGCAGCATTCCCGGCCAGTCCCGGCGCGCCTGGAGCAGGGACAGCAGTGCCAGCAGTCGCACGGAAGTTTTCGGCATGTTTGTCATCCTGCCCGAAGTAGAGGACACAACCTGGCCACTACCCTTGCGAACGTTGCTCACGTCAGCCATCGAGCCGAATCAGGAGCAACCTTGTCCCTCACAACCACCACCCACCTGAACTTCCGCGGTGACGCCCGCGCCGCGCTGGCGTTCTACCAGTCCGTTTTCGGCGGCCACCTCGCCGTCGTCACCTACGGAGACGCCGGAGCTGTCCGTGACGAGTCCGAGGCCGACCAGATCATGTGGGGCCAGGTACAGGCCGACAGCGGGTTCCACGTCATGGCCTACGACGTGCCCTCGTCGATGGACTACCACCCTGGAGAGAACGGGTTCTTTGTCTCCGTGCGCGGAGAGACCGTCGACGAGGTGTCGGACTACTGGGAGAAACTCACCGCGGGCGCCACCGTGGTGATTCCGATGGGCCCGGCGAGCTGGGCGACCGCCTACGGGATGCTGCGGGACCGTTTCGGTGTGGTCTGGGTCGTCGACGTCGTCAGCGAATACAACGGATAACTCGTTGCGTCATCGGGGCGCTCCCGCCCCGATGCCCATCCGCCTTCCCCGCCGGGCCGCCTGGGACACTTCGCGTTGACGAATCTCATCTGCCGCAGAATCGCCGCCGCATTCCACCAACCCAATCGAATTCGCCGCCGCCTTCGTGGCCAGACGGGCCCCGAGCCATGATTCGATATCCCGATGGGCGGCGGCAACGCCGGTCGGCGGGGGGGTGAAGGCGGTGCACAACTTTTCCGACATCTGGAACGACAATATTCTTAGCGAGGCGGAATTCGTCGCAATCGGATGAAATGACGCTGTTCGGCGCGGATAAGCAGGACTCCAGCAGCATAGTCCTCGGCAGTCGCGAGAGGAGTAAAATCGATTCATTCGATATCGATATATCAAATATCGACGATAATTGATAGCCCGACGATGGCGACCAGATGCCGAGTCGACCGACCGTCCCACGCCAACGAATCGTCGACAGAACAGAGCGATCGAGGAGGCATCATGACAGTGGTTCAGAACTTCATCGACGGCAAGCTCGTCGACTCGGTCGGTGGTGCGACGATGGCACTGGTCGACCCCGCTACCGGCGATCGGTACGGTACCGCCCCGGTGTCCGACGAACAGGACATCGACAACGCGTACGCAGCGGCCGCCAGAGCGTTCCGCGACTGGAAGCGGACGACGCCGGCGCAACGCCAGAAGGCGCTGTTGGATTTCGCCGACGAGTTGGAGAATGCCGCCGACGCGCTTGTCGAGGCCGAGGGCCGCGACACCGGCAAGCCGAACCACATCACCTCGGCCGCGGAGATCCCGCAGATGCTGGACCAGACCCGATTCTTCGCGGGAGCGGCACGGGTACTCGAGGGCAAGTCGGCCTGCGAGTACCTGGCGGGCCATACATCCTGGATCCGCCGGGAGCCGATCGGCGTCATCGGGCAGGTGACACCGTGGAATTACCCGATGATGATGGCCATCTGGAAGTTCGTTCCCGCGATAGCGGCAGGCAATACCGTGGTGATCAAGCCGAGCGAAACCACTCCGGTGACGACGGTGATGCTCGCCGAACTGGCCTCCGAACACCTGCCGCCAGGTGTGCTCAACGTGGTAGCCGGTGACCGGGCGACCGGTGCGGCGGTGGTCGCGCATCCGACTCCGAAGATGGTATCGATCACCGGTTCGGTGGCCGCGGGCCGTGCGGTCGCGGAGTCGGCCGGGAGCCACCTGAAGCGCACGCATTTGGAGTTGGGCGGCAAAGCGCCGGTGATCGTGTTCCCCGACGCCGATATCGCTGCTGCCGCCCAGGGTATCGCGGCCGCGGGCTATTTCAACGCCGGGCAGGATTGCACGGCGGCCACCCGAGTGCTCGGTCACGGCTCTGTGGCCGACGATCTGACCGCGGCGCTGGCCGAGCAGGCCTGCGGCGCGACAACCACTTTCGGCAAAGCCGCCGATGACGAAGATGCCTGGGTGCCACCGGTCAACAACGCCGACCAACTACAGCGGGTGCTCGGCTTCCTCGACGAGGTGCCCGATCACGCTTCGGTCGTGGCCGGTGGACACCGGCAGGGCGACCACGGGTATTACGTCGAGCCGACGGTCATCGGGGGGTTGTTGCAGGATGACCGGATGAGCCAGAACGAGATCTTCGGCCCGGTGATCACCGTGCAGTCGTTCACCGACGAAGACGAGGCGATCCGGTGGGCCAACGGCGTCGAATACGGGCTGGCCTCCTCGGTGTGGACCAAGGATGTGTCGAGGGCGCTCCGCGTGTCGGCCGCGCTCGACTTCGGCTCCGTGTGGATCAACACCCACACCGCGCTGGTCGCCGAGATGCCGCACGGCGGGTTCAAGTCGTCCGGACACGGCAAGGATCTGTCGATGTACGGGCTGGAGGACTACACCCGTGTCAAGCATGTGATGGCCAAGATCGACTGAAGCCCCACGACGACGACAGCACAGCCGGTCGCCGCCACCGGCGGCACCATGCGCCAATTGCGGCGTCGCCATCACCTACTCGTGTGATCCAGGCCGGTCGGCGGCACAATCGCAACAGCGTAGGCAACGAATCCGGTGCCGTGAGCGAAGACGAAAGGGGCGCGGGTGCACGCGACCGTAGAGCCCGGCGTCGAACTGGCGGTGCTGTGCGTGGTGATGGTGGCTCTGACGGCCGCGTGGTATCGGGTGGCGCGATTGGGACCGACTCCCGTGGCTCCGCGCGCCGCGATCCGCGGCGCCGCACAACTCGGAATCGTCGCGCTGGTACTGGCCGCGGCGCTGGCACATCTCTGGTCCGCGGTGCTCGTCCTGGCCGTCATGTTCGCCGCCGCGGTGGCGACCGCCGCGCAGCGGTCCTCGGCCGGCTGGTCGGGAATGTGGCTCACCGTCGCGCTCGGGGCGGGAATCGGGGTGGTGGTGCCACTGATGCTGATCAGCGGCGTGGTCCCACTCACCGGTGTGGCGTTGGTCCCGATCGGCGGAATCGTGCTGGGCGGGACGATGACCGCGACATCGCTCGCCGCCCGTCGAGCACTCGACACGGTCGAACAACGGTGGGGTGAAGTGGAGGCGGCGATGAGCCTGGGCTTCACCGAACGCGAAGCACGACTCGAGGTCGTCCGTCCGAGTACGGGTGATGCGCTGCTACCGGGCGTCGACCAGACCCGCACAGTCGGATTGGTCACTCTGCCCGGCGCATTCATCGGTGTGCTGCTCGCCAGCGGTTCAGCCCTGCAAGCCGCCGCGGTACAGATGCTGGTTCTCACCGGCCTGCTGCTGGCCCAAGCATCCGCGGTAGCGGTGACCACCGAACTGGTCGCACGATCGAAGGTTCGCCGCACACCACGATAACGACACAATGGATCAGTACCAGCCGAAGGTGCCGCACCGACCCCGCGCCGGTCAGCCCCTGAGCGTCTTGCGCATCCGCTCGACCATCCGGACGGTGACGACCACCAGCACCGTCAACGTGGCCGTCAGCAGCACCGTGGACAACCACGCCATGGTGGGCACCGACAGCCGGTAGACCAACACGATCCGGGTCGCGGCCTCGACGACCAGTCCCACGCCCCACAATGCCGAGAGGCGGACGTGGGTGCGGCGGGCCAGCGCATTGGTGCGGTAGGTGTGCTCGATGACGGCCAGGTCGCCGGTCGCCATGACGCGGCGGGCGGCGTAGTAGGTCAGCGGTTTGCCGAAGAACAGGCCGATGAGGATTGTGACGCCGATACCGGCGGTCACCACGGATTGTTGCACCATGAGCGTGCGGGGGTCGCCACTGAGCAGCGACCCGATCAGTCCGATCACGAAGCCGCCCAGGACCATTCCGGCGAACAGGTCGATCCGGCGATTCCGCGCCACCTCCACGAGCACGGTCGCCGCGGAGGCCAGCGCCCCGGCAAGCAGCGCCATGAAATCGGAGCAGCCGAGCGCGTGCAGCACGAAGTAGGCCGCTATCGGCACCAGGATGTCGCGCGTCACGGGGGCGAACAGTTTTCGCAGGTCCGGACGCCCAGTGGCAACCTGCGCGGCGGGGGAAACGGTGTCGTCGACGATCATGGTGGGCAACTCCTGTAAGAACGGGCCGGACAGGAATCGAATCTACGAACGCGAGAGCCGTCCGGGATCTGTCAACCGTCACATGTCGGGCATGACAACTGTCATGCCGCGGTAGCCGCCCCTGAACGGCACCCGACCCGGACCCGCAGCCGTTCGACGTGGCGGAGTCGGCGTTCGGCGAGGACACTGAGGACGTAGCACCCAACTCGTCCCCAGGAGCACATGCGATGCCAACCAACGGGCCTTTCGGCATCGATCCGGAAGATTTCGAACGCGCACTGCGTGGGGCGGGCACCGAGCTCCGCGACCTGCTCGGGAAAGCCGGTGTATACCTGGATCGCGTAGATCACGCGACCGTCGGTTCACTGGCGTCGCTGCTCGGTCAGTTCGTCCAGCCACAACAGCCGCGTCCACCGAAACCCGAGGGCGAGACCACCGGGGAGACCGGCAGCGGGGTGTGGGTGATCTACAGAGTCGACGACATCGGCGAGGCCAAGGTCGAGCAGGTCTTTCCGAGCGAACTCGAGGCCTTGCGCGCGCATCGCGACAACACCGACGATCGCCGTCGGGTGCGGTTCCTGCCCTACGGGGTTCCGGCAAGTGTGTTGGATGCGCCCTGACGGCTGTACAACCACCGACTACCCCGATGCGATGGACGGTAGGGACATCCGGCCGGGGTGTAGCCCCGCGGTTTCAGCCGATGCTTTGACGGGTCGGCTCGATGAGCGCGATGAACCGCTCCTCTTGCCGCGAGTAGGGGTTGCCGGTGTATTTCGTCGAGATTTGGTCGACGATCTCCCATGCGGCGTCGCCTTCGAGCCATGCGACGACCCTGCCGCGGATGACGACCGGCCGGAGCGGGTTGTCGACCGGTGTGAGGGACAGTGCGATCCGGGGGTCGCGGCGCATGTTGCGAGTCTTGCGATAGCCGGGGCCGGTGATGATCGCGATATGGTCGCCGTGGGTGCCGGTCCAGACGGGGACGGAGTGGGGTGCGCCGTCGGGCAGGATGCTGGCGAGGTGGGCGATCGAGGTGCCTTCGAGCACGCGGCGCACTTCGGGGTCGAGCATGCTTGTCATCTCCTGGGCGTGAGTTCTCGGTATCGATATCGAAGGGTCAACGCTGAATCTCGTAGTGGCGGTGGGTGACTCCCGGCGCGGGAACGGCTTCGACCAGACGCAGACGCACCTGCTCGGGCAGCGCCCGGAAGAAGGGCCTGCCCTCGCCGAGCAGGACCGGCACCTGATGCAGAACCACTTCGTCGACGAGTCCCGCTTTCAACGCCTCGGTCACGACGCCGCCGCCCATGAGGGCGACATCCTTGTCGCCTGCGGTCTCACGGGCTGCCGCGATCGCGTCCTCGATGCCGGTGGTGACGAGGTTTTGGCGGTCGGAGATCTCCGGCGCGGGCGGGTGGCTGACGACGAACAGCGTCCCTCCATCGCCGAGACCGCGACCGGCCCCGGGGTCACGGCCGGTGATATATCCGTCGACCGATACCGCCAACGCGCTGAAAACCTTGCTCATCTCCACATTCCTCTCTGAGTTCCTTCAAGAGACTTCAGAACCGTAGCACCTTCAGTTCCCTGAAGGAACCCCAATGGGTAAGCTGTTTCCATGCAGCGCACGAACTTCAGCGGGATGGCGTGCTCGATCGCGCGGACGCTCGACGTCATCGGGGAGCCGTGGTCGCCGCTGGTCCTGCGGGATGTGTGGGTCGGGCTCAATCGGTTCGACCAGATCCAGGCCGACCTGGGAATCTCCCGCAAGGTCCTGACCGAGCGGCTGAACCACCTCGTCGATCAGGGGGTGCTCGTCCGGCGTCCTTACGACCAGCGGCCACGCTACGAGTACCACCTCACGAAGAAGGGTCTCGAGCTGGTGGACCTGCTCATGGTCATGACCCGCTGGGGTGACAGATGGCTCTCGGGCCAGGAAGGCCCGCCGGTACTCTACCGCCACCACGCGTGCGGCCGGATCAGCGACGTCGACCTGCGCTGCGCCCACTGCGGCGAGCCGATGCACGCGGAGGACATCGACACACTGCCGGGCCCCGGCGCAGCCGGATGACCCGCCCGCTTGCGTTGCGTCCAGTTGCGAGGGCGCCGGGTAGCGGGATTCGGGGCCTGGATCAATCGCTGGCCGAATACGCTTCCGATCATTCGCTCTACTCCGCCGTCCAGCGCATGTACGGACATCGAATGTGACGAAGGCATATCACAGAACGTGATGCAGATCATTGCGCCAAAAGGTGTGGTTGGGCATCGTCGTCCATTCATTTTGGAAAGAACCTGGTTGGAGATGCCGAATGGCCGACCATAATTTCGCTTACGACCTCACGCTGGACGAGGCACGACGGCGCAGCGCCGTCTTGGCGGCGCTCGGAGACGACTGGGATCCGGTCGCGGTGCTCGCCGAGGAAGAGCTGGCGTACACCATGCTGTACTCGAATCTCGACGATGAGCAGCAGCGAATCTACGAGGAACTCGTCCAAGCGGGGATCCTGCCGGATCGAGCGACACGCGATACTGCGCACTGATCCGACCGCCGAGCACGAACCGTGACCGGTGTTCGGCGTGTGCGACAGCCCGACCGCCGGACGGATCGTCCCCGAGCCGGCATCCGGAACTCATCCAGAGCTGTCGCGGGACCAGGGACACGGCCGAGTGGTCGGACTGCACCCGGGTCGTAGGCGCCGGTCGTCCGCACCGTTATCGTTTTCCTGAGGAAATCTTCGCCCGCCGGCGTCCACGCCCGCGTGGGCCGGGACGCGAAACGGTATACCTTCAGCGGCGGGTCGCTGACCAGCGGAGGCAAAAGGAAGGTTCGGACGTTTATGGCGATCGACGGTCTCGGACGGTACGGAGTATGGCGCGGCTACCGGGGATTCGCTCCCGCGGATGCCGCCGAACTCGAGGGTCTCGGTTACAGCGCGCTGTGGCTCGGTGGGTCGCCGCCCGCCGACTTGCCGGTGGTCGAGTCGTTGCTCGAGGCGACGGAGACGTTGATCGTCGCCACCAGCATCGTGAATATCTGGACGGCACCGGCTAATACGGTCGCCGAATCGTTCCACCGGATCGAACAGCGATTCCCCGGCCGCTTCCTGCTCGGTATCGGCGTGGGGCACCCGGAGGCCAACAAGCCGTATCAGAAACCGTACGACGCGCTGGTGGAGTACCTCGACGAGCTCGACAAGGCCGGGGTGCCGAAGGAGCGGATCGCACTGGCGGCCCTCGGGCCGAAGGTGCTCGAACTCTCGCGCGAGCGCACCGCAGGCGCGCTGCCGTATCTGGCTCCGCCGGAGCACACCGCGCGGGCGCGCCGGATCCTCGGCTCCGCGCTGCTGGTCGCGGAGCAGAAGCTCGTGCTCGACGACGATCCGCAGCGGGCGCGCGAAGTCGGCAGGCAGATGGTGGACATGTATCTCGGCCTGCGCAATTACGTCTCGAACCTGCGGCGTCTCGGCTTCTCCGAGGACGATGTGACCAAACCGGGCAGTGACCGTCTCATCGATGTGCTCACGGTGCACGGCACGCCCGTCGAGGTCACCGGGCAACTGGTCGAGCATCTGAAGGCTGGTGCCGATCACATTGCGCTGCAGGCATTGGATGCGGACTATCTCGGCTCGCTGCGCCAACTCGCGCCGCTGCTGACCGCGGCCGACTGAATCACCGTGCCGGGCCGCGTTCTCGTGAGGCCGGCCATTCGCTGATCCACGTCGATCGACGGTTCGATGGGTGCGCACAGCGGTGTCGAGCACTGGCGACGGATGCGTCCGCTGCCGCAGAGGTAGCCGGAGTCGGAGGGTGTGCAGGCGGCGGCCGATAGTATTCCGGCGTCGTCGCCCACAATCCTCCTGCCGGGGAGCCCACTATGTCCCAGCCGCCGAATCCCGCCCAGCACCCGGTCGTGGTGGACTTCCACACCCGCCGCCGCGACAACTGGCAACTACGCCTCGCGGACTCGATCACCCGCTTTGCCGGATCGATGCCGTTCGTCTACCTCCACGCGGCCGGATTCGCCGCCTGGATGCTCCTCTGCGAGGAAAGCCCTTGGCCGACATTGACTCTCGTGGTATCCCTCGAGGCCATCTTCCTCTCGACGTTCGTGATGATCGGACAGAACCGAGCGGCCGAGTTCCAGCAGCTCAAAGCCGACCACGACTTCGCCGAGGAAGAGCTCGAACTCAAGACCAACACCGAACTCACCCGCGCCATCCACGCCATGACCACCGAACTGCACCGTCGCATCATCGAGGAAACGCCCGACCAGGCCGAGCGGTTGTGATCGCGGTCGACCGACCGGCACGACAGCGCGCTGCCACCGTCCCGCGGTGTTGCGTTGCGGCGGAAAGCGACTCCTTACCGCGCACGCGGCATTGCCGACAGCGGACCGTTCTCAGGCGAGGCGCGGAACGCCTGGATCATGAGCGCGGCGAAGCGCCGCGAGGCCGCCACCCGGGTCTGCGAGCCGGCCCGGATTCCTCGGTGTGCCATGAGCATGAGGCTCAGGTCGGCGACTGCGAAGTCGGGTCGCAGCTGCCCGGTCTTCTCGGCGCGGCGGGCCAGTTCGCCGACCGCCCGTAGCGCAGCGGCACGTTCGGCGGCGAAGTCGATTGCGTCGGGAAAGGTCGAGGTGAACGCCTCGGTGAAGGCGCGGTTGTCGGCGTGCAGCGCACAGATGTTCTCGATGAACTGGCAGAAGCCATGCCAGGGATCCGGGTCGGACAGTCCTTGCTCGACGAGGGCGCGGCAGGCGCGCATCTCACCGGCGAACGCGGCGGTTGCCAGGATCTCCTTGGTCGGAAAGTGCCGGTACAGCGTCGCGGGCCCGACCCGGGCATGGCGGGCGATATCGCGCATCGGCACGGTCATTCCCTCGGCGGCGAACAGAGCCCGCGCGGCGTCCAGGATGCGTTCGCGGTTGTCCCTGGCATCCGAACGCAGAGTGTGAGGCAAACGGTCGGCCACCTCTCTCACTTTAGCTAAGCGGACGCATGCGTCCGTTAGCGTCGGCTCGGGGGGCTGACGGGAGACGAGGAGAGCCAGTGAAAGCCATCGAGATCCGGACCTTCGGAAGCCCTGACGGCATGGCAGTGGCCGACATTCGCATCCCGTCGCCCGCCGCAGGTCAGGTGCTCGTCACCACGGAGGCGATCGGCGTCGGTGGAGTGGACGCGGTGATCCGGCGCGGCACCCTCGGCGGTTACGGCTTCCGGGAGGGGCACATCCCCGGCAGCGAGGTCGCCGGGGTCGTGACCGCGGTCGGCGCGGGTGTCGACCGCTCGTGGGTGGGGCGGCGGGTGTGGGCGTTCACCGGGGTCGGCGGCGGATATGTCGAACATGCCGTTGCCGCCGTCGAGCAGATCCTCGCGCTGCCCGAGCACCTGTCTCCGGCCGCGGCGGTCACCCTGGGCAGCTCCGGAGTCGTGGCGCACTTCGGTCTCGCTCACGCCCGCTTCGCCGCAGGCGAGTCGGTGCTGGTGCGCGGAGCGGGCGGCAGTATCGGAATCTCGGCCGTGCAGCTCGCCGCTCGCGCCGGCGCCGCCGCGGTCGCGGTCACGACCTCCTCGCCGGAGAGAGCCGATCGGCTCCGCGCCCTCGGCGCCACCCAGGTGTTGGACCGCGCCGGGACCGGCGGCGCGGACTACGACGTCATCATCGACATCGTCGCCGGCGCCGCCGTCCCGTCGTTCCTCGGCAAACTCGCGCCGAACGGCCGCATGGTGGTCGTGGGAATCGTCGCGGGCTATCCACCGGCCGATTTCGGTATGACGATGATGACGGCGTTCCAGAAGTCGCTCTCCTTCGCAACCTTCAGCGCCGACACCATCGACCACACCGCCCAGCGAGCGATCCGCGCCGAGCAGTTCGCCGCCGCGGCTCGCGGGGAACTGGATGCGGTAGTGCACGAATTGCTGCCGCTGGAGCAGGCCGAGCTGGCGCATCGGAAGATGGACGCCGGAGAGGTTTTCGGTCGCATCGTCCTGACGCCGTGAGCGATCGCGTCACCGAAATCCAGCGCCAGGTCTCCGCGCCCCGGCGATTTGCCCCTCCCGCGCCACCGGAAAGATTTCTCGGCGGCCGGACCTCCCAGCCCCCGACCGCCCGATTCGGCTCGACGCGCTCCATCGGATTCACAGGCCGTATCGGTTTCAGAGGCGGCGTCGGTACTGCCATGGCCCCATCATCCCCTGCCTTCCGCGGTGGACCCCTACGTTCGACAGCCGGAAGCGCCGACGATCGCAATAACTTAGTGCTGGTTTCAATTCGAGTTCGATGGTGCGGGCGGTGAGGTAGCTTCTGTTCGACCGGCTGGGTCGAGCACAGGCGTGTCGACCTGGAAAAGGCTCCTGAACTGGGATAATCGGAGTTTGCGCAGCAGACTCGACACCGCATTCAGCTGGCCGTGTGGATGTCCACCGCTCGACGTCCCGACAAACTCGCCCCGACCCACCGAAGGAAGTCAGAGCGCCATGACAGACATCAGCATCCAGACGCTCGACGAAACCATCGACGCGGTGCTCGAAATTCCGTCCGGCGAGGGACCTTGGCCTGGCGTGGTCGTCATCCACGACGCCCTTGGGCTCCGCGACCCCCACCGGGAGATCGCGCGTCGCATCGCCGGCAACGGCTATCTGGCGATCGTGCCCAACCTGTACTCCCGCGGCGGGATGATCCGCTGTATGCGCTCGATGTTCAACGATCTCATGGCCTATGAAGGCCGCACCTTCGACGACATCGCGGCGGCACGAAAATGCTTGGCAGAAAGGTCCGACTGCACCGGTGCAGTCGGCATCGCCGGATTCTGCTCGGGCGGCGGGTTCGCCCTCGTCGCCTCTACGAAGGGTTTCGGCGCATCAGCGCCGTTCTATCCACCGCCCCTGCAGAGCAAGTACGCCGAAATCGTCGAGGGCGCGTGCCCCATAGTCGCCAGCTTCGGCCGACGCGATCCGATGAACCGGGGTAGCGGCCCGCGCCTCGAAGAAGTGTTGACCCAGAAGAAGATTCCACACGACGTCAAGACCTACCCCGACGCGGGCCACAGCTTCGCCGACCGCACTCCCGTGCAGGCGGTGGCGCGCATCTTCGGGTTCGGCGAGAACGAGAAAGTCGCCGCGGACGCGTGGCAGAGGGTATTCACGTTCTTCGGCCAGCACCTACGGTGACCGCGACGCCGCGAGATCGGCGTCGGGGAGCCTCCGCCCGCGTTGTCGGACCAGTAGAGCATCGAACGCTCCCCGCCGTCCGCGACGGCGGCCCCGGACACCGCGGCATCGGCCGCACACCTGCGCGCCGCGCTGCCTCGACACACGGATTGGAGGAGACCGCGCGGGCGGTCGGCGCAACAGCTGGAGATGGAGTCAAGAGGGGATCCAACTGCCGTGGAAGCCGGTGGGGATTCGGACGGGCAGGTGGACTTCGGCGATGGGAGGGCTGGCGAGGTCGGCGGCGTCCAGAATCAGAAGGTAGCCGTTTCCGTGAAGACGATCGTGGGCGAAACTCATCAGGTATCCGTCGTTTTCGTCCGTCGCCTGGGCGCGCGGGACGAACACGGCCTCACCACAGGTACGCCCTTCCGGCAGTCGGTGAGTGCGCCGTGAGGCGCCGTCGGCGAAGTCGTAGCGGTAGATGCGGGAGTGGCTCGGTTCGGCTTCGAGCGAGAAGCTGACCAGGTAACCGAAGCGGTGGTGGAGCCCGACCGTGCTGTCGGCGACGCGCGGATACTCGACCACCGCGTCGTCCACCTGCTGTTCGGTGACGGTGCCCTCGGCAAGCAGCAGGCGCCACTGGTGCAGGCGTGGCAGCCCGCCGCCGATATCGTCGCTGCCGTCCCGCCACAATGCTGCCACCCGCGTACCGGTGAGGGTGATGGCGCCGTCGGCCTCGAAGGCGTTGAGGGTATGCCACACATAGCAGGGTTCGATGTCGAACCAGCGGACCGGGCCACCGGCGCGGGCCATCACCCCGAACCGCGCGTGATGTCCGTCGTCCCAGCGCCACGCTGCGGTGACCTGGTCGAACACGACCGGCAGGTCCATGAAGACCACATGGTGCCGGGTCACGGCGAAGTCGTGCATCATCGTGGCGCGCGGAAGTTCGATCGGCTGGGTCCGGAGCAGCTCGCCGGAGGGTGACACACGTTGGTAGGTCAGATACGGCGGGCGCAGTCGGTAACCGAAGAACAGCAACTCGCCGGATTCCGGACAGATCTTGGGGTGCGCCGTCATCGGCGTTCGCAGCGCGCCGTCGAAGGTGAACGGTCCGACGGTCTCCAGTTCCGGCGTGAGCTGGTAGGGGAAGCCGCCTTCCTCGAGCGCCAGAAGTCGGCCCGCGTGGCTGACGACGTGAGTGTTGGCCGTGGTGACCCGGTAATCCATCGTCGCGGTCGCCGGGTCGAAGCCGAGTTCGAAGCGCGATCGGCCCGGGTGGCGGTAGAGCGGGGTGCGCACGTAGCGGTTGCGATACCAGCGCGCGCGTCCTTCCGTCAAGGCGACCGCGTGGACCATGCCGTCCCCGGCGAAGTAGTGCGGTGACCAACCGGTCCGTGGGTTGGGACCATTACGCACGAACATTCCGTTCAAGTCTGCGGGTATTTCTCCGATCACCTCCGCTGGTTCCACGGTGCATTCCTCGGTGACCGGCGCGTTGTTCCCGGCCAGATGCAGTGGCACGGCTGCGTGCGACGGCATTGTCATCGTCGGATCTCCCTTCCCTGGATCGCCGTGTCAGGATGCCGAGACAATTCCCGAACAAACAGACTTGTTTTCGGCGAAGCCCTGAGCCGCTCACCGAACTCCCAGCTCAGCGCCGCGCAAGAAAATATGCGCGACTCGATCACCGCCATCCGCGCCGGCGGCGGCCGTCGCGGATGGCGCCGGCCGACTCACCGCTGGAATGACGACCGGGATAGGCACGGTGACCTGGGTTCCGTGTGAGAATCGGCTGGAGAACGGCCGGTCTTTCGGGACTCGGCGGCCGAACCCGCGGTGTCGCCGACACCGCTGCGCAGCGACACAGGTAGTCCGATGACCGAAACACATTCCGAGTGCACCCGCAGAGAGTCCTGGGAGCGGACGACCGGCATCCCCTTGATGGTGCTGGCCGTCGCGTTTCTCTGCGTCTATGCCTGGCAGGTGCTCGATACCGGGGCATCGCCTCGCCTGGACGCCTGGCTCACCCGGGTCGACGTGCTGATCTGGGCGGCGTTCGCGCTGGATTTCGCCGTGCGGTTGGTGCTGTCCGGGAACCGGTTGCGATTCCTGCGTACCCACCCGGTCGACCTGTTGATCGTGGTGTTGCCGCCGCTTCGCCCCCTGCGGCTGCTGCGGGCGGCCATGCTCGTGATCGGCACCCTGAACCGGAACACGACGACCAGAGCCAGGCTCGCGGTATTCGTCGGAACTAGTTCGCTACTGCTTCTGCTGCTGTGCAGTCTGGCATTCTTCGACGCCGAGTACGGGGCGGCCGACAGCAAGATCCACAATTTCGGTGACGCGCTGTGGTGGTCGATGGTGTCGGTGACCACCGTCGGCTACGGCGATGTGTATCCGGTGACCACCGAAGGCCGTTTGATCTCGCTGATCCTGATGACCTTGGGCATCGGCCTGATCAGTTTCGCAATCGGCACCACCACCAGCTGGGTGATGGATCAGCTGAAGAGCGTCGAGGCGAATGTGGAGAGTACCGATCGGGAGATCACCGAACTCGTCGCAGAGATCAGAGCATTACGTGCCGAGGTGGCCGCTCTGCGATCCACTGGGATCGAGCCGGATACCGTGCCGGCCGAATGACCCACGCATCCTCGGTGACAATGCCCATCTCCGGCGAGAGTCGCCAACGCGACCCTGCGGTGTCGGCCGGATTTCAACATGATTCGCCACAGCCGCGACCACCAGCGGATGCGGGCCGGTGCGGGGCCGCCCCTGCAAGTAGGGGCGCGCAGGGTCGTAACCGGGGGTGAGGTGGGGGCGATGAGCCAGGTGGAGTTCGTCGAGAGCGGAGGCCGGCGTGGGTCGAGCTATGAGAAGTGTTGCGGTGGTCGCTATTACGGCGGCAATGTCGATGTTCGGGATCGGTGCGCCGGTGACGGCGCATGCCGAACCGGACGGGCTGAGGCATTGCGCGGTCAGCAGTGGACGAGTACCGGAAACAGCGACCCCGGAGGAGGTCGGACTCGATTCGCCCGCGCTGCGCCAGGCGGTGGCGCTCGCGGCGGATTCGACCCGCACGACGCTGCAGATCTTTCGGAACAATTGCCTGATCGCGACCGGCCCGAACACCGCGCGGGCCGCCGGTGTGCCGTGGAATCTATGGAGTAGCACCAAGAGTGTGGTTTCGATGGTAGCCGGGATCGCGGTCGACGAGCAGCGGCTGCGGCTCGATGACCCGATCGGCGCCTATCTGCCACCCGAGCTCGGTGATGCCGGACATCGCGCGATCACGGTGCGGAATCTGCTCATCGAATCCAGCGGCATGCGGGTAGCGGTGGCCTCGGAGGGCATCACCGGGTTGGCGCAAATCGACCCGAATGTGGTGGCGCAGGCGCTGGCGATGCCGATCGATCAACAGCAGGGCACCGAGTGGCGCTACAGTCAGCGCGCTGTCGATCTGCTCGTGTACGTCATCCAGCGTGCGGTCGATGAGGACTTTCAGACGTACGCGCAACGAAAGCTCTTCGATCCGTTGGGAATTCCGCCGACCGACTACTTCTGGGGACGGGACCGCAGTGGAAACACCTACGGTTACGCGCATCTACTGCTGCCACCGGACGACTTCGCCAAGCTCGGACTGCTGCTCACCAATCGCGGCCAGTGGGGCGGTCACCAGATCATTTCCGCGGAATATCTCGCGCAGGCAGGCCGGCCCGCCCCGACGAACCCATGCTATGGCTTCCTGTTCGTGGTGAACGGGCCGGACTGCGGCAACTACTTTCCTGGACTGCCGCCGGATGCGATGCAGATGTCGGGAATGATGCGCCAGGACAATTTCGTGGTGCCGAGCCTCGGATTGATGGTCAGTTGGACCGGTGTCACGGTGCCGGGGAGCGCGTTGAGCTTCCCGCACGATGTCCTGCGCGCGGTCGGCGCCGCCTTCCGGGACCCTCGCATACCCGCTGCGGCGCCCTACGAACAGCAATCCGATGTCCAACTGTCCGATCCGATGATCTCGAACCCGGACGCGACACTCGCCGCACTCGGCATCGGCCCGATGGCCTACCCAGGTTGCAACCCGCTGTCCTGCCTGGGTAAACCCATGTCCGCACCGTTCGCGAATTGGCCACCGGGTTGTTTCATACTCGGCTGCGTCGGCCCGCACCCGGTGACCCCTGGAATTCCGTAGCGGCACAACGCGTATATGCGGCCAAGGTCATCTCGCTGCCCCGCGGCGCCAGCACTTCTGCGCTGGGCGCCGCGGGCTGCGGCGTGCCGCGATCCGCGTCGCGCACCACGCCGCCGCCGACATATCACGACGCCGGGCCGCGCAACCGAATCCGTAGTTCCTTTTGGTCTCATAGCATTCGAAGACAGCTCCGAAAGATGTTCGCGACGAACTGGACTTGGCGATCGATGCGCACCCAGCAGCACTCCTACGCGAACACGTCGCCGAACAGGATGGCCCGACTCACCTTCGTCGGTGAGCACGCCCTCGACCAGTGGCTACGACACCCCTGAGATGCGCGCACCAACCTGCCTTCACCGTCTTCGGCGCGCATGGGTCCAGCGAAGATCTCCGAGTAGTAGCTCGACCCAATTATTCCTGTCGCACAACCGATTTCGATGACAGGTCGCCCTCTGTGGGGGATGATGTGTCTCACGGTAGATAGGCAGTTCGCCGATCGGTCCGGAAACAAGGGGGCATGTCTGTCATGGGGAAAGTGGACACCAGAGGTGTTTGGACGCGCGTCAGCGTGGACGAGTCGCAGTTCGAGGGTTTGCGACAGCCCGGAGTCAGGTCGAGCGCGGGCATCAAATCGAGTATCCGATGGGGCGGCAGCCAAGACGAGGAGAAGAGCGGCTACGACTTCACCGGCCTCACCGATGTCGACGCGCGCCTCGACGGCCAGAACTTCAGGCTCGGCATATTCGCACACTACAACCGTCGAATTCATCTGCCACACAGTCAGTTCTCGGTTTTCTTGAAGGTCACCGTCGACTTCCAGGATGAGGGATTCGACCATACGTTCACCCTGCGTTTCCGTCACGACGAGACGCCCAACCAGCCGGGTGACGTCGCCGATGTGGTGAGACCGCCGGTAGTCCACGAGAACGACATCGTCCGCGTCGACGGCACCGAATACCTGGTGACCATCAGCGGTTTCCTGGATGACAAGGATGAAGTGAAGCCGTACTTCGAAAATCCCGAAGGGGAAATCAAGAGAGTCTGGCTCGTTGCGAAATTCGAACCCCAGGCTGAGCCGGGTTCCTGAAGATACTCGCCCGGTGCCCATCCTATGTCCTGGTGTGGCGGGACGCTGATGTAAACGGCCACTTCACGGCCGGGCCCGACGGCGTGTTCGCCGGGCCCGGCCGCGGCAGTCCAGCGTGCATGATCGACCACCGTGACCCGGGCGCAGCTAGCCGCGCCGACGGTCTTTCCTTGTGGCGCTATCGGCCGCGATGCACGCCGCCGGAGTCCCGAACGACCACGTGTCCATGTGCGTCATCTACGGCATCAAGCCGAACGGGGATCTGCACTGGTATCGCCACGACGGGGGGCGGGACGGCACGGCGACGTGGACGGCCGGTGCGGGTGGGAAGAAGATCAGTGGTGGCTGGGACATCTACAGCGGATGTCCTGGGAATCGCGGCTCCGCTTGATGCACGGTTCGGCTCCCCCAGAGGCTGCCCTTCGGGGGAGCGTCTACGTCGTCCAGAATCAGGCGGAGACCGCCGACGTCGGTCACGGTTGGCCTGGAACAGCTCTTTCGGGTCGGTGTGCCGGCGCTTATCGACCTGCGACCGACGCAGGTGAGTCCGCTCGGGTGACGAGCCGGGAGACGAAGACCCGTTCCAACAGTTCGTACAGACAGTCGCGGTCCTGGTCGCTGAGCCTGTTCAGGCCGTCCTGGGTGGCGCGCATTTTCGCCCGGATCGTGTCGGTTATCTGTTCGCCCTCGGGCGTGATGACGAGATTGGTGACGCGCCGGTCGGCTTCGCTGGCCTCTCGTCGCACGAGGCCACGCTTCTCCAGCCGGTTGATGATCCCGGTGACGTTGGAGGCGTCGCAGGCCAAGGTCTCGGCCAAGGCGCGCATCGCGACGGGCCCTCGGCGCAGCACGGTCAGCGCCTTGCCCTGGCTCGCCGTCAAGTTCTCGCTCGCCGCCGCGACGGTGAAGTCGCCGTAGTAGACGCCGAGCGACACCGAGAGCAGCTCCATCAACTGGGCCGTGTCGACGCGGGGAGCTTCTGCCATGGCAACCAGCCTATCCGCAGAAACTTGACTATCTCAAATATTTACCCTTAGCGTGTGTGGCCATTGCTTGAAGTTCTCAACCATCGAAGTCGTACCAACGAGGAGTACCCAGTGATCGTCACCGCGTCCGACGCCTCGCGCACAGCCGAGATCCTCTCGCGGCCCGTCGCGCTGAACGGCCTGACCGTCCCGAACCGCATCGTGATGGCGCCGATGACGCGCATGTTCTCCCCCGGCGGCGTTCCCGGTGACGATGTGCGGTCGTACTACGCCCGCCGGGCCGCCGCCGGCGTGGGCATGATCGTCACCGAGGGCACCTACGTCGGCCACGAGTCCGCTGGGCAGAGTGACCGTGTGCCGCGCTTCCACGGTGAAGAGCAGTTGGCGGGGTGGGCGAAGGTCGCCGAGGACGTTCACGCGGCAGGCGGCACCATCGTGCCGCAGCTGTGGCACATCGGCATGGTCCGCAACCAGGGGGACGCGCCCTACCCCGATGCGCCCGCCGTCGGCCCCTCCGGTATTCGCGTCGACGGCACCGAGGGTCTCGGTAAGGCGATGACCCAGGGTGACCTGGACGACGTCATCGGCGCCTTCGCCGAGGCCGCGGCGGACGCCGAGCGCATCGGCTTCGACGGCGTCGAACTGCACGGCGCTCACGGTTATCTCCTCGACCAGTTCCTGTGGGCGCGAACGAACCGCCGTGATGATGCCTACGGCGGCGGCATCGCGGCCCGGACAAAGTTCGCCGCCGAGATCGTGGCCGCTGTTCGTGCGGCCGTCTCGCCCGGCTTCCCCGTGATCTTCCGTTACTCGCAGTGGAAGCAGGAGGCCTACGATGCACGGCTCGCCGAGACGCCGCAGGAGCTGGAAGCGATCCTGGCTCCGCTCGCCGCAGCCGGCGTAGACGCCTTCCACGCCTCCACCCGTCGCTACTGGCTCCCGGAGTTCGACGGCTCGGACCTGAACCTGGCAGGCTGGACCAAGAAGCTCACCGGCAAGCCCACCATCACCGTCGGCTCGGTCGGCCTGGACGGTGACTTCCTCCGTGCCTTCACCGGCGAGGGCGCCGAACTCGGCAGCCTCGACAACCTCCTCGATCGCCTGGAGCGCGAAGAATTCGACTTGGTCGCCGTCGGTCGCGCCCTGCTCCAGGACCCGGAGTGGGCGTCCAAGGTCCTGGCAGGGCGGATCGACGAGCTGAAGCCGTACGACGCGGCGGCACTGAAGACGCTGAGGTAAGCGAGTTTCAGCAGGCCGTCGTCGTCGATCCGAGCGAAACGGCGGATCGAGCGCACCGTGGGCATCCATAGCGAGCCACGCCGGGCGAGCGCATCCAGGACACCCGGCGTTCGGCGCATGGACCACCGCCGGGAGGCCGTCACCACTGTAATCGTATCTGATGGAGCCATCAGATACGATTACGGTGACATTCGCCGATGGAAGAGGGATCCATGTCCGCCGACCCCGTGGTGCGAAATCGCATCGACCGCCGCCGGGAACGCACCCGCAACGCACTGCTGGGCGCGGCACGGAAGTTCCTGGCGGAAGGACGTTCGGCGGTGAGCATCCAAGAGATCACCGACGCCGCCGACGTGGGATTCGGCTCGTTCTACAACCACTTCACCTCCAAAGAAGAGCTGTTCGACGAAGCCGTCCGCTCGGTGTTGCAGGTCTACAGCGAGATGCGCGACGAGATCGTGAAGCTGTACGACGACCCGGCCGAGGTATTCGCGGTGAGTTTCCGGATGACCGGCCGTCTCCAGCGGCAGGCGCCGGAGATAGTGCGGGTGCTGCTGAATTCCGGCATGCCGGTGCTGCTTCGGGACGAGGGCCTGGCCCCGCGTGCCCGCCGCGACATCATCGCCGCCCAGGAGGCGGGCCGGTTCGAGCCGATGGACCCGGACATGGCCGTCATGGCCGCAGGCGGCGCGCTGCTGGGCCTGCTGCAACTCCTGGACGCCCAACCCGGGGCCGATGCGGGCGCGCTGACCGACGAGATGACCTTCCATGTGCTGCGCATGTTCGGCATGAACAAGCGTTCGGCGCAGAAGCTCGTCTCCCACCCCCTGCCCCCGCAGCCGCAGCCGCAGCTAGTGCCCGATCCATAGTTCCGGTGGCATCGTCATGCACGGAGTGGCGCAGGTCTATCCGCGACCTCGTCGAGGCGGCGCCCGTCCTCGAGGCGATCGTTGGGCAACAGACGCCCTGCCGAGCCGCGCCATAGCAGTAGAGCGGCCATCAGCGCCGAGCGGCGCAGTGGTGGTGTCTCGCCGCTGGACATCACACTTGCGAGGCCGGGCAGTCGATGTATCCGTGGTGCGATGATGCCGCGCAGCCGGTTGCCGAGCTCGCCACCGTCGGTCATCACCACCCCGGTGAGCTTTGCCAATCGGATCATGGCTCGTTGCCGAGAGAGTCACCGGCCGCGTCGAGGCGTCCGCCCCGTGCGGCCAACGCGGCCGCGGGAATAATGGCGACCAGCGCGGCTCCCAGCACCCAGGTGAAAGTGGTCGCGAACGCCCCCGCCTGCTCCGAGTGCTGGATCCCGCTGTCTCTCAGCCCCTGCTGCAGGATCACCACGAACACGGCCGTGCCGATGGATCCGCCGATGCGCTGCATGATATTGAGCTGAGGTGTGGCATCCGCCATCTGAGCCGGGCCGAGGTTGCGCAGCGCCACCGTCATGGCAGGTGTCGCGGCCAGTCCGATGCCGAGGCCACGCACGATCATCGCGGCGGCCAGCAGCCAGTACGGCGTGTCGCAGGCAACGAACAGGAACGGCACCGTGGCGACGACACCGATCACCGCACCGATCACGCTGGTGAGCCCGCCGAGCCGCTCGACCATGGGTGCCGACAGCCCCATGGCTACGGCCGCGCCCAGCCCTTGCGGGGCCAGCAGCATTCCGGTGTGCGCGGCATCCTGATCTCGGATCACCTGAAAATACAGAGGCAGCAGCACCATCGCCCCGAAGGTCACCGCGCCCAGCACCAGCGTCGTGACCGCACCCGCACGGAACAGCGGATCCCGCCACAGCCGCAGATCGAGAACAGGATGCGCGGATCGCGTCGCGTGCACGACGAAAAGGCCGATGACGGCGACGCCGGCCAGGACCGGAACCAGCACCTGCGGATCGGTCACATTCCGGACTCCGGCGCGAGCCGATCCGAAAGTGACGCCCACTGTTCCGAGTGAAATCATCACCAGTCCAACGACATCCAACGGACCCGCGGCTTCGGTCGGCTCGTCGGGCTGGAGCAGTCGCCACGCCAGCACCAGGCCCAGCACGCCGAATGGCACGTTGATCAGGAAGATCCACTGCCAGCCCGCGTATTGCAACAACAGTCCGCCGATGGTCGGCCCGATGACGGGTGTGAGCACCATCGGCAGTCCCGCCGCCACCATGGCTCGCGCCATGCCGCGCTGCCCAGCGCTGGTGATCAGGATCAACTGCCCGACGGGAATCATCAGCCCCGCGCCGAATCCCTGCGCGACGCGGGCGACGATCAGGGTACCCACGGAGTCCGCGAGTCCGCAGGCGATCGAGGCGACGGTGAACAGGCCGAGCGTGCTCATATAGAGCCGCTTGGGCCCGATCTTGCGGGCAGCCCAGCCGCTGGCGGGCAGCACCGCCACCTGCACCAGGAGATAAGCCGTGACGACCCACTGGATGGCGTCCAGCGACGCGTTCAGGGCCGTAGCCAGGGAGTGCAGAGCGACATTGACGATCGTGGCGTCGAGGAAGGCGAGCACCGCGCCGACCAATACGACGACCACGGCCCGACGTGCCTGCGGGCTCAGCCCGGTGGTCACGCCGTCGGAAACGTTGGAAGCAGTCACCTTCGCAGTGTCATCCACACGGGAAACTCTGTCAACCAATTGGATGACAATGCATCCGACTGGTTGAACCAGTCACCCGAACCGGTAACCTGTTCGCATGGCCCGCAGCACGGATCCGACGCCCGAAGGCCCGGCCCGCCGTCCGCGCCGCGCCCCCAGCGCGGACGAGCGCCGCCGCGACGCGGAGCGCTCCCGTCAGGCTCTGCTCGATGCGGCCCTGGATGAGTTCTCCGCAAAGGGCTTCGACGGTGCGCGGGTCCAGGACATCGCCGCTCGCGCGGGGGTGAACAAACAGCTCATCGCCTACTACTTCGGCGGCAAGGAAAACCTCTATCAAGAGATTCAACGGCACTGGCCGGAGGCCGAGGCCGAGCGTGCCGATCCGGCACTCCCCCTCGACGAGACCGCCGCCCGTTACCTCACCGCCGCGCTGGCGGACCCACGCCCGGCCCGCCTGGTCATCTGGCGCGGGTTGACCGGTGGCGGCACCGAATCCGACTACATCGACGACGCCACGGTCATCGACACCGATCTGGCCAACCTCCGCCGAGCAAAGGAGCGCGGCCAGATAGCCCCGGAGCTGGATCCCGCGTTCGTCCGCATGGCCGTCATGAGCATGGTTTTGGCGCCCCTGATGCTCCCCGAGGCCGCCCTGCGAGCCACCGGAAAGACTCCCGGCTCACCGGAATTCGAGGAGTACTATCGCACTCAACTCCGCGCCCTTATCCGCCGCCTCGGCACGGCCGAATCACCGGAAGGGGCCTGATCCGGGCTCTTCCTGGGCGCGGCGGCGCTCGGGCCAATCTCGGTATCGGTGTTTTCCGGCGGTTTCTCTCAGTCGGTTTGTGCGTTAAGCCAGAGGTCGGCGGAAGTGATTACGAACGCGTTGACCGCGGATGAGCATATGAGACATATATCCCGTTGCCCGGCGCGGCATTCTTATGCCCCGCGCTCATGGAGTTGGCCCGCTGCCGACGCTGTGACCTGGGGTGGAATGTCCGGCGATGGCAGAACGAGCGCATGACTTCACCGGTGCATGGTGTCCGCTCGACTTTCCATTGCGCGAAGCGGCATTTTATGTCCTCTCCGGCAGGCCAATACCGTCGGATTCATGGATTGGAGTTTTCAGTCGGCGGAAGAACTCGCGGCCGCCTTGCATGCCGGTGAAGTGACATCGGTGGAACTGACCGACGAGGCGATCGCGCGTATCGAGCGCGACGACAAGGCGATCAACGCGATCTGCGTACCGGATTTCGATAATGCGCGGGCCGCCGCACGCGCTGCCGACCAGGCGCGCGCCCGCGGCGAGGATCGGCCGCTGCTCGGTATTCCGGTGACGGTCAAGGAGTCCTACGACATCGCCGGACTGCCCACGACCTGGGGCATGCCGCAGTACAAGGATTATGTGCCTGCCGAGGACGCGGTACAGGTGTCGCGGCTGAAGGCCGCCGGCGCGGTGCTGCTCGGAAAGACCAATGTGCCGTTGACGCTGCGAGATATCCAAAGCTTCAACGAGATCTACGGAACCACCAACAACCCGTGGGACCACAGCCGCACCTCGGGTGGGTCGTCCGGCGGTTCCGCGGCGGCCCTGGCGTCCGGATTCGGCGCGCTGTCCATCGGCTCCGACCTCGCCGGTTCGCTGCGCACCCCCGCGCATTTCTGCGGCATCTACGCGCACAAGCCGACACTCGGACTGGTGGCGTCCCGCGGTATGGTCGCACCGCCGGCGCCGGCATTGCCGGTCGATCTCGACCTTGCTGTTGTCGGTCCGATGGCGCGCACCGCCCGCGACCTCACGCTCCTGCTCGACGTGATGGCCGGACCGGACCCGCTGACCTACGGCGTCGCCTACGACGTCGCACTGCCGCCCGCGCGCCACGAACGGCTGGCCGACTTCCGTGTCCTGATCATCGAGGAACATCCGCTCATTCCGACCGGATCGGCGGTGCGGGCGGGCGTGAACCGGGTCGCCGAGGCCCTCGTCGACGAGGGCGCCCGCGTCGAACGGCACAGCCCGCTGCTGCCTGATCCGATCGAAGCGGCGACGCTCTATATGCAGCTGATGCTGTCGAACGCCGCCGCGGGTCTTCCCCTCGACGTGTACCGACAGCTGCGGACCCAAGCCGCCGCACTGAGCGCGGACGACCGGAGCCTCGATGCGGCGCGGCTGCGCGGCATGGTGCTCAGCCACCGCGACTGGGTCGAGGCGAACAACCGTCGCGAACTCCACCGCCACGGCTGGCGGCAACTGTTCGCCGAGTTCGATGCCGTGGTGTGCCCCATCACGCCTACTCCCGCGTTCCCGCACGACCACGACGGAGGTCTGGAGGACCGGCACATCGACATCGACGGCGTCGAGTACCCGTACTTCGACCAGCTCGTCTGGGCCGGTATGGCCACCATGCCCGGCCTGCCCGCCACCGCCATACCCGCGGGCCGCTCACCCGAGGGCCTGCCGGTGGGAGTGCAGCTCATCGGTCCGATGTTCGAGGACCGCACCCCGCTGCGGCTGGCCGAGCTCCTCGAGCAGAAGATCGGCGGCTTCCAGGCACCGAAGTGAGGTGCACTACCGGGTGCCGGTCGAGCGGATGACGAACAAACAGTGTGAGGCGAAACCAAGTACGGGGGTTCGCACTTTCGACTCCTCGGGCCATCCGGTTCACACCGGCATGGCCCCCGCGCGTCCCGCGCGAGACATAGTGAATCAGCGGGTATAGGAACTTCGCGCGGGCCGGTCGAGTTCGTACCCCGGATTCCCGGCCGGGTGAACCGCGACGGATCAGAGCGGCCCGGGCTGAGGAGAGTGGCGGGTGGGCTCTTCTGCCCGAGATTGCGTAGCTGCCCAGCTGGCGAGGAGTTTGAGCCGGTCTTCGGGTGCGGCGGCCGGGTTCGGCGGTGTACGTGATCAGGTTCGAACAAGGGGCGCTGACCGGCAGGTACGGCCCGGCCCACCCGTTGCCGGAGGGCAGCAGCCGGGCGGCCGTGTACAACGGCATCCTCCCCCAGCTGCAGCCGCTGACGGACCGGATGGGGGCGATCGGCGAGGACCGAGGCGCGTCCGCCGCCGACGTCGCCACCGCCTGGGCCATCGCCAAGGGGACCACCCCGATCATCGGGGTCACGAAGGCGGATTACATCGACGGGTTGGTCCGAGCTCACGGCATCGAACTCGCCGACGAGGAGATCGCGGAGCTGGAGGCGCTGGCGGACGCTGCGGACGTCGACACGCGCGGCAGCTGGGAACACGACATGTCGGGCGGTGCGAAGCCGACTCCGAGATAATCTCGCATCACACCCAGATGGTTGCGAGCCAAACGGTCACGGCTGCCATGAGAAGAAGGGTGATGTTGAGGGCGACTTTGTGGTCCACGCCGGTCAGATGGACCGGGATCGCACCGAGTTGCAGGAGTACGAACCCGATGGCCGCGGCGACGGCGAGCCCAGGCGTCAGACCGGTCAGAGGTGGAAGGATCAGCCCGAGTGCGCCGAGTACTTCGAGTGCGCCGACGGTCCGGATCACGGACAGTGGTATGTGGTCCACCCAGGACATCATGGGCCGGAGTTGATCCCGGCTTCGGGTGATCTTCAGTCCGCCTGCGTAGAGGTAGAAGAGGGCGAGCAGACCGGCAGTGATCCAGAATGCGATGTTCACGATTCCATCCAGAGGTGTCATGTGCGGGCCGAGGCGAAAGCGCCCCGGCCCGCTGGGGTTCAGGCGAAGTCGGTGGCGGGCTCGGTGGCGTAGCGGCTCATCACCTCGATGTTCACCTGCGGTGTCAGTCCCCGGCTGTCGGCGACCATGTCCTGGAGGTCGCGGAAGTACTGCACGTACAGGTCGGGGGTGAAGGTGCTGAGCATGACGGCTGGTCGATCGGTGATGTTGGCGAAGGTGTGCGGGGTGCCGGGTGGGACCATCACCAGCGTGCCCGCTGTCACGTCGTAGTCGGTGTTGCCAACGGTGAACCGCAGCATGCCGGAGATGATGTAGAACCCTTCGTCGTGCTGGGCGTGCCGGTGCTGCGGTGGTCCGGGCGTGTGTGGGGGAATGATGGATTCGGCGAGACCGAGGCGGTGCGCGGTGTTGCTGCCGTCCTCGAGGACGCGCATTCGCGTGGCGCCCAGGATGATCAGCTCTCCCTCGCCCGGGCCCACCACCGAAACGGTTGTGCCGGAGTTGTTTTTGTCGTCTGACATGTTTCGATTGCACCGCCGAGTTGTCGTGGGCGTCCAAGACCTGTTCTGCGATACCGATACCGGACGGGTATCGTGCCAGCGTGGAGCTGCGTACGCTGCGCTACTTCGTAGCTGTTGCCGAGGAACGCCATTTCGGTCGCGCCGCCGCCCGGCTGCACATGAGCCAGCCGCCCCTGAGCCGCGCCATCCGGCAATTGGAGTCGGAAGTCGGTGCGCCCCTGTTCGACAGGTCGCCCACCGGTGTCGGCCTCACCCGGGTCGGGATGGTGCTGCTCGACGAGGCGCGCGCCCTGCTCGATCAGGCCGAGCGCGCCACCGTGCGGGTCGCCGCCGCGGCCGGAACCGCGAACCTCACCGTCGGCATCCTGGGCGACGGCACCGACCCCGGTGTCACCAGGCTTGCCGCGGCCTACCGCCACAAGCATCCCGAGGTCGACATCCGCATCCGCGACACCGATCTCACCGACCCCACCTGCGGACTGCGGGCGGGCCTGGTCGACGTCGCAGTGACCCGGGCCCCGTTCGACGACACCGCCCTGACCGTGCATGAACTGCGTGCCGACCCGGTCGGGGCCGTCTTGCGCGCCGACGATCCACTGGCCCGCCGCGACCACCTGACGCTGGCCGACTTGGCCGGCCGCCACTGGTTCCAGTTCCCCGACGGCACCGATCCCACCTGGCAGACCTATTGGAACGGGGGCCGGACACGCGAAGGTCCGGTAGTGCGGGTCGTTCAGGAATGTGTGCAGGCCGTGCTCTGGAACGGCACCGTCGGCATATCCCCGCTCGGGCACAGTGTGCCAGAGGGACTGGGCACGGTCCCACTGATCGACATGGCACCGAGCAGAGTGGTGGTTGCCTGGAATGAAGGTGACGCCAACCCCCTGATCCGATCGCTCGTGCAGATAGCCACGATCGCATACCTCGATCCCCCGCCTCGGCAGTGAAGGCGACCCGGTCCACGAGCCGGATGGAAAGCTCGGCGCGAGACGCACTCAATCGGCTACTCGAGCGGATGTCCTGCGCCACAGCCGATCACCGAGTCAATCGATCGACCGGCGGCATCTCAGTGCGTTCGACGGGGTGCGCCGTCGTTTTCCGAACTCGGGCGTAAAGACTCACCCGTGGGATCAGGGGACTTGTCAATACGGCGCGCACCCAGCCCAGGCAATCTGGGACGCTGTCCTGGCGCGGCCGCGCCGCGCAGCCCATAACCGGCCGAATGTTGCAGAACGTGGCGCATCGAATGTGAGAAGCAGCGCGACGAAATTGCCCTTGCCTCGCAGGTGTCGCACCGGAATACGCCGGCCGACTCGGATTGTCGCCGCCGACGCGGTGCATCGGTGACGATCTCGTGGTCGCCGCTTCGCCTCTTGGCAGATGACAGCTGTGAATCCTTTCGGGCCCCCGGCATCTCCTATGCGCGGGGACGACCATTCAGACCCGAAGAGGCAGTGGACGTGTGTCCGAACAGCACGCCTACGCCCATCACAGCACATCCACTCAGTCCATCCCGCAACGGCGAGGAGCCCGCATGTCCGCCCACCATCCACTGCAGCCAACTCCGGCAACACCCGGCAGCGGGCCGATGCCCCACCGTGGGCGACCCCTCTCGCGATGCTCGGTGCCCGCCTCGGCCGTCGTGGCCGCACTGGCAACCAGCATGCTGCTGGTCGCGCCCACCGCCGCTGACGCCGCCCCTACGGCCCGCCCGCCTGCCCATACCGACATCGAGTCGACAACGGCCGATCACTTCGACCGGTCGCCGTCGCTGACGGCACCCACCCACGTCGTCACCGTCGCGGGGCTGCCGATCGCCTACCGCAGCTTCGGACATGGACCGGCCTTGTTGCTGACCCCATGTCTCGGACTCAGCATGGACGACTGGGATCCGGCACTGCTCGACCGCCTCGCCATGACCAATCACGTCGTCATCTTCGACTCCGACGGCGTGGGACGAACCCCGGCCGGCTCTTCGGCCATCTCGACTGTCCCTCAGCTCTCCGATCAGGCGTCAGCCCTGATCCAGGCGCTCCACCTGGGCCGCCCCACCGTGGTGGGCTTCTCCCTCGGAGGATTCGTCGCGCAACGCATGGCCGTGGACCATCCCGATGACGTCGGCGCCCTGGTCCTGATGGGCACCGGCCCCGGCGGAACACAGCAGGTGCTGCCCGATCTGCCCAGTCTGGTCCGAGGCCTGCCCGCGTTCGACCCGCTTGCGCCCGCCGACCAGGTCATTCCACTGTATTTCAGCGGCCACCCCGACGCTCTGTCAGCGTGGCGTCGACGAACAGGCTTGCGCCTCAACAGGATCGGGACGAACCTCACCGGCCTCAACCGTCAACGCGCCGCGATGACCGACTGGCTCATCAACCCCGCCACCAACGTCATCAGCAGCTTGCCGGCCCTGCAGCTGCCCACCCTCATCTTGGGCGCGGAGAACGACGAGCAAGAACCCGCCGCCAACTCCATCGTGCTACATCGCTACATCAACGGTTCGGAATTGCTGATCTACCCCGGGCTCGGTCACGCGTTCCCCTTCGAAGCACCAGAGCGCGTTGCCGAGGACATCGCTCGGTTCACTCGGTAGCTCGGCGTCGAGGTCCGACGGCGCAGGGAGCCATGGACATTCGGGCACAGTCGACCGAGCAGGACGCGATCGTGATCTTGAAGCCCACTCCCTACCGATTCAGGCGCATCCTCTCGTCGATCACTGACGGGGCCGAATCCGACGACGATTCGACCGCAACCCTGCAGGACGAACTCGTTCGCACGCACTCGGTGGCCGGGTCGGTTCGGGGAACTGCGACTTTCCCGGCGGGCGAGCGGTGCTCGACCGATCCGAGTGTCACCCCGGCGATGATGATGACCCCACCGAAGACTTGCGCCGGCCGGACCGTCTCCGCATTGATCACCACGGCACCGAGCACACCGAACACCGGCACCAGGTTGAGGATGTTCACCGCGACGCTCGAGGCCATCCGGCGCAGGCCGTAGTTGTAGAGCAGGAAGGCGCCGACGGAACATGCGACGGCCAGATACACGAGCAGCGCCGAGGCCGTGGCGTCGGGTACCCGCCAATGCTTCAACTCCGGTAGCGAGGCGAACAGGAAGCCGGCGGCGCCGGCCATGGTCTGGTAGTAGGTGAGGGTCACCGCGTCCTGCCCGTGCCCCGCATACTTGCCCAGCATGTTGTACCCGGCCCACACCAGTCCGCCGAGCAACAGCAGAATGTCGCCTGACCAGCGACCGCTGCCTCCAACATCCGCCCCGTTGTGAACGACGAGGAAAGCCCCCAGGGTAGCCAGCAGCACACCGCCGACCCGGAGCGGCGGCATTCTGCTCCGAAAGACCACCAGCTCCAAAAGCATGGTCATCAATGGGTAGGTGGCCACGATCAACGAGGCGTCGGAGCCGGTCGACAGCTCGACGCCGATGTTCTCCAGCACGAAGTAGGCCGTAATGCCCAGCAACCCACTGAGGTAGATCAGCCGCCGCCGACGGGCATCCGGTCTGACGGCCGGGTTGCGGCGCAAGAACATGATGATCCCGAGCAGTACCGCGGCGAGCGTGAAACGGATGGCCCCGATGCTCAGCGGGCCGACGTCCGTCAGCACCAGTTTGGTTACCGCGTACGAGCTGCTCCACAACAGCGCGGCCATTACGACCGAACAGATCGCCAAGACTTCGGCCTGCCGCTCATCCACTTCCCGTGCTCCTTACCGTCCAAAAACTTCTGATCTCTGTTCGTCCGCTTCATCGGAGGCGAATTATGAACGGGGATATGGCAATCAAGGTAGCAATCAGCCGGGCAGCCTGGCAGTATGTCCGAATTAGATTCGGAGCTTTACCAGAGAGACGGAATATGGATGAACTAGATTCGGCGTTACTTCGGCTTCTGCAGTTGGACGGTCGGCGCACCAACCGGGACATGGCCCAGGAGTTGGGCATCGCACCCTCGACCTGCTTGGAGCGGATTCGCTCCCTCCGTGAGCGCGGCGTGCTGCTGGGATACCACGCCGAGGTAGACCTCCCGTCGCTCGGCCGGGGGCTGCAGGCGATCATCGCCGTACGGATACGACCGCCTACACGTGCGGTCATCGAACAGTTCCAAGCCTTCGTAACGCGAATGCCCGAGGTGATCGAAATCTTCACGCTGACAGGCACCGACGACTTCCTCCTTCATGTGGCCGTTCGCGACACCGACCATCTGCACTCGGTGGTCTTGGACAAGCTGACCGAGCGAAAGGAACTCGCAGACGTACGCACCTCAGTGGTCTACGGACACCTACGGAAGAACGTCATCGAGCCGATTTGAAGCCTCCCGCTCGCCCCTCGCTGGTCGGCGGCGCGGTCGGCTCGGCGAGAAATCGAGAGCAGACAGCAGAATCTCATCATGGATCGCGCTGCCCGAGCGGCACTGCTGCCCCACTGGGACGAGCAGGCTCGCGCCTCAGGAATCGGGTGATGTCAGCGCAAGCGGTAGATCGCGAGACCGGGTGGTGCGAGTACTTGCGTATACGGCGAGTGTGAACATGGCCGTGAGTGCCAACCATCGCGTGGCGACGGCGCCAACTGTGGACAACAGATAGCCCGCCCCGAGCGCGCCGAGCGCGACCGCGCCGTCGCAGAACAGTGCCATCGTCGCGACCGCGCGACCGAGGGTCTGTTCGGGGATCACATCGAGCCGGGATATCGTCAACGCGACGTTGCTGACGACCCCCACGCCGCCGATGCCACACCAACACGCGGCCAGCACAAACGGATCGGCGCTGAGCGCCATTGGAACGAGCAGCGCCGTCCATGCCCACAGCGCGCCCCGATAGACATTCCGAGGAGGGAAGCGAGTGGTGAGCCGTGCTGCCGCGGCGGCGCCCAGTACTCCGCCGACGCCCGCGGCGCCGAGCACCACGCCGACGGTCCACGCGGGACCGCCGCCGTTCTTCAGTTCCACCAATATCAGCAGCAAGACGAGCTGAATGACGATATTCGACAGTCCGATCATCGCCGTCGACGTCCGCAAGAAAGGTTCGGCCCAAACGACATGGAAGCCGTCGGCGATCGTACGCCGGACCGAATGACGCTCGGGCTCGGCGGCTTTCTGCGGTGCTGTCGAGTCCGGACGGATCAGCAACAGTGCGACGAGGCAGTAGAGATACGACACGGCGTCGGCGATGAACGGCAGCCAGCGGGCCACGCCGTAGACCGCCGCACCTGCTGCTCGTCCGACCAGGATGGCGATCGGTTGCTCGGCCTCGAGGAACGAGAACGCGGCGGGTCGCTGTGCGTGTGACACCACGTCGCGGATCGCGCCCAGCTCACTGAGGCCGACGAAGACGTAGACACTGCCCTCGATGAACGCCGTGACACCGACTATCAGCGCGAGGCTCGAGAGCTCGGCAGCGACCGCCTCGGCAGCCAGGCAGGCCGCGATCAACCCGGTGATCTGGCATATCACCAGGGTCCGGATCCGGTTGGAATAGTCCGCGACGATGCCTGCAGGGATCTGGAAGATCAGACTCGGCAGGTTCAACGCGAAACCGACCCATCCCGCCGCGGCGGGCGAGCCGGTCACCGCGAGAACCAGCATCGGATAGGCGATTCGGACGCCGTGGAAGCCCACCAGCGATGTCGCGTTTCCGGACCACAGCAGCAGGAAGTTCCGGTTGGCGTGGATTCCCGATCTACCCATGAGTGCGCGGATACCTCGACAACCACCGCACCAGCTCGACGATCTCGACACCTTCGGCATCCGCCAGCAGTACCTGGCACAGGTGGGCGGCGACCTCGGCCCTGTCATCGAGAACGCTGAAGTCATCGTCCGGGTGGAGCTTCGGCAACGCCAGCGCCAAGCCCGCCCACAACTGTGGCCGGAGCGGGTCGACGCGCACTTCCTCGGTGTACAGCGCGACCGCCGCAGCCATGTCACCCGCCAGATAGGCCCGGTCGCCGCGCGGCTGCTCGGGGATCGACAGAGCTTCGGCCGCGGCGTGGTCCAGCAGCTTCAGCTGCGCTGGAAGGTGCAGGCGGCGATGATCGTTCGGCACGGTGCTCTGGTCCACCTGATCCGCGGGCGGCAGGCCGTCGGGCCGTGGCGCCCGCGCGATCCAGCGCACGGCCAGCTCGGCGATGCCGGCGACGTCCGGTGTCAGGTTCCGCACCTGCCAAAACGTCCGATGCGCTATCGCCACCTCGGACGCGGCGACCCTGACCGCCGTGGGCACGTCCTCCTCTCCCCACGGGCGCATTTCAGCGCTGAGCGCGTTCAGGAATTGCGAACCCGCCTCCGTGAGCAGACTCGAGGTCGATGCCTGCGCCACGGCACCTTCCACCTGTAGACGCCACAATTCGAAATCGACATTCGCTTCCATCGATCGGTGGCAGTCGGCGTGACGATGTATTCGCCAGAAGTCGGTGACTCCGAAGAATGCGTAGATCCCGTGCAGCAGGCCCATGATCGGACGCGGGTCGTCGCGCCACGGCGCGTAGAAGCGGCACACCGAGTCGGGATCGAACAGCACGATCTGATCGGTCAGCAGCGTGAACTTCGTGTGCTGGACCTCATGGATCAGCGTGAGCGCCAGCTGGCATGGGTCCGCGGGGGCCGTGGTGTAGACGCAGCCGACTCCGTTGAATGCGGTGTGGCTCGTGCTCGCCGCGAGTGGTTGTGCACTCAGCGGCGCCAAAGACTGCAAGCAACTGCGCATCGGCACGAGGTACCGGTCGAAGTCTCGGCGCAGTAGTTCCCAGGCCGCCGCGAAATCCTGTTGCCATGTGCCAGCTTGGGCGGTCGTGAGCCGGGGTGGCTGCTGACCGTCCAGCAAGTATCGGAACGGGTCCAGGTCGTCGAGGAACACCTCCCGTTCCGCATCCGCCCCCCGCAATCGCCGCAGCGGCAGCCAGGCGGGATCGGACTCGTCATCCTGGGACGGAACCAGAACTGTGCTGGTTCCCCGGGTGAAGCGCAGCGCGCCGTCCCGTGTCCAGTGCAGTTCGCAGTGCCCGTTGTCCTCGGCAGGGCCGAGCTCGGCCCTGCCGATCCCGGGCAACATCACCACGCCGTTCCGCACTACGAGGTTGATGGAACCTCCGGGCAAACAGGCGATGGAGCCTGCCGCGGCGAGCCAGCCCAGGTAGCCACAGTCGGCCCACAGTGGGGTCGGCGCGTCGTCGGGCTCGGCATGGAGGCGCTGCAGGACCTGGGCGAGCCACGGGCCGACGTGCGGGTACGACAACAGCGTAGCGACCTCGGCCGGATGGGATCGTTGCAATTCGGCCAGCGTCTGGTAGGCAAGGGAAAGTCCTGCGGCGTCGGCAATTTCCGGCCGCGACGTGGTTTCGGCGATGAGAGTGCGCAGCAGGATCAGCCGCATCAACAGCGCGCCTTCGGTCAGCGTCGCGATAGCAGGCTCGGTTCCGTATCCGGAACTCGAGCTGGCCGTGACATCGTCGATCCCGGTGACTGTCGTTGGCATATGGGTGTCCCGTCGCTAGGTGTCAATGGCAGAGTCGAAGTCCGTACCGACACGAGATCACGGCAAATCGAATGGGCGTGAGTCCAGCGAATTCCGATGTCGGATGTCCGCCGAGCAGAAGATCGATGATGTCACCGAAGAATCGCACGCCGGTTTCCAAGGTAGCCGGGTCGCATCCAATCCCGCCGCGGACCAGAAGGGTTGCTCCCGGAAATGTCCTATCGATACAGGCAACGGCGCCATCTCTTGCTCCGTCCACCTGCGTGAACGACCACGGGTAGCATTGCACCAGACCACCCGTGGTCAATCTCTATATCGCGGGACTACTTACCATCAACTGCGCCGCTCCTGTCGGGCGGGTACGGCAAGATGCTCCACGAGATACCTCCTTCTTTCACTCCCGTGTACGGACAGTGAAATTGCCGATCGCGCAGTCGGATAATCGACCGTTCTGGGAGATTACCTTCGCTGGACGACATGCCATCGGCCCCGTTGGCTGAAGTCTATTGCAAGCCAATGGGATTCCTGACAATCGAAACTCCCATGGTTGGGAATCGGGAGTATCCGGAGAGCATCGGCGAACGCGGCACGGCAGCGAGTGCCCTGATCCAAGGGAAGGGATCCGGCTGCGGCACGGTGACCGGTGCGATCAAGGATATGGGTGGGGTCTACCAGGACATTCGCACGAGCAGTTGGTCGCGCATAGACGCCCGCATATGGCGGACCCGAACCGGGCGTGGCGAAGGCGCTGGACATCGCGGCGAGTGCGACCGTGACGGCCAAGGTCGCGGAGTTGGCAGACCTTGCCCGCCATGGCGGCGAGTTACGTCACTGTGACGGCCGCGTCGGTTGCTATTTCGGTGTTATCGGCGACTTTCGGAGCCGCCTTGGCCACGGTGACACGAAAGTTGTGCAGCGCCATGGAGCAGACCGCGACCTTCGAGGTGGAAAGGGCGGATTTGGTTGCGCGAGATGATCGGGGGCGCACTCGCGGACTTGGCCCCACAGAATTGACGGCTACCCATCAACCTGCACACCGTGCCGCTGCGCGGGCATTCGGCAGGAATTGCCGCCAGTTGGCGAATTGTCCGTAATGGGCGGTATGCGACTTTCTGTCGAACTGGGCCGGTTCACGCTTGCACGCATCTTTGCAGCGAAGCGGGTTCGAGTTGAAAGCGACATCAAGAGCTGACCCAACGGCCCCCTGCAAATCTGAGCTCCATACGACCTCGCACTCGCCCATCACCGTGAATAGCTGTTGCGCGAGTGCGAGATGTCCTTCCCAACAACGGGGACAGGCGTGAGCGATCGTACGTTCCGCGCGATTAAGATCATTCTCGGGACGACAACCGTCGCCCATTGATAGATATCCCGTTTCACTTGTCGGCATTGTCGAACCGATCAATTCTTGCAACGCCTGGCAATTTGCCGCGCCGTTACGGGAATACAGAAAAGGAGGTCCCGTAAATGGGAAGACTCGATGAACTCGCGGCGCTCAACACGGAAGAGCTGGCCACCCACTGCACTCCGGCCATGCGAGCCGCCCTCGAGCGCTACGCCAAGGGTTCGCAGGACAGGGCCCCCGGCGGATTCAAGTCGTTCATCAACCCCACCAAGTGATCACGCGGCCACGGGCGACTCGGTAGCAGCGCGCCCGTGGCCGTTCCCGCAGCTCGAGGGAGCGAATATGGAGTCCGGCCCGGTGCCGTTGGGCGTACCCGTGGTGCAAACGTCCTGGCCCGCAATTGGATTGGATGTCGAAGGACTGCGCCGCCGTGGCTGGGAGCCGCTGCCGTTCACGGAATTCGTTGTCAAGATCCACAGCCGTTGCAACCTGGCCTGCGACTACTGCTACGTCTACGAGATGGCCGATCAGAGCTGGCGCGATCAACCGAAGACCATGAGCCGCAGGGTTTTCGACGAGGCCCTTCAGATGATCGCCGATCATGCTCGCCGCTTCCAGCTGCCCGCGGTGGATCTTGTGTTCCACGGTGGCGAACCGCTGCTGGTCGGACATCGCGATCTCGAATACTTCGCCCGGTCGGCGCGCGAATCACTGGAGCCGATCACCGAGGTGCGGCTGGGCGTGCAGACCAATGGCGTGCTGCTCGACCTGGAGTTCTTGCGCATCTGCGCGCGCTGGAATGTTCGCGTAGGAGTCAGCCTCGACGGCGACGAGAGCGGTAACGACAGGCATCGCCGGGATCGGCGGGGCGCCGGGAGCTACACGCGCGTCGCGGCCGGGATCACGCAACTGACTGCGGACGAGAACCGGCACCTGTTCGCCGGCCTGCTCTGCACCATCGATGTGGCCAACGACCCGGTGCGGACCTACGAAGCGTTGCTGGCCTGTCGACCCCCGGCGGTCGATTTTCTGCTTCCGCACGGCACTTGGACGACGCCACCACCGGCGCGGACCGCCGACCACACCGCTACCCCCTACGCCGACTGGCTCATTTCGGTGTTCGATCGCTGGTTCCGGGCTCCGGAGCTGGAGACCCGGGTCAGGATCTTCGACGACATCATCGACCTGCTGCTGGGCGGCTCCGTGACATCCGAATTACTCGGGCTGGCCCCCATACAGCTGGCCGTGATCGAAACCGACGGCACTCTGGAGCAGGTCGACGAGTTGAAGTCGGCCTTCGCTGGGGCCACCAAGTTGCGCACCGCGAACGTGGGCAATCCGCTCGACCTCGCACTGCTGGAACCCGCGATCGTCGCTCGTCAGATCGGCGCGGATGCCCTGAGTGAAACCTGCCGGGCATGTTCGATCCACAGCGTCTGCGGCGGCGGGCACTACGTGCACCGGTATCGCGCCGATAACGGCTTCCGCAATCCCTCCGTGTATTGCGCGGACCTGACGAAGCTGATCCACCACATCGGAGCGCGGGTCCGCACCGACCTCGCCGCCGCCGCAGATCACTGACGACAGGAGTGCAACCATGTCCGCCCCGACCATCGGTATCGACCATGCAGCGGCCGAGCTGTTCACCGGTTACGGCACGGAGGCAGCCGTCGTCCGGATGACTTCGGACATGCTGACCATACGACTCGTGCTACTACGCGCGCTCATCACCGAAGTCACCGCTCACCACCCGAAAATCGACGACGCCGCCGGCCTTTCCGATGCCTATCGGGTCCTGACCGAGCTGGAGGAGTCACATCCTGGCGCGGTCGAGGCACTGCTGGCCTACCCGCACACCGGGGTGTGGCTCGGCCGCGTGCTCCAGCGCTTGCGCAACGGCTCGGACGATCGGGAACCAACTCCGTTGTGGGCCGACTGCGGCTACCTCGGCTGGTTGGCGGCGGCCGCCGTGGTCACCAATCTGCCCAGCGGATCGATGCGGGTTGTCGTACGCAACGGCGAAGTCATGCTGCCCGGGATCGGGATGGCGCGGGTTGGATCCGCGGGCGACTACGGCCACTGCATGCTGAACTGGGGGGATGGCGCGATACGCATCGTCGCTGACGGCAGCGCCCCGATCTCGGTGGCGTCGCCTGCCGACGAGTCCGACCCGGCGTGGCTGCCGCTGCGGCGGTTGCACGGCGGAAACGGCGAACCGGAGGTCGTCCTCGATGATCTCGACCCGTTCCGCGACCTGCCCTCGGGTACGGCACCGCGGCTGACGACCGACGAATTCCGCACTTGGCGAGAGGATTTCGCGCAGGCCTGGCACGTCCTGCAACGAGACTTCCCCGGCTATCTGACGCCGATGCGTGCCTGCCTGCGGCTACTGACGCCGCTCACCGCGCGACCGGTGGCGGCGACCGTCGGCCACACCGCCTTCAGCGGGACCGGCTGTGTGTACACCACAGCCCCGAAGGACTCCTGCGAAATGGCGGTGTCGCTGATTCACGAAATCCAGCACAGCAAACTCGCCATGCTCGCCGATCAGGTGCTGATCGTGGATCCCGACCCGACGTGTCGCTTCTACGCGCCGTGGCGCGATGATCCACGGCCGATCCTCGGTCTGCTGCACGGGATCTACGCCTTCTTCGGGGTCACCGACTTCTGGCGGGTACACCGGCACGCCGATTGCCACCGATCGATGCGTGCGCACATCGAATTCGAGCGCGGGCGTACACAACTGGCGACCGCGATGGAGCAGGCATCCGGTTCTGGCCTGCTGACCGAGAGTGGAGAGGAGTTCCTGAGCGCGCTGACCGCAGGCGTCCGGCCGTGGGCCGACGAGGACGTGCCGGCGGAGGCTCGCGACGCGGTGGCCGAGATTCTGGTGGCACATCGCACTTCTTGGCAGGTGCGCAATCGTACATCCGACGACGCCGAGCTGGCCGAGCTGGCGGAGCTGTGGGTCGCGCGAGCGGAACCTCCCGCGGAACTGCCGTCCATACGGTACGTGGATCAGGAGACGATCCCGGATCGCCACCGCGATCTGCATATTCCGGTACGGCTGAGGATGCACGACCCGGCCGCCGCTTCGAGCGTCGCGCCCGCGGAACTGCCCCGCGGCACTCGCGCCTACCTGGCCGGCGAGCCTGCCGAGGCCGTCGAGTTGTACGCCCTGGATCTGCGCGTCGACCCGCTGCTCCCGCAGCTCTGGGCTGGTCTGGCCTCGAGCCTGCCGGAACTGTTTCCCGACACCGACTTCGGCGTTCTCAACGATCGGGCCGAGGTGGCGGCGCGCCTGTACCAGCGGCTGCTGTCCGACGGCACCGAGACCGACGTCGTCGAGCTGGTGCGGTGGTTGTCCGACCGCCCACGCACCGATATCTGAAACCAGGAATCGAGAGCACACAATGGAACCGACATCGGTGGCACTGGGGCTGCCCACAGTGCGGAAGTCATGGCCCGAGACGGGACTCGACGTGGCCGAATTGCAGCGCAACGGATTCGAGCCGCTTCCGTTTACGGAGTTTCTCCTCAAGATTCACAGTCGATGCAATCTGGCGTGCGATTACTGCTACATCTACGAAATGGCCGACCAGAGTTGGCGGGAGCAGCCGAAGGCGATGCGCCGGGAGGTTTTCGACGACGCGCTGCGAACAATCGCCGATCACGTTCGCAGGTTCGGCCCACCCGCGGTGAGTCTCGTCTTCTTCGGCGGCGAACCGCTCATGGCGGGTCATGCCGATCTCGAGTATTTCGCATCGCAGGCGCGGGCGGCGCTGGAGCCGATTACCGCTGTCAACCTCGCTCTGCAGACCAACGGCGTGCTGCTCGACGACGAGTTCCTGAGGATCTGCGACGACTGGGACATCGGCATCACCGTCAGTCTCGACGGCGATGAGCGCAGTCACGACCGCCATCGCCGAGACCGCCGCGGCGCGGGCAGCTACTCCCGGGTGGCTGCCGCCCTCGAGAAATTGAGGATCGGCGATCGGCGGCATCTGCTCAACGGTCTGCTCTGCGTCATCGACCTCGCAAACGACCCCTTGCAGGCCTACGAAGGATTACTCGCGTTTCAGCCCCCGAAAGTCAATTTCGAGATTCCACTGGGCAATTGGACGACGCCGCCGCCTGGGTTATCCGCAGATCCCGGAGCCACTCCGTATGCGGACTGGCTGATCCCGATCTTCGACCGCTGGTATGGCGCGCCGCAATTGGACACGCGGATCCGAATGTTCGAGAACATCATGGACCTGATACTGGGCGGGACCGTGGAATCAGAGGTATGGGGCCTCGGCCCCACCCGCATAGCGGTGATCGAAACCGACGGAAGTGTAGCGCAGATCGACGACTTGAAGGCGACCTTCTCGGGTGCGACCAAACTGCCTTCCGGCCAACGCAATCCGCTCGACCAGGCGATGCTGGTACCCGAGATCGTGGCGCGCCAGATCGGCGCGGACGCGCTCAGCGACACCTGCCGCGCCTGCTCGATACACACCGTGTGCGGTGGTGGTCACTACGTCACGCGATACCGTGCGGGCGACGGCTTCCGTAATCCCTCGGTGTATTGCGCCGACCTGGCCAAATTGATTCGCCACATCGAATCGCGAATGCGCGCCGACGTCGCCACGGCACTCCACGGGTGACCACTGCCAGGCGCATGGATCATCGTCGGAGGCTGGGTGCGAGCGTCACGCAGACCTTGCCGAACGTCTAAAAACCGCGCCGGTCACACCCACGGATACGCTCATCCGCTGGGTGCGCGACCACGGTCGACCAGGGCCTGCCGCTTCCAGCGGTACAGGGTGGCCTCGGTGACTCCTGGGGCGCGGGCGACGTCGGCAACCCGACGACCTTCATCTGTGACACATCGCGATGCGCTGCTCGTGCCCGACGACAGCCAATCCAACGCGTCGGACCACCCGACCCGACCGAGCCGAAGCGCTGGACGGCACCAACCGGGGCTGGGGTTCGCCGGACACGCTGATCGCCGCACTTCACCGCCACCATCCTGGTCACCGGCACCCGACCTGAGGTCGTTCCACGTCGCCGGATCGGAGATCGACACATGCAATCCCCGACAGCTGTGAGAACCGATTACAGAGACGCCCTCTCCACCGACAGCGCAAGCGTGGGCACGCATCTGCGTGCCCACGCTGTGCGGTTGGAGCGCAGACCGCGTCAGCCGACCGTGATCTCTTCCTTGACCGCACTCGAAGCGGCGACGGACCCCTTCTTGCGCCCGCCGGGCAGCAGTGCGGCGACGGCGAGGGTGCCGACCGCCAGCACGATCGCCGCGATCAGGCTGGTGTGTGACACGGCGTGGGCGAAGGCGGCATCGGCGGCGGACACCAACTGGGCTGCCTGTTGGTGCATCCCGGCTTCGTCGAGCCGCTGGGCCACAACGAGCGCGCCGCCGATGGAGTCCTGTACCGCGCCGGCGGCTTCCGCGGGCATGCGGCCGGTGACGATCGGTGCGATCTCGTCGCCGTAGGCGGTGCCGAGAAGTGAGCCGAGGATCGCGATGCCGAGCGTGCCGCCCAGTTCCACCGAGGTGTCGTTCACCGCGCCACCCACGCCGAGCAGCCGTTCCGGGAAGGCATCCATGATCGTGTCGGTGGCCGGGGAGACACTCAGTCCGATAGCCAGGCCCATCAGCACCAGTGGCCCGGCGAACGCCGAGTAGCCGGACTCGGCGTCGACCTGGGTCAACGCCGCCAAGGCGAGGATGCCGAGCAGCATGCCCGCCACCACCATCGCCCGAAGCCCGAGGCGCGGCGTCAGCACGCCGGTGATCGCCGAGCCGACGAAGACCGCGCCCGCCAGCGGCAGCAGCCGCACGCCGGTGGCGAGGGCGTCGTATCCGAGCACGAACTGCAGATGCTGCGTGACGTAGTAGATCGCGCCGAATGCGGCCAGGAAGAACAGCAGCACAGCGAGATTCGCACCCGCGAACGCGCGATCGCGGAATTTGCGGATATCGAGCATCGGGTTGGGATGCCGCAGTTCCCAGGCGATGAACCCCGCCGCGGCGAAAGCGGCCACCACACCGGCGAGCACCGCGGAGGTGTGCCAGCCGTTGCGCGGACCTTCGATGATCATGTACACCAGCGCCGCGACCGCAACGACCGACAGTGCGCCGCCCATGAGGTCCAATCGCTGTGTCGTGTGCGCCCGCGACGGCGGGACCACTATCAGCGCCGCGACTATCGATATGACCGCGATGGGAACGTTGATCAGGAAGGTCGACGCCCAGCCGTGGTCGGTGAGCAGCCAGCCCGCTACCAACGGACCGACCGCGATCGCGAGGCCGGTGGTAGCGGTCCAGATCGTGATGGCCACGGCGCGTTCCCGCTTCGGGAAGGTCGCCACGAGCAAAGACAACGTCGCGGGCATGATCATCGCCGCCCCGGTCCCCATGATCGCCCGCGCGGCGATCACCCAGTCGGCGCTGTCGACGGTCGAGCCCAGCACCGCGCCGGCCGCGAAGACGGCCAGACCCAGGATCAGCATGCCGCGGCGGCTGTACTTGTCGCCGATCGCACCCATGAGCAGCATCAAGGCGGCATACGGGATGGTGTAGGCGTCGACGACCCACTGCAGGTCCTGGCTGGACAAACCTAGGTCGAGGGTCATATCGGGAGCGGCCACGATCAGCGACGTATTCGTCATGACGCCGATCAGCACGCTCAGGCACAACACGGCGAGCGCGGCCCAGCGGCGGCTGTATACGGCACCCGGTTCCACCGGTGAGGTGACTAGCAGAGACACATCCGTTCCTCTCACTATCTGCACACCATTGTGCATTTGCACATTGCTGTGCAATGTATAGAATTTGCACAACGATGCGCAACTGTGGAAGGCTTCGACGTGAAGGGACTCACATGACAGCGACCAGGAGCACGACTTCCTCGACGACCCCGGGCACACGAGCGCGGGCCAATCGGAAGCGGATCCTCGATATCGCGGCAGCCGAACTGGCCCGCAATCCCGCGGCGAGCATGGAGGAGATCGCCTCGGCCGCAGGCGTCGTGCGCAGAACTCTCTACGGCCACTTCCCGACCAGGGAGGCACTGATCGACGGCCTCCTCGACCTGGCGTCAGAGGACATCGCACACACGCTGCGCTCGCTCGACCCGGACGAGCCGGTGACGGTGACCTCGGCCCGGTGCACGATCGCCCTCTGGCGGGTCGGCGACAAATACCGCCTGCTGTTCAAGCTGACCGAGACGAACCTGGGCGCGCGGATCGAGGAGCGGCTGGCGCCTGTGCACGAGCACGGCGCGGCCATGCTGCGCCACGGCCAGCAGCTCGGCGTGTACTCCGATCACCTCCCCGCCCAAGCGCTGTCCCGCGCGCTCGCCGGGCTGGTTCTGGCACTGCTCGAGGCGCGCACCGACGGAAGCTGGACCGAGGCCGACCCCGACGTGGCGGCTGCCCGCGCCTGCCTGGTCGCACTCGGCGTGCCACCGGGACAGGCGGGCGAAATCGCCGTCATCGCAGCCGGTTTGGAGAACGCTCACTCGTCATCGGCGCCTGATGTCGCCGATGACGTGCGGTAGAGCATCGACCGACCCCGAAATCACCGCACGGCTGGATCGCGAATCGAACGGGTCGATATCGCCGCCGATGCGCTAGACACCGAGCAAGGTTTCGGCGCAACGAGCGGCATCGGGCACTGATCAGAGTGCGGCGCGAGGCGGTGGAAACCGGTGGCTACTTCGAGGATGACGAAAGCGTGATCGGACGACGCTCGGCGAGCCCTAGACCACAGTTGTATGGATCCACGATGGCGGCGACCTGTGACAACCCCTTCAGTCCGGACATCACCTGCTCGATCTGGCCGGTCACCTGCTGCTCGGTCACCTTGGCCGCGACGTTCAGCTCGCACGTGTCCGCGGAATACTCGGCGCGAACCGCGGGAGCGACGCGCACAGAGCAGGCAGGCTTCCCCGGCAGCTCTGCACGATGCCGTCCGGCCGGACCCGGAGCGCGCTCACGTGGCCGCGGCGAATCCAGCGGTACAGATCCGTATGCGGCTCGGGGCGCAGCACGACACCGCCGCGTTGTTTCACGATCGCCTGATCACCTGGCGATAATTCGGCCGTGGTGATGATGGCGTATCGCCCTATAACGACGTCGTCCACGCGCCGCCCATCGGCCAAGCGGTCGTTCGGGACGAGCCGGCCGGTCAGACCTCTACGCATCCGCGGCGCCTCCACCAGCGAGGAACGGCGGAGGGGCGGGGACTCTCCGCTGGTGACCATGCCGGTGAGGCCGGGCACGACGCGCAGTCGCGGTGCGATGAGGTTACGCAGGCGGTTACCCAGTTCTCCGCCTTCGGTCATCGTCAGGCCGGTGAACTTGGCCAGCCGACGTGCGCGATCCGCAGCAGCCCGCGGCACTCACCGCGACGGCGCGGGAGTGCTACCAATTCGAAGGCTCGGTCTACGCACCGGCTGCCACTATCGCCGACTTTCCGCTGGGCGGCCGCCACGATCTCTACCGCCGAACCGGCCACCTGCCGGTGCCGAGGATGCCGCTGTGGGGAGATCGAGATCAGGTCCCTTCGAAGCCGGGCGTTGGCGGGCCATCGAGACGTGGACCGCGCTACTCGGACTCGATCCTGAAAACCTCGCCCTGCGGATGATGATGCGGTCGAGTATCGGCGCGCTCGACGAGGCCACCGTCTATTGGCTGCAGAACAACGAACCGTTCGAGGTGGAGGGGCATGGCCGACTGGCGGGGTGCGGTGGTTGGCGCGTTGCCTCGGCTGCCGGATGAGTTTTGTCCGGCCGTATTCCTGTGCAGTTTGCCGTGTCTGGATTCGTGTCGGAGTGGCCACCGCGGGGCAGGGTTGGCGCAGCCGAGTGCCTCAGGAAACGCTGAGATCGGCGAGGGATTCGCGTTGGGCTCCGCGGTAGATCGGCACGGTGGCCTCGGGGAATTCTTGGACAAGGTCTACGCCGCGCGCATCGAGTTCGTCCAGGAATGCCGGGAGATGCCGCATCGCCCCGGAGGGGAGGTCGTGCAGAACGACCAGGCTCCATGGTCGTGCATGAATTTCGGCCAGGCACTGTGACACCCAGTCGTCGGGTCGATCCCAGTCGTGCGGGACGTTGTTCCACAGCACGCAGGTGTAGTCGTTCGCTCGAAGATAGGTGATCGCGGCCGGATTCAGCAGCCGCCGATCGAGGATGCCTCCGCCGCCGTAGGGACGAAACAGCTTGTCCGGGTGGGCGAGTGACCCCAGCAGTGCTTGCGCCTGGCCGATCTCGCGCGCGGGAAGGGTCGGGTCGTCGCAGTCGCCGAACTGGATCGAGTGGGTCATGGTGTGATTGCCGACCCAGTGCCCTTCAGCGGCGGCCCGTTCGGTCAGGGCGCGCCGGCCCGGTTTCTCCAATTCGGCGCCCACGACGAAGAAGCTGGCCAGGATCCCTCGCTCGGCGAGGGTGTCGAGTACTTCGCCCGTGGTTTCGGTGGGGCCGTTGTCGAAGCTCAGCGTGACCTTCATCGGGCTCCTCGTGTTCAGGCACCGCGGGCGCGCAAGCCCGCTACCGCCATGTCGGCGACGAACTCCGCGTGCGCGCGGATGGCCTGCGGGGCCAGCGGATCGAGTGGGTCGAGTTTTATGGCGAAGGGCACCAGGCTGAACGGGGCGGTTCCTCCGTGCGCGACGAGAAAATGCAGGCTGCGGATGTCGGCGGTGGTGAGCACGCCCCGGTCGACCAGGATCTTCAGCGGGCCGGTCAGGCGGTTGTAGAGCGGCTCGACGTGGGTTTGAACCAGGTAGGCCAGCCGGGGGCTGTCGGTGGCCGCTTCGACCGAGACCAACCTCAGCACCTGCGGGTGGGAGGCGTGCAGGCACAGGAAACGCACGATAGTCTCCCGCACGGCACCCAGCAGATCGGTGGCGGCCAACTGCGCGTCCAAGGTCATACGCTTGTCGATTTCCCCGAAGGCCCAATCGACGGTGGCGACCCACAGCCCCTCCTTGGACCCGAAGCGCTGATGGATCAGGTTGTGACTGACCCCCAGTTCCCGATTCAGCGCGGCCACCGAGGTGCCGTCGAATCCGTACGCGGCGAAGACGTCCAGCGCCGCGGACAAGATGTTGGTCAGCGACGCCGGTGACAGATCTGCCGGCGGGCGGCCCCTACGTGGCTTGCTGGTCATGCGGTCAACACTAGCCAGGATATTGACGATCATCAACATCTATGCTTAATTGATGAACATCAATTTAATGTCATGACGCGATGGAGGTCCGCAATGAAGCGAGAAGACCACATAGTCGGCGACACATTCGCCTACCGATATCCGGGCCCGGATGCCGATCACGTGCTGTTGGTGCAGCACGGGACAGGAGGCCACGGAGGGATCTACGACCGATTCGGGGCGCACTACGCGAGGCTGGGCGCCGAGGTATGGACCATGGACGCACCCGGGCACGGGCGCTCGTGCACCGACCGCCCTGCCGGGCAGTTCACCCTCGCGGAATGGGTGGACGCAGCCCTGGAGGTCACCGACCACATCCGTGCCGCCACCGGGCTGCCGGTATTCATCAAGGGCTCGTCGCTGGGCACCGCCGCGGCCTATAGTGCATACGCCGCGTCGGAGGCGTACTCCGGGGCGATCCTGATGGGATTCGTCATCCCCTCCTCGCCCCTCATCCCACCCGATAACCCCTTCCGCTCACCGGTGTTCGATCAGATGGTCGCCCACTTCGGTGCCGCGCTGCGGTTCGACATCGATCGCTTCATCGACTTCGACCAGGACTACGGCTTTCGCGGCGCCGGCGCGCAAAAGCGCCGTGACCCGTTGAACACCTGGTCCTACGACCTGGCTTCGTGGGCGTCGATCCTGCGCTACGACCCTGCGGTGCCGTTGGCTGAGAACACCAAACCCATCCTCTACGCCGTCGGAGCGAAGGACCCTATATTCCCCGGCCCGGTCGCGCAGGCGGTCGTCGACGCGACCAGTGGACCGGTCGACTTCTACATCCAGCCCGACGGCGTCCACCAGCTGATGTTGTTCCATACCAGCGAATATGCCGACGTCGTCGCCACATGGTGCCGCGACCGGCTCGACACCCTCGACGCCGCGCGCACTACTCACGCCGGCACCGCCCGGCACTGAGCATCACCGGCACATGTCGGCAGGCTCTATCCGCGCGCTTCTGCAACGCCGATCAGATCGAAAGCAGCACACCCACAATGAGACTCGCCAACCTCGACGGCCGGGCCACCATCGTCACCGACGACGGCGTCATCGACATCGCTCACGCCTCCGGCGGCGCGCTGCCCAGCGACCTCGACCACGCGATCGCGAACCTCGACCGGATCCGTGTGTGGTTCGACACCACACGTCCGAAAGCCGATGCGAGCCTGACTCGCGCCGATCTGCTCGCCCAACTCGAACGCCTCGGGCCACCGGTTGTCCGCCCATACCAGATCTTCGCCGTCGGACTGAACTACGCCGGACACAGCGCCGAGACCGGTCTGGCCGTGCCGACCCAACCGCTGGTGTTCACGAAGTTCACCTCCTCGATCACCGGTCCGGCCGACGACATCGCGCTGCCGACCGACACCTGTGACTGGGAAGTCGAACTCGTCGCGGTGATCGGCCGCGGTGGCCGCGACATCCCCGCCGTCTCCGCGCTCGATCACCTCGCCGGGCTCTGCGTGGGCCAGGACATCTCCGAACGGACCGCGCAGATGGCCGGCAGCCCACCGCAATTCAGCCTCGCCAAGAGTTACAGGGGATTCAGCCCCATCGGACCCTGGCTGACCACCATCGACGAGATTCCGGACCTCACCGACCTGGCCATCGAAACCGTGCTCGACACCGAGGTCGTGCAATCCGCGCGAACCAGCCAGATGATGTTCGACGTCGCATCGCTGGTCAGCTACCTGTCCTCAGTGTGTGAACTGCTGCCGGGCGATCTGATCTTCACCGGAACGCCCGAGGGCGTCGGCTACTCACGTAGCCCGGCCCGCTTCCTGACCCCGGGGACCACCATCCGCTCGGTTATCGAAGGGCTCGGCGAACTACGCAACACCTGCACGGCCGAGTAGGAGGCCACCATGTCCCTCGCGACCATCATCACCGCAATGCTGGTGCTCCTTTTCATCGTCACCGGTGCCAGCAAGGCCCTCGCGACCAGCCGATCACGCACCGACGCCGAACATTTCGCCATTCCGGTGCATCGATTCCGGCTGCTGGGTCTGTTCGAACTCGCCCTCGCCGCTGCTTTGGCGATCGGAGTGGTGGTGCCCCCGCTCGGCGCCGTTGCGGCCACGGCCGCCGCCACACTGATGGTTGCGGCGCTGATCTACCACCGCTTGGCCCACGACCAGGCCAGCGCGTATCTACCTGCTGTTGTCACCTTCGTCGCCAGTGTGGCGCTGGTGACGCTCATCGCGACGTCCTGACGATCGCCGCCCGATAGGAGAACCCTCATGTCACTGTTCACCCGCCGCGACAACACCGCGCGTCCGCGCCCGCCGCTGTTCAACGCGCTGGCCACCCTCGGAGGTTTCGGGCACAACGCCTTCGAGCGCTGGGCCGGAGTCGGTGTCTTCCTCGAACCCGAGCTCGGCCGCCGCGCCACCAACGTCCTATGGTCGTTGACGCCAGTACTGATGTGGCGCAAAGCCTTCCGCAATCGACCCGATGATGGGCCCGCGCTGGCATTCAACGCCGGGATCGCCGTGGCCTCGGTTCTGGTCCACTTCACCGACTGGCCGTGGTCGCTGCGGTACGGGTTCCTCCCCTGGCTGGACGAAGCCGAGGGCCTGCACCCTAACCAGCTACCCGCCTACAACATCGTCCTGTGGACGTGGTTCGCCGGCGGCCTGGGCAGCATCCTCGTCGAAACCCGCCGCGAGAACCTGAAGTTCGCGGCCGCCGGCCTAGGGAGTGTTTCGAAGTGGGGAGGGCGGGCTGTTCGGCCCCGTCCTCACCCGTGTCGCAGCCACTGATTGATCGCAGCGATATGGATCGTC
>NZ_JBSGIB010000028.1:0-80781 GCF_053604885.1 Nocardia sp. NPDC003999
CGCTGCAGTTGTGTCAGTGGCCGCTTGCTCCTTCGTCGCGTACGCGGCGGCCGCGCAAACGCGAGCCGGGCCGCGAACGGAACAGGCCCGGTCTCGCTTCGCTCGAAAGACGTGGTTGGGGTGCGCTGGGCGCGTTGGTGGTCGAGGCCGGGCGGGGCGCGCGGTTCGGGAGTTGTGCTGGCTCGGCCACGGCTTCGTCGCGCGTGAGTTGTCGCCCCCTTTGTGGCTCGCGAACGGCGGATGCTCGGTCTCGCTTCGCTCGAAAGACGTGGTTGGGGTGCGCTGGGCGCGTTGGTGGTCGAGGCCGGGGCGGGGCGCGCGGTTCGGGAGTTGTGTTCGCTCGGCCACGGCTTCGTCACACGTGCGAGTTGTCGCTGCCGGAGTCGTCGGGGAACCCGGGTCGGCGGGGCTGTTACGGCTGCGGGCTCGGTTGCAGGGCGTCCCAGCCGTCGGCGTGGCCGTCGTGGCGTTGGGCGAGACCGGCCATGCGGGAGCGCTCCTGGGAGCAGTGCAGGGCGTCGAGCAGTTGCACGCGCCGCAGGATCAGCGGCTCGAACTCGTCGGTGCCCGGGCCGCTCACCTGCGGTGCGGGGGAGTAGCCGTCCTGCGCGGCGATCGCGCAGACGGCCTGTACGTGCCGGGGCGGGATGCGCAGGTGATGCCGCAGCACGGCGGGAGCATCCGGTGCCAGCCCCGTCGCGCGCGCCAGCGCGGCCGAACACGCCTCCGCGTCGTCGAAGCTCGACGCGACCACGACCAGGTCCGCCCGGTCCGGGTCGAGAGCGGTGTCCCGGTCCCGCCGGAACAGTCGTCGCCACAGTCCCGGCGTCGCCTTCACCTTCATCTCAGCTTCTCCTTACCCTCGCCTGTCATGCTGGCCGGGCGTTCGTCCGCGCGTGCGACTCGTTCCCGGTTCGCGCATCCGGCTCGTACCGGCCCTGCCTGGTCGAGAGCCCGCTCTCCCTGCGTTTTCCGACACGGAGGAACGAGTTTCGTACCCGGCTACTGCCGTCGTACTACGACGAGTCATACTTACCCCCGTGACGACCGCAGTAGGGACCCCAGGATCGGCCATTACCCAGCGTGTGCATTCGCTGAACCGGCCCAACATGGTCAGCGTCGGTACCATCATCTGGCTGTCGAGCGAGCTGATGTTCTTCGCCGGCCTGTTCGCGATGTACTTCGTCGCCCGCGCCCAGGCGCACGGTAACTGGCCGCCGGAGCCGACCGAGCTGAACCTGAAGCTCGCAGTGCCGGTCACGACCGTGCTGGTCGCGTCGTCGTTCACCTGCCAGATGGGCGTGTTCGCCGCGGAGAAGGGCGACGTGTTCGGCCTGCGCCGCTGGTACGTCATCACTCTGATCATGGGCGCGTTCTTCGTCGGCGGCCAAGGCTACGAGTACATGAACCTCGCGCACGAGGGCACCACGATCTCCAGCAGCTCCTACGGCTCGGTGTTCTTCATCACCACCGGCTTCCACGGTCTGCACGTCATCGGCGGTCTGATCGCGTTCGTGTTCCTGCTCATGCGCACCAAGGTCAGCAAGTTCACCCCCGCGCAGGCCACCGCCGCGATCGTCGTCTCCTACTACTGGCACTTCGTCGACATCGTGTGGATCGGGTTGTTCGCCACGATCTACTTCGTCCGCTGATCGTGGTCGCCGCGCCGCCTCGGCGGGCGCGGCGCGACCCGAGATCTTTCGCACAAGTCGGTTCCGTCTACTCCAAAGGGACACAGATGAGTTCATCTCCCCCGTCAGCGCCAGAGCCCGCCAGCCCCGGGAACGGCCAGGCCAGCAAGACGCGCAGGCAGCGGCGCGTTCGCCGTCGCATCGCGGGCGGACTTGCGCTGCTGGTGGGCCTCGTCGGAGCAGGCTTCCTGGCATCGGCCCTCACGCCGGACCCGCAGCGGGCCACCGCGCACGAGGACCAGTCCGCGCTCATCCGCGAGGGCGAGCAGCTCTACGACACGTCCTGCATCACCTGCCACGGCGCGAACCTGCAGGGTGTGGCCGACCGTGGTCCCAGCCTGATCGGCGTCGGCGAGGCCGCGGTCTACTTCCAGGTGTCCTCCGGCCGCATGCCGATGGCCCGTAACGAGGCCCAGGCGCAGCGCAAACCGCCGAAGTTCGACGCCCACCAGACCGACGCGCTGAGCGCGTTCGTGGCTGCCCACGGCGGCGGTCCGACCGTGGTCCGCGACGCCAACGGCGAGGTCGCCCAGGAGTCGATGCGCGGCGACGACATCGCCCGCGGCTCGGAGCTGTTCCGCATGAACTGCGCGTCCTGCCACAACTTCACCGGACGCGGCGGCGCGCTGTCTTCCGGCAAGTTCGCGCCGCCGCTGGAGCCGGCGAGCGAGCAGCAGATCTACGCCGCGATGATCACCGGCCCGCAGAACATGCCGAAGTTCTCCGATCGCCAGCTGAGCGCGGAGGAGAAGCGCGACATCATCGCCTACGTCAAGAACGCGACCGAGGAGCACAGCCCGGGCGGCTGGGATCTCGGCGGGTTCGGTCCCGCGACCGAGGGCCTCGCCATCTGGGTGGTCGGCATCACGCTCGTCGTCGGCGCCGCGATGTGGATCGGATCCAGGTCATGAGCAATAGCGAGAAGGAGCGAGACGACATGGGTCGGCCGGATGAGGGCCACGACGCGCATCTGTCGAAGGAGCAGTCGGTGAACGCCAACCCGGCGGAGCCCACCGAGGCGGACCTCGACAAGATGTCGCGTGACGAGCTGGTCAAGCTCGGTACCGAGCGCGACGGCGTCGACGTCGCCTACCGCCGCGAGCGCTTCCCGATCCCCGGGACCCGGGCGGAGAAGCGCGCCGAGCGCGCGGTCACCTTCTGGTTCGCCGTGTCCGGCATCGCGGCCGCGGCGCTGGTCGGTGTGTTCCTGTTCTGGCCGTGGGAGTTCAAGGCCAAGGACGAGGAGGGCCACGGGCTCTACTCGCTGTTCACCCCGCTGGTCGGCCTGACCTTTGGCATCTCGGTGCTGGTCATCGGCGTCGCGGTCGTGCTGATCCGCAAGCTGTTCATCCCCGCCGAACTCTCCATCCAGGAGCGGCACGACGGTCCGTCGCCGGAGGTCGAGCGCCGCACCCTGGTCGCCGAGCTGCAGGACGCGCTGGACACCTCCACGCTCGGCCGCCGCAAGATGATCACCCGCACCGCGGGCGCGGGCGTCGGTGTACTCGGCGTCGGCGCGCTGCTGGTGTTCGTCGGCGGTCTGATCAAGAACCCGTGGGCCAAGGGCGACAAGTCGCCGCTGTGGGTCTCCGGCTGGACCCCGGACTACCCGGGCGAGACCATCTACATCCGCCGCGACACCGGTCGCCCGGAGGACGTGGTGCTGGTGCGTCCGGAGGACCTGGACGCGGGCGCCATGGAGACGGTGTTCCCGTGGAAGGAGAAGTGGCGCGGTGACGAGCACGCGACCCTGCAGTCGCTGCGCGGCATCCGCAACGCCGTCATGCTGATCCGCCTGCGTACCGAGGACGCGCAGAAGGCGATCAAGCGCAAGGGTCAGGAGAGCTTCAACTACGGCGACTACTTCGCCTACTCGAAGATCTGCACCCACCTCGGCTGCCCGACCTCGCTGTTCGAGCAGCAGACCAACCGGATCCTGTGCCCCTGCCACCAGTCGCAGTTCTCCGCGACCGAGTGGGGCAAGCCGGTCTTCGGTCCCGCCGCTCGCGCGCTGCCGCAGCTGCCGATCACCGTCAACGCTGAGGGCTTCCTGGTCGCCAACGGCGACTTCATCGAGCCGCTCGGCCCGGCCTACTGGGAGCGCCGTTCATGAGTCCTTCAGTCGCAGCCCAAGCCAGCGAGGCGGACGAGCGCTACCGCGCCGCCGCGTTCATGAAGCGGTCGATCAACAAGGTCTTCCCGACGCATTGGTCGTTCCTGCTCGGCGAGATCGCGCTCTACAGCTTCATCATCCTGCTGCTGTCGGGCGTCTACCTGACCTTGTTCTTCGATCCCTCGATGAGCGAGGTCGTCTACAACGGCGCCTACCAGCCGCTGCGCGGCGTGACCATGTCGCGCGCCTACGAGACCGCGCTGAACATCACCTTCGAGGTCCGCGGCGGTCTGTTCGTCCGGCAGGTCCACCACTGGGCGGCCCTGCTGTTCGCGGCGTCGATCATCATCCACCTGTTCCGTATCTTCTTCACCGGCGCGTTCCGCAAGCCGCGTGAGGCGAACTGGGTGATCGGCTCGCTGCTGCTGATCCTGGCGATGTTCGAGGGCTTCTTCGGTTACTCGCTGCCCGACGACCTGCTCTCCGGCACCGGCCTGCGGGCCGCGTTCGGCGGTATCACCATGAGCATCCCGATCGTCGGTACCTGGATGCACTGGCTGATCTTCGGCGGTGACTTCCCCGGCGAGATCATCATTCCGCGGCTCTACATCGCGCACGTGCTGTTGTTCCCCGGCATCATCCTGGCGTTGATCGCCGCGCACGTGGCGCTGGTGTGGTACCAGAAGCACACCCAGTTCCCCGGCCCAGGCCGCACGGAGAACAACGTGGTGGGCGCCCGGATCGTGCCGGTGTTCGCCGCCGACCAGGGCGCGTTCTTCGCCTTCACCCTCGGCATCGTGGGCATCATGGGTGGCGTGTTCCAGATCAACCCGATCTGGAACCTGGGTCCGTACAACCCGTCGCAGGTGTCGGCGGGTTCGCAGCCGGACTTCTACATGATGTGGACCGACGGCATGGCGCGATTGATGCCGCCGTGGGAGCTGTACCTGGGCCGTTACACCGTGCCCGCCGTCTTCTGGGTCGCGCTGATCATGGGCCTGGTGTTCACGGTGCTGATCGCCTACCCGTGGATCGAGAAGCGGCTCACCGGCGACAACACCGCGCATCACAACCTGTTGCAGCGTCCGCGTGACGTCCCGGTCCGGACCGCGATCGGCGCGATGGCCATCGCGTTCTATGTGGTGCTCACGCTGTCGTGCGTCAACGACATCCTCGCGCTGAAGTTCGACATCTCGCTGAACGCGACCACCTGGATCGGCCGCATCGGCCTGCTCGTCGCCCCGCCGGTGGCGTACTACCTCACCTACCGGTTCTGCCTCGGCCTGCAGCGCAGCGACCGGGCGGTGCTCGAGCACGGTATCGAGACCGGTGTGATCAAGCGCCTGCCGCACGGCGAGTACATCGAGGTGCACCAGCCGCTCGGCCCGGTCGACGACCACGGCCACCCGATCCCGCTGGAGTACCAGGGCGCGCCCGTGCCGAAGAAGATGAGCAAGCTGGGTTCGGCCGGCAAGCCCGGCACCGGCAGCTTCCTGCGCGCGGATCCGCGGGACGAGAGCGCCAAGCACTTCGAGATCGAGCACGCCGAAGAGCACAAGCAGCTGAAGGTGCTGCAGCAGGCGCAGGAGGCGGCGAACGGCAAGCACGGCCACTGACGCCCCGGCCACGGAAAGGCCCCGAGTCGAATACGACTCGGGGCCTTTTCGCGTCTATGCCGCCTATGTCAGAGGCGTGGCGCCGCGCGGCGTGCGGCCTCGATTGCCTCGAATTTGGCAAGGTTGTGCCGGGCGTCGGCGAGCGCGTCGTGCGCGTCCGGCGGGATCGGCGGAAGTTCGGGACGGCCGTGCGACTCCCAGTGCTGGCGCAATTCGTTGGTGTAGCGCGGCAGCGCGTTGGGCAGATCGACCATCGAGCCCCACAACTGGCACAGGGCGACGTGATCGTAGGCGGACACCCAGGCCCACAACTCCGGCTGCACGGTCGGCCGCGGCACCAGGAACGCGTACAGCTCGTCGCGGATCCGGTCGCGGCTGCGCCACAGCGGAGAGGAGGGCGAAGGCAGCTGCGGCAGTACGAATTTGCGCACCCAGGGCCCCGCACGTTCGGCATCGAATTCGGTGGACACCGCGTAGTACTCCCGGCCGTCCTCGCAGACGACGCCGATGGAGACCAGATCGATGGTCACTCCGTCCTCGATGAATTCGCAGTCATAAAAATATCTCAAGCACTGTGCCTCTCTGATATCTGCGCTGGCAGGGATTTCGGCAGCAATTGGGTGCGGAATGGCTGGTGTTCTCGTATGCAGTGTAGAAGGTCGTGCACGGAGGGTACGAGCGCGAGGGCCGTGTGGCAAGGAGAGAATCCTGCCCTGGAAACTGGATAGAAGAATCCTTCGGAAATGGATTTTCGTCATATCGCCGGTATCAAGTCGGGCAACCGAAAATCCTCGAATTCCGCGATGGCGCTGAAGACGACAAATCGAACCACACGGTGTTGCTCCGCGGCGGCACCCGCTGGGCAGAACACATTCACCCTGGGTGGAGCGATTCCAGCCCTGGGACTGGGTGTCCCCACGGGGCGTGCGGTCCGTATTCTGAACTCGTGAACTGGACCGTCGACGTACCCATCGATCGCCTGCCGGAACTGCCGCCGCTGCCCACCGAGCTGCGCAGGCGGTTGGACGACGCGCTGGCGCGGCCCGCGCTGCAGCAGCCGTCCTGGGATCCGGAGCAGGCGGCCAACATGCGCACAGTGCTGGAGAGCGTCCCGCCGATTTGCGTGCCCGCCGAGGTGGAGGAGCTGCGTGGCCAGCTGGCCGAGGTGGCCCGCGGTGAAGCGTTCCTCCTGCAGGGCGGCGACTGCGCGGAGACCTTCGCCGACAACACCGAGCCGCACATTCGCGGCAATATTCGTACTCTTCTGCAAATGGCGGTGGTGCTCACCTACGGCGCGAGCCTGCCGGTGGTGAAGGTCGCGCGGATCGCGGGCCAGTACGCCAAACCGCGCTCCTCGGACACCGATTCGCGCGGGCTCAAGTCCTACCGCGGCGACATGGTGAACTCGCTGGTCGCCGACGCCGCGCTGCGCGAGCACGACCCGTCGCGCCTGGTCCGGGCCTACGCCAACGCGAGTGCGGCAATGAACCTGGTGCGCGCGCTGACCGGCGCGGGCATGGCCGACCTGCACAAGGTGCACGACTGGAACCGCGACTTCGTGGCCAAATCGCCCGCTGGCGCGCGCTACGAGGCGCTGGCCGAGGAGATCGACCGCGGCTTGAGGTTCATGACCGCGTGCCGGGTGAACGACCCGAGCCTGAAGTCGGCCCGCATCTACGCCAGCCACGAAGCGCTCGTGCTGGACTACGAGCGCGCCATGCTGCGCCTGAGCGAGAACGCGATCGGCGAGCCGGTGCTCTACAACCTGTCGGCGCACTTCCTCTGGATCGGCGAGCGCACCCGCCAGCTCGACGGCGCGCACATCGCGTTCGCGGAACTGCTGGCCAACCCGATCGGCCTGAAGATCGGCCCGTCCACCACGCCCGAGCAGGCCGTGGAGTACGTCGAGCGGCTCGACCCGAACAACGAGCCGGGCCGGCTGACCATCGTGTCCCGCATGGGCCACAGCAAGGTCCGCGACGTGCTGCCGCCGATCATCGAGAAGGTGCAGGCCACCGGTCACCAGGTGATCTGGCAGTGCGACCCGATGCACGGCAACACCCACGAGTCGTCCACCGGCTTCAAGACCCGCCACTTCGACCGCATCGTCGACGAGGTGCAGGGCTTCTTCGAGGTGCACCACGCGCTCGGCACGCATCCCGGCGGCATGCACATCGAACTCACCGGAGAGGACGTCACCGAATGCCTCGGCGGCGCCCAGGACATCTCCGACCTCGATCTGTCCGGCCGCTACGAGACCGCCTGCGACCCCAGGCTGAACACTCAGCAGTCGCTGGAGTTGGCGTTCCTCGTCGCCGAAATGCTGCGCTGAGGTCCGATCCCCGGCCGCGCGGTCTTCCCTGACCCGCGGCCGGTGCGCTTTCCGCTAGGGAAGGGCCACGATGGTGACCGTGTCGCCCGCCTCCAGGTTGACCCCGATGGCCGGAGTCTGTGAGACCACCAGGGAGCTGTCCGCGCGCGCCAACTGCTTCACCTCGACCCGCAAACCGAGACTCTCCAGCTTGGCGCGGGCGTTGGCCACGGTCCACCCGCGGACGTCGGGCATCTTCAAAGCGTTGGAGATCAGCAGGACGACGCCGTCGCCCGATTGGATGGTTGCGCCCGCGCCCGGCTGGGTGCCGATGGCCTTGTCCGCCTCGACGCTGCGGTCGAACTGAGGTTTGGTCTCACGCACCGCGATGCCGGCGGCGGTGAGGATCTTGGTGGCTTCGTCGGTCGACTTGCCGCGCACGTCGGGAACCTTCACCGGCTGGGAACCCTTGCTGCGGTATACCTTCACCTGCGCGCCAAGAGGCAGCACGGTCCCCGGGTTCGGTTCCACCCGGGCGACCGTCCCCTTGGGCGCGGTATTGGACACCTCGCCCGCGTCGACCGGTTGCAGGCCGTTGTCCCGGATCAACTGGTTGACCTTCGACACCTGGTCACCCGCTTTGACGTCCGGCACCTTCGGCTTGCCGTTGGAGACCAGGACGGCGACCGTCGACCCTTTGGTGATCTTGGATCCGGCCGAAGGGTCGCTGCCGACCACGCCGCCGACCGGGATCGCGTCCGACGCCTTCTGGCGGATCTCGGTCTCGAAGCCGGCATTCTGCAGGGTGGCGACCGCCTTGTCGGTGTCCAGCCCCGCGATGGGTGGCACCGCCGAATAGCGGCCGACACCGAGCCACCAGCCGCCGATGCCGACCAGCAGTGTGAGAACCGCGACGATGGCCACCCACACCCAGACCGTGCGCCGCGAGCGGTTGATGTCGTCGGAATACGGCGGATACGGCGCCGCGGGATGCGCTTGGCGCACCGGTTGCGGCCGGTCGTAGGCATCCGGCGCGTCGTGGTCGATGCGGGGCCGCTGGGCGGTGACCACTCTGGTGTGCTGCACCGGCTGCGGCGGGTGGGCAGACGCCCCGGCGAAGCCGGGCTGGTCGTCGCGATCCGGCTGCACGGCTCGGTAGCCGGCGCTGAGATGCTCGGCGGAGTCCTGCGGCGCGGGCACCCGATAGGCGGGTAGCCGCAGCTCGGCGCCGATCAGCCGCAGCGCGGCCGCCATCTCGTTCGCGTCCGCGAACCGGTGCGCGGGTTCGCGCGCGGTCGCCTTGGCGACCAGTTCGTCGAACTCGGGCGGTACCCCGGAGATGAAAGCGCTCGGACTCGGCACATCGTTCTCGATGCGTTGATAGGCCACCGAGATCGACGTGTCGCCGGTGAACGGAACCCGGCCGGTGAGCAACTCGAAGATCAGCACGCCGAAGGAGTAGACGTCGCTGCGCGAGTCGGCGGAACCGCTGGTGACCTGCTCGGGCGACAGATAGGCGGCGGTGCCGAGGATGACGCTCGCCGATGTGGTGTTCGCCGCCGCCACCGCGCGCACCAGACCGAAATCGGCGATCTTCACCTCGCCCGCGTCGGAGATCAACACGTTCTCCGGCTTGATGTCGCGGTGCACCAGTCCCGCGGAGTGCGCGACGCCGATGGCCGCGAGTACGGGTTCGGCGACAGCGCGCACGGCGTGCGGCGGCATCGGGCCGCGTTCGCGCAGCAACTCGCGCAGCGTGCCGCCCTCGACCAGCTCCATGATCAAGAAGGGGTGATCGCCGTCGATGCCCTGGTCGTACACCGCGACCAGAGAAGGATGCTTGAGTTTGGCGACCGCGCGCGCCTCGAACTCGAATCGGGACAGGAACTGGGGGTCGCCCGCGAACTTCGGATCCATCACCTTGATGGCGACCGGCCGGTCCAGGCGGGTGTCGACCCCGCGGAAGACCATCGACATTCCGCCGCGGGCGATCGGCGCATCGATCCGATAGCGCCCTTCCAGCATCTGGCCGATCAAGAGAAGTCCTCCGGCTTTCACAAAGTCAGCCGCTCCGTGCGGCCCCCACGATGGTATCGACTCGCACCACCCCGGGTGTCTCACGACGTGCGGCGCGCGACCGTCTACCGTTGTCCGGGTGAGTGCATTTCCCTGCAGTGACGACGTCCTTCCGCAGTCGGTGACCCTGGTGTCGCTGCCGGAGGTGGCCGAGCGACTCGGGCTTGTGGTAACCCGGGTGCACCAGATGTTGCGCGACCATCAATTGATCGCCGTCCGCAGAGAAGGCGTGGCGGGTGTCCCCGAGCGGTTCTTCGACGACACCGGCGCGGTCGTGAAGCCGCTGCCCGGCCTGATCACCGTGATGCGCGACGCCAAGTACACCGACGAGGAGATCCTGGAGTGGATCTTCACCGACGACGACACCCTGCCCGGCAAGCCGGTCGACGCCCTGCACGGGCCCCTTGCCCGCGAAGTCCTGCGCCGGGCCGCCGCGGATCCGTTCTGAGTTTTTGGCCGCGCGGGCGCGGCGTGTTCGCGGCCCTCTTGTGGCTCGCGGGCCGCGAACGGAACAGGCTCGGTCTCGCTTCGCTCGAAACCTGTGGTCGAGGTGGTGTGCTTGCGTCCGGTGTGACCTCGCTACCAGGGGTTTCGCTGTTGCCGCGGGCCCGAGGTCCGCGCTGGTGGGATTGCTGCCCCTGTTGTGCCGGTTCTACCGGGCTTGCGCGGCGCATGCGCGGTCTCGCTGCGCTCGAATCCTGTGGTTGAGCTGGTGTGCGTCGGGTGGTGACCTCGCTACCAGGGGTTTCGCGGTTGTCGCAGGGCTGATTTCCGTGGGGGTGGCATCGGTGCGGCTGCTGTGCCTGTTCTATTGAGCTTGCGTGGTGGTGCTCGGTGTCGCGTCGCTCGGATCCTGTGGTCGAGGTGTGTGTGGTTGTGTCGGGTGGTGACGTCGCTACCAGGGGTTTCGCGGTTGCCGAGCGGCCTGGAGGTCCTCGCTGGGGGCACCGCGGCGCGGCGTGTCGGTTCGGCCGCGCTCGGAGGTTGGGCTGGTGCTCTTACGTTGGACAGGGCGAGGCCTCGTTGGCGGTGGCGGGGCGCTGATGGTGGCGTCTTGTCTGGGCCGTCGCTCGGAGGAGGGATGGATCGTGAAGCTGCAATCGGACCAGTGCCGAAAGAATCGGGGCCGTGGTCAGCGGGTGAGGCGGCCACGGAGTGTGGCGGTGGTGAATTCGGTGGCGGCTATGCGGAGGCGGTGGTGGCGGGGGACTACCGCGCGGTGGCCGAAGACGGCGTAGTCGCTGCGCTCGATGTGGTGCAGGATGTCCGAGTAGAGGGTGGCCGCGGTGCGGATGGCGGGGCGTACTCGCGGTTCGAGCAGGTCGATGCCGGGTTCGGCGCGGCGGTAGAGGTCGCGGTTGACCGCGATGAGATGGGCGAGGGCACGTCGGACGCGCGGATCGGTCCGGCCGGTGCGGCGACATTCGAACAGCAGGGCGTCGTCGACGCCGAACGCGGCGAGGGCGTCGGCGGGTAGGTAGACGCGGTCGCGGTCGAGATCCTCCGCGACGTCGCGCAGGAAGTTGGTCAGCTGGAACGCCTCGCCCAGCGCGGCGGCGGCGGGCTCGGCCGCGGACACCGGGACGACCGTGCCGAGCACCGGCAGCAGCTGCAAGCCGATCGCGGCCGCCGAGCCGCGCATGTATTCGCGCAGCTGCGCCATGGTGGCGTAGCGATTACGGAACGCCGGGGCGCCAGGCGCGTCCATTCGCATGGAATCCAGGAACGTCCAGAAGTGCTGCGCGGCAATGTCGTAACGGTGGATGGTGTGGGTGACCGCCGCCAGGACGAGGGCGCGCGGCCGCGGACCCGATTCCCAGCTCCGGTCGTTCTGCCGGTCGGCGGAAGAAGCGTGCGGTGCCGCGCTCGCGCTGCCGGGGCGCGATTCCAGTGCGGCCCGCAGGTCCCGTTCGATCAGATCGAGTTCCGCGGCCGGGTCGCGATCGTGTGCCGCGGCGGGACGGCCCGCCCGGTCGACGACGTCGTCCACCATGCGCGCGAACGCGTACAGCGCGTGCACGGCGGGTCGTCGTTCGGCCGACAGCAGCCGGGTGGCCAGGAAATAGGTGCGGCCATGGGTGGCCGCGATCTGCCTGCACTCGCGGTAGGCGAGCGGCAGCAGCGCGGAACCCGGTAGGCGGTCCTCGGTCATGGTGTGGCGGCGCGCGAAGCGGTGGCCTCGCCGGGCGTGGCCGCGACATCGCCCGGCGGCGTGGCGCGCAGGCGCAGCGGGTCCACCGTGCGCAGCGACAGCGCCGCCACGACCGCGGCGAACGTGGCGGCGACGACGTGCCAGAAGTTGTACAGGCCGATCGAACCGTCCGGCTGGAAGACCAGCATGAGCCAGGTGCACAAGCCGACCAGCGCCATCAGCGTCGTGGTGGACAGCGCGAACCCGGCGGCCAGCGCCAGCGGCCACGAGTAGTACCAGGGCAGTGCGGCGGGCGACAGGATGACGATCGCGACGAACGCGATGAGGATGCCGAGCACCGCCTCCCGCTCGCTGTGCCGGAACCGCCACCAGGTCCACGCGAGCACCGCGACCAGGGCCAGCGCGCACATCGCGCGGGTCACCTCGAGCACCGATTCCAGCCGCAGCGGGGTGATCCAGGTGACCGCGTGCGCCATCACGGTCGGCAGCGACAGCCAGTTGATGATCTTCTTGGACCCGGACAACGCCGTCAGCCAGCCGATGCCGACGCCCGCGATGGCCGAGGCGGCGACGAAGACGACCGCGAACACGCTCAGACCGAGCCCCGCGATCTTGCCGAACATGAGTGCGGGATGTGGCATGTCCTCGGTGGGCTCCGCGGCGTCGCCGGGTTGCTCACTGGCGGGCAGGTGCGCCGGGTCGCGCCCGACCCGCTGCGCGGCGCGGCGTTCGCGTTCGTGCAACATCCAGATCCAGACCAGGAACGGCAGCGCCACACCCGCGGTGGCCTTGATGGCCACGCCGATGGCGACGACGACGATGCCCGCAACATGGTGGCGCTCCAGCACCAGCGCGATACCCGCGCACATCAGGCCGACCATCAGCATCTCGTTGTGCACGCCGCCGATCAGGTGGATGAGTACCAGCGGGTTGAGCACCGCCAGCCACAGCGCGACGGTCGGCTTGCCGCCGAGGTGCTTGGTCAGATACGGCACCGCCCACATCATCAGCGCCAGGCCGGGCAGCATGACCAGCCGCATCGCGATGGTGCCCGCCACCACGTTGTCGCCGGTCACGGCGGTGATCGCGCGCCCGAGCAGCAGGAACACCGGGCCGTACGGCGCGGTGGTGGTGGTCCACACGGGGCTCACGTTGTCCAGCAGCACACCGGGATTCGCCACCGGACCGACCTGGTATGGGTCGAAGCCGTCGCGCAGCAGCGCGCCCTGTGCGAGGTAGGAGTAGGCGTCGCGGCTGAACATCGGCACGGCGAACAGCAGCGGCGCGATCCAGATGCCGACGATGGCGCGCAACTCGTTCAGCGTCACCTCGGCGTCGGTCCGGTCGCCCGTGCCGATCGTGGCGCGCCCGAGCCGCACCCACGCGGTGATCATGAGCAGCACGCCGATCCAGATGCAGATGGTCGACAGCGCGTAGCCGTGGCCGAACCGCAGCCAGGACAGGTGCATGGCTTCGAGCAGCGGGTCCCGCTTGCGGACGCTGCCCGCGCCGAACCCGCCGAACATGATCATGATCGCGCCGAAGAAGCCGAGCAGTGCGGCATGGCCCTCGGGGCTTCTGGCGAAGTCGGCGGAGGTGCGGACCCACCACAGGACACCGCGAGGGGTGGCCGATTCGCGACCTGCGGAGGCGGGCGACGAGGAGCGGACGTCACCGGCGGAGGCGGCCTCTGCGGTGCGCGTTTCGGGGGATGCCATCTGGTGTCGGTCCCCCCGAATGGTCGGCGGTCGCAACCGCGAGCGAATAGGTCGGCGCTTAGTTTACGGCGTCGCCTCGAACACTATCCGGCTGGTGCGCGGGGTTCCAGGCGAAGTGGGCGCGATCGCGCGGGCAATACGGTTTGCCGCCAGTTTTCCGGAGAGCAGGGCGGTCGGCACGCCCACGCCAGGAGTGGTGCCGCAACCAGCGATAACCACGTTGTCGCTGGAACGCGGGAAATTGCTCGGCCTGAAGGGACCGGTCTGGCGGAAGAGGTGAGCGGCGGAGAACGGTGTGCCCGCGAGCATGCCGCGGTCGAGCCACGTCCGCGGTGTGTCGAGCCGGTCGACGGCGAAATGCTCGGCGATGCCCCGATAACCGCGCGCTTCCAGCACGGCGAGCAGCTCGCGGAGATAGGCGGGGCCGAGACGCGGCCAGTCCAGCGGCGCCGCCGAAAGATTCGGGCACGGCGCCAGCAGGGAGAACGGCTCGTGACGTCCGTCTGCGCGTTCGATGAACAGGCTCGGATCGGTCAGCGCGGGCCGGGTCAGCAGCAGCGAGGGGTCGCTCATCAGCCTGCCGTGGCCCCGGCGGGCCGTGATCTCGGCGAATGTCCGATCCCAGGCCTGCCCGAACTCGATGGTGTGGTGGGCCTGCACCGGCCAGTCCGCCGCGACGGCGGCGGGGACGGTGCCGTGCGCGACGACCGCCGACGGCGAAGCGCGCAGCCCGCGCCGGGGCCGCACGCCGAGCCGGTCGAGCGAGCCGAGATCTGCGGTGAGCACCAGCGCGTCACAGTCGAACGAACGCCCGTCGGCGGTGCGAGCGCGCCGGGCGCGGCGGTCCGCGTAGTCGATCCCGACCACTTCGGCGTTCAGTTCCAGCGTGCCGCCCGCCTCGGTGAACGCCTGCGCCAGCGCAGCGGCGATCGCCCGCATCCCGCCCTCGGGGAAATACACGCCGAGCGAGGTGTCCATGTGCGGGATCGCGCCGTACACGGCGAGCGCCCGCGCGGGCGGCATGCCCGCGTAGAGCGCCTGGAAGGTGAACAGTCGCGCCAGGCGCGGGTCCCGCAGGAACCCGCGCACCCGGGGACCGAGCCTGCCGAAGCCGCCGAGTCGCACCAATTCGGCCAGGGCGCGGCGCTTCTCGGGGACGCGCACCATATCCAGCGGCGAGTCGAAGTTGGTGTCCATGAACTCGGTGAACTCGGCCGCGTAGATCCGCGCCAGCCAGGCGCGCAGCCGCCGGTATCCCCGTGCCTCGGCCGGGCCGCAGGCCCGCTCGACTTCCGCGGCCATCGCGTCCGGATCGGCGAAGACCCTGATCTCGGCGCCGTCGGCGAACCGGGCGTGATAGCCAGGAGCCAGCCGGTGGATGCGCAGCGGGGGCACGCAGGTCTCCGGGGCGCGGCCGACGGCGGCGAGCGCGTCGGTGATCAGTTCGGGCAGCGTGAGGACGGTGGCGCCGGAATCGATGTCGTAGTCGGCGCCCCGGTAGCGTCCGACCCGGCCACCGGGGTGGTCGGCCCGCTCGAGCAGCGTCACCGTGCGACCCGCACCGGTCAGATACAGGGCGGCCGAAAGCCCGGCCAGTCCCGCACCGACCACCACGACGCGATCGGTCGGTCCCGCAACGGTTCTCATCGGAGTCTCCTCGCCGTGGCGCTCACGCGGCACGCTTGGTGGCGGCCAGCGCCATGGCGCGCAGCCGTTCCTTGGCCGCGGGCGTCGCCGAGCTGGCCTCGATGGCCGCCAGGCCGGTGTCGGTGAGTTCGGTGATGCGGCGCTCCACTTCGTCGACCGCGCCGAGTTCGACCAGCAGAGCGCGCAGCCGCTGCACCTGCTCCGCGCTCAGGTCGGTGCCGATGCTCGAGCGCAGCAGCGCGGCCGCGGCGGGATCGGCGTCGTCGGCGCGTCGCAGCGCTTCGGCCAGCAGCACGGTGCGCTTGCCCTCGCGCAGGTCGTCGCCGGAGGGCTTGCCGGTGACCGCCGGATCGCCGAACACGCCGAGCAGGTCGTCGCGCAGCTGGAAGGCGATCCCGATCGCGGTGCCGAACTCGCGGTAGGCCTCGATCAGCTCCTGACCAGCGGCGGCGATCGCGGCGCCGAGATGCAGCGGGCGTTCGACGGTGTAGGCGGCGGTCTTGTAGCGGTTGATCCGCAGCGCGGCCTCGACCGATTCGTCGCCGCCCGCCTCGCCGCTGATGTCGAGCAGCTGGCCGCCGAGCACCTCGGTGCGCATGTCGGCCCACACCGGCGCGAACCGGGCGATGGCCGCGGGCGCGAGGCCGGACGCGTGCACCATGTCATCGGCCCAGGACAGCGCCAGATCTCCGATCAGGATGGCCACGCTGGCGCCGAAGTGCGCCGAGTCGCCGGACCATCCGCGGTCGCGGTGGCGCTGCTCGAAGTCGACGTGCACGGTGGGGAATCGGCGGCGGGTGCGGGAGGAGTCGATGATGTCGTCGTGGACCAGCGCGCACGCCTGGACGAGCTCGAGCGCGGAGCACGCGGTGAGCACCGCGGCGGCGTCGGGGGCGTGCGGATCGCCGCCCGCTCCGAGCCAGCCGGTCCACGCGAACGCCGGCCGGGTGCGTTTCCCGCCGCGGAGCACGAACTGCTCGAGTGCGTCGGTGGCCTCGACGAAGACCGGCCCGAGGCGCTCGGTCGTCGAGCGGCGGGTGGCGAAGAAATGGGTCAGGGCGTCTTCCACGGCGGTGACGAAGGCGGGGGTGCCCGGCTGCGGCACCGCTGGGCGCGGCGTCTGAGTACCGGTTGCGGCGGACAGAGGAGCCTCCAAGGTCGTGCGGATGGTGGACGCACGGGGTCGCGGAGGGTGCCCGGGCGCTGCGGATGATTCGGGGCCGAGCGAGGGGCGGTCGCGCGTGTCGCTCGGCGTGGCGAACAACTCGCCCGATGCGAAGAATACGCGGAGGGTCCGAGCGACCCGACAGGGCCGCCACCGGCCACCTCTACACTGAACCGGTGACTTTCGACAACGTGCGGGGCGGCTCGACCCCTGGCCGGGCGTCCCGGACGCACCCGAACGTCTCCGCCACACCGTCGGTCGTGGAGAGTCTGCGGGCGCACGCGGGGCACGCGGTGCCGTTCTCCGTGGAGTTCAATCCGCCGCGCGACGCCGCCGCCGAAGCGCGGCTGTGGCGCGCCGTCCGGCAGTTCGAGTGCATGCACCCCGCGTTCGTATCGATGACCTACGGCGCGGGCGGTTCCACTCGCGACCGCACTGTCCGCGTGACCGGGCAGCTGGCGCAGGAGACGACGCTGCTGCCGGTCGCGCACCTGACCGCGGTGGAGCACAGCGTCGCGGAGCTGCGCTCGCTGGTCGGCGCGTACGCCGACTCGGGCATCCGCAACATCCTGGTGCTGCGCGGCGACCCGCCCGGTGACCCCCTCGGCGAGTGGCACAAGCATCCCGACGGCGTCTCCTACGCCGAGGAGCTGGTGCGCATCGTGCGCGACCTCGGCGATTTCCACGTCGGCGTGGCCTCCTTCCCACAGGGCCACCACCGCTCGCCGGACCTGGCGACCGACACCGCGTTCCTGGCCGCGAAACTGCGTGCGGGAGCGGAGTATTCGATCACTCAGATGTTCTTCGACGTCGAGCACTATCTGCGTCTGCGCGATCGTCTCGTCGCGCTCGACCCGATCGAGGGCGCGAAGCCGATCATTCCGGAGCTGATGCCCATCACGTCGCTGCGCACGGTGCAGCGCGCCGAGGAGCTGTGTGGCAGGCCGCTGCCCGCCGCCGTGCTGGACCGGCTGCGCAAGGCGGCGGGCGACGACGGTGAGGAGAACGCCGCGGCGGTGCGCGCGGCGGGCATCGAGATCGCCACCGAGATCGCCCAGCGGCTGATCGACGAGGGCGCGCCCTGCCTGCATTTCATCACGCTCAATTTCGCCAAGGCGACCAGTGAGGTACTGACCAACCTCGGTTACGGCGTCACGGCTACTCCGGTCAGCGCCTGACCGCGCACGGGGTCCTCTGATCACGGCGCGTCGAGCCGGCGGTGTTCAGCGGTGCGCGTACGGGTGGTCGTCCGGAATGCGTGTCGAGTCGAACGGCCGATCACCGGTCGGGCGGTCGTCCGGAACGTGCGCGTCGAGCCGAGTGGGCGATCACCGGTCGGGCGAGTGTCCGGAACACGCGTCGGGCCGAATCGGCGTTCAGTGGTAGCGGGCGGTGCTCCGGTGCCGGTGCGGCCGAGCCGAGTCGGCGATCACCGGTCTGGTGAGTATCCGGAACACGCGTCGAGCCGAGTCGGCGTTCAGCGGTAGCGCGCGGTGCCGGTGCCGGTGCGGCCAGCCGGACGCCGATCGACGGAACCCGGGCGAGATGATCCCGGAGTCTGCCGGTGCGCACGAGGACGCACCGGCAGGGCCCTGGTCAGGCGGCGCGAGCCGCGCGCAGTCCCCATGCCTCGGCGAGCAGCCGATACGATTCCAGCCGATCGGCGTGCTGATGAGTGATCGTGGTGACGAGCAACTCGTCCGCCCCGCTGACGCGTTGCAGCGCGGCGAGCCGTTCCGCGACCGTGCCGGGTGATCCCACGAACTGGGTGGCAAGGCGGTCGTCGACCAGACGCCGCTGCTCCGCGGTGAGCGGCGCGATGGTCGCCGGATCGGGATAGTCGGCCGCTCCCGCCCCGCTGCGGATGCTGTGCACCCAGTGACCGTAACTGGCGGCCAGCCGCTGTGCGGTCGCGTCGTCCTCGGCCACGACCACGTCCGCGGAGATCACCACGTACGGCTCGGCCGAGTCGGCGGACGGGCGGAACGCCGCGCGATACGCCTCGATCGCGTCCAGCGCGGTGCCCGGCGAGACGTGATATGCCGCGGCGAACGGCAGCCCCAGCCGCCCGGCCAGCTCCGCGCTCTCGCCGCCGGTACTGCCGAACAGCCACAGCCGTACCTGTGCGTTCTCACCGGGAACAGCGTGCAGCGCAACGCCTTCCGGGCTGACGAAACTACCGGCCAACAGGGCGCGCACCTCGCCGATCTGCTCGGCGAAATCCAGCGGCTCCGCGCCGCGCTGCTGCAACGCGCCCACCGAGGCGATGAATTTCGACCGGTCCAGGATGCGGCCCGGGTCGAACGGCGGCGGAACGACCACGCCGTCGCGGATCTCGGTGCGCCCGGTCACCGCGTCGACCACCGGTTTACCGCCCTTGTTGCGCCCGGCTTCGGCCCCGAACTGGCTGCGCCGATGACCCGACCGGCCCAGCCCCAGGTCGAGCCGGCCCGGGTACAGCGCGTCGATCGTGCCGAACGCCTCCACGATCGAGGCCGAGGTGTGATGACCTACCTGCACGGCCGCCGAACCCACGCGGATGCGCTTGGTGGCCGCGGCGACCAAGCCGATCAGGGTGATCGAGGAGGAACTGGCCACCCTGACGAAGTGGTGCTCGGCCAGCCAGTACCGGTGGTAGCCCCACTGTTCGGCGTGCTGGGCCAGATCGACGGTGTTGCGCAGCGCCTGCTGCGCGGTGGAGCCCGCGCTGATCGGGGACAGGTCCAGGATCGATAGGGGAACGGACCCGCTCACGCCGCACGCCCCTGCCGCGGATCCTGCTCGCCCGCTTCGATGGCCACGCGCAGCCGGTTCTGCGCGGGCGCCACCGGGCAGGTCGCGAAATCGGTGAACGCGCACGGCAGATTCGCCGCGCGGTTGAAGTCCAGCACCACCGTGCCGTCCGCCTCCGGTGCGCCCACGGTCAGTGACCGTGCGGCCGGGTAGGTCGTCACACCGCTGGTCGCGTCGGTGAACAGCACGCGCAGGTCGTTCCGGTCGCCGAACGCGACGACCCGTTCGGTCACCTCGCCGATGCGGAATTCGATGGTGCCCGCGGCGCTGTGGTGGTGTTCGAGTCCCTCGATCACCGCGCCGGTGACCACGGTCCGCTGTTCCTCGAACGGGGTGAACCGCCCGGAGAGCACCCAGCGTGGATCGGGTCGATACGACGGGATGCCGTCGAAGGTGAGCAGGGCGGGGGAGGCCGGGTCGTGCACCCGGACGGCGTAGCGACCTGCGCGGCGGATCACCTCGAGCACCCGGCGCTCCTGCCGGACGTGCAGTCCGGGCGCGCCTTCGGCGGGGGTGACGATCTGCACGCCGGCGATGCCGAGCCCGTCGTACTCCAGCCGGTCGGCGGGCTGGGCGGTGATGAACACCTTCTCGTCGGTGACCCACCAGGTGCCGGGGACATCCGGCAGCCGCTCGGGGCGGTCGGTGAGCCAGTGCAGCCCGGTCAGGCTGAGAAAGCCGAGCGGGTCGCGCAACTGGTCCTCGCGCGCGTGGTGCCAGCGCGCCCACTCGGTCTCGAAAACGCTGGTGATGCTGGTGGTCATGACGCTATGGCTCCTTCGTGGGCGGTGGTGCGACGGTGGGGATGGCGCAGGCCGAGGTGGTCGCGCAAGGTGGTTCCGGCGTACTCGGTGCGGAAGCTGCCGCGCTCCTGGAGTTCCGGGACGACCCGGTCGACGAACTCGTCGAGCCCGTGCGGGGTGAGGTGCGGGACCAGGATGAATCCGTCGGCGGCGTCGGATTGCACATAGGTGTCGATCTGCTCGGCGACCGACGCGGGCGTGCCGATGAACTGCTGGCGCGCGGTGACCTCGATGATCAGCTCCCGGATGCTTAGCCCGCCCGCTTCCGCCTTGGCCCGCCAAGCCTCGGCGACCGCCCGGGGGTCCTTGGCGTGCCGTACGCGGCCGCGGGTGACGGTGACGTCGTCGGCGGGCTCGACCTCCGGCAGCGGGCCGTCCGGGTCGTAGCCGGAGAGGTCGCGGCCCCAGACCTGCTCGAGGAAGGCGATCGCGGTCTGCGGACCGACCTGCTGCAGGCGGATGTGCCGGGCGCGCTCCTCGGCTTCGGCCTCGGTGTCTCCGAGGACGAAGGTCGCGGCCGGGAGGATCTTCAGCTCGTCGGGGGTGCGCCCGTATTTGGCCAGGCGGCCCTTGAGATCGGCGTAGAAGCGCTGCCCGTCCGCCAGGGCGCCGTGGCCGGTGAAGATCGCGTCGGCCGTGGCCGCGCCGAATTCCCGGCCGTCGTCGGAGTCGCCCGCCTGCAGCAGCACCGGGTGGCCTTGCGGGCTCGGCGGGAGCACGAATCGGGCGGCGATGTCGAATTGCGTTCCGCGATGCCGGGTTTCCGGGATGTCGCGGGCGAACACCCCGGCCTCCCGATCGACGACCAGGGAGTCCGCGGCCCAACTGTCCCACAACGCCCGGGTCACCTCGACGGTCTCGGCCGCGCGGCGGTAGCGCTGCCCGTGCTCGAGATAGCCGCCGCGCCGGAAGTTCGCACCGGTGAACGCGTCGGAGGAGGTCACGACGTTCCAGGCCGCGCGCCCGCCGGAGAGGTGGTCGAGCGAGGCGAATTGCTTGGCCAGCTCGAACGGTTCGTTGTAGGTGCTGTTGATGGTGCCGGCAAGGCCGAGCTTCTCGGTCACCCCGGCCAGCGCGTTGAGCACGGTGAAGGTGTCCGGCCTGCCCACGACGTCCAGATCGTGGATGCGGCCGAGGTGTTCGCGCAGACGCAGTCCTTCGGCGAGGAAGAAGAAGTCGAACAGGCCGCGCTCGGCGGTCCGCGCCAGATGCTCGAACGACGCGAAATCGATCTGGCTGCCCGACTCGGGATCGCTCCAGACGGTGGTGTTGTTCACGCCGGGGAAGTGGGCGGCGAGGTGGACGGGCTTGCGGGGCTTGTCGGTCACGACAGCGTGCCTTCCGTGCTGGTGGCGTAGCGGCTCGCCGGGCGGGGCAGGCCGAGGCGAGCGCGTAAAGTGCCCGCGGGCAGCGGTTTCCGGTCCAGTGCGGGCAGCTGGCGCACGGCGGCGGGAAGCGCGAGGGGGCGCAGGACCACGCCGTCGGCGGCCTCGGCGGCGGCCACGTCCGCGAGCAGTTCACGCAGCGTCGCGGTGGTCCCGACGTGGCGCAGGGCGGTCGGCGCGGGGGTGCGGACCGGGTCGGCCCAGCTGTCCAGAGTGTGGACATCCACGCGTGCCGTGTCCGGGGAGTCCGCCAGATGGATGTCCAGATCCAGCAGCACCTGCACGCTGTCGGGGTCGCGTCCCGCGGCCGTCAGCGCGGCACGCACTTCGGTGCGCCGCGTCCGTGCCGCGTCGAGATCCGCCGCGTCGATCCGGATCAGGTCGGCGCGGCGCAGCGCGACCTCGGTGTCGGCCGCGCCGTCTGCGCGCACCGCGACGATCGGCTGACCTTGGGGCGAGCGCGGAGTGATCGATGGCCCCTTCACCGCGAAGTTGTCGCCGGTGAAGTCGATGTAGTGCAGTTTGTCCCGGTCGACGAAGCGGCCGGTCGCGGCGTCGCGGATCTCCGCGTCGTCCTCCCAGCTGTCCCACAGCCGGGTGACGACATCGATCGCCTCGTCGGCCTCGTGCCACAGCGCGGCCGCCTCCTGTGCCGGTTTGCGTCCGAACGCCCGCGCCTGCTCGTCTCCTTCGGAAACGGTGACCTCCCAGCCCGCCCGGCCGAGCGTGGCGAAATCCAGGCTCTGGAACGCCTTCGCCAGATGGAACGGCTCGGTGTGGGTGACCGGCGCCTGCGGGATCAGGCCGACGCGGTGAGTGGCGGCGGCGACGCGGGCGGCGATCGCGACCGCGTCGAGCCTGCCCCGGGTGGCGCCGGAGCCGCCGGGCTGCAAGCCGAACGAGTCGGGCAGGAACACCGCGTCGACGCCCGCCCGCTCGGCCGCGACGATCAGATCGACCCAGTACCGCCCGGTGAACAGGTCTTCGGCGCGTGAGTCGGCACGCCGCCAGGACGCGGGGTGCGCGCCGGTCCCCGCCGCCTCGACGGCGAGGAAGAGGCCGGAATCCGTCATCAGGCCGTGCCCTCCGCGTCGATCTGCTGCCGCAGCGCCGGGTGCGTGCCCGCTCCTGCGACATCGGGGGCCGAGAACAACGCCTGCTGCCACAGCGCGGCGCGTATGCCGGGCGAGGAGCGGACGACGCGGCGGTCCCGCTCGGCGCGGACCGGTGCGACCGCGTGGACCCGCGCGTTACCGGAGATCTCGGCGGCGCGCGGGGCGCGCAGGCGGGTGCGCCACCAGCGGGCCGGGTCGGCTTCGAAGGCGGCGGGGTCGGCTGGAACGTCCGGCGCGGCGGCCGGTTCGGCGTCGGCGTCGGGCTTCCGGTTGAAGGCGGAGTACACCATCAGGGCGATCCTTTTCGGTCGGTGCCACCATGTGCTCGGCTTGTGGCCGGTGGTGGGCTCCGGTGAGCGGGGAGGGGTAATCGCGGAGGACGAGACGGCGGGTTCCGGGCGGCTGCGGCACGGAGCCCAGCGCCGCCGGTTCAGCACGCGGCTGTGGCGGTAGGTCGGATTCGGCATCAGGACGCGCCTTTCGCCAGGGCGGGCGCCGGTATGGCCGACAACAGTTCACGGGTGTACTCGTGGCGCGGATCGCCGAAGATCTCGGCGGTGCGGCCGGATTCGACGATGCGGCCGTGCCGCAGCACCGCGACGTGATCGCTGATGCGGCGCACCACAGCCAGATCGTGCGAGATGAACAGGTAGCTCAGCGACAACTCGGCCTGTAGCCGGTCGAGCAATTCGAGAATCTGCGCCTGCACCGAGGCGTCCAGCGCGGAGACCGGTTCGTCGAGCACCAGCAGTTCCGGATGCAGCGCCAGCGCCCGGGCGATGGCGACGCGCTGACGCTGTCCCCCGGACAACTCGGCGGGCCTGCGCTGGGCGAAACCGGGCGGGAGCGCGACCTGCGCGAGCAGTTCCGCCACGCGGTCGCGGCGCTGCGCGCGGTTCCCGATGCCGAACGCGCGCAACGGTTCCTCGACGATCGCACCGACCCGCCAACGCGGATCCAGTGAGGCGTAGGGGTTCTGGTACACCACCTGGAAGCGTTTGCGCAGTGCGCGCAGCCGCGACCCGCGGGCCCGCGACAGCGACTGCCCGTCGAAGGTGACCTCGCCGCGGTCGGGTTCGGTGAGCCGCAGCGCGATCCGCGCGGTGGTGGACTTGCCCGATCCGGATTCGCCGACCAGCGAGAGGGTCTCGCCGCGACCGAGTTCGAAACCGACCCCGGCCACCGCCGTCACGCTGTCGCCCCCGTGCGCCCGGAAGGTCTTGTGCACCTCGCGCAAGACCAGTAGCGGCTCGCCCGTCCTGGGCTTGGGCTCGCGGTAGCCGTCGGCGGGCGCGAGGCTGGGTGAGGCGGCGAGCAGGCGCTTGGTGTACGGGTGGTGCGGCGTGGCCAGCAGTTCGGCGGTGGCGCCGCTTTCCACCACCTCGCCGCCGTTGAGCACGACCAGGCGGTCCGCGCGTTCGGCGGCGACGGCCAGATCGTGGGTGATCAGCAGCACCGCCGTGCCGCGCGCCGCGATCTGCTCGGCGAGCCGATCCAGTACCCGGCGCGCGACGGTCGCGTCGAGCGCGCTGGTCGGCTCGTCGGCGATGACCAGGTCCGGTGCGCAGGCCAGCGCCGAGGCGATCAGCACCCGCTGGCGCTGCCCGCCGGAAAGCTCGTGCGGGTACTGGGTGGCCCGTAGTTCGGGCCGGTCCAGTCCGGCGTCGGTCAGCAGCTCGATCGCCCGCGCCCGTGCCGCTTTGCGGTCGGCCAGTCCGTGTACCAGCAGCGATTCGGCGACTTGGTCGCCGATTCGCCGGACCGGATTCAGCGACAGCCCGGGGTCCTGCGGGACGAAGCCGATGCGCGCTCCCCGAAGCCGACGCAGCGCGCGTTCGGAGCCGGTGTCGACCACGGCGCCGTCGAAGGTCACGGTGCCACCCGCGATCTCGGCGTTCGCGCCGAGCAGGCCGATCACGGCGTGGGCGAGCGTGGACTTGCCGGAACCGGACTCGCCGACCAGCGCCACCACCTCGCCGCGGGCCACGGTGAGTGACACACCGTCGAGCGCGGTGACCGGGCCGGTGTCCGAGCGGTAACGAACCCGCAGGTCCTCGACGTGCAGCAGTGGAGATGCCGGGGCGCTCACGCGCGTTCTCCCTTCCCGATCGCGCGGCCGAGGCGCTGCGCGGCGAGCACGACGGCGATGATGACGAGACCGGGCAGGGTGGTCATCCACCACGCGGTCGCGAGATAGTTGCGGCCCTCGGAGATCAGCGTGCCCCACTCGGGCGTGGGCGGCTTCGCGCCGTAGCCGAGGAAGCTCAGCGCCGACACGGCCAGCACCGCCATGCCGAATTCCACCGCGGCCAAGGCGAGTACGGGCTGGATGGAATTGGGCAGCACGTGCCTGGCCAGCACCGTGTACCAGCGTGCGCCCGCGGCGTGGGCGGCCTCCACGTACACCGCCTGGCGCACCCGCAGCACTTCCGATCGCATCACGCGGGCGAAATTGGCCACCAGCGAAATGCCCACCGCCAGCGCTACGTTGCGGGTGCCGAAGCCGAGCGCGGTGACCAGCGCGAGCGACAGCAGCAGCGAGGGCACCGACAGCAGCACGTCGACCAGCCGCATGACGATGGCGTCCACCACGCCGCCGACCGCGCCGGACAACAGCCCGAGCAGCGCCCCGGCGACCAGCGCTATGCCCACCGCGGCCAGGGTGGCGGTCAGCGAGAGCCCGGCGCCGTGCACCATCCGGGTGTACAGATCGCGCCCGAGATTATCGGTGCCGAACCAGTGTCGAGCGCTCGGGCTCTGCAACTTCTGCGCGGGCACGCCGGTCAGCGGGTCGCCACCGGCGAAGACCGACGGCGCCAGCGCCCACCCCACGGCGAGCAGCGCGACGGCGCCCGCCACCAGCAGTCCGGCATTGCCGCGCAGAGTCTTCCACCGCACGGCCGGTCGTCGCAGACCGGTCAGCACCGCTGCGCGCTGTTCCTCGGTGACGTCAACCACGGGTCCGTACCCCCTCGGCGAGTGGTGCGCCGAGCAGGAGCCCGGCGTTACGAATGACGGGAGCGTGGTCAGGCACGGACGATCGCCTCCTCGGCGGTGTCGGCGGCGGTCTGCTCGGACTCGCCGCGCACACCGCGAGAGCGGGCGGCGATGCGCGGGTCGAGCAGCGGATACAGCAGGTCCACCGCCAGATTCACGCTGACGAACACCACTGAGGTGAGCAGCACGATGCCCTGCACCACGGGGATGTCCTGCGCCAGCACCGCGGTCTGGGTCAGCCGCCCGACGCCTTGGCGGGCGAAGACGGTCTCCACCACCACCGATCCGGCGAGCATGTTGCCGACCAGGACCCCCGCGATGGTGAACGCGGGCACACTGGCCGGGCGCAGCACGTGCGTGCGCCGCACCCACCAGCGCGACCCACCCTTGGCCAGGGCCACGTCGACGAACGGCTGACGCCAGGTCGTCTCCAACCCGGCGGTGAGCACTTGTGCGATGACCGCGCCGATCGGCAGGGCCAGGGTGAGTGCGGGCAGCACCGTGCCGGCGAAACCGTGTCCGCCGAATGCCGGAGCCAGCCGCAATTGGAACGAGAACACTTGCAGCAGTAGCAGTCCGGTCCAGAAGGTCGGCACCGAGACGCCGAGCGACGGCAGCGCGGCCAAAGCGTTGCGCAGCCAGGGCCGCCGGGTCTGGGTGGCCGCGAACGCCAGCGCGACGCCGCCGACGACCGCGAAGAGCAATGCGGTGCCGGTCAATTCGAGCGTGGCGGGCAGCGCGTCACCGATCGCGCCGGTGACCGGCTGCCCGGTCGCGATGGAATGCCCGAGGTCGCCGCGCACGGCGTGCCCGAGCGCGGTCGAATACTGTTCCCACAGCGGCCGATCCAGCCCGTAGCGGGCCTGCATCTCGGCGATGGCGGCCTTGTCCACCGGCGTGCCTGCGCCGCCGCCGTCGGCCGCGATCGAGATCGGGTCGGCGGGCAGCAGGTACAGCACAACGAACGACAGCGTGAACGCCGCCCACAGCACCCAGATCGCCTGCAGTGCCCGCAGGGCCAGATAGCGCGCCATGACTACCGTCCGCTCAGCCAGGTGTCGAAGAACTGCAATCGGGCGGAGGCTTCGAACTTCAGATCGCGCGTGTTCGCGCTCGCGCCGATCGCCTGGGACAGCTCGACGGTCGGCAGCTGCAGTCCAGCGTCGAGCACCTGTTCCTGCGCGGTGCGGATAAGCCCGTTGCGTGTCGCGGCGTCGACGGTGCTGACCTGCCCGTTCAGCGCGTCGTCCAACGCGGGTACGGGGCCGCGCGCGTTGAGATTGCGCCCTTCGAGGCCGAAGGTGGTGCGCAGGATGTCACCGTCGGCGCGAGTGGTGTTGCCGTAGAAGGAATCGAAATCCTTGCTGCTCTGGCGCGCCGTGGCCTCCGCCGACGACACCAGGTCCAGCTTCAGCTCGACGCCGACCTGCCGCAACTGCTGCTGCACCAGTTCGAGGATCGCCTGGTTGCCCGCGAACACCTGGCTGAACAGCACCGAGAACGACAACCGCTCGCCGTTTTTCGTCCGGACGCCGTCCGCGCCGGGCAGCCACCCGGCCTGATCCAGGAGCGTGCGCGTCTTCGCCGGGTCGTAGGCCAGACGCGCGGAGAGGTCGGTGTAGCCGGGTGTGGTGCTGGCGAGTGTGCTGGTGGCGGGCTTGAATTGCGGGCCGAGCACGGTGTCGACCAGTTGCTTGCGATCGATGGCGGGCAGCAGGGCCCGGCGCACCGCCGGATCGCGCAACGGACCTCTGGTGACGTTGAGCTGCAAGCCGAACGGCACACCCGGGTTGGCGGTGCTGAGCACCCGGCCACCCGCCGCTTCGATCTGCGGAGCGTCCTGCGGCAGCGCGTCGCTGATCGCGTCCAGCTGCCCGGAGGCGAGACTGCCGGTGCGGACGCCGGATTCGGGCACCACGGTGAACTCGATCTTGTCCAGGTAGGCCTCGCCCCGATGGGCGAACACCGCCGAACCCCAGTGGTAGCCGGTCCGTTTGGCCAGCGTCACCGCGGCGTCCTGGCGGTAGGCCGCGTAGGTGAACGGTCCGCTGCCGACGTTGTCGCCGAGACAACGCTGCTCGGCAGGCTTGGCCGTGGTCACGTCGGCCAGGATGCCGAGCGCCGCGGTCGAGGACGCCTGCAGGAACGGTGCGTTGGGCTTGCTGAACTCGACCCGGGCGGTGAGCCGGTCCACAGCCGTGGTCCCGACGTAGCCGGTGAGGTAGCTGCTGCCCAGCGGCGCCTTGCCCGAGCCGATCTTCACTACCGAATCGAACGTGTTGCGCACCGATTCGGCGGTGAGCGGCGTGCCGTCGCTGAAGGTGACGCCGTCGACGAGGTGGAAGGTGAAGACCTTCGCGTCGGGGCTCGTCTCCCAGCTCTGCGCCAGCCACGGCTTCAGCTCGCCGGTGGCCGGGTCCTGGTCGGTCAGCGAATCCACGATCTGCCGGGCGACGTACAGCGTCTGATTGGTGCCCGCCTGGGCGGGATCCGAGCAGGTCGGTGCCTGCGACAGGCCGTAGCGCAGTACACCGCCCGGCTGGGGCGGGCCCGCGTCGCCGCCGGGCGCGGCCGAATCACTGCCGCAGGCGGCCACGGTGGTGGCCGCGGCGAGCGCGCCGGCCAGCGCGACGATTCGGTGACGGGTTCGGATCACGGGGCAACTCCAGATACTTCGGGGCGGGGGAGCTCCTCGCCCTGGTCGGGGTCGGTATCGGCGACACCGGTCGCCAACGGTCGGCTGGGGATGCGGCGGCGCAATTCCGGCGCCACCTCGGCTTGGAACAGCTCGAGGCCGTCCAGGTACTGCCGCTCGGGGCGGCCGTCGCGTTCGGCGGACAGGTGGATCACCTCGTGGCCGAGGTGCTCGTGCTGGCGGCCGACCTTGTCGATCACCTGCTCCGGGCTGCCGATCAGCGCCGAACTGCGGGCCACGTAGTCGTCGAGGGTCTCGAACACCACCGGCAGCCCGCGTTCGCGCGCCAGCGCCAGCCGCGCTTCGAAGATCGGCGCGTAGGCCGCGAGCGCCTCCTGCGAGGTGCGCGACACCTGGAATCCGGCGGTGCCCGCGCCGACCAGCGCGTCGGCGGGGTCGTGGCCGTGGAACGCCCAGCGCTCCCGGTAGTGGCGCACCAGCTCGGCATACGGCTCGATCGGGTTGGTGACGTTCGCCGAGAACAGTGGATCACCGTGGCGCGCGGCCAGTTCCACCGATTCGCGGCTGGTGGCGCTGCCGTGCCAGATCCGGATCTTCGGCTGCCACGGCCGGGGCAATGCTTTGGCCTCGCGCAGCGGCGGACGGAAGCGCCCCGACCAGGTCACGCTGTCACCGGCCCACAGGGCGCGGAACAGTTCGTAGCCTTCGCGATTGCGGGCCCACTGGTCGTCGGGCGTGACGTGGTACAGCTGCGCCTGTGCGGCGCCGTTGCCCTTGCCGATGATCAGCTCGAGCCGCCCGCCGGACAGGTTGTCCAGCGTGGAGTAGTCCTCGAAAGCGCGCACCGGGTCGAGCAGGCTCAGCGTGGTCACCGCGGTGAACAGCGTGATCCGCGAGGTGAGGGCGGCCAGGTGGGACAGGATGACCGGCGGCGCGGCGGACAGGAACGGCTCCTCGTGCCGCTCGCCGACGGCGAACCCGTCGTAGCCCAGTTCCTCGGCCAGCCGCGCCTGGCCGACGACGTCGCGCAGGCGTTCCCGGGTGCCGGGCAGGCGGCCGGTCCGCGGGTCGGGTACCCGGGTCACCAAGGTGAACAGCAGGAACTTCACGCGATCGCTCCCAGCGCGGGCAGCTGCTTCTCGAAGGGATGCGGCCCGATCTGTTCCGCGGGCAGGTCCGGGTCGTAGAGCGCGCGGTAACCGGCGGCGAGATAGAGGCCGACCGCTTCGGGCTGACGCGGTCCGGTGGTCAGGTAGATCCGCCGGTAGCCGCGGCGCGCGATCTCGGCTTCCAGCTGCTCGAGTACGAACAGTCCGAGCCCTTGCCTGCGGTGCTCCCGCGAGGTCCAGATCCGCTTCAGCTCCGCGGTGTGCGCGTCGTAGCGCTGGAAGGCACCGCCCGCCACCGCTTCTCCGTCGCGGGTGACGACCAGCAGGGCGCCGTGCGGCGGCGCGAACGCGGTGGCCGGGTGCTCGCGCAACGAGGCGTGCACCTCGCCGGGCGTGCGACCGTAGCGGCTGCTGTACTCGAGGGCGAGTTCGGCAAGCAGGGGCGCGGCCAGGGGGTCGTCCTGGGCCACCCGGTGCACGCGCAGCGTCGGGGTCGAGAGCGGTTGTGTCATCGGCTCAGCGCTTCTTCGGCAGGCCGGGCGGGTTGATCCGCGATTCGGTGACCGTCTCGCTCTGCAGGCCCCAACGGTCGATCACCTGCTGATATGTGCCGTGCTCGATGGCGTAGGCGAGCGCGTGCTGCACGGCGGTGATCAGCCCGTTGTCCTTCTTGGTGAGCACCGCGATCTCGCCTTGCAGCGCCTCGCCCGCACCGGAGAAGGTGCCCACGATCCTGGTCTGCTTCGCGGTGGCCGCGTGGTAGATCGCCGTCGGGTTCGGGCCGAGGTAGCCGTCGAGCCGCTGCGAGGCCAGCGCCAGGTAGTAGTCGGTGGTCTGCTGGAAGTAGGCGATGTCGATCGGAGGCAGGCCCTCGGCCCGGTTCTGCTCGTTCCACTTCACCAGCAGCTGCTCCTGGTTGGTGCCGCTGCCGACCCCGATCCGCTTGCCCGCCAGGCTCGTCCGATCCTTGTATGCCAGCTTGCTCTGGATCGGCACCTCCAGCGCGACGTTGTCCTTGCGGTAGGTCGCGAAGTCGTACTTCTCCTTGCGTTCCTCGGTGACGGTGACGTTGGAGATGAACGCGTCCACCTCACCGGAGTCCACCCGCACGAAGTTCTGCGACCAATCGGCCACCTGCGCATCGAGTTTCAGGCCGAGGATGTCGGCGACCAGCGAGGCGAAGTCGATCTCCGAGCCGACCACCGTCCGGTCGTCGGTGGCGTAGAACCGCAGCGGCGGCGCTGCCCCGGACGTGCCGGTCACGACCAGCGTGCCGCGGTCGCGGATCGCCTTCGGCACCTCGGCGGCGATGGCATCGACCTTGGCGGCCCGAACGCGGCCGGACTGGGCGGGGGAGAGGTCGAAGGTGACCGAACCGGCGGGCTGCGCGGCGTTGTCCGCCTCGGGTTCGGTGCAGCCGGTGGCCAGCAGCACGACCGCGGTCGCGGCGGCGGTGACCAGGGCGGAGAACTTCATCGGATACCTGTTCGTCAACGGACTCGGGAAAGGAACGCGCGAGTGCGCGGGTGTTCGGGATGGTCGAGAACGACCGAGGGCGGGCCCTGCTCGACGATGACGCCCTCGTCGAGGAACACCACGGTGTCGGCGACCTCACGGGCGAAGCCGATCTCGTGGGTGACGATCACCAGCGCGGTGCCGCCGTGCGCCAGATCGCGGATCACGTCGAGCACTTCGCCGACCAGTTCCGGGTCCAGCGCGGAGGTGGGCTCGTCGAACAGGATCACGCGGGGGCGCAGCGCCAGCGCGCGGGCGATCGCCACCCGCTGCTGCTGCCCGCCCGACAGCCTGCGCGGATACGCGTCCGCCAGGTGCCCGATGCCGACCCGATCCAGCAGCAGGCGTGCCTCGCGCTCCACCTCGGTCCGATCGCGCCGCTGCGCGGACAGCGGTGCGAGCGTGACGTTGTCGAGCACGGTCAGATGCGGGAACAGATTGAACTGCTGGAAGACGAAGCCGATCCGGGAGCGCTGCTTGCGCACCGCGTGGTCGGGCAGCGCGTGCAAGCGGTCGCGCCGCAGCCGATATCCGATCAGCTCGCCGTCGATGTGCACGGTGCCCGCGTCCAGCGTCTCCAGATGGTTCACCACGCGCAGCAGGGTCGACTTGCCCGACCCGGACGGGCCGATCACGGCCACCACCTCGCCGGATCGCACGGTGAGATCGATGCCGCGCAACACTTCGTGCGAGCCGAAGGATTTCCGGACGCCGCGGACCTGCACGGCGGGTGTGGCGCTCATCGGGTCGCTCCGCGCGGTGCGGCGGGACCGGCCTCGGCGACCTCGCGCAGCTTCCGCCACGCGCGTTGCAGCGGCGTCGGCGGCGGCGTGCGGTGCGCGCCCTTGGCGTAGTGGCGTTCGATGTAGTACTGCGCCACCGAGAGCGCCGTGGTGAGCACGATGTACCAGACCGTCGCGACCATCAGCAGCGGCACCACCCGTCCGTTGCGCCCGTAGATGACCTGGACCTGGTAGAACAGCTCGGCGATCGCCATCACCGACACGATCGAGGTGCCCTTGAACAGGCTGATCACCTCGTTGGCCGCGTTCGGCAGGATCGAGCGCATCGCCTGCGGCACCACCACCGTGCGGAATTGCCGCAGCCGTGGAATCCCCAAGGCGGCGGCGGCTTCCAGCTGACCAGCGTCCACCGAGATGAACCCGGCCCGGATGATCTCGGCCGAATACGCCGCCTGATGCAGCGCCAAGCCGATCACGGCGGCGGTGAAACCGCTGATCACCCCGTTCACCTCGAAGGTGAACAGCGCGGGCCCGAACGGGATGCCGACCGAGAGGGTCCGATACAGGTAAGCGATGTTGAACCAGAACAGCAGCTGCACGATCAGCGGGATCGAGCGGAATGCCCAGATGTAGACCCACGCGATCACCCGCAGCACCGGGTTGTTCGACAGCCGGGCGATCGCGAGCGCGGTGCCGAGCAGAAAACCCAGCGCCGTGCCCCACGCGGTCAGCTCCAAGGTGACCCGCAGCGCCGACAGCACCGACTCGGCCGTGATGTACCGCGCGAACGTCGGCCAATCCCAGCCGGGATTGGTGGCCAGCCCGTGCACGAACTGGGCGAGCAGGATCAGCGCGACGGCACTGATCACCCAGCGCCAGGGATGCCGGGTCTTCGCGACGGTCGGCGTCGTGCCGGTCTCGGCGGGGGCCGGTGTTCCGGTCGGGTCCGGTTCGGTCGGCGCGGCGGCCTCGGGGGCGGCGTCCGGCGCGGTGGACGCGCTCATGACGGGTCCTCGATGATCACTTCGGTTCCTCCATCGGTCCCGGCGGAAGCACCCGCACCCGGTGACCGGGGGGTTGCTGCGACGTCGACGAGCCAGGTCTCTCGGTCGCTCTGGATGGTTGGCGCCGACCCCCCTTCAGCGGATGTCAGGGGCGAGCCGAATCATGATGCCCAGCAAGGGAAGCCTGGAACAAGAGAAGTAATCACCGTGAGCGTAGATCTTGTCGACGCCGATTCATCGGATCTTTGTAGTAACCGGGCGTGCGCTGCTCTGCCGAGGGCGAGGTGAGTTTCCGCGCTTCGCCGATCCAGGGCGCGTGGCGCCGGACTGGGATGGTCCGATGCAGCATACGGCTATCGCCGACGCGGGGGAACGCCGGTGGGCGACGCGGAGGTCCGTTCCGGGCAAACAGGACTCGCCACGAAATTGCTGTGTGCAATCTCGGCTGCTGATTGCGTTTGCCGGAGTACTGTCCCCCTCGATCGTTCCGCCGATGAGGAGGTTTCGTGACCATATTGCGCCGTCTGACCCAGTTGTCCGCTGTCGCGACCAGTTCGATCGCCTTCGTGCTCGCCGGGCCGGGGGTCGCGTTCGCGGCTCCGGATGCCACGATTCCCGCGTTTCCCGAGGACTCCGTGCCGATCGCCGCCCCCGGTGACCTGTTCGGCGCGTATCAAGCCGCGCTCGACGCGTTGCGCGCGCTCGGTATCCAGCCGTTCGCGTACCCGAGCGCGTCGGCGTTCTGCCTCGACAACACCACGGCCGGTCTGGCGCCCGCCGTGGCAGGCGCCATTCCGGGGCCGTGGCCGAAGACCACCGTCCAGATTCCCGGCCAGGACCTCAGCGCCGTCAAGGCCGGGCAGGCCATGTTCACCTTCGTGCCCTACGGGCTCGGACCGGACGGCCCGAATACCGCCGGAATGCAGGTGAGCTGGCTGAATCTGAGTACCGGCCGCAGCGGCACCGCCGCCATGGGGCCGCTGCCCGAGGTCGCGCGTTCGATGGTTCCCGCGGCCGTTCCGCCGGACCAGCGGCCCGCGGCCGAGCAGGCGATCCGGGACTTCCTCGTCGCGTCCCTCCCGATGGGCGGGGTGCGCGCGGTCCCGGTGGACACCGGGAAGGGCACCGTGCTCGCCGCGATGTTCGGCACGGTGCAGAACGGCGCCAAGTCCTGCTTCTTCCTGCCGACGGTGGGAATCACCCCGGTGCCATGAGATTTCCGTCACCGCGGCACGGCTGCTCAGGGAAGCGGCCGACCTTTCCAGCGCGCCGTGCCGCGGCGACGGGCCAGGTGTGACCGCACCCACAAAAGCAGATACACCGCCACCGACACCGGATGCGCGACGGCGGCAGGCAGATCCGAAGGTTTCAGCGGGCCGCCGGTTTCGGTCGAGCGGGCCAGCAGTCGCCCGGCGACGGCGGCGAGCCAGCCGGCCAGGCCCGCCCGGCGGTACGCCCCGCGGCCGAACACCGCCACTGCGGGCGGCACCCAATAGGCAAGGGCGGCAACCAGTCCCACCGCCGCTCCACCCGTTATCGTGCCGTCGTAGGCCGACCAGAGCCAGCGGGAGTAGCCCGCGTCCAATTCCGCGGCGTCGCGATACATCCTGGTGCGGGCCAGCGGTCCCGCGGCCACCAGAACCGTGGAATGACCGGCTCGCCGCAGCGTACGGGCGATGTCGAGGTCTTCGGTGACGCTTCCGGCCACCGCCGTGTGGCCGCCCACCGAGCGGTACGCGGCGTTGTCGAACACGAGGAACTGCCCGCAGGCCACCGCCGTGGCGGGCCGCAGGCTCCGGTCGACCGCGGTGACCGGCAGCGTCGAGGCCCACGACCAGCACAGCAGGGGCTGCACCAGCGCCTCCGCCACCGAGCCTGCCACCTGCAGCGGCCAGGGGGAGACCAATGCGGCGCGTCGTTCGCGCAGCGCGCCGACCGCCGCCGCGAGCGCCGTCGGGGCCAGCCGCACGTCGGCGTCCAAGAAGATCAGCACCGGCGTCGACACCTCCTCGGCCAGCCGGACGCAGGCGGCGGCTTTTCCGGTCCAGCCGGGGACCGGATCGGACTCACTGTGCAGCAAGGTGAAACGCGGGTCGCCGTCGATCGCCGCGCGGGCCGCGGCGCCGGTGTCGTCGGTGGACGCGTCGTCGAGGACGCGTACCGCCATGCGCGGCACGCCCACCTGGGCGCGCAGGTCGCCGATCAGCTCGGGTAGCCGGTCGGCCTCGTCGCGCGCCGGGATACAGACCGTGACCGGTTCGATCACCGTCGTCGGGGTGTTCGTCAACCGCCGTACGGTGATCCGGTTGTACAGCGCGATGCCCGCGCCCAACACGGCGACCGCGGCGGCGAAGGACGGCAGGATCGAGTTCGCGCGCAACGTCTTCGGCAGGTCGGCACTCACCATGAGGGCCACGCTATCGCGGCACACCGACCTGTCGCTCAGCGATTCTGCGTCACCGAGCGCCACCAGCGGCTGAGCGAGAAGCCGACCTCCGGCGCGCCGGGCGCGGCGGGGTTGCGGTCCATGTACGCCATGGCCGCGACGATGGCGGCCACCGCGAGCGTGATGCCGCCCGCGATGCCCGCCCAGCCCGCGAACGAGCGGGTGTTCGGGTCGGCGTAACTGACCTCGGCGCGCAATGTGGAGACATCGCCGGGCGGCAGCTTCCAGGAGACGACGTTGTCGCCCTCGCGGCTGCCGTTGGTCTTTGCGACGCGGGCCGGGAACGCGATGGTGAACTGCACGTCCGAGCCGTGCGGCGGCACCGATTTCAGATCGACCCGCCCGCTCAGGCTGACCAGGTCGCCGGTGCGCTGGAATTGCAACTGGAACATGCCCTGAGTCTGCTCGGACAGCCCGCCGAGCTGCTGCACCTCGCCGAACGACAGATCCTCGAAGAAGACCTGGCTGCCCATATATCCGTCCTGGGCGTACGGCTCCACCCGCACCTTGGCGACCAGCGTCTCGGGCGCCTTCAGCTGCGGGCCCTTGTCCCCGGCGTCGGCGGGCACCACGGCGGCGACGATCCGTCCGGACACCCGGTCGTTGGACGAGACCCCCATCGAAACCTGGACCCGCAGGCACGCTGCGAGCATCGGGACCAGCATCGCCGCGAGCAGGACGACCGAAGCGGCACGCGCGGCACGGCGTGGGACCCGCCGCAGCGGGCGATCCGGGGTATCGAGCTTCGTGGTGACGGGACTCGGCTGCACGGGTGACATCGTGCCAGGCCGTCCGCCCGGAATGAAACGCGCCACTCATCGCGCGCGTCGGCGCGCCGAGTGCGGGGAATCACGCCGGGTCAGCGGCGCGCGCGAGCCAGGACGACGAGCAGGGGAACACCGAGCACACCCATACCGGCGAAACCGTATCCGGCCGACGGCAGGAGACCGAGGAACACCGCGTGGGCCAGCGCCGACCCCAGCCAGGTCCACAGGAAGAAGGCCACCGGTACGGCGACCGCGATCGCGCGGCCACCCGGTCGCGCTACCCGTACGGGATCCGGAGCCGCTCGCTCCCAGAGCGCCAGCAAGCAGCCCATCACGAGCGCGACAGCGAACCAGCCCAGGTAGTTGGTCACCGGAATCAGGTCCAGCCCGGGCAGGCCGGAGTGGGTGTCACACCAGGCCCACTGCCCGTCGGTCACCATCTGCGAATCCAGGAAAAGATCCCAGCCCACCGCGCCCACCGCCGTCGCGAGGACCCGCGTGACCGTGTGCCGTGACAACAACCTGGCCACCACCCACACCGGATACATCCCGCCGGTCCAGGCCAGCGGGACGAGCAGCGGGACCGTGAGCAGAGCGGGCCCGAGCCGGTCGGTCGCGTACTCGTAGCAGCCGAACGGAATGCCGGTCGCGGTACCGATCACCTCGGCGGTGAGCCCGACGCCGGAGACGATGATCAGGAAACCGACGGCATAGCGTAACCCCCTGGTCGCGGTCGCGTGCGCCAGCGCGGCGGCGGCGGAGAGCAGCACGACCGCGACGGTGACACGGTCGCGCGCACCACCCGCGGCGAGTGGGTAACCGATCTGCGCGACGATCGTCAGCACGATCAAGGCGAGTGGCAGCAGAAAACGCGCGGAGCGGTATCGGAACCGTTCTGTCGCCTCGGGCGGCAGTTCGCCCGAATCCGTCATCTTCGCAGCCACCGCGACAACCTGGGCCGGTTCAGGTCGCGCAGCGCGAGTGCGGCGGCCGTCCGTCCGCTGGCGCCGGAGACGCCGCCGCCGGGATGGGTGGACGCGCCCGTCAGATACAGTCCCGGCGCGCCGGGCACCCGCTGCCCCGCCAGCTCGGGCAGCGGACGCCACAGCATCATCTGGTCCAGCGACATCTCCACGTGCATCACGTTGCCGCCGACGAGCCCGAGTTCGCGCTCCAGGTCCACGGGTGTCTGTACGTGTCTGCGCAGCACCGTCTCCGCGAAACCGGGCGCGTAGGAATCGACTTCGGCGATGATCCGGTCGCCTTCCCGCTGCGCGAGGCCGGCCCAGTCCGCCCCGGAGGCCGGTCGGTACGGGTGCCATTGCGCCCACAGCGACAACTGGTGCTCGCCGGGCGGCGCGATGGTCGGATCCACGGCGCTGAAGCTCATGGCCAGCACGACCGGTCGCGGCGGGAGGTCACCCGCCAGCGCCGCGCCGTGCGCACGACGCAACTGCGCGCGATCGGACACCAGCAATTGCAGGCCGCGGGCGGAGTGATCGATCGGACTGCCGGGATAACGGGGCAGCGCCGAAGTGGCGGCCCGCACCACCATCCCGATCCCGGGACCGACGCGGATGCGCGTGCGCCAGTCGTCGAGCACCGCGCCGTCGAAGCCGCCGTCGCGGAGCAGGTCCAGAGTGGTCAGCACGTGGCAGCCCGCGATCACGGTGCTCGCGCGCAACTCTCGGCCCGAGGCGGTGCGCACCCGCCAGCGGTCCCCGTCGCGACGCAGGGCGGACACCGCGTCGCCCGCGGTCACCACCCCGCCGTCGGACCGCAGCCGCGCCACCAGCGCGGTGGTCAGCGCCCCGCTGCCGCCGACCGCGCGCCCCGGCGGCAGTGTGTGCATGAGCGCGGCGAAGCCGACCATCGGCGCCGTGCCCGGCTCCGACATCGGCGGCCCGGACTGCGCGCCGAACCAGGCCAGCGACGCCTTCAACCGTTCGTCCTCGAAGAACGCGTCCAACAGGGCGTCGCCGGATTGCAGGAACTCGCGCGAGAGTGCGCTGCCGCCGTTCCTCGCGTCCAGTCCCCAGAACGACCGCACCAGCCTGCCCGGCGTAGGTGCGCCGCCGAACGCCCGCATCACCCTGGCGCTGCGCGGACCCCACACCCGGACGAACCGGCGGTAGGCGTCCGCGTCCCGCGGGCCGCAAGCCGAGGCGATGGAGGCGCAGGTCGCATCCAGGTCGCGATGGAACACCAGGGCGGGGCGATCCGCGTGCGCGGGCGTGAAACCCCATGGGTCGCAGTCGATGTACCGCAGGCCGAAACGGTCGAGTTCGAGATCCTCGACGATGCCGGTGTGGCGGATCATGATGTGCGCCGACGAGCCGCGATCGACCCGGTGGCCGGGGAACCGCTCGACCGTCGACACCGCTCCGCCGAGGACCTCGTCGCGTTCGAGCACTTCGACCTCGTGCCCGGCGCGGGCGAGGTAGCACGCGGCCACCAAGGCGTTGTGGCCCGAGCCGACGACGATCACCGTCACGTGATCCTCACAGCGGCAGCCGCCTGCCGAGGATCGCGAACGGCCGGTTGTCGCCCGCGAAGACGAAATTGCGGACCACATCGGTGAATCCCTGCCTGCGATACAACCGCCAGGCGCGGTTGTCCTCACCGGCGACCTCCGGCGTCGACAGCAGCACCGCCCGCTCGGTGCGGTCGCGCAGCAGCCGTTCCAGCAGCGTGCCGCCGATGCCGCGGCCCTGCGCGGCTGGATGCACATGCAGCTCGGTGAGCTCGAAGTAGTCCGAGAGCAGTTCGCGCGCGGAATGTTCCGGCCAACCCGAACGCCGCATTCCGCTGTGCACCTGCTGATGCCACCACTGGTGCGCGGCGCCGCGATAGCCGTAGGCGATCGCCACGATCGGCGCGTGGCGCAGATCGATCCGGCCGGAGTCGTCGGGCAGCACCGCGGCGACCGCCTGCCAGCCGGGCCGGGTGGTGTGCTCGGTCCACATCGGCGCGCGATGGTTCTCGGTCCCGCGCGGATAGTCCATGGCGGCCACGTAGACCGCCAGCGCGTCGTGCAGCCGGGAGCGCAGGGCCGCCACCGAGAGATCGATGACGGCGGGTGCGGGAGTGTGATTGGGCTTGACGGCGGTCATGGCTCTCGTCGGTCGCGCGGACGCGGAAAGTTGTCGGTGGGCGTCTCTATATTGAAGCTCAATTCAAACGTTCGAATACCTGTTCGGTCCGGGCGGTGCTGGAAAGCGGTGGGGCACGCCGTCTCCAGCGCCGCATACGGGCCAAGGTACGCGAGGGTGGAGGGACGGCGATGTCTGGTCGAGTGGAACATCCGGGCCGGCCCGGCCGGGCCGGCAAGTTGCTGGAGCGCGCGGACGGGTTGCTCATGCAGGCGGCGGGGGAACGAGATCCGCGGGAACGGTTCCGCACCGCCTACCTGGCGGCGCTGCGCGGGGCGGGCGCGGTGATCGCGCTCACGGGCGCCGACACCGCGCCGAGGGCGCGCTCGCGCAACGCGTGGGTGCTGATGCAGCGCGCCGCGCCGGAATTCGTGATGTGGGCGGACTACTTCAGCGCGCGGTCGGAGATCCGGGCGGCACTGGAGGCGGGCCTGGACCGGAATGTCGACGAACACGAGGCGGACGAGTTCTCTTCGCGGGTGGCGGCATTCCTCCACGACGTGGAAGATCTCCTCGCGGCATCGGCCCGGTTGCGGCCCGCCCCTGGAATGACCGGCGGTATGACCGCTTAGTTATCGGCGTGTTGGCCTACCTTCACCTTCGCCCCGGCGACGGGCGGGCTGGTTACGGACTGGCTCTGACTGTGCCCATGAGGCGTACCTCCGCCTTCGCTCCGGCCATGCGCGGGCTGATGACGGACTCCGTCCGACTGTGCCCATTAGGCGTACCTCCGCCTTCGCTGCGGCCGTGCGCGGGCTGATGACGGACTACGTCCGACTGTGCCCATTAGGTGGTCTGGCCCTGATCGAACTCGTATCATTGGTGACAGATGGCCGCCAAGGTCGGCTATCTGTCGTCTACCCGGAGGCGACAGCCACGTCCTAGTGCCGGGGGAGGTACCGTGCCACTCTCCGAGCACGAGCAGCGCATGCTCGAACAGATCGAGAGCGCTCTCTATGCTGAGGATCCCAAGTTCGCCTCGTCCGTCCGCGGCGGACGGCTACGTTCGACCTCGAGTCGTCGCAGACTCCAGGCCGCGGCGTTGTTCGTCCTCGGCCTCTTTCTCCTCGTCGCAGGCATCGCAGCGCCCGTGAAGCCCGGCGGCTTTCCGATCATCAGCCTGATCGGCTTCATCGTGATGTTCGGTGCAGGCGTGCTCCTGCTGCTGGGCACCTCCAAGAGCATCGCCAAGAACGACCGGTCCGGCGGGCAGGCGTCCTCCGGCGGCGGGCGAGGGCGCCAGCGCAAGTCCGGCGGTTTCTCCGAGCGTATGGAGGATCGCTTCCGGCGGCGGTTCGAGCAGGAATAGCTCGCCCGTAGCCTGACAACTTCAGCACGACCGGCGACGCCGCACCGCGATGGTGCGGCGTCGCCGGTTCGTGTGTGTAACCGATCACGCCGCGAATGATCTTCGGGTCCGACTTCCCCCTCGCCCCACACCTCCCCACGAACTTCCCCACTTCGCCCCCTCCGGTGCCACACCAGGGGGTTTGCTGGGTGTTTTCGGGCGTTTGTCGCCTGGGGCGGCGCGTGTCGGCAGAACTCGCGAAAGTTCTCCACGCCGGTGATAGCTGACATGACCTGCGGAATCGTCTGAGTCGGGAGCCAGATCACCGCTTGTTTCGATTGAAAGTGGGGGAAAGTGGGGTAATGTGGAGCGCGCAGTACTGAAGGGCCGACCATCGAGGTGATCGAATAGGGAGGTATCGAGATGTTTCTCGGTACCTACACACCTCGCTTGGACGACAAGGGGCGACTCACGTTGCCTGCGAAGTTTCGAGACGATCTGGCGGGAGGGTTGATGGTCACGAAGGGGCAGGACCACAGCCTTGCCGTGTACCCGAAAGAGGAGTTCACCGCGCTCGCCCGGCGGGCCGCGGCCGCGTCTCGAAGCAATCCGCAGGCCCGTGCGTTCGTCCGGGCACTCGCGGCCGGAACGGACGAGCAACGTCCGGACGCGCAGGGCCGGATCGTGTTGTCCGCCGACCATCGTCGCTACGCCAACCTGGACAGGGATTGCGTGGTGATCGGTTCGGTCGACTTCCTGGAGATTTGGGACAAGCAGGCGTGGGAGTCCTACCTCGCCGAGCACGAGGAGGACTTCTCGCAAGCCAGAGACGAGTCGCTGGGCGGAATCTTCTAGCCGCGGGCGCGCGAGTGCCACGCGGTCTCTGCCCGGACGCGGACCCTGACGTACTTCCCCGACGCCAGGTGCCGAAAGTTCGGTCAGAGACCACGGGGCATTCGTGTCCGTATGGAAAGCACTGTGTATCAAGGCGACCCGTGTGCGGTGCGCGACGACGCGAGGCAGACTCCGGGAGGTCTAGGTGAACCGTGAACAGCGCGGTCCCCGCCATGTTCCGGTTCTGCTGGAGCGAGCCGACGCGCTGCTCGGTCCGGCCTTGGCCGAGCCGGGCGCGGTCTACGTCGACGCGACACTCGGCCTCGGCGGTCACGCCGAGCATTTCCTGAGCACCTACCCGGGCCTCCGTCTCGTCGGGCTCGACCGCGACACCACCGCGTTGAAGCTGGCTGGCGAGCGGCTCGAGCCGTTCGCGGACCGAATCACGTTGGTGCACACCCGCTACGACGGCATCGTCGACGCGTTGGCGGAGGCCGGCTTGCCAGCCACCGGTTCGGTCTCGGCGATCCTGATGGACCTGGGCGTCTCCTCCATGCAGTTGGACGAGGCCGACCGCGGCTTCGCGTATTCCGTCGACGCCCCGCTGGACATGCGGATGGACCCGACCAGCGGGCCCACCGCCGCCGATGTGCTCAACACCTACAGTCACGGCGATCTGACCCGGGTACTGCGGACCTACGGAGAGGAACGCTTCGCGAGCCGGATCGCCGCCGAGGTGATCCGGCGTCGGCAGAGCAAACCGTTCCACACCAGCGCCGAGCTGGTGGAGCTGCTGTACGCCACGATTCCCGCGGCGACGCGCCGCACCGGAGGGCATCCGGCCAAGCGCACGTTCCAAGCGCTGCGGGTGGAGGTCAACGGGGAGCTCGACTCGTTGCGAGCCGCGCTGCCCGCCGCGCTCGCCGCGCTGCGGGTGGGCGGCCGCATCGTCGTCATGTCCTACCAATCGCTGGAGGACAAGGTGGTCAAGCACGAGCTCACCGCCCACACCGCGTCCAGGACGCCGGTGGGCCTGCCGGTCGAGCTTCCCGGCATGGGACCGGAGTTCCGGATGCTGACCCGTGGCGCGGAGAAGGCGACCGAGCAGGAGGTCGAGGACAACCCGCGGGCGGCCCCGGTACGCATGCGCGCCGTCGAGCGGATCCAGGAGGCGCGGTGAGCGATCAGTGCCCGCATCGCGCCGGCCGGGTGCGGATGTCCCGCAGCGGTAGCGGAGGCCGGATGAGACAGCGGAGCGCTGTGCTCGCCCGGCATCCCCGGAGGACAGAGGAGGGGAATCTATGAGCGTGCGGACGAGGACCGTCGAAGCGCCGGGCCGGGTCGCCCGGCGGGTCCAGGACGCCGAGCGGGTGAAGTCGGGCGCGGCGCAACGCGCCTATGCCCGGCGGCGAATGCGCGAAAGTGGTTCGGACAGCGCGTTCCTGCCCACCGTGCGGCGCTCGGCGATGGCGGCGCGCATCCCGTTCGTCACGGCGATCATCGCCCTGCTCGGTTGCGGCCTCGCGCTGACCTTGCTGCTGACCACCCGTGCCGCCGAGGACAGCTATCAGCTCGGCGACGCGCGGGCGACGAACCGGCGGCTGGCCGACGAGCGCGCGGCCCTGCAGCGCGAGGTCGAGGTCGCCGATTCGGCCCCCGAACTGGCCCTGCGGGCGCGTGAACTGGGCATGATCCCGGCCAAGGACCCGGCTCGCCTGCTGGTCGGTCCCGACGGCTCGGTCACGGTGATCGGCAAGCCCGCCCCGGCCGAGGGCACTCCCGTGCCGCCGCTGAACGCCTCGCCTTCCGCGCGGTCGCCGAGAGGGGAGCGGGTGGTGCCGGTCACCACCACGCCCGGTGCTCCGGCGCCGGGTCAGCCGAACACGGGATCGCAGAACAACGCGCAAGTGAACTCGGCGCCCACGGCCGCGAGCCCGGCCCCGACTTCGGCGATCAACCCGCCGCAGCCCGGAGTGCCCGCGGCTTCGGTCACACCGCAGGTCACTTCGCCCCAGCCGCCCGCGGAAGCGTCGCCGCAGCAGGAAGCCGCGCAGGCCCCGGAGGCGGTGCCCGGCGGAGCCCCGCAGTGACGCATCCCAGGCCCGCGCCGCGCAGGCGCGGGCCCTCGGCGCCCCGCACCACGGGCGGGCCGCGGCCACCGCGCTCAGCTGTCTCGGACGGCCCGCTCCGGTTGCGCCTCGGCGTCGGACGAGTGGTCATGTTCGTCGCGCTCGCGGTCGTCGCGCTGCAACTGCTGTGGGTGCAGAGCGTCGCCGCGCCGGGACTGTCGGCCCAAGCGGCCAGCCAGCGCACCACCCATCAGCCCGACCCGGCCATCCGCGGGCCGATCACCGACCGCTACGGCAAAGCGCTGGCCTTCACCGTGTCGGCCAAGGCGCTGCATTTCCGGCCGGTCGCGGTCCGGAAGGAACTGGCGGACGCCAAGGCCAAGAACGACAAGGCGCCCGATCCGGATCAGCGGCTGCGCGACATCGCGCGCACCATCCACGAGAAGCTCGGCAAAGACGCGCCCGCGGAAGCGGACCTGCTGGCCAAGCTGAACAGCGACGAGCAGTTCGTGTTCCTCGCCCAAAATGTCGATCCACGCATCGCGGACGAGATCACCGATAAATATCCGCAGGTGGGCTCCGACCAGCAGAGCCCACGGGTCTACCCCGGCGGGTCGCTGGCGGCGAATGTCGTCGGCGCTGTCGGTTGGGACGGTCACGGGCAGATCGGGCTGGAGTCGTCGCTCGACTCGGTGCTGGCCGGTACCGACGGATCGCACACCTACGATCGCGGCTCGGACGGCGCGGTCATTCCCGGCAGTTGGCGCGACGAGCAGCCCGCGGTCAACGGGTCCGCCGTGGAGCTCACCTTGGACTCCGATCTGCAGTACTACGTGCAGCAGCAGGTACAGCAGGCCAAAGACGTCTCCGGTGCGGGTTCCGCTTCGGCCGTCGTCCTGGACGCCAAGACAGGGCAGGTCCTGGCGATGGCCAACGACAACACCTTCAATCCCGACCTGGGACCGCAGAAGTGGGCCAATGCCCAGCTGAGCAACCCGTCGGTCACGGACGTGTTCGAGCCCGGCTCGGTGAACAAGATCGTCACGGCGGCCGCGGCCATCGACTACGGCCTGACCGATCCCGACGAGGTGCACCAGGTGCCCGGCGCGATCCAGATGGCGGGTGTCACGGTGCACGACGCGTGGTCGCACGGCGTCGAGCCCTACACGACCACCGGAATCTTCGGCCGCTCTTCCAATGTGGGCACGCTGATGCTCGCGCAGCGCGTGGGCGAGGATCGCTTCGCCGACATGGCGCACCGGTTCGGGCTCGGGCAGCGCACGGGCATCGGCCTGCCGGGCGAGAGCGCGGGACTGATGCCGGACCGGGATCAGTGGTCCGGCGGCACCTTCGCCAACCTTCCTATCGGCCAAGGTCTTTCGATGACGACGCTGCAGATGGCCGGGATGTATCAGGCGATCGCCAACGACGGTGTCCGCATTCCGCCGCGGATCCTGCGGGCGAGGATCGCGCCGGACGGCGCCCGCACCGAGGAGACCCAGCCGGACGGCGTGCGGGTGGTGAGCAAGCAGACCGCCGCCACCTTGCGGACGATGTTCCAGGCGGTGGTGCAGCGTGACCCCATGAACGCCAACCAGAACGGCACCGGATGGCCCGCGGCCATCACGGGCTACCAGGTGGCGGGCAAGACCGGTACCGCGCAGAAGGTCGATCGCAATTGCCGGTGCTACTCCACGTCGTCGTTCTGGATCACGTTCGCGGGCATGGTTCCCGCGGAGAATCCTCGGTACGTGATCGGCCTCATGCTCGACGCGCCCGTGCGCAGTTCGGACGGCTCCGGGGGCGGTTCGGTGGCTCCGCTGTTCCACAACATCGCCTCGTGGGCCCTGCAGCGCGACCGCATCCCGCCGTCCGTCCAGCCGTCCAGGCAATTCGTCTTGCAGGCAGGGTGATCGATCCGCTCCGGGGATGTGCGGTCGGTAGCGAAGACATCGGATCGGTGTGGAGGAAGCAGCAGGTGAGTGCGGTGTTCGAGGGGCAAAGGCCGACGACGGCCCGCCGTGCGCGCCGCGTCCTCGCCCGGCGGCGTCCGAGTGCCGCGTGGCGCGGTCCGGGCCGGGCGGGCGAACCCGTAGGGTGCGGTGGGCGACCTCCCCGGCGTTGCGACGGGGCGCATGGTCCCGCCGTGACCGGTCGCCGGTAACCTGACACGTCGATCGCCGCCCCCGAAAGGAGCCTGGTTTCTGTGCAGTCCGGTCAACCGCGCGCATTGCGGCCAGAGCATTCGCCGTCAACGCCGCTGGCGTCGCTGGCCGCCGTCATCGGGGCCACGACGAGCGCCGAATCGGACGTGGCGGTCACCGGCATCGAGCAGCGCTCGGATGCCGTGCTACCCGGTGACCTGTTCGCCGCACTGCCCGGGGCCCGCGCGCACGGGGCGCGTTTCGCGCGCGACGCCGTCTCCCGCGGCGCGGTCGCGGTACTGACCGACGCGGCGGGTGCGGAACTGGCCGGTCCGCTCGAGGTGCCGGTGCTGGTGCGGGAGAATCCGAGGGCGGTGCTCGGCGAGCTGTCGGCCACGATCTACGGCAATCCGTCCGAGCGGCTGCGCATCGTCGGGATCACCGGAACCTCGGGCAAGACCACGACCTCCTACCTGGTGGAGGCGGGCCTGGCCGCCGCGGGGCTGTCCACCGCGCTGATCGGCACGATCGAGACCAGGATCGGCGGCAGGCGGGTGCCGAGCGCGCTGACCACTCCGGAGGCGCCGCAGCTGCACGCGATGTTCGCGCTGATGGTCGAGCAGGGCGTGGACGCGGTGGTGATGGAGGTATCCAGCCACGCGCTGACGCTGGGCCGGGTGGACGGAGTGCGGTTCGCGGTGGGCGCGTTCACCAATCTGTCCCAGGACCACCTCGACTTCCACGCCGACTTCGAGGACTACTTCGCCGCCAAACGCAAGCTGTTCGAACCCGATTCGCCGGTCGCGGCCCGCACCGCCGTCGTCTGCGTGGACGACGAGTGGGGGCGGCGGCTGGCCGCCGGCCTGCCGAACCCGGTCACCGTCTCGACCACCAGGACCGCCGCCTGGAGCGTCACCGGCGCGGTGTCGGCGCACGGCGGCGAACAAGACTTCACCGCGGCCGGTCCGCAGGGCGAAACTCCCGTACGCCTTCGGCTTCCCGGCCGCTACAACGTCGCCAACGGCCTGCTCGCGGTGGCGGTGTGCGCCGCGGCGGGCGTCGAGCCGTCGATCGCGGCTCCGGCGCTGGCGACCGTGGACGTGCCCGGCCGCATGCAGCGGGTGGAGCGCGGACAGGACTTCTTGGCGATCGTCGACTACGCGCACAAGCCCGCGGCGTTGGAGTCCGTGATCGCCACGCTGCGTGGTCATCTCGCGGCCGACACCGCGGGACGGCTCGCGGTGGTGGTCGGCGCGGGTGGCGACCGGGACGCGGCGAAGCGGCCGCTGATGGGCGCCGTAGGCGCGCGGGGCGCCGATCTGCTGATCATCACCGACGACAACCCGCGCACCGAGGATCCGGCGGCCATCCGCGCCGCCCTCGGCTCCGGTGCACTGGAGGTCCCGGAGGCCGAACGCGGCGAGGTGCGGGAGATCGGAGACCGAGCGGAGGCCATCGCCGCGGCGGTGGCGTGGGCGCGCCCCGGTGACGTGGTGCTGATCGCGGGCAAGGGACATGAGGCAGGGCAGGAGATCCAGGGCGTGAAGCACCCGTTCGACGACCGCGACGTACTCGCGGCCGCATTGGAAAGACGCAGTCCGCAAGGTAACCACGCGGAGGACTTGACGGTTTCATGATCGAGATGACACTGCGGGAGATCGCGGAGGTCGTCGGCGGCACGCTGCACGACGTCGCAGACCCGGAGGTGCGAGTGACCGGCGCGGTCGAATTCGACTCGCGCCGAATCGGTTCCGGCGATCTGTTCCTGGCGCTGCCGGGTGAGCGCTCCGACGGCCACGACTACGCGGGCGCGGCCGTCGCCGCGGGCGCGGTGGCGGTGCTTGCGGCGCGGCCGGTGGGCGTGCCCGCCATCGTGGTCACGCCAGGCGGCGGCCACGTGCCGTCGAGTTCGGTCGCGCTCAGCCACGATGCGGACGGATCCGGCGCCGCCGTGCTGACCGCGCTCGCCGCGCTCGCCCACGCCAGCGTGTCGCGTCTCGCCGCCGACGGCGGGCTCACCGTCGTCGGCGTCACCGGCTCGTCCGGCAAGACCTCCACCAAGGACCTGCTGGCCGCCGTCCTGGCGCCGCTGGGCACGGTGGTGGCCCCGCCTGGGTCGTTCAACAACGAACTCGGCCACCCGTGGACGGCGTTGCGCGCCGACGCGGGCACCCGCTTCCTGGTGCTGGAGCTGTCCGCGCGCGGGCCCGGGCACATCGCGGCGCTGGCCGAGGTGGCGCCGCCGAGCATCGGCGTGGTGCTCAACGTCGGCACCGCGCATCTCGGCGAGTTCGGCAGCCGCGAGGCCATCGCCAAGACCAAGGGCGAGCTGGTCGAGGCGCTGCCGCCCACCGGTCTCGCCGTGCTCAACGCCGACGATCCCCAGGTCGCCGCGATGGCCTCGCGCACATCGGCGCGGGTGGTGACCGTCGGGCAGGCCGCGACCGCCGACGTGCGGGCCACCGACATCCGGCTCGATGACCAGGCCAGGGCCGCGTTCACCGTGCACACGTCCGCGGGCAGCGCCCAGGTGCGCCTGGCCGTGCACGGCGAGCACCACGTGGGCAACGCGCTGTCGGCGATCGCGGTCGCGCTGGAATGCGGCGCCGATCTGGACACCGCCGTCGCCGCGCTGTCCGACGCGCGCGCCGCGTCCGCCCGCCGGATGGACGTACGGACCACCGCGGATGGGATCACCGTCGTCAACGACTCCTACAACGCCAATCCGGACTCGGTCCGCGCCGCGCTCAAAGCGCTGGTGAGCATGGCGCGCGCGGCCGAGACGCCGCGGCGCAGCTGGGCGGTGCTCGGCGAGATGGGCGAACTCGGCGAGGAATCCGTCCTGGAGCACGACGCCATCGGGCGGCTCGCGGTGCGGTTGGACGTCAGCCGGGTGGTCGCCGTCGGCACCGGCAGGCCCGCCCGCGCGCTGCACCAGGGCGCGGTGATGGAAGGGTCCTGGGGCGAGGAATCGGTCCTCGTGCCCGACATCGCGGCCGCGATCGCGCTGCTCGAGCAGGAAGTGGCCCCCGGCGACGTGGTGCTGGTCAAGGCATCGAAGTCGGTCGGCCTGTGGGAGGTCGCCGAGCATCTGACCGACCCGGCCGCCGTGGCCGCACGCGGCGGCGCGGCGGACAACGGGGTGGGACAGGACACGGAGGCAGCAGGATGAGACAGATTCTCTTCGCCGCGGCGATCGCGCTGACGGTCTCGATCCTGCTCACCCCGCTGCTGATCCGGTTGTTCGCCAAGCAGGGCTTCGGGCAGGAGATCCGGGTCGACGGTCCCGCCAGCCATCAGGCCAAGCGCGGTACGCCGACGATGGGCGGCGTCGCCATCCTGGTCGGCATGTGGGCCGGTTACCTGGGGTCCCACCTGATCGGCATCGGTTACGACGCCGACGGGCCGTCGGCGTCGGCGTTGCTCGTGCTCGGGCTGGCCACGGCGCTGGGCGCGGTGGGTTTCGTCGACGATTTCATCAAGATCCGCAAGCAGCGCAACCTGGGCCTGACCGCGGCGGGCAAGTATCTCGGCCAGCTGTCCTCGGCCGTGATCTTCGGCATCCTCGCCTTGCAGTTCCGCGGCGGCAGCGGGCTGACGCCCGCCAGCAGGCACCTGTCCTACGTGCGCGACATCAGCACGGTGACCATGGGCGTGGTCGTGTTCCTGGTGTTCGTCTGCTTCGTGGTGGTCGCCTGGTCCAACGCGGTGAACCTCACCGACGGACTCGACGGGCTGGCCGCCGGATCGATGAGCCTGGTGCTGGGCGGATACGTGATCATCACGTTCTGGCAGTACTACCACGCCTGCGAGACCAAGCCCGAGACCGGCTGCTACAACGTGCGCGATCCGCTGGATCTCGCGCTGGTCTGCGCTGCGGGCGCGGCGGCGTGCGTCGGGTTCCTGTGGTGGAACGCCGCACCGGCCAAGATCTTCATGGGCGACACCGGTTCGCTCGCGCTGGGCGGCCTGCTGGCAGGCCTGTCCATCACCACCCGCACCGAGCTGCTGATGATCGTCATCGGCGCGCTGTTCGTCGCCGAGACGGCGTCGGTGGTGCTGCAGGTCGCCGTCTTCCGCACCACGCGCAACCGGCTGTTCAAGATGGCGCCGTTCCACCATCACTTCGAGCTCAGCAAATGGGCCGAGACCACGGTGATCATCAGATTCTGGCTGCTGGCCGCGATGGCCTCCGCCGTCGGGCTCGGGCTGTTCTACAGCGAATACCTCTCCGCGGTCGGGTGAACGAGATGGTCGAACATTCGCCGCGGGCTCTGCGCACCCCAGGGCCCATGCTGGAATTCCTACGCGGACGCGACGTTCTGGTCGCGGGCTGGGGCGTGTCGGGACGCTCGCTGGTGGAACCGCTGCGCGACATCGGCGCGCGTCCGGTGGTGACCGACGGCGGCGCAGCGGCCCTGGCCGAGGCGGCCGGGCTCGGGCTGGACGTCGCCACCACCGCGGAACTGGAGAACGCGGACTGGAGCCGGTTCGCGCTGGTGATCACCAGCCCGGGCTGGCGGCCGGACTCGCCGGTGCTGGCGTCCGCGGTCGCGGAGGGTACGCCGGTGTGGGGCGACGTGGAGTTCTCCTGGTGGGTCGATCAGGCCAGGATCTACGGTCCGGTGCGCAAATGGCTGGTCGTCACCGGCACCAACGGCAAGACCACCACGACCCAGATGACCCACGCGATCCTGCGCGCGGCGGGCATCGCCAGCGTCGCGTGCGGCAACATCGGCCTGCCCATCCTGGATGCGTTGCGGCGCAACCCCGGTCCGCAGGTGCTCGCGGTGGAGCTGTCGTCGTTCCAGCTGCACTGGGCGCCGTCGGTGCGTCCGGAGGCGGGTGTCGTGCTGAACGTGGCCGAGGATCACCTGGATTGGCACGGCGGCCTGGACGCCTACGCCGCGGCCAAGGCCAGGGCGCTGGTCGGCCGGGTCGGCGTGGTCGGCCTGGACGATCCGGTCGCGGCCTCGCTGGCCCGCAAGTCCAAGGCGCGCCGGACCGTCGGGTTCCGGGTGGGCGTGCCCGCCGACGGCGAGCTCGGCGTGGTGGACGGCAAGCTGCTCGACCGCGCGTTCACCAAGGCCGCGATCCTGGCCGAGGTCGGCGACATCAGCCCGCCCGGCCCCGCCGGCGTCGCCGACGCACTCGCCGCCTCCGCGTTGACCAGGGCGATCGACGTCGCGCCGCAGTTCGTCCGGGAAGGCTTGATCGAGCACAAGGTCGGCCCGCACCGCGCGGCGTTCGTCCGCGAGCTGTCCGGCGTCGAGTTCGTCGACGACTCCAAGGCCACCAATCCGCACGCCGCGCGCTCATCGATCCTGGCGCATCCGCAGGTGATCTGGGTGGCCGGTGGCCAGCTGAAGGGCGCGCACGTCGACGACCTCGTCGAGGAGGTCGCCGACCGCCTGGTCGCGGCGGTGCTGATCGGCGCCGACGCACCGGTGCTCGCGGCCGCGTTGGCGCGACACGCGCCCGAGGTCCCCGTCGTCGAGCTGATCGCGGGAGACGATGCAGGGATGGGTGATGAAGCGTCGAGGGCCGCCGCGGCCGACGCTGTCATGGCGCGGGCCGTGCGAGCGGCCGCCGGGTTCGCCCGCCGCGGCGACACCGTGCTGCTGGCTCCGGCCGCCGCGTCGCTGGACATGTTCGCCGATTACACCCACCGGGGTCGCAGTTTCGCCCAGGCGGTGCACGCCCTGGAAGACGGTGACCTCGGAACCACCGATATCGGGGGTTTGCGATGACTGCCGACCGGGGCGGGCGGGGTATCGACACCCGCCCCGGTCGGTCGAGTCGCTTTCGCGGACGCGCAAGCATCCTCCGCCTCCGCTGGTTCGCTGTGACAGTGGTGCTACCGGCGCGGGCCGCGGGTGCCTCGTGACTTCGGGCAACGGCAGGCGGTGGACCGGTAAGGCGGCCCGGACCTCGGGCGCACGAGAAGCCGGGACGCCATCCCGGCGTGGCCGCGGCGTAGGGACGGGTCCCGGTTCGTGGCTGGCACGGCCGCTCGCGTCCTTCCATCTCGTCGTCACCATCGCCACGCTGCTGACGGCCCTCGGACTGGTCATGGTCCTGTCCGCGTCCGGCGTCGTCGAGTACGCCGAGGGCGGGTCGGCGTACTCCCTGTTCATCCAGCAGACGTTGTTCGCGGCGATCGGCGCGGTGCTGTTCTATCTGGCCCTGCGCGTTCCGCTGCGCCTGTTACGCCAGGCGTCGTTCCCGCTGTTCGCGATCTCGGTGCTGGCGCTGGTGCTCGTGCTCATTCCGGGCATCGGCACCAGCGTGCAGGGCGCGCGCCGCTGGCTGATCCTCGGTCCCGTCTCGGTGCAGCCGTCCGAGGTCGTGAAGGTGACCTTGATCGTCTGGGGCGCGCACTTGCTGGTTTCCCGGCGAGCGATGGGTTCGAGTCTGCGCGACATCCTGGTGCCGCTCGTCCCGGCGGGTGTGCTGGTCTGTCTGTTGATCGTGGTCCAGCCGAATCTCAGCACCACGGTCGCGGTGGGCATCATCCTCGGCGCCTTGCTGTGGTTCGGCGGACTTCCGATCCGGCTGTTCGTGACGATCGCGGTTTCCGGCGTCGTCGCCGCGGGCGTGCTCGCCATGTCCGCCGGTTACCGGTCGAATCGGGTCCGGTCCTTCTTCAATCCGGGCTCCGATCCGCAGGGCGACAACTATCAAGCTCGACAGGCCCTGTATTCCCTTGCCGACGGAGGGATCTGGGGCAGGGGCCTGGGACAGAGCCGGGCCAAGTGGAGCTACCTGCCGAACGCCCACAACGACTTCATCTTCGCGATCATCGGGGAGGAGCTGGGCTTTCTCGGTTGCGCACTGGTGCTGGGCCTGTTCGCCTTGTTCGTCTACACGGGACTGCGCATCGCCAGCCGGTCGGCGGATCCGTTCCTGCGGCTGCTGACCGCCTCCGCGACCACGTGGATCGCCGGACAGGCCATGATCAACATCGGGTATGTCGTCGGTCTGCTGCCGGTCACCGGGCTGCAGCTGCCACTGGTGTCCGCCGGCGGCTCATCGCTCGCGATCACCTTGCTGATGTTCGGGCTGATCGCCAACGCGGCCAGGCACGAGCCGGAAGCCGTCGCGGCGCTGCACGCCGGACAGGACGGTCGTTTCAGTAGGCTGTTGCGGTTGCCCAAACCCGAGGTGTACGCGCCGGCTCGGGCGAGCGCCCGACGTGGCCGGGCGCCGCGGCCGTCCGATCGCGGATCCTCGGCGCTGCCGCAGGGCAGGCGGGGGCGTGCGGAACCGGCGCGCCGCCGCTCGCCGGAGAGTCGCGGCACCAGCTCGGCGCGTGCCACCAGGGCTTGGGAACCCAGTTATCCGGTCAATCACGCAAGAGAACGGGGAAGATCCAGGTGATCTCGGTAATCGTCGCGGGCGGCGGCACGGCGGGCCACATCGAACCGGCACTGGCGGTGGCCGACGCGTTGCGGCGGCTCGACGATTCCATCCGGGTGACGGCGCTGGGCACCGAACGCGGTCTGGAGACCCGCCTGGTTCCCGAGCGCGGCTATCCGCTCGAGCTCATCCCTCCGGTTCCGCTGCCCCGCAAGCCCACCGCCGATCTGCTGCGGTTACCCGGTCGGGTGCGCGCCTCGGTGGCGGCCACCAGGGCGGTCATCGATGCGGTCGAGGCCGACGTGATCATCGGTTTCGGCGGGTACGTTGCGCTTCCGGCGTATCTCGCCGCCGGCGCGGGTGTGCTGCGCCGCAGACGCCCGGTGCCGGTGGTGGTGCACGAGGCCAACGCCAAGGCCGGTATCGCGAACAAGGTCGGCGCCCGCCGCGCCGCTCGGGTGCTCGCGGCGGTCCCGGACTCCGGCCTGGCGGACGCGCGGGTGGTGGGCATTCCGGTGCGCGAATCGATCACCGGACTGGACCGCGCCGCACTGCGGGCCGAGGCGCGGGAGCACTTCGGCCTTCCGTCCGAAGGCCCGGTGCTGCTGGTCTTCGGCGGTTCCCAAGGCGCGCGGACGCTGAACGACGCGGTCTCGGGCGCCGCGCCCCAGCTGGCCGCCGCGGGCATCTCGGTGCTGCACGCGCACGGGCCCAAGAACACCATCGACGTGGACGGATCCGCCGCGGACGGCGCTCGCTACGTCGCCGTGCCGTACCTGTCCCGGATGGACCTCGCCTATGCCGCCGCCGACGCGGTGGTCTGCCGATCGGGCGCGATGACCGTCGCGGAGGTCTCGGCGGTGGGGCTGCCCGCGTTCTACGTGCCGCTGCCGCACGGTAATGGGGAACAGGAACTCAACGCTCGGCCCGTGGTGCGCCAGGGCGGTGGCAGAATTGTCCCCGACTCCGAGTTGACGCCGAAGTACGTGATCGATGAGGTGATTCCGCTGCTCATGGACTCCGCACGGCTGACCGAGATGGGCCGGGCCGCCGCAGGCGCCGGGCACCGCGACGCCGCCGACGAGGTGGCGCGGATCGCGCTGGAGGTGGCGCGCCGATGAGCGACACGACCGCAGATCGGGTGGTCCAGGACGCGGGCGTCGAACGGACCGCGCTGCCCCCGGAGCTGGAGCGTGTGCACATGGTCGGCATCGGCGGGGCCGGGATGTCCGGCATCGCGCGGATCCTGCTCGCACGCGGCGGCGCGGTGTCGGGGTCGGACGCCAAGGAGAGCCGGGGCGTGCTGGCGCTGCGCGCTCGCGGCGCTCAGGTGCGGATCGGGCACGACGCCACCGCCTTGGACCTGCTACCCGGCGGCCCGACCGCGGTGGTCACCACTTACGCCGCCATTCCGAAGACCAACCCGGAGCTGGTCGAGGCCAACCGGCGCGATATCCCGGTGCTGCTGCGCCCCACGGTGCTGGCCTCGCTGATGCGGGGGCATCGCACCTTGCTCGTGTCCGGTACGCACGGCAAGACGTCCACGACCTCCATGCTCATCGTGTCGTTGCAGCACTGCGGGTTCGATCCGTCGTTCGCGGTGGGCGGCGAGCTGAACGAGGCGGGCACCAACGCCCACCACGGCACCGGTGACATCTTCGTGGCCGAAGCCGACGAGAGCGACGGCTCGCTGCTGCAATACGACCCGGACGTCGCCGTGGTCACCAACATCGAGTCCGATCACCTGGATTTCTTCGGCTCCGACGAGGCCTACGTGCAGGTCTTCGACGACTTCGCCGACCGCCTCGCCGCGGGCGGCCTGCTGGTGGTGTGCCTGGACGATCCGGGCTCGCTGGCGCTGGCCGAGCGAGTCGGTGCGCGCTTGGCCGAGCGAAACGTCCAAGTCCTCGGCTACGGCTCCGGCGAACTCGCCGACGCGCCGGTCCCGGTGGGCGCCCGGCTGCACAGTTGGGAGCCGCGGGACGTCGGCGGCATCGCGCAATTCCAGCTCACCGACGAGGCCGCGCCGCGCACGCTGCGCCTGTCGGTGCCGGGCAGGCACATGGCGCTCAACGCGCTCGGCGCCCTGCTCGCCGCCCGGGCCACCGGCGCCGATGTCGGCGAGATCATCCAGGGCCTGGAAGGGTTCGGCGGTGTGCACCGCCGGTTCCAGTTCGCCGGTCGGGAGAACGGGGTGCGGGTGTTCGACGACTATGCCCACCACCCCACCGAGGTGCGCGCCGTGCTCGGCGCCGCCGCCGAACTGGTCCAGCAGGAGGCGCGCGACGGAGCCCGGTCCAGGCAGGGCCGGGTCATCGTGGTCTTCCAGCCACATCTCTACAGCCGGACCGCGACCTTCGCCCAGGACTTCGGCTCCGCGCTCAGTCTCGCCGACGAGGTCGTCGTGCTCGATGTCTACGGCGCGCGGGAGAAGCCGCTGCCGGGCGTGAACGGAGCGCTGGTGGCGCAATCGGTGACCAAGCCGGTGCACTACCAGCCGGACATGTCCCGGGTCGGGCGCCAGGTCGCGGGGCTGGCGTTGCCGGGCGACGTGGTGATCACCATGGGCGCGGGCGACGTGACGATGCTGGGCGGTCAGATTCTCGACGGATTACGGGCGCGTCCCCAGCACGGACGGTGACCCGGCGTGCGCGGGGTCGGGTCGGCGCGCGCGGCCGGGCGCCGCGCGGGTGATCGGTTCGGCGAGCTCGACTGGCGCCGAATTCGCCTGTGGGGATTGCTGAGCGTGTGCGTCCTTGCAGTGCTCTGTGTTCTCGCCTGGTTCACCCCGGTGCTCTCGGTGCGCACCGTGCGAATCGAGGGGGCGGTGGCGGTGCCCGAGCAACAAGTGCGGGATGTGCTCGAAATTCCTTCCGGCCGCTCGATCTTGCGGATCGACACCAATGCCGTGGCACGCCGGGTGGCGAGCATTCCGAAGGTACGCACGGCACGGGTGCAGCGGGTTTTTCCGTCCACGGTTCGGGTGACGGTCGTCGAGCGCGCCGCGGTGTTGTTCTACGACAGCAGGGAAGGCGCGCATCTGCTGGACGCGGACGGCGTGGAATTCGCGGTCGAGCCGGCTCCGATCGGCGTGCCGAAGTTGATCACCGATCATCCCGGCGGCGCCGATCCGGTGACCAGGGCTGCGGTCTCGGTGATCGCCATCGTGCCGCCTGCGCTGGCGGTTCAGGTGAGCGAGGTTGTGGCACGGTCCATTTCGGATATTTCGCTGAATCTGAAGGGCGGCCGCACGGTACTCTGGGGCGGGAGCGACGACGCCGAACGAAAGGCGGCGGTCGTGTTGCCGTTGTTGACGCGCCCCGGAACGGTGTTCGATGTGTCGAGTCCCAATCTGGTCACGGTAAAGTGATCCACACCCATTGCGCCCAGGTAATTTTCGGCGGTCCGGGAGTTGTTCCGGCGCCGAGACGGGAGCCGGGGGGCAACCGTTCACCATACGACGTGTGGAGCGGCGAGACGAGCGGGATCACGCAAGATTCTGGCTCTCGTTTCGGCGCGCCTGCGCGCGTATCGCGTCGGCTGCGAATAGCGTTCCGCACCAGTCGGATACTTGACATAACGCTAACCCTATGGTTGAGCTTTAGGGTTTGCCCGAGCCGCGGTTCGCTCCTCGTAGCGACCCGACCCCCGGACCGGGCCGAAAAGGCGGTGTGCCGAGCATCCGGAAACGACAGGCTTTAGATCGAAGGAAGGCGAGAGCCCATGACGCCCCCGCACAACTACCTTGCGGTGATCAAGGTCGTCGGTATCGGCGGCGGCGGTGTGAATGCCGTCAACCGGATGATCGAGCAGGGACTCAAAGGTGTCGAGTTCATCGCGGTCAACACCGACGCCCAAGCGCTGCTGATGAGCGATGCCGACGTCAAGCTCGACGTCGGCCGCGAGCTGACCCGAGGTCTCGGAGCAGGCGCGGACCCCGAGGTCGGCCGTAAAGCCGCCGAGGACCACAAGGACGAGATCGAAGAGGTGCTCAAGGGCGCCGACATGGTCTTCGTGACGGCGGGTGAGGGCGGCGGCACCGGCACCGGTGGCGCCCCGGTCGTCGCGCAGATCGCGCGCAAGCTCGGCGCGCTCACCATCGGCGTGGTCACCCGCCCGTTCTCCTTCGAGGGCAAGCGGCGCGGGAACCAGGCCGAGGTCGGCATCAATCTGCTGCGCGAGTCGTGCGACACGCTGATCGTCATCCCGAACGACCGGCTGCTGCAGCTCGGCGACGCGGCGGTGAGCCTGATGGACGCGTTCCGCTCCGCCGACGAGGTGCTGCTCAACGGTGTGCAGGGCATCACCGACCTGATCACCACCCCGGGTCTGATCAACGTCGACTTCGCCGATGTCAAGAGCGTGATGTCCGGCGCGGGCAGCGCGCTGATGGGTATCGGCTCGTCGCGCGGCGAGGGCCGCTCGGTGAAAGCGGCCGAGGCGGCGATCAATTCGCCGCTGCTGGAAGCCTCCATGGACGGCGCGCACGGCGTGCTGCTGTCGATCGCGGGCGGGTCCGATCTCGGGCTGTTCGAGATCAACGAGGCGGCTTCGCTGGTGCAGGAGGCCGCGCACATCGAGGCCAACATCATCTTCGGCACCGTGATCGACGACTCGCTCGGCGACGAGGTGCGGGTCACCGTGATCGCGGCGGGCTTCGACGGCGGCGGCCCGGCCCGGCGCACCTTCGAGACGTCGGGTCGCAGCACCATCGGCACGGCGCGGTCCGGTGAGATCGGGCAGAGCCGAACCAGCGAGTTGACCGCGCGAAGCAGCGACAGCACGCCGAGCACGTCCGTCACGGGTACGGCTGGCCGCGGCACGTTGCCGAGCTACCGGGACACCGAACGGCCGCGCACCCTGGGCGAGCCGTCGGTGACGAGCGGCACGCGACCGCACATCACGCCGCCGGATGCCGACGACGATGACGACGACGTGGACGTGCCGTCGTTCATGCGGAGGGGCTAGGCGTACCTCCGCCTTCGCTCCGGCCATGCGCGTGCTGCGTACCTCCGCCTTCGCTCCGGCCATGCGCGTGCTGCGTACCTCCGCGTTCGCTCCGGCCATGCGCGTGCTGCGTACCTCCGCGTTCGCTCCGGCCATGCGCGTGCTGCGTACCTCCGCCTTCGCTCCGGCCATGCGCGTGCTGCGTACCTCCGCCTTCGCTCCGGCCATGCGCGTGCTGAAGACGGACTGCGTCCGGCAGCGCCCATTAGGCGTACCTCCGCCTTCGCTCCGGCCATGCGCGTGCTGCGTACCTTCGGCCTTCGCTCCGGCCATGCGCGTGCTGAAGACGGACTGCGTCCGGCAGCACCCATCAGGCGCTGGAATCCGGTTCCGGCGCGGGCCGGGACCGAGCTGGAAAGAGCGATCCCGGCCCGCGCCGGGACGCGTCGGAGGGATACGCCGAAGCGGTCCCGAAGCACGACTGTGCACAGGAATTCGGGGGACGCCGGTGCGGGGGCCGGCCGGGCGGGACCGGGCGCCGAGGCGCCCGATACGACGCGACTGATTCCGTCCCGGGGGAATATTCGCTCTCTACCTGGGCATTTCGACGCCCTTCACCGAGCGCCACTACGCTCGTCGCCATGACTATCGCGCCGACCATCACTGTCCGACGGGTCACCACGACCAGGTCCGGAGGCTTCTCGGCGCCACCCTACGACTCGTTCAATCTGGGCGACCACGTCGGCGACGATCCGACGGCCGTGCGGCGCAACCGCGACCGGCTGGCCGAGGGCATCGGCCTGCCGCCGGAGCGCCTGGTCTGGATGGAACAGATCCACGGCCGCAACGTGGAGATCGTCGACGGGCCGCGCGCCGAACCGGTCCCGGCCACCGACGCGCTCGTGACCACCGTGCCGGGTCTCGCGCTGGTCGTGCTCACCGCCGACTGCGTGCCCATCCTGCTGTCCGACGACGAGGCGGGCGTGATCGCCGCGGTGCACGCGGGGCGGATCGGCGCTCGCATCGGCATCGTGCCGCGTGTGCTCGACGCGATGGTCTCGGTCGGCGCGCGCCTGGATCGGGTCGGCGCGCTGCTCGGGCCCGCCGCCTCCGGCCGTCAGTACGAGGTTCCCGCCGCCATGCGCGCCGACGTCGAAGCGCATCTGCCCGGCAGTGCGACCACCACGGTCCGCGGCACGCCGGGCCTGGATCTGCGCGCGGGCATCTCCCGGCAGCTCACCGAGGCAGGCGTCGGCGCGATCGCGGTGGACCCGCGGTGCACCATCGAGGACCGCACCTTGTTCAGCCATCGCCGTGGCGCGCCGACCGGCCGGATCGGCGGGGTGATCTGGATGGAGGCCGCCGCGTGACCGCGCGAATCGCCCGTCTGGTCGACGCGCCGTGCGCCGGGGAGGCGCGCGCATGAGCGCCGAAGCCGGGGCCGCGGTGGACGGCGCACTCGCCGCCAGGACCGCCGAGCTGTCGGACAACCTTGCCGGTCTGCTCGCTCGCATCGACGCGGCGTGTCGCGCCGCGGGTCGGTCGCCGGATTCGGTGCGGCTGCTGCCGGTGACGAAATTCTTCCCGGCTTCGGACGTGGCGATCCTGCATCGGCTCGGCCGGCGCGAGTTCGGCGAGTCGCGGGAGCAGGAGGCGGCCGCCAAGGTGGCGGCGTTACGTGAGGAAGACCTCTCCGGCATCCGCTGGCACATGATCGGGCGGTTGCAGCGGAACAAAGCGCGCAGTGTCGCCCGCTGGGCGCACACGGTTCACTCGGTCGACAGCGAACGTCTGGCAACCGCTCTGGACGCCGGCGCGGTGGCTGCGCTGGAGGCGGGCGAACGCACCGAACCGCTGCGGGTGTTGCTCCAGGTGAGCCTGGACGACGACCCCGCGCGAGGGGGTGTCACGGCCGCTGATCTTCCCGTGCTCGCGCAACGGATTGCGGACGCTCCGGGATTACGTTTGTCGGGTCTGATGGCCATTCCACCCTTGGGTTCGGAGTCCGATGCCGCATTTGCGCGACTTGCGATGTTGCACACGTTGTTGGTCGCCGATCATCCGGACGCGACAGAGCTTTCCGCGGGAATGTCGGGTGATCTGGAATGCGCGATCGAACATGGTTCGACGGTTGTGCGTGTCGGTACCGCCTTGATGGGTATGCGACCGATAACCTCGGGCTAGCAAAGAAACCTCATCAGTCACATTCGACACATATGCTGGGATCTGACGAGGGCTGAGCAAGACTTCAACACCCGGCCGCCACCGGGGCCGAAGGAAGGTCGACCAATGAGCACGCTGCACAAGTTCAAGGCGTACTTCGGCATGGTTCCGCTCGAGGATTACGAAGACGACTACGTCGACGATCGCGCTCCCCGAGGGGTGGACGAGCGCGGCGCTCGCAGGCCCCGGCCCCGTGACTACTCCGACCGCGACGGCTACGTCGATCGCTACGCCGACGATCGGTACGGCGCAAGCCGTTTCGACGACGTCGACTATCCCGAGCCCGCGTACAAGTCGCCCTACAAGGCGGGTTACTCGGTGTCGCGGCGCGACGACTACGCCGACGAGCCCTACGGCGACGACCGCTACGATGCGCCCCGGCGTCCGACCCGGATCGACTCCGCGCCGTCGGGCCGGTTCCGCGCGGGCGGGAGCCCGCCTCCGCTGCGCGGTACGACCCGTGGCGCGCTCGCCGTCGATCCCGACGCCGAGGAGCGCAGGCTGGAGGAGCGCGTGCGTCCCGAGCCCGCCCCGGTGCGGCGGCCCGGGATCTTCGAGGACGGAGGCCCCTTGTCCAAGATCACGACGCTGCGCCCGCGCGATTACAGCGAGGCTCGGATCATCGGCGAACGCTTTCGCGAGGGCAATCCGGTGATCATGGACCTGGTGGATCTGAGCAACGCCGACGCCAAGCGGTTGGTCGACTTCGCCGCGGGCCTGGCCTTCGCGCTGCGCGGATCGTTCGACAAGGTGGCGACAAAAGTGTTCCTGCTCTCACCGGCCGATGTCGACGTATCAGCGGAAGAACGCAGACGCATCGCGGAAACCGGCTTCTACAACCAGAAATAAGCTCGTGATCTGGGGGGTGGAGCAGACCGGTCGCAGGTTGTGCGGCGCGGTCATTTTGCGCGAAGCGATTTTTGCGGCAGAGTGAACTCGTGGCCTTGTTCGCGGTGCTGTACTTCGTACTGTTCATCTTCTGGCTGTTGCTGATCAGCCGGGTGATCGTCGAGTTCATCCGTAGCTTTGCCCGAGACTGGCGTCCTACCGGTGTCGTGGTCGTCGTCCTGGAGGTGATCTTCACGATCACCGATCCTCCGGTGAAACTGCTCAGGCGCTTGATACCTCCGGTGTCACTGGGCGGAATTCGCCTGGATCTGTCGATAATGGTCCTGCTTTTCATCGTCTTCATCCTGATGTCGATCGTGGGCAGGCTCGGGCAGCCGGTAGCTCCGGTGTGACAGAATGGGCCGTGAAGACAGCTTGCTAGATCTGCTAGATCTCCAAAAGACGCGTGAAGGGATCCTTCCATGCCGCTGACCCCAGCCGATGTGCACAACGTCGCGTTCAGCAAACCGCCGATCGGGAAGCGCGGCTACAACGAGGATGAAGTCGACGCGTTCCTGGATCTGGTGGAGCAGGAGCTCTCGCGTCTGATCGAGGAGAACGCCGATCTGCGCCAGCGGGTCGCCGAACTCGACGCGGAATTGGCCGACGCGAAGAAGAACCGCGGCCCGGCCGGAGTGAACAGTCCGAAACCGCCGATTCCGCAGGCCCCGCCGCCGCAGCCGGAACCGATCAAGCCCCCGGTTCCCGTCGCCCCGCCCGCTCCGATGCCCGCCGCGCCGGTGGCCAAGGACGCGCCGGGCGCGGACGCGAACCTGCAGGCCGCCAAGGTGCTCAGCCTCGCCCAGGAGATGGCGGATCGGCTGACCAGCGACGCCAAGAGCGAGGCGGAGAGCTTGCTGTCGAATGCCAGGGCGAATTCCGAGCGACTGGTCGGAGACGCCAGGACGCGGTCGGAGGCCATGATCGCCGACGCCCGTCAGAAGTCGGACGCGATGCTGACCGACGCGCAGAGTCGTTCGGACAGCCAGCTGCGCCAGGCCAAGGAGAAGGCCGACGCGCTGCAGGCGGACGCCGAGCGCAAGCACACCGAGATCATGGCGACCATCACCCAGCAGCGCAGTGTGCTGGAGAGCCGGATCGAGCAGCTCAAGACGTTCGAGCGGGAGTACCGGGTGCGGTTGAAGTCCTACCTGGAGTCGCAGCTGGAGGAGCTGGAGAACCGTGGCTCGGCCGTTCCGGTCGACGGTGGCGAAGCCTTCGCGGATGCCAACACGGCGAACAACCTCGCGCCGGCGTCATTCGCCAAGGGCGGCAAGTAGCGCGCCGCGCCCCAGCACAGCAGTTCGCATACCGTTTAGAGGAACTGTCGAGCCGCCCGGCATGCCTTGGGGGTCACCATGCTCGTCTTGACACTCGTCCTTGCCGCGATCGGCTTCGCCCTGCTCGTGGCCGCGCTCACCACCGGATCGGTGATCTGGGCGTGGGGCTGCATCGTGGTGTGCGTCATCGGCGCGATGCTCTTGTTGGTGAGTGCTTTGTCCATGCGGAGTCCGGATAGTGATTCCCCGCCGCCTCCTGGTCGTCATGCCAAACGCTGACCTGCCTCACAAAGTGAGTTGACCGCTCGGGCTAGAATCAAACATGAATACGGCGTCGATCCGGCCATCACCGGGGAGCCTTCGGAAGAACGGCGGCACGGCCTGCGGGCCGGGCGCTCAGTAGAACCGAACGGGTGAGCCCGTCACAGCTCGCGAATGAGAGGTCCGGTGTCGCCACGCCGGACAAGCGGGGTGGTACCGCGGTTTCGGCGCACCGGGCGCCGTCATCGTCCCCGTGCCAACGACTCGGCACGAGGAGACGTATCCGCAATGGCGGACCAGACTTCCAGCAACAGCGCGTACCCGCGCGTCGACCTGAGCGTCGGCAGCGGGGCGTCGTTCCCCGAGATGGAGCGCCGCGTGCTCGACGCGTGGGCGGCCGCCGACACCTTCCGCGCGAGCATCGAAAACCGTTCCGGCGCAGCCGAATTCGTCTTCTATGACGGGCCGCCCTTTGCCAACGGTCTGCCGCATTACGGACATTTGCTCACCGGATACGTCAAAGACCTCGTCCCGCGTTTCCAGACGATGCGCGGCAAGCGGGTCGACCGGCGATTCGGCTGGGACTGTCACGGATTGCCCGCGGAAATCGAAGCCGAAAAGCAGCTCGGTATCACGGACAAATCACAGATCGACGCGATGGGGCTCGCGGAATTCAACGCGGCCTGCAAAACATCGGTGCTGCGCTACACCGGGGAATGGCGCGACTACGTGACGCGCCAGGCTCGCTGGGTCGACTTCGACAACGACTACAAGACGCTGGACACCGACTTCATGGAGTCGGTGATGTGGGCGTTCAAATCGCTGTACGACAAAGGGCTGATCTATCAGGGCTTTCGGGTGCTGCCCTACAGCTGGTACGAGCAGACGCCGTTGTCGAATCAGGAAACCCGCCTCGACGACGCCTACAAGATGCGCCAGGACCCGGCGGTCACCGTCGACATGGCGTTGCGCGTGCCCGCGGAGCATCCGCTGCACGAACTCGACGGCGCCAACGCGCTGATCTGGACCACGACGCCGTGGACGCTGCCGTCCAACTTGGCGATAGCGGTGCATCCCGACGTTCGCTACGTGCACCTGCGCGCGGCCGACGGCAAACGCTATGTGCTCGCGGCCGAACGGGTTTCGCACTACGCGCGGGAGTTCGGCGCGGAGCCGGAGGTGCTCGCCGAGTTCGATGGCGCCGCGCTGGCGGATTTGTCCTACGCGCCGCCGTTCGACTTCTTCCTCGGCCATCCCCACGCCCACCGCGTGCTCACCGCCGACTACGTGACCACCGACTCCGGCACCGGCATAGTGCATCTCGCACCCGCCTTCGGTGAGGAGGACATGGACGTCGCCTCCGCGCACGGCATCGAGCTGGTGCAGCCGCTGGACCCGGGCGGCAGGTTCACCTCGATGGTTCCGCCGTACGAGGGCCTGATGGTGTTCGACGCGAATCCGGTGATCATCAAGGACCTCAAGGCCGCGGGAAAGCTGTTGCGGCACGAGACGATCGAGCACTCCTACCCGCACAGCTGGCGCTCCGGACAGCCGCTGATCTACATGGCCGTGCCGTCCTGGTTCGTGGCGGTCACCAAGTTCCGCGATCGCATGGTGGAGCTGAACAAACAGATCACCTGGGTGCCCGAGCACATCCGCGACGGCCAGTTCGGCAAGTGGCTGGAAGGCGCGCGCGACTGGAACATCAGCCGCAATCGATACTGGGGCAGCCCGATCCCCGTGTGGGTGTCCGACGATCCGGCCTACCCGCGCGTCGACGTGTACGGCTCGCTGGACGAGCTGGAGCGCGACTTCGGGGTGCGCCCGGCCGATCTGCACCGCCCGATGATCGACGAGCTCACCCGGCCGAATCCCGATGACCCGACGGGCCGCTCGACCATGCGCCGGGTGCCGGAGGTGCTGGACTGCTGGTTCGAGTCCGGCTCGATGCCGTATGCCCAGGTGCACTATCCGTTCGAGAACAAGGAGTGGTTCGACAGCCACTTCCCGGGCGATTTCATCGTCGAGTACAACGGCCAGACCCGCGGCTGGTTCTACACGCTGCACGTGCTGGCGACGGCTCTGTTCGACAGCCCGGCGTTCAAGACCGTCGCGGCGCACGGCATCGTGCTCGGCGACGACGGCCTGAAGATGAGCAAGTCCAAGGGCAATTACCCGGACGTCAACGAGGTGTTCGACCGGGACGGCTCGGACGCGATGCGCTGGTTCCTGATGAGTTCGCCGATCCTGCGCGGCGGCAATCTCATCGTCACCGAGCGCGGCATCCGCGAGGGCGTGAGTCACGCGCTGCGACCGCTGTGGAACGCGTGGACGTTCCTGCAGCTGTACGCCTCGAAGCCCGGTGTGTGGCGCACGGATTCGCCGCACGTGCTGGATCGATACATCCTGGCGAAGCTGGCGCGCACCAGGGACGTGATCACCGAGGCGCTGGAGACCTACGACATCGCGGGCGCCTGCGATGAGCTGCGCTCGTTCGCCGACGCGCTGACCAACTGGTACGTGCGGCGCTCCCGCTCGCGGTTCTGGAGCGAGGACCGCGACGCGGTGGACACCCTGCACACGGTGCTCGAGGTGGTCACCCGGCTGGCCGCGCCGCTGCTGCCGCTGATCACCGAGGTGATCTGGCGCGGCTTGACCGGCGGTGAGTCGGTGCACCTGGCCGACTGGCCGAAGGAGGGCGAGCTGCCGGACGATCCGGAGCTGGTCGCCGCCATGGACGAGGTGCGCCTGGTGTGCTCGACGGTGCTGAGCCTGCGCAAGGCGCAGAACCTGCGGGTGCGGCTGCCGCTGGCCGAGGTCACCATCGCCGCGGCCGACGCCGAGCGGCTGGCGCCGTTCGCCGACATCGTCGCCGACGAGGTCAACGTCAAGAAGGTCGATCTGACCACCGACGTGGACGCGCACGGCCGGTTCGAGCTGGTGGTCAACGCCCGCGCCGCGGGGCCGCGGCTGGGCAAGGACGTGCAGGCGGTCATCAAGGCGGTGAAGGCCGGTGACTGGGCCGAGGACGCCGACGGCACGGTCCGGGCGGCCGGCATCGCCCTGCTGCCGGAGGAGTACACCCAGCGTCTCGTGGCGGCCGAGCCCGAGTCGACCGCGGCGCTGCCCGGGAACGCGGGTCTCGTGGTGCTGAATTCGGTGGTCACCGAGGAGCTGGAGGCCGAGGGCTGGGCGCGGGACCTGATCCGCGACCTTCAGGAGACCAGGAAGTCCGCCGGGCTGGACGTCTCCGACCGCATCACCGTGGTCCTGGACGTTCCGGCGGACCGGGCCGCGTGGGCCGAGACGCACCGTGACCTGATCGCGGGGGAGATCCTCGCCACCACGCTGACCTTCGGCGACGCCGGAGCGGAGGCCGCCGATCTGGTCGGCGGAGTGCGGGCGCAGATCGCCAAGGCCTGAGCGCCGGGTTTCGAGCCGGGGCGGGACCGAAAGGTCCCGCCCCGGTTGCTGTTCGAGCGGTCTTGGTGCCGTTTGTTCCGAGCCGATCGGTGGCAGCGATCCGAGCCTGCCGGAATCGGTCCGCTCGATGTTCTCGGCGGGGCCGGACAGGTCCGGGCGCGGTCTGTTCGGTCGCCGATGCCCCGGGTCGCTCACCTGGCGCCCGCGTACCGCACGCGACCGGCCGGCAACACGATGGCAGGGTTTTCCGATCTCAAACCTGGCATTCACGGCGAGTCTGGTGATTTAGATCACATGCTGAGAATTTGCTGATTCCCGACAATTCGCCGATATCCCAGGCACAATCTGCGGTGTCGCTGCTGTTACCCAGGTGATCTCCGGGGCTGCAGTTTCTCTTTTCAGTGTGTCCTACTTGGAATTTGGCCGTGCTGGGAATGTGACCGGCGCGGGTGGCCGCGGCTCCGCATCGGAGGCCGCTGCTGATGCCATGTATTAGCCAGGCTGCCGATCGGCGGCCAGTCAACCGCGCCCATGGAAGGGGCGAGCACGTGCCGAGAAAATCGTTGCACCGCATCGCACTCGGATTCCTGCTCTCGATCATCACGATCCTCCTGTTCGCCGGACCCGCCTGGGCCGACACCGGCAGCGCCTCCGGCAGCGGGCCGGGCAGCGCGTCGTTCGGCTCGGCGGGTAGCGGCAGTTCCTCGTCCGGCAGCGCCAGCGGCTCGGCCGACCTGCCGATACCCAGTGTGTTCGGCGTCGGCGCGCTGGCCGCGGCGACGACGCAGATCGGCAAGCCGTACGAATGGGGTGGGACCGGCCCCGACAGCTGGGACTGCTCGGGCCTCGTGCAGTGGGCGTACCGTCAGGTCGGCGTGAGTCTTCCGCGGACCACTTGGCAGCAGGCGAAGGTGGGCGCGCCCGTCCCGCGGGGCTCGCTGTCGCTCGGCGACGTGATCGTGCTGAACAGCGATGGCTCGCACGTCGGTATCTATGCCGGAAACGGCCGGGTGCTCAACGCGTACGGTCAGGGCGTGCCGGTCGGCTTCACTCCGCTGGACGAATTCGACATCTACGCCATCCGTCGCTTCTGAGCGCGGCTACTCCGGCGCAGAAACGGCCCCGACCCGCGAATTCGGGTCGGGGCCGTGGCGAATCGGCCGCGGGCGTCACATGCACCCCAGCCCGCCGGTAGGAACCGAATGGGCGGCGTGGACCGGGACCGGTGCGCCGACACCGGAAGCCGCCCTCGTCACCCTCCGGTGTCAGGCGCGCCGCCGCATTCCGGTGTGCGGGAGCCGCGATACGGCCCGGACGTGCGCTAGTCGCCGAGCCCGTCGGCGAGGGTGCGCAGCAGCGGTCCGTACTGCTGATGGGCCAGCGCCGAGGCGAATTGCGCCACCAAATAGTCGGCCGGGTTGCCGGTGTCGTACCACCGGCCGCGGATCACCTGGCCGAAGACCGGACTGTTCGCCGCGTGCACGTTGATCGCGTCGGTGAGGTACACCTCGCCGGTGCGGTGTTCGTACCACTCTTCGGTCTGCCTGCGCAGCTCGTCGATGATGCCGGGGGTGACGACATAGCCGCCGATCGCGGCGAAGGACGACGGCGCGTCCTTCGGCTTCGGCTTCTCGCGCAGGCCGGTGATGCGCAGCAGGCCGTTGCCGTGGTCGTCGGCGACCACCGGCACGCCGTAGCGCTGCGACTCGGCGGGATCCATCGGCATCAGCGCGAGGACGGGGGCTCCGGTGGCCTCGTAGGCGTCGATGAGCTGCTGAGCTCGGGGCACCTCGGCGACGAACACGTCGTCCGGCCACAGCACCAGCATGGGCTCGTCGCCGAGGTTGCGGGCGGCGTTGAGCACCGGGGTGCCGTTGCCGTACGGCCCGTGCTGGTCGAGGTAGGTGATGTGGCCGAGCCGGGACAGCTCGCCGACCTCCTCGACGGCATCGGCGAACGCGGTCTTGCCGTCCGCGCGCAGCTGGGCGACCAGCGCGGGATTGGGTCGGAAATGGTCCTGGATCAGTGATTTTCCGCTGCTGACCACGATGGTGATGTCGGTGATGCCCGAAGCGACCAGCTCGCGGACCGTGTGCTCGATCACCGGCTTGTCGCCGACCGGCAGCATCTCCTTGGGGATGGCCTTGGTCAGCGGAAGCAGCCGGGAGCCGATACCGGCGGCCGGGATGACGGCCTTGCGGATATTCATGGGTCCGATCATCACATATCGGACCGTGGGTCAGGCCCCGTCCCCACGGCACGTCGGCGGTTATTTCGAGACCGCCCGGTACTTGTTCCGGCACGGAAAAGCGCAGATCAAAGCCGTCGCGACCGGGCCGGACGGTCCCCGGGGCGCGAGACGGAGGCGGCCCCGATACCGGCAGGTAACCGGCAGCTAGCGCACAGCCACCTGACAGCGTCACCGCCTGCTCCGCACTGTCGGTGGACGGGCGTACATTGCAGCCGTGCGTACCGAGAAGCCGAGCGTCGAGTGCCCGGTCGCGCCCTCGACCGGGGTCGGGACCACCCGCGCCGAAAGCTCGGTGGGTCGGCGGGCACCGGTGCTCGCCGACGCGGACAGCGCCGCTCGTCGCTGGGTTCTGCACATCGACATGGACGCGTTCTTCGCCTCGGTCGAGCAGCTGACCCGGCCGACGCTGCGGGGCAGGCCGGTGCTGGTCGGCGGGACCGGCGGGCGCGGCGTCGTCGCCGGAGCCAGTTACGAGGCGCGCGTGTTCGGCGCCCGGTCGGCGATGCCGATGCATCAGGCGCGCCGGTTGGTCGGCGTCACGGCGGTGGTGGTGCCGCCGCGCGGCGCCGTCTACGGCGTGGTCAGCGGGCAGGTCTTCGACGCGTTGCGCAGCCGGATCCCGGTGCTGGAGACGCTGTCGTTCGACGAGGCGTTCGGCGAACCGGCCGAGCTGGCCGGCGCGACGGTCGCCCAGGTGCACGCGTTCTGCGCGGACTTGCGCGCGGTGGTGCGGGAACGGACCGGGTTGACCGCCTCGGTGGGCGCGGGCACCGGAAAGCAGCTGGCCAAGATCGCCTCCGGCTTGGCCAAACCCGATGGGATCCGGGTGATCTCGCCGGTCGAGCAGCCGCGACTGCTGGCAGGTCTGCCGGTGCGCAAGCTGTGGGGGATCGGCCCGGTCGCGGAGAGCCGGTTGCGCTCGTTGGGCATCGAGACCGTGGGCGCCTTCGCCGCGCTGCCGGAGTCGGAGGCGATGTCGATTCTCGGCGGCAGCGTCGGCGCCGCGCTGCACCGACTGGCGCGCGGCATCGATGACCGTCCGGTCGCCGAACGCACCGAGGCGAAGCAGATCAGCGCCGAGACAACCTACGAAACCGACATCGTCAGCCTGGAGCAACTGCGTCCGGCCATCGAGGACATGGCCGTCGCGGCGCACCGGCGCCTGACCGGTGACGGGCGCGCCGCGCGCACGGTGGTGCTCAAATTGAAGAAGTCGGATATGAGCATCGTCACCCGCTCCTACACCCTGCCCTACGCCACCGAGGATTTGGCCACTCTCGCCGCCGCCGCGCAGCGTTCGGCGCTCGATCCGCGGGAGCTGGGCCCGATCCGCCTCGTCGGCGTCGGCTACGGCGGCCTGTCGACCGTCCGTCAGGAATCGCTGTTCCCCGAACTGGATCGCGGCCCGGTCCCCGAGATCGCCGCGGTCGAAACGGAATCCGAACCGGCGCACGCCCCCGAACTCGGCGATGCCGCGCACACCGCGCCGGTCCTACCGGTCGCCCTCTGGCGTCCCGGCATGGACGTATCGCATCCCGAGCACGGTCACGGCTGGGTGCAGGGCGCCGGGCTCGGCGTGGTGACCGTCCGCTTCGAAACCCGTTCCACCGGTCCGGGTCCCGCGCGCACCTTCGCCGCCGACGATGCCGCCCTCACCCGTGCCGATCCGCTGGGCAGTCTGCTCTGACGGCCGGGGCCCGAGGCTCGACATCGCCGGGCCGGACGCGTACGTTCGCTGCCGACGACCATCGCCGGTCCGATGTGGATCCGGGTGCCGCCACCCGGGGCCGGTAGCCTGGGACCTCGTGCAGCGCCGCCGGTTCGGGGGCGGCTGCCATGGTGGAACACGACACGGACCTCTCGAACGCAAAGGACGAGCAGTTGAAGCTTCGTAAGACTGGACGCATCGCGATCGCCGGACTGGCCATCGTCGCCGCGCTTGGCCTGACCGCCTGTGGTGGCGACGACAAGGACAGCAAGCCCGCCGCCAAGACGTCGACCAGCGCCAAGGCGTCGGCGACCGCGAGCGCGAACCTGCCGCCGGTCCCGACCCCCGCGGAGCTGAACACCGCCCTGGCCCGTGCGCTCGACCCGTCGGTGCCCGCCTCCGAGAAGCTGGACAACGTCCAGGGCGCCGAGGCCGATCCGACGCTGCCGGACCGCTTGTCGCAGGCCGCGGCCGGCGCCGACGTGAAGATCGTGGTTACCGACGTCACCTCCTTCGGCGACAGCGTGAACGCGAAGGCCAAGTTCATCCTCAACGGCCAGGAGAACATCGTCGACGTGCCGTTCGTCGCCGACAACGGCAAGTGGAAGATCCAGAAGACCTGGGCCTGCACCATGCTGACCAACCTCGGTCAGCAGTCGGCGGCCTGCAGCTGAGTTCACCCGACGGGCCGGTCGTCGCGCTTCGCGGCGCCCGGCCCGTCGTCGCGTGAAATGCTCTGCCGCATTTTGTAGTACGCGCAGGTCAGAGCATGCGCAGAATCGCGTACATCGAGGTGGCGTGCGCGTACAGTTCGCCGTCTTCGGCGCCGACCAGGCGGGCCTCGGCGCTGGCCGTGGTGGTGCCGACGTGGATCGCGGTGCCCTCGCAGCGCAGCGTGCGCGTGTCGCTGCGCACGGCACGATGGATGTCTATGCCGATCTTGACCGAGGTGGAGCGCGTGCCGCCGGCCAACTGCGTCAGTACCGCCGAGCCGAGGGCCGCTTCGAGCACCGTCGCCACGAAGCCGCCGTACACCCCGCCCGCCGGGTCGAGCAGTTGGTCACCCGGCTCGCCCTCGAAAACCACGGTCCCATCGCCGACCTGGGCCAGCCGGAAACCCAGCGCGCTCAGAATCGGTGCGCCCGGGAATCGTCCGTCGAGCGTTCCCTGCAAGATCTCCCGTCCGGTCATACCGAGCGGGTCGGGTGTCTTCTCAGCCGGTGGCCGCCCCGCGTCGGTGCGGGCGCGAAGGGGTCTGGGCGCGGTCATACATCGACGCTACGGAGAAGGCGAAGCCCGCAGAAGTGTCGGATCCGACACCTTCGCGACCAATTCCGACGAACTCGAGTCGCCGGAAAGCGGGAAGCTCACGGTGTGGACCGTGTTTCGCTCGCTTGGGAGCCGGATTCGCTGGTGACAGGGCGCGATGTGCGCCGCGCGCGACGGGTTCGTAGCAGGGCGTCGGTGGTGAATATCACCAGCGCCGCCCAGATGAGGGCGAAACCGGCCCAACGGGAGGCGGGCATCGGCTCGTGCGCGACCGCGACGCCCCAGGCCATCTGGAGTGCGGGGGTGAGGTATTGCAGCAGGCCCATGGTGGACAACGCGACGCGCTGGGCCGCGACGGCGAACAGCAGTAGCGGAACCAGGGTGACCGGTCCGGTGGCCACCATCAGGGCGGTATGCGCGGGGGCGGAGGCGAATTCGCTGTGCCCGGCGAGCGCGAGCGCGATCGCGAACGCCAGCGCGAAGGGTGCGGCGACGACGCCCTCGGCGGCGATGCCGCGCAGCGCGTCCAGCGGGATCACCTTCTTCACCAAGCCGTAGGTGGCGAAAGAGCAGGCCAGGGCCAAGGCGATGATCGGTGGTCTGCCGTAGTCGACCGTGAGCACGGCCACCGCGGCCGCGCCGAGCCCGAGGGCGGCCCATTGGGCGCCGGTCAGCCGCTCACGAAAGAGCACCACACCGAACGCGACGGTGACCAGAGGGTTGATGAAATACCCGAGCGCGCACTCCACGACGTGGCCCGAGGTGACCCCATAGACGTACACGCCCCAGTTGAGCGCGATCGCGGCGGAGGCCACGGCCGCCAGCCGCCAGACTCGGCCGTCGATGCCGCGCAGTTCGCGGATCCGGCCGCTGACGGCGAGCACCGCGAGCACGACCACCAGCGTCCAGACGATCCGCTGCGCCACCACTTCACCCGGACTGGCGAACGCCAGCAGCCCGAAGAACGCGGGGAAAAGTCCCCACAAGAAGTACGCGCTCGCTCCGAACGCTACACCGGGGATGGACCTGCTTCGCCGCACGATGACGAACGTAGTTGTCCCGTAGCCTTGCGGTCATGTCGATTACCGTGCAGGCATCGGGCGCGACCGGGCTCACCGCGACCGAGGTCGAGCAACGTCGTCACGACGGACTGACCAACGACGTCCCGGATCGCGCGAGCCGATCGGTTCGCGACATCGTGCGCGCGAACGTCTTCACCAGGATCAACGCCATCCTCGGCGTCCTGTTCGTGCTGGTGCTGGCCACCGGATCGATCATCGACGGCATGTTCGGCCTGCTGATCGTCGCCAACAGCGCGGTCGGCATCATCCAGGAGATCCGCGCCAAGCGCACCCTGGACCAGCTGGCCATCGTCAGCCAGGCCAAGCCGACCGTCCGCCGGGACGGCAGGGCCGTCGAGATCGCGCCGCGCGAGGTGGTGCTCGACGACGTGATCGAGCTCGGTCCCGGCGACCAGATCGTGGTGGACGGCACGGTAGAGGAGTCCGCGCAGCTCGAGGTGGACGAGTCGTTGCTCACCGGCGAGGCGGACTCGATCGAGAAGGCGGTCGGCGCCACGGTGATGTCGGGTAGTTATGTGGTGTCCGGGTCCGGCGCCTACCGCGCCACCAAGGTCGGCCGGGACGCCTACGCGGCGCGGCTGGCCGAGGAGGCGAGCAAGTTCACGCTGGTGCACTCCGAACTGCGCAGCGGTATCGACAAGATCCTGAAGTTCATCACCTACCTGCTGATTCCCGCCGGACTGCTGAGCATCTACAACCAGCTGGTCTCCAGCAAGGAGTCGTGGCGGCCCGCGCTCACCGGCATGGTGGCCGCGCTGGTGCCGATGGTGCCCGAGGGGCTGGTGCTGATGACGTCGATCGCGTTCGCGGTCGGCGTGGTGCGGCTGGGCAGGCGCCAGTGCCTGGTGCAGGAGTTGCCCGCGATCGAGGGGCTGGCCCGCGTCGACGTGGTCTGCGCGGACAAGACCGGCACGCTGACCGAGAACGGCATGCGGCTGTCGGACCTGAAGACGCTGGACACCTTCGACGACACCGAGGTACGCACCGCGCTGGCCGCGCTCGCGGCCGACGACCCGCGCCCGAACGCGAGCGTGCAGGCGATCGCCGAGGCTCTGCCGGACGGTCCCGGCTGGCAGCGCACCGCCGTCGCGCCGTTCTCCTCCGCCAAGAAGTGGAGCGGTTGCTCCTACGGCGAGCACGGCGACTGGCTGCTCGGCGCGCCGGACGTGCTGCTCGACCCGGGATCCGCGGACGCGCGGGTCGCGGAGGAACTCGGCGCATCCGGCCTACGCGTGCTGTTGCTGGCGCGCGGCGACCGTCCGGTGGACGCCGCGGACGCCCCGGGGGGCGTGCGGCCCGCCGCCTTGGTCGTGCTGGAGCAGAAGGTCCGGCCCGATGCGCGCGACACACTCGATTACTTCGCCAGCCAGAGCGTCTCGATCAAGGTCATCTCCGGCGACAACGCGGTGTCGGTCGGCGCGGTGGCCTCCTCGCTCGATCTGCCGGGCGGTGACCACCCGATCGACGCGCGGGAATTGCCGGAGGACGGCGACGAATTGGCCGCCGTGCTGGACGGCAACACCACCTTCGGCCGGGTACGTCCGGATCAGAAGCGCGCCATGGTGTCGGCGTTGCAGTCGCGCGGGCACACGGTGGCCATGACCGGCGACGGTGTGAACGACGTGCTCGCCTTGAAGGATTCGGACATCGGCGTGGCGATGGGCTCGGGCAGTCCGGCGACCAGGGCGGTGGCGCAAATCGTGCTGCTGGACAACAAGTTCGCCACGCTGCCGTACGTGGTCGGCGAGGGACGCCGGGTGATCGGCAACATCGAGCGGGTCTCGAATCTGTTCCTCACCAAGACCGTGTATTCCGTGCTGCTCGCCTTCCTGGTCGGCATGGCCGGCATCGGCTCGCAGATCTTCGACTACGAGCCCATCGGCTACCCGTTCCTGCCGCGCCACGTCACGATCGCGGCCTGGTTCACCATCGGCATTCCGGCGTTCATCCTTTCGCTCGCGCCCAACAACGAGCGTGCCCGCACGGGTTTCGTGGGGCGCGTCATGCGGTTGGCCATCCCCTCGGGCGTGGTGATCGGCGCGGCCACCTTCGTCTCGTACCTGATCGCCTACGCCGGGCCGCACGCCACCGAGGAGCAGAAGGTGCAGGCGGGCACCACGGCGCTCATCACATTGATCATGATCGCGGTGTGGGTGCTCGCCATCGTCGCGCGGCCGTACGTGTGGTGGAAGGTGATGCTGATCGCGGTGTCGGTGGCGGCGTACGTGTTCCTGTTCACCGTTCCGTTCACCCGCGAGTTCTTCAAACTCGACCCCTCCAACCTCGCGCTCACCGGTGCGGCGGTGGTCTGCGGCGTGGTCGGGATCGTGCTCGTCGAGGCGGCCTGGTGGGTGAGCGCGGCGCTGCGCGGCGAGAAGCCGCAACTGCTGCCCAGCTCGCCCGGCGGAGCCGACTGACAGACTGGACGCCTGACTCGCCGCGCCACGAGAAGCCTTGTGCGAAGCGGCCATTCAGACTTGGAGTACCTTCTGGAGATTATGGAGGTACTGCTGCACCAGATCGACGCGTTCGCCGACGCACCGTTCTCGGGCAACCCGGCCGCGGTGATGCCGCTCCCGTCGTGGCTGCCGGATGCGTTGCTGCAACAGCTGGCCGAGGAGAACAACCTCGCCGAGACCGCGTTCTATACCTCACGGTTACCTCCAGAGGCGGGCGTGCCGCCGGGTGAGTGGCCCGCCTTCCACCTCCGGTGGTTCACCCCGAGGGTGGAGGTCGCGCTCTGCGGGCACGCCACTCTCGCCAGCGCCGCGCAGATCCTGGCCGACATGCACCCCGGTGAGGACCGGGTGAGCTTCTACACGCGCAGCGGCTGGCTGCACGTCGACCGCACCGACGACGACGAGTTCGTCCTCGATCTGCCTGCCGTGCCGAGCATTCCGGTGCAGCCCGATCCGGCGCTCGTCGCGGCGCTCGGTGTGCGTCCGGTGGGCGCGTATTCCGGCACCGACGAGGTGATCGTCGTGGCGACCGAACAGGAGGTGCGCGATGCCGCGCCCGTGCTGGCGGCGTTCCCCGCGCTGCCGCGCGCCGCGATCGTCACCGCGCCCGGCGATTCGGTCGACTTCGTCTCCCGGGTCTTCGCCCCGGCCGTGGGCGTCCCGGAGGACCCGGTGACCGGGTCCGCGCACGCGCAGCTGGTTCCGCTGTGGAGCGAGCGGCTCGGCCGCACCGAACTGCACGCCAGGCAGCTGTCCCGCCGCGGCGGAAGCTTGCGCTGCGAACTGACCGGCGACCGCGTGCTGTTGTTCGGACGGTGCCGCCGCTACCTCGACGGCGTCGTCACCCTGCCGGACTAGCTCCGGCCGCTCACGGCTCCGGAACCGGTCCGTCGTCGGGGCCGGGCGCGACGACGTCGCGGTAGTCGGGCAGCAGCGGGGCCACCGCGAAGCTTCCCGCCACCGCGTCGGCGGGCAAAGCCTGGACCGCGCGGACATCGTTGTGCCCGGACAGGTTTCGCAGTCGCGCCGGGGTGTCACGCACGACGAGCCCGACGACACAGCCGCAGCCGCTCCGCAGTCGTGCGGCCGAGAACGCGACCACGCGGGCGGAGCGGTCATCGACGGGGCGGGGAAGCAGCCAGGCCGCGTACGACGCCGAATCCGCCGCCGCCTGAACGCCTTCCGGTACCGGCACGGCCACCAGCGGCGTCTGCACGCCGGGCGCGGGCACCCGGTAGAGCACCTGCGCGATCCGCAATCCGCCGCTGTGCTGCGGAATCTCGCCGGGCACCAAGGGTTCGACGAACGACACCAGCGCCCAACGCGGTTCGTCGCCGCCCGTGTCCAGCGAGTCACGAGACCGGGCGAGGTAGTCCGCGACCTGCTCACCCTGGTCGGGCCCGAGCCGGTCGGTGGACACCGGGGCGCGGTACGGCGGTTGCAGCGCGCCGAGCGCGAAGACGAGTGCGATCAGCGCGACGGCCGCCGCGCCGAGCAAGATCCCGCGCCAGGGCGGCACCCGGCGGTCAGGCATCGCGCAGGACGTCCAGCGCGTGCTTCAGGTCGTCCGGGTATTCGCTGGTGATCTCCAGGTAGCGGCCGTCGGCGGGGTGCTGGAACCCCAGCGACCGAGCGTGCAGCCACTGCCGTTGCAGCCCGAGCCGCTCGGCCAGCCGCGGGTCGGCGCCGTAGGTGAGATCACCGCAGCACGGGTGGCGGATCGCGGAGAAATGCACGCGGATCTGATGGGTGCGGCCGGTCTCCAGGTGGATGTCGAGGAGGCTGGCCGAATGGAACGCCTCGACCGTGTCGTAGTGCGTGACGCTGGGACGGCCGTCTGCGGTGACGGCGAACTTCCAGTCGTTGCCGCGGGCCCGCCCGATCGGGGCGTCGATGGTGCCGCTGCTGGGGTCCGGATGCCCCTGCACCAAGGCGTGATACCGCTTGTCGACGGTGCGCTGCTTGAACGCGCGCTTGAGCACCGTGTACGCGTGCTCGGACTGTGCGACCACCATCACGCCGGAGGTGCCGACGTCCAGGCGGTGCACGATGCCCTGCCGCTCGTGGGCGCCGGAGGTGGAGATGCGGTATCCGGCGGCGGCGAGTCCGCCGACGACGGTCGGGCCGCTCCAGCCGACGCCGGTGTGCGCGGCCACGCCGACCGGCTTGTCGACCGCGACGATGTCGTCGTCGGCGTAGAGGATCTTCATGCCTTCCACCGGTTCGGCCTCGATGGTCAGCTCCCGCTTCGGCTCCGGGAAGATCACCTCCAGCCAGGCTCCCGCGGTGAGCCGGTCGGATTTGCCCGCGGCGACGCCGTCGAGCTGCACCGAACCCTCCTCGGCCAGCGTGGCCACCGCGGTGCGGGACAGGCCGAGCAGACGGGACAGGCCCGCGTCGACGCGCATGCCGTCGAGCCCGTCGGGGACGGGCATGGTCCTGGTCTCCCTCATGCCGCGCTGCCCTCGCTCGCGCCCGTCTTGCCGTGGCCCACCCGGGTGCCGTTCGGTTCGAAGCCGAACACGGTGAGCACGACCAGCAGGATCGCGCCGCACACGATGGCCGAGTCCGCGACGTTGAACACCGGCCACCAGCCGATCGCGACGAAATCCACCACGTGCCCCTGCAGCGGGCCGGGCGCGCGGAACAGCCGGTCGCCCAGATTGCCGACCGCGCCGCCGAGCACCATGCCCAGTCCGATCGCCCACCACAGCGAACGCATGGTGCGGCCGATGCGCACCACGCCGATGACGACGGCGGCGGCGACCAGGGTCAGCAGCCAGGTCATGCCGGTGGCCATGGAGAACGCGGCGCCGGGATTGCGCACCAGGCTCAGGCGCGCGAAGTCGCCGATGATCGGTACCGGATCGCCCGGCGTCAGCTTCGCCACCGCGAGGGTCTTGGTGAGCAGATCCAGGCCGAGCACGACCGCGGCGAGGACGAGTAGCGTACGCAGCCGCTGCGGCGGAGCCGGCTCGGTCGTCGGGTCGGCGGTGTTCGCTGGGTTTTCCTCGGGCGGCCGGTCGTCACTCACACCGACCATCATCTCTCGAGCGGAATCGAGTCCGGTGCGCGCGTCCGATTGCCCCGGCCCGCGCCCGCGGCGTTCGCGTGCCACGCCGATCGGTTCGCGGTCGAATGTCCCAGCTGACACTCAGGAATCGGTCGTACCCTGTTGCTCGTGACGGTGTTGTCTTCCCCCCGCCTGGCCCGAAGCGCGAGCCTAGCCCGGAGCGCGCGCTCGGGTGTGCTGCTCATGGTGCTCGCGCTCGGGCTCTCGGCATTCGGGGTCGGTTGCGGCGACGGCGCCGAGTCGAGCGGTGAGGCCGACGGAACGGAGCCGCTCGGCATCGGCAAGGAAGTGACCGTGCCGATTCCGGCCGCGGTGACCACGGTCGAATCGGCCGGTGCGGAGCCCCGATCGATGCTGCGGCCGGAGTATCCGGCGGGCACCGTGCAGCGGGTCACGCTGTACACCGCCCATCACATCCAGCAGCAGATCGATGGGCAGCCCAAGCCCGACTTCTCCACCCCGGCGCTGACCATTCCCATGACCGCGGAGACCACCGTGGAGGGCATCGATCTCACCCTTGGCTCGGTCACCTCGCCCGATCCCACGCTGGCCAAAGCGCTCACCAAGATCGGCGGCTCGCACGCGGGCTTCGACCTCAGCGATCTGGGCGCGATCACCGCACTGCGGCTCGAGCCGGCGCCCGACGCGTCCAACACCGCGCGCGCCGCGCTGGAGCAGGCGTTCTACCAGGCCGTCTACCGTTCGATCGCGTTTCCCGACCAGCCCGTCGGCGAGGGCGCGGTCTGGACGGTGCGCCAGGAGGTCAGCGGCGGCGTCCTGCTCGACCAGGTGACCACCGCGACGCTGAGCAAACGCGACGGTGACCGGCTCACCATCGAGCTGCACGTCACCCAGAAGCCGAAGTCGCCGGTGTGGAACCTGCCGAACAACGCGGGCACGCTGGACATCGACGACTACGTCATGCAGGGAGCGGGCACCATCACGGTGGATCTCGGCTTGCCGCTGCCGGTGGCCGGGTCGATCACCGTCGGCGGGCACCAGGCCTACCGCGATCCGCACAGCGACAGCACGCTGCAGCAGGCGATCGAGACGCAGGTGTCGTGGACCGAATGATCCGTGCGTGCGGACTGCTGGCCGCGGTCGCGCCCCTCGTCGTCGCCACCGGATGCGGCTCGGGGGACCACGCCGCACCAGGACAGCCCGAGCTTCCCACGCTCGGATCCGTCGTGGCCGCGGCCCCGGTGACCACCGCCCCCGAGACCGATTCCACTCGGCTGCGCGGGCTGTTGCTCGCCGACAGCGATCTGCCCGCCGGTTTCACCGCGCTCGCGCCGCCCGCCGACACCGGCGGAGGCGCTGCCGGCGCCTCGCCGACGAATCCGGCCGAATGCGTGAAAGTGCTCGCGCCGCTCGGTGCGCAACGCTCCGGCGCGCTAGCGCGGGCGTCCACGCAGTACACCGGGCCGAATTTCTCCAGCATCGATATAGACGCGGCCAGTTATCCACCGGACGCGGTCGCGGCCGCTTTCTCGGAAGTGCAGGAAATCCTGCGTCGCTGCGCGCACTATGCCGGGGCCGACGGCTCCGACATTCCGATGGACTACCGCGTCGGCGGGCTCGTCCAGCCGCCCGCGGGCGATGCCTCCGCGCCCTTCCAAGTGCGCACTACCAGTGACGACCTGACCCTCCGCTCGTCCGTCGCGATCGTTCAGGTGGGGAGCACGTTGGTGCAGGTCGCGGTGACCGCGCCGGAGGCGGTGGACCCGGGTGTGCTCAGCGCGCTGACCGCGGCCCAGGTGCGCAGGCTGCAGGGCGTCGCCGGACCGTGATTTCCTGCGATCCGGCCGAATCGCGCCTGTCGCCGGAATAGGCTCGGCATGATCCGACACAACGCCTCGACCGGAGGTTCCCCATGTCTGATGTCAAACCCGTTCCCGATGGATATCCGGTGGTGTCGCCCGGGCTCGCGGTCGACGGCGCCGCGGCGGCGATCGATTTCTACAAGAACATTTTCGGTGCGACCGAGCGTATGCGGATGCCCGGTCCGGACGGCAGAATCGCGCATTGTGAGCTGATGTTCGGCAATTCCGTCGTCATGCTCGGCGATTCGGCGCCCGATATGGACTTCCTCGACCCGAAGACGGTCGGCGGCACCCCCGTCAACCTGTATGTGTACGTCGAGGACGCCGACGCCGCTTTCGCCGCCGCGTTGTCCGCGGGCGCCAGGGAACTCACGCCCATGACCGATCAGTTCTACGGCGATCGCAGTGGCGCCTTCGAGGATCCGTGGGGACACCGATGGACGGTGGCCACCCACGTGGAGGATGTGCCGCCCGACGAGATGGACCGCCGGATGGCCGAGCGGTTCGGCGGTTCCTGATCCCGGCGGATCTGCTCATTCGGCGACGACCGAATCCCCGTTGACCCGGATGCCTTTCGGGGCGAGTGGTTTGCTCGCCGGGCCGTGGGCCACCGAACCGTCCAGCGCGAACTTGCTGCCGTGGCAGGCACAGTTGATGGTGCCGCCGGACACCGTCGCGACCTTGCATCCCGCGTGCGTGCACACCGAGGAGAGCCCGACGAAGGTGCCCGCGCTGGGCTGGGTCACCACGGTGTCGCCCACGATCACGCCGCCGCCGACGGGAATGTCGGCCGTCTTGGCGAGCGCGTTCGCGGGACTGTTCGCATCGACGGGCCGGTCTGCCTGCGCTGCGGTGGCGTCATGCGGCGCGGGAGCGTCGTCGCCCTTGCCATGGGCGGTGCAGGCGGTGACCGCCGCCGCGGCGGCGACGCCCGCACCGGCGACGACCACACTGCGGCGGGTGCGGAGTTGTTCGTGGAATGTCATGTCGGTCGGATCTCCCTCGAAGGCGCGGCCGGCCTTGCGCCGGTTTCCGCTTCGCCTTGTTCACGGAGATAGTGATCAGGCGGTTCAATCGACGATCCGATTCGATTCGTATGACAGAGCGGCGGACCCGGACCCCCTCATCTGTTTGTGGCCGGGTCCGCCGTTCTTTGTGGTTACCCGCGGGCGATCGATTCGAACACCTTCGGGTCGACGAGGGTGGAGGTGTCGCCGAGTTCGCGTCCTTCGGCGACGTCGCGCAGGAGTCGGCGCATGATTTTGCCGCTGCGGGTTTTGGGGAGTTCGGGGACGATGTGGATTTCGCGTGGTTTGGCGATGGGGCTGATCTCGCGGGCGACTTCGGTTTTGAGGTCGTCGATGAGGGTGTCGGTGGGTTGGGCTTCGGCGGTGAGGATGACGAAGGCGACGATGCCTTGTCCGGT
>NZ_JBSGIB010000029.1:0-79418 GCF_053604885.1 Nocardia sp. NPDC003999
CTCCACACGGGGGGTGAAAAGGCCGGAACCAAAAAATATTTGGCACTGACATTCATCGACACACTATTGAGTTCTCAAAGAACACACGCACACACATCCGGGCCAGTCTCGACCGGACCTTCCGTGAGGCAACTTTCCCAGCCTAACCAAGCAACCAACCGAAGTCAAGACCATCGGCCGATCTGCGTCATACTGGGCTGACAGGCGCTCCTCGTACTACCTCGTTTCCCGGTCCTGCTCGGCGTTTCCGCTTCGCTTGGCTCCGGGTCGGAGTCCGTGTCGCTCTGACTTGGACTAAGTTACGCGGCGGATAACGCTACGTCAAATCGCCTGAACAACTTGGCGTTTCCGCAGGTCAACGGTGCGCGATCGGAGTGATCGGCGGCTTGAATCACACGGATGTGATTCAAGCCACCGCGACCGTCATGCACCTGCCCGAAGAACCCCCGCCAGGTTCTTCTTGCCGCGCCGCAGCACGAGCCAGCGTCCGTGCAGGTAGTCGGCCTCGGCAGGCGTCCATTCGATGTCGGAGATCTTCGCGTTGTTCACGGCGGCGCCACCCTCGTTCACCGCACGCCTGGCGGCGCCGCGGCTCTCGCACAGGCCGGTCGCGACGAGCAGATCCACAATGGTGTTCGATTCACCCGCCTTGATCTGCGCGACCTCACCGTCGACGGCGGCTTCGCGCAGGGCCGCGCCGAGCGTCGCCTCGTCGAGCTCACGCAGTTCACCTCGGCCGAACAGCGCCTGGCTGGCCAGTTGCACCGCATGGGTGTGGGCCTCGCCATGGACCAGGGTGGTCATCTCGGCGGCCAGCCTGCGCTGCGCCTCCCTGGCGTGCGGACGCTCGGCGGTCGCACGCTCGAGTTCGTCGAGTTCCTCGCGGGACAAGAAGGTGAACCAACGCAGGTAGCGCACCACGTCGGCGTCCGCCGTGTTCACGAAGTACTGGTACCAGGCGTACGGGCTGGTCATCTCGGGATCGAGCCACAGGCTGCCGCCGCCGGTGGACTTGCCGAACTTCTTGCCGTCCGCCGAGGTCACCAGCGGAACGGTCAAGGCGTGCACGGCCGCGCCGTCGACCCGGCGGTTGAGTTCGACGCCCGCGATGATGTTGCCCCACTGGTCGGAGCCGCCGACCTGCAGCGTGCAGCCGTAGTTGCGGCGCAGCTGCAGGTAGTCGTTGGCCTGCAGGAGCATGTAGCTGAACTCGGTGTAGGAGATGCCCTCGCCGTCCAGTCGTCGCTTGACGGTGTCGCGCGCCAGCATGACGTTCACCGAGAAGTGCTTGCCGATATCGCGCAGGAAGTCGACGGCGGACAGCGGCCCGGTCCAGTCCATGTTGTCGGCGATGACCGCTCCGGTCGGGGAGTCGTCCAGGTCGACGAAACGCTCGAGCTGGGAGCGGATCCGCTCGGCCCAGCTCGCGACGGTGTCGGCGGAGTTCATGGTCCGCTCGCCGACGTCGCGCGGGTCACCGATCAACCCGGTGGCGCCACCGGCCAGCACGATGGGTCGATGTCCGGCGCGCTGGAAACGCTTCAGCGCGAGCAACGGCACCAGATGGCCCGCGTGCAGGCTGGCCGCGGTGGGATCGAAGCCGGCGTAGAGGGTCAGCGGCCCGGCGGCCGCCGCCGCACGCAAGGCATCCAGGTCGGTGGACTGCGCGATCAGACCGCGCCAGGTCAGTTCGTCGATGATGTCGCCGCTCACGATGTCCTATCTTTCCGCACGAGGTTCGGGGCCAGGTGTGCACCTCGGTCTCGGGCGCGCGGCGGTGTCGGTCGAATGATTTACATGCGAGCGGTCGAGGTGTCCGCCCGACCGGTTCGCGGAGACGGATCGTCGTCCGGTCTCGCCGCGTTCGCTGAACGAGCACAGGTGCGAGGTTCCGCGCCGCATCGGACCGCTTCGCGGCGCTCGCCGCACTCGCGCGAGAGTTCGTGGTGGATGGCCGAGGCTCGCGGTCGAGACGGTCGTTCGACGACGAGCCCGGCAGAGTGATCGACGGTAGCGAGCACCTGGTGAGCGCACCGACCCAGAGCGCCCCAGGCGTCCACCGCGACGTATTACCCCGTAATGCGCATCGACGGTCGGTGGACCGGAGTCCACCGACCGTCCACTACGCGTGCACTCAGCGCGGCAGCATTTCCCGGACCGCGGCGATGCTGTCGCGGCGCTGGTAGGCGATCCAGGCGAACACGACGGCCAGCACCAGCGGGAACGGAGCCAGCGCGGGAGCGCCCAAGAGGAATGCCTGGGTGGCGGCCGCCAGCACCATGGTGACCGAAAGGCCGGAGGCGGCCAGGCCACTCAGCCGCGGCACGAGCAGACCTGCGCCGCCCGCGACCTCGACCAGGCCGGTGAGGTACCGGAACCAGTCGCCGAATCCGATCTCGTGGAAGATCCGCACCGCGTCGGACTGACCCACCAGTTTCGGCATGCCCGAGGCGACGATCAGGAACAGGCCGAGCAGGATCTGCAGGGTCCACAGGGTGCGGTTGAGCACCTTGCCGGGGCGGGCTACGGCGACGGTGCCGGTGGTGGTGATGGCGGTCATGGTTCTGTCCTTCGGGTCGGTGGCGCCGGGTTGGTGGCGCGTTCACCTGATAGGACGGGAACCTTCGCGAAAACTCATCGCGCCGCGGCGAAAAGTCTCGACGAGCCGTCAGACCGACTGCGCGGCGGACAAGGGAGCGCGCGGACTGCGCCGGTACACCGACACCGCCCGCGAACCCGGAAGCCAAAAACGCCACGGCACATCCGCCGCGCTGCTGACGCCGACCCGTGGGCCACTCGCGATCTCGGCGGCGTCGACGGGGCTGTCCAGTTCCAGCCGGATCGGCGACGACGGATCGAGCAGCGGAGTTCCGTAGTCGCTCAGAGTGATTCCCAGCGCACCGCCGAGATTGCCCGGGCCACGGGCCAAGTCGAGATCGGATCGGGCGCCGGGACGTCGCGCGCGCGCCGTCTCCAGTCCCGCGACGACCTCGCCGGAGCGGATGAGCGCGGCGCTGGCGATGCCGTCCGGTCCGCTCGTCACGTTGATGCAGGTGTGCATGCCGTAGCTGAGGTACACGTACAGCACACCGGCGGGGCCGAACATGACGCCGTTGCGCTTGGTCCGGCCGCGACCGGAATGCGATGCCGGATCCGGCCACGGCCCGGCCGGGTCTCCCCCGTAGGCCTCGACTTCGACGATCCGGACACCGACCGGGCCCGACCACAAGGTAGCCCCGAGCAGACGGCGGGCGGCGGCGGGAGGTTCGACGGCAAGTTCCTCGACATATTGGGCACACACAGCCGCCATTGTCCTCGACGGCGACAACGGGGAGGCGGGGCAGCGCAGCCGCTCGGCACGCGTACCGCCTCGGCACGAACGATCGCGACGAGGACATGACGGCGTGCCATGTGGCGTGAGCGCCGATGCGCACAGACCGACCCGACCCGCGACGACCGGCGGAAATCGTTGACCCGGCCGACCGGAGCAGACAGTGTGCGCATTCAGAAGTACGCGCTGTGCTCGCCCGACCGCAATGTGAGCAAGTCGTCGGCGATCACGGCGGCGTACGCCACGATCACGATCGCGGCCAGTTGCGCCCAGGAGACCCAGTAGACGCCGATCGGGGTGGTGGCCGCCACCGCGAGCGCCCCGAGCAGGCGCGCCCAGGGACGCGGCAACCGCAGTGCCAGGCGGAAGAAGAACTGACCGAGGAAGTACAGCGCGACGCCGCCGGAGAGCGCGGCGGCCACGGCGACCGGGCTCGCCACGCCGCCGCGGGCGATGCTCATCTGGATGCCCGCCGCGGCCACGATGACGCCGATCAGCAGTGGGTACAGGGCGTAGCCGTAGGCCAGTACGGCCGGCCGGGACCGTTCCCGGTCCGGCACCGCGGCCAGCGCGTGCTCGCCGCGCTCGTCGTCGACGCCGAAGTACGCCCACCACAGGACGTAGGCCAGGCAGAGACCGAGGCCGACGGTGGCGATCAACTCCGGCGTGATCCGCTCTCCGGCCAGCCCCGCGCCGATGGCGACGAGGGATTCGCCGATCGCGACGATCACGACCAGCCCGTGCCGCTCGCAGAAATGACTGGCTCGGACCACGAAGTCGCCCGTGTCGACCAGATAGGGGCTGATCACCTGCACTGCGAACGCCAGTATCCAGCAGGCGTACTGCACCCAGTCGTGCACGAACCCACCCGCCAGCACGAGGGCGGCGGCCAGGGCGTTGAGCGGGGCGATCCGGCGGATCGCGGTGGTCGCCGACGTGCCGCCCGCCGAGGCGAACAGCGCGGTATGCACGGCGGTGACCAGGACGTATCCGAACCCGAAGGCGATGCCGGTGCCGTGGAACGCGTCCGGGATGGCCAGAGCGAGGACGAAGAAGGCGAACATGCCGACCAGCAGCCAGGTCCGCCGGGCGGAACTGTTCGGCGCGACCTCGTTGGTGAGCCACACGTAACCGGAATACATCCACCAGATCACCCCGAACAGCAGCGCCACCTGCGCGAGTGCCTGCCAGCCTGGATGGTGTGTGTAGACGTGCGACAGCTGGGTGATGGTGAGAACGAAGACGAGATCGAAGAACAGCTCGAGCGTCGAGGCCCGTACCTGTCCGCCGTCAGCGGACAGGGCACTCTGGTTGGTCACGGCTGGAGCCTAGAACGGCGGAAGATCACCCGAGCGCGTCGGTGCCCATGGAAAGGCCCTTCAGCTTGTACGGGTTGACCTGGAACCGGAGGTTCTGGATTCGTCCGTCGACGATGTCGTAGGTGAACGCGGCCACCGGGGAGCCGCCGATGAATACGAGCGCGCCGAGTTCACCGTTGATGCAGGCGGATTCGAACACGAAGCCCGCGACGACCGGCTTGGCCAGCACGCCGAGGATCCAGCGGGCCACGTGATCGGGTCCGTACAACGGTCGGCGCGCCGCGGTGACCACGCCGCCGCCGTCCGACCACGACGTGACGTCCGGGGCGAGCAGATCCATCAGCGCGTTGAGATCGCCGCCGGAGCAGGCGGCCATGAATCGGGCGGTGACATGGTCGCGCTGCGCCTTGTCGGTGTCGAACCGCGGCCTGCGGGATTGCACGTGCTGCTTGGCGCGGTGCGCGATCTGCCGGATCGCGGGTTCCGGCCGGTCCAGGGTCTCGGCGATCTCGGCGTGCGTGTAGCCGAAGACCTCGCGCAGCAGGAAGACCGCGCGTTCGACAGGACTGAGCGTTTCGAGAACCACCAGCATCGCCGTGGAGACGGTGTCGGCCAAGTCGGTCTCCTCGGCGATGTTCGGTGCGGTGAGCAACGGCTCGGGCAGCCAGGGGCCCACGTAGTTCTCGCGGGTGGCCTTGGCCGAGGTGAGCCGGTTGAGCGACAGGTTGGTGACCGTGCGCACGAGGTAGGACTTGGGTTGCCGCACCGTCGACCGATCGGTGTCGTTCCACTTCAGCCAGGCGTCTTGGAGGACGTCCTCCGTATCGGTGACGGTCCCCAGCATCCGGTACGCGGTGGCGAACAGCAGACGTCGGTGTTCGAGAAACGGGTCCTGCTCGGTTGTCCGGTCGGTCATGGCTGAATTCTCCTGGTGGCTCGGCCACCTTTCGACAGCGCGACCGACACCGTCATCCGCTTGCTCAGCGCGAAGGTCGGTATCGGGCTGCTGCTGACGGTCTCCTTGTAGATGACCGCGGCGCGTCCGGCCAGGTAGCCACGGCGCGGGCGGTCGTCGGCTTTGGTGAACTGGATGACCGCGTCCTTGCGGCCGAGGCTGACCGGCTGGTGGAAATACCCGAAGCGGAACGGCCGCACGCGCTTGCCGCGCAGTTGCCGCGCGATGACGTCGGCGGTGTAGGCGGCGGTAGGCATCCCGCTCTGGCAGGTGCCGTGGATCTGCCCCCACGCTTGACGGACCGCGGCGGCGTCGCCGATGGCGTGGACGGCCGGATGCGACACCGACCTCAGGGTCGGGTCGACCACGATCAGCCCGTGCGCGTCGGTCTCGATGCCCGCCCGCGCGGCCAGCGGTGACACGCGAACACCCGCCGTCCACAGCGTCAGGTCGGTGGGCACCAACTCGCCACCGGCCAGTTCGACGGCGTCGGGCAGCACCTTCACCACGGCCCGGCCGGTCTCGCGGGTGACGCCGAGGCGATCGAGCGCACGATGCAGGTACGCGCGGGCGTTCGTCCCCATCATGGCCCCGAGCTCGCCGGTGCTGATCAGGGTGACGCGCGCGCCGGGATGACTCTCGGCGATCTCGGCCGCCGCCTCGATGCCGGTGAGGCCGCCGCCGCAGACCGCGACGGCGCCGCCGCGCGCCGCGACCTCGGTGAGGCGCTCGGCGAACCGGTGTGCGGTGGCGGGGTTGTCGAGGGTCCACGCATGGTCTGCGGCGCCGGGCACGATGGTCGTGTCCGCGGTGCTGCCCAGGGCGTAGATCAATTCGTCGTAGGGAAGACGAGTCGTCTCGTCGACGGTCACCTCTTGGTTCACCGGATCGATGGCCGTGGCCCAGCCCTGGACGAAGGCGACCCCGGTGCCTTCCAGCAGCGCGGGAATCCGGTGGTCCGCGAGTTGCTGACCGGCGGCAACCTGATGCATGCGCAGACGCTCGGTGAATCGGGCCGAGGGGTTGACCAGCGTGATCCGGACGTCGAGCGCCCGGGTGCGCCGGGCCAGCCGCACGGCGGCGAGCATGCCGGTGTAGCCGCCGCCGAGGACGACGATGCGATGTTCGGTGTTCATGGCAGTGCTCCAATGGTCGGGTCACCGGGGCAGGAATGGCGGATGGTGACGACCATGGGACAAATGACCGGACCCGGACGTGACACCGCGAGCTGTGTTCTGGGTCACAGTACGCCAGCCGCTTCCGATCGGTGCGTGATCCCGCACCCGGAAAGTCCGGACGCGGGCATCAGGGGTGGACCGGGGGTGGAAATAGGGATGCTCCCGGATGCGTTGGGGCACTTGCCATTTCTACCGTCGGTCCATGCTTTCGGATTTCCGGCCGCGCAAGCGGCGGTGGTTGCTCATCGTTGTCGTCTGCGTCGCGGCGTTGCCGGTCCTCGTGGTCGGTGGGGTCGCCTGGGTCTACGCCCGAGCGGACGTGTCCACGGCCGGGAAGACGGAATTCCGGAACGAACTCGCCATTCCTCCGCTGGCGCCGTCGCGGGTGGGCGCCGACGGGACGCGCACGTTCGAACTCGACATGCGCGCCGGGCGAAGGGAATTCCAGCCCGGCCGGACTACGGAGACGTGGGGATTCAACGGCGACTACCTCGGGCCGACGCTGCGGGCGCGGCGCGGGGAGAACGTGGCCGTCACCGTGCGCAACACGTTGCCGGAGGCCTCCACCGTGCACTGGCACGGCATGCACCTGCCCGCGGCAATGGATGGCGGGCCGCACCAGATGGTGGCTCCCGGCGCGGCGTGGACGCCGCGGTGGACCATCGATCAACCGGCCGCGACGCTCTGGTATCACCCCCATCCGCACGGTGCGACCGAAAAGCACGTGCGCCGCGGACTGGCGGGTATGTTCCTGCTCGACGACGAGGTGTCCACCGCCTTGCCCCTCCCCTCCGACTACGGGGTGAACGATCTGCCGTTGATCGTCCAGGACGTGCGGTTCGACGGCGCGGCGTTCGACTCCGCGCATGCGATGTTCCGCGACGTCGGGTTTCTCGGCGATCGGACGATGGTCAACGGCACGCTGGCGCCGTACCGCGACGTCGGCGACGAACTCGTCCGGTTGCGTCTGCTCAACGCCTCGACCGCGCGGATCTATACCTTCGTCTTCGCCGACGGGCGGCCGTTCTCGCTCGTCGCGACCGACAGCGGGCTGATCGAAAGACCGAGCACCGTGGACCGGCTTCGGCTGTCACCGGGCGAGCGGGCGGAGATCGTGGTCCGGATGCGGCCGGGCGAGCGCACCGTGCTGCGCGGCGGCGAACTCGACGCCGGGCTGGATTTCTGGACTCAGCGGTTCTCCGGCGGCGACGACACTTTCGACATCCTCGAACTACGCGCGGCAAGCACGTTGCGGCCCGCGCCGGAACTCCCCGCGGTCCTGGCGTCTCCGACCACCCCGGACGGCGGTGATTCGGTGCTGGAACGGCATTTCGACCTGAACCTGGCCGGGATCAACGGCAGGCCGATGGCCATGGATCGCATCGATTTCGCGGTCACGCGCGGCACGGCGGAGACCTGGGTGGTGCGCAACAACGACGGCATGCCGCACAACTTCCACATCCACGACGTGCGATTCCGCGTGCTCGCGGTGGACGACGAGCCGCCGCCCCCGGCACTGACCGGCCCGAAGGACACCGTCTTCCTGCCGCCGAACAGCACGGTCCGGCTGGCGATGCGCTTCGACGGCCCGGCCGATCCGGACGCGCCGTACATGTACCACTGCCATCTGCTCTGGCACGAGGACCTCGGGATGATGGGCCAGTTCGTGGTCGTGAACCCGGGCCAGGCGGCGGGAACACCGCCGGTGCGGCACGGCCACTGATTCCGGGAAAAGCACTCTTGCCGGTCGAGCGCGAGCGCGCTAAATTCATCGTACAGTGAATTCAACACTCGATGAATTGAGGCGACCGTGTCGCAAGCCAGCCCCTCCCCCGCCGTCGAGGTACGAGATCTGCGGGTCCACCGCGGCGGCCGTGAAGTCCTGCACGACGTCTCGCTGACCATCCCGCGCGGCTCGATCACCGGGCTGCTCGGTCCGTCCGGATGCGGCAAGACGACGCTGATGCGCAGCATCGTCGGCACCCAGATCATCGAATCGGGCGAGGTCACCGCGCTCGGCCACCCGGCGGGCTCCCCGACGCTTCGCCATCTGATCGGGTATGTCACGCAGGCGCCCAGCATCTACAACGACATCAGCGTCCGGGAGAACGTCGCGTACTTCGCCGCGCTCTACGGCCGCGATCGCGCCGACGTGGACGACGCGATCACAGCGGTGGGCCTGGCCGATCACGCCCAGCAACGCGGCGACGAACTCTCGGGCGGCCAGCTGACGCGGGCGTCGCTCGCGTGCGCGCTGGTCGCCCAGCCCGAACTGCTGGTGTTGGACGAACCGACCGTCGGCCTGGATCCCGTGCTGCGCGTCGAGTTGTGGAAGCAGTTCCACGAACTGGCCGCGAACGGGACGACACTGCTGGTCTCCAGTCATGTCATGGACGAGGCCGAGCACTGCGACCGGCTGCTGCTGATGCGCGACGGTCAGTTGCTGGCCCAGCTCAGCCCCGACGAACTGCGCGCGCAGACCGGCGAGCAGAACTTGGAAACCGCCTTCCTCACCCTTATCACGATGGGACAGAACGCATGACCGCCATCTCGGAAGCCGCGCCGAAGCGGACGCCGACGCTGCGCCCCTACGCCGCGACCACCGGCCGCATCCTGCGGCAACTGCGCAACGACCACCGCACCGTCGCCATGATCCTGGTGGTCCCCGCCCTGCTGATGGCGCTGCTGTATTTCATCTACAAGGACACTCCGACCAACCCGCTGAATCCGGTGCCGCTGTTCGACCGGGTCGGCATCAGCATGCTCGGAATCCTGCCGTTCATCGTGATGTTCCTGATCACCGCGATCGCCATGCAGCGGGAACGCACCTCGGGCACGTTGGAGCGACTGCTGTCGACGCCGCTGACGAAACTCGACCTGCTCGCCGGATACGGCACCGCGTTCTCGCTGGCCGCCGCCGCGCAGGCGATCGTCGCCTGCTTGGTCTCGTTCGGTTTGCTCGGACTGGGCTCGGCGGGCAGCCCCGCGTGGGTGGTGCTGATCGCCGTCGTCGACGCGGTGTGCGGGGTGGCGCTGGGTCTGCTGGCGAGCGCGTTCGCCCGCACCGAATTCCAGGCCGTACAGTTCATGCCGGTCGTGGTCGCCCCGCAGATCTTCTTGTGCGGCTTGCTCGTTCCCCGCGGCCAACTGCCCGATTGGCTGGAGGTGATCAGCAACGTGATGCCGTTGAGCTACGCGGTCGACGCGCTGCAACAGGTATCGACGCATCCGGAGGTCACCGGCCAGATGTGGCGCGATCTGGCCATCGTCGCCGGGTTCGCGATCGTCGCCCTGTGCCTCGGCGCGGCCACGCTACGACGGCGGACCGCGTGACGGCAGGCAACGGCGCCGAGCGTCCCGCTCGCACCGGCCGCCGACCCGGGCAATCGGGCGCCCGCGAGGCCATCCTCGCGGCCGCCCGCGCCCGGTTCGCGGATATCGGCTTCGACAAGACCTCCGTGCGCGCGGTCGCCACCGACGCCGGGGTCGATCCCGCTCTGGTGCATCACTACTTCGGCACCAAGCAACAGCTCTTCGCCGCGGTGGTGGAGTTGCCGGTGGATCCCGAGGCGACCTTGCGCGTCATCGAGGCCGCACCGCTGGACCGGTTGGGCGAGACCATTCTTCGCACGGTGGTCGCCGTGTGGGATTCGCCCGCGGGTCCCGGCGTGGTCGCGATGGTGCGCAGTGTCCTGGCCGGCAGTCACGATCCGTCCCTGGCCAGGGCGTTCCTCTTGGAGGTCGTGCTGGAACGCGTCCGCAGGCGGATCGCCACCCCGCAGGACGACGGCCGCGCCCGGATCAGCCTGGTCGCCTCGCAGATGATCGGCGTGCTGGTCGGCCGCAAGGTCATCGGAGTGGAACCGCTGGCCTCGATGTCCGCCGCCGATCTGGTCGCCGCCGTGGGCCCGACGCTGCAGCGCTATCTGACCGGTGACATCGGCCAGGAACCGGTGTCCCGGTGACCGCGACGAGGGGACGCCGGGGCCGTCACTCCACGACTTCGACGACGTCACCGGGCCACAGGTACTCGTAGAACGCCTTGGCACCCTCGTAGGTCATCCGGACGCAGCCGTGCGACTTCTTCTCGATCGGACCGACATGGAAGGCGATGTCGCCGTTGAAGAAGGTCGCGTACTCCATCGGAGCGTTGTGCATGGTGCTCCAGTGGAACTCCTTCTTGAACGAGACGTGGAAGACGCCGGGCGGCGTCTCGTATCCCGGCATGCCGTGCGAAATCGGCGTCGGGCCGTAGACCACCTTGCCGTCGTCCATCAGCCACGCCTCATTGGTGGACAGCCGCATGCACGCACGGGCCGCGGTGGAACACGGCGCCACGGCCGGAGGGGGCGGCGGAGGTGGAATGAGCGCGGGCAAACCGGGGATGTCCGGGCCACCCGGCCACAGTGGCTCGGCCTGCGCGGGCGTCGCCATGGCGAATCCCGCCGCCGCGACTGCGCAGGCCATCGCGCATCGAGCCGTCCAATTACGTAAACGCGAATCGCTCATGACGTTCCCGACCTCTCTCTCATACGCCACCTGTGCGCTGATCAGGTCGGTCGCAACGCCCCTGTGCTGGAGCGAGATGACCGTCTCGAAGTGCAAATGATCATGGCGGAGCCGGCTTCGAACGGTCAATGGACGCAAAACGACCGTGACGCATCCGTTGCCGCGCAGTGGGCGAGTCGTGAGAGAAAGGGGACGGCCGCGCGGAGGGTCAGGCGTCGCCCTGAGCGGTGAACGCTTCGTGCTCGGCGTCGGTGACGTCCCTGGCTTCGTCGACGAGCAGCACCGGGATGCCGTTCTCGATCGGGTATGCCCGCCGCAGGCGCGGGTTGTAGAGCAACGCGCTGTCGTCGGCGGCGCGGACCAGCCGCAGCGGGCCCTTGTCCTGCGGGCAGGCCAGCAGGCTCAGCAGTGTGGCGTCCAGGGTGGTGTGCTCAGGCATATCAGGAACCTACCTTCCGGCCGGGCCGGAACGAGAACCGTCCGCATCGGGGGCGGGCGTCCGGCGGAACGAGATGTGGCGATGACCGAAGAAGCTGGCGCCCGCCACCAGCGCCATCACCGCGATCGCCGACGGAATGCTCGGCAGGTGCAGCACCGAGACGCCCAATTGGAGCAGCACCATGTTCAGCACCAGTCCGCCGGAGTTCACCGCGACGAACGCGACGAAATCCCGCACCGTGCGCCCGCGCACCCGGAACACCAGGGTCCGGTGCAGGACGAACGCCACGAACACGCTGATCGAGTAGGCCAGGGCGGGCGCGAGCGCGGCGGGCGCCCGGTCGCCGAGTACCGCCAGCCACAGCACCGTCAGGGCCATGCCGAGACCCGTGTTCACCATGCCGACGATGGCGAACGCGATCTCTTGCCGACGCACCAGGCGCAGCAGCGGACCCGGGTCCGCGCTCTTGGCTCCGGAACCCGTCTCGGCCGTGACACCCGCGGCATCGAAGCGCCGCGCGTCCGATGCAGGCGCGCCGACGTCGTCCGCCGCATCCGCGCTCATCGGGCGGCGTCGGCCAGGTGGGTTTCCGGCGTCACGGCCGCGTCGAGCGGGGACGGCTCGGCACCGGAACCTTCGTCGAGCCGCCGCCTGCCGCGCAGATACGCCCACTGCGACAGGCCGACGATGAGCAGGCCGAGCAGTGCCGCGGCGACGCCGATCCGCCACCCCGGCGGCTGCCACGACACGACCAGGTCACCGGAGCTGCCAGCCGGAAGATCCACGGCGACAAAGGTTTTCGCCACCAACGTGGAGGGTGTCTCGCGACCGTCGAGCGTCACGCGGTAACCGGGCCAGCCGAGCCGCGCGAAGACGATTCGGCCGCCCTCCGTGGAACTCACCCGCACCCGGCTGGTCGTGTCCGACTCCCCGACCGAGGTGGCAGTCACGCCCTGGGTGGCGGCGATCCGGCCGTCCCGCGCCGAGATCGAGCCGTCGGTGCGCTCCAGCACCGAGATGTACTTCTCGTGCCCGGGGTAGTCGACCCAGCGCCAGCCGGGCGGCGCGGGCTGGTCGCGCGCGTCCGGGTACAGAGCGCGATGCAGTACCACCCGGTCGACTTTCATCAGGTCGACGATGGTCCGGCCGGTGGTCGGCTCGGTCGCGAACGCGCGCCGGTAGGCATCGGGACAGACGCTGGTGTCCCAGCGCATGCACAACGTCTCGCCGAACCAGTAGTGCCCGTTGGGGGTGTATCCGCTGACGTAGGTCAGCTCGAGGTCTTTGGCGTAGTTGCCGAATACCAGCGATCCGTACGCGCCGGGCAGATTCCGTTCCTGCGGCGGGATGAGCATGCGGTCGCCGAGTTGCAATGTGGTGCCGGGGAAGTCGGGGAACGCGGCTTTCATCTCCGAGCGGTTCTCCGGCAGATTCCAGCCCATCGGCGTCGGTTGCGCGTCCCGCACCTGGAGGTACGCGATGGGGAAGACCGAAACGACGATCAGCGCGCACGCCGCGGACACGCCCCGGCTGCGCCCGAGCCATACCGCGACGGCGCCGAGCGCGGCCACCCCGAGCGCCGCGACGACGTGCCGGATCACCTCGTGCGGCGCGGCCGAGAAAGTGCGCACCCACAGCAGGCCGATCAGCACCGCGGCCGCTGTGCCACGCCGCCGCCAGTCCCGCACGGTCGCGAAACGGCCGAGCAGCACGCACACCAGCACCAGCAGGCCGAGCGCGATCATCGGCAACACCCGCGCGGGCCAGCGCAACGGTCCGACCGCGCCGGGACCGGCCGTCCACATCAGCGCCATCACCGCGAACAGCCCGGGCGCGACGAGCTCACGCGCCGCGCCGAGCGCCTTGCGCCAGTCGACGAACGCCAGCGCGGGAATCAGGAACCACGCGATGTAGACCACCGGCATCGGCTGCACGTAGCCCCACCAGGAACTGAACGCGGGCAGCGTGCTGGGCAGGCTGGCGTTCAGCGACTCCGACCACGGCACCGTCAGGAACTGGTCGTTGTTGATCTGCGCGGTGCCGCGCCAGGTCACCTTCGCCGACAGCATGCTCGGCAGGTAGGTGGCCAGTCCGGCCAGCGCCGCACCGGCGGCGACGGTGAGCAGACGCACCGACGGACGCCACGCCTTCTGGTACACGAGTTCGCCGATCGCGACCGCGACCACCATCAGCCCGGCCTCGACCGCCGGGAAGATGTACTGCACCGAGATGGCCAGATACAAGAAGACGAAGGTGGGAATCGGCCCGCTGCGCCCGCGGGCGTAGTGCACGCCGGAGGCCCAGGCGTGAGCCATCCAGGCGGTGCCGGTGAACGCGGTCATCCAGCTGGACTCGTCGAAGAACAGCAGCCATCCGGTGAACGGAATGGCGGCCCCCGCGACCGCCGCCCACGGCGCCTTCGCTCCGTAGGCCAGGCAGATCCGGTACACCCCGAGCGCCAGGATGATCGCGAAGATCAGTTTCACCACGGTGGCGTACAGCGCGAGGTTGTCGACCGAGGGCGCGATCAGATCGATCAGCAGTTGCGGCGGATTGAGCAGCCCGGCCTCTTCGATGGTGTAGTTGCCCGCCATCCAGTGCTCGGGGATCATGCCGGGCAATCGTCCCTCGCGCAGGTACCGGCCGAGCATCACCCACAGCGGCGCGTACTGCGATTCGGTGTCGTCGGTATAGAAATGCCGGACGTTGGCGAGTAGCACCGCACCGTATCCCGCGATGACCCCGAGCGCCGTGATGACGCCCCATGTGCAGACTTCGCGCGAAGGAAAGGTGCTACGTTCGGCCACGAGTTCCAGACCCTACCGTCACCGCGGTGCCGCTCCGGCAAGCCAGTACCGGGATGCCATTCGGTGACGCGTCATCCGGTCGCGTTCTCGGTCCGCGCCTCCGGCTTGCGGCGGAACGAAATGTAGCGATGGCCGAAGAAACTGACGACGGCGACCAGGCCCATCACCACGACGGCCGACGGAATCCGCGGCAGGTGCAGCACCGAGACCGCCAGCGACAGCAGCACCGTGTTCATCAGCAGCCCACCGGAATTCACCACGACGAAGCCCGCGAAGTCGCGCAGCACTCGGCCGCGCACCCGGAACACGAGCGTCCGGTGCAGGACGAAAGCGACGACGATGCCGACGGCGTAGGCCAGCACGACCGCCACGGCGGGCGGCCACGCGTCACCCAGCACCGCCAGCCACACCACGGTCAGCGCGATCCCGAGCAGGGTGTTGCACGCGCCGACCAGCGCGAAGGCGACCTCCTGCCGCCGGACCACCCGCACCAGGAGTCCGGCCGCGGGCCCGTCGCCCACCGCGTCGGCGCCCACGGCGACCGGAGGCGGGTTCGTCGTCACGAAACGACGTCCGCCAACTGGCGATCCGGTTCGGCGGGCTCGGCGGCGGCGCTCTCCTCCGGCTCCTCGCGGCGCCGGGACCGGACGAACAGCCACTGCAGGACGCCGATGCCGAGCACACCCGCCACCACGGCGGCGATGCCGATCTTCCAGCCGGGCGGACGCCAGGTCAGCACCAGTTCGGCGTCCTGGGTGCCCGCGGGAACATCGACGGCGATGAAGGACTTGGCGACCGTCGTGATCGGAAGCGACTTGCCGTTCAACGTGACTCGGTACCCCGGCCAGCCCAGCCGAGCGAACACGACCCGGCCGCCTTCGGCCGAGGACACGCGCACCCGGCTGGTGGTGTCGGTCTCGGAGATCGATGTCGCGGTCGCTTTCTGGGTCGCCGTCACGCGGCCGTTCGTCGTCGAGATCGGTCCGCCGACGCGTTCCAGCACCGCGATGTAGCGCTCGTGCCCGGGATACTCGACCCACGTCCAGCCCTCGGGTGCGGGCCGGCCGGGCGCGTCCGGGAACAGCGCCCGCTGCACCACCACGCGGTCCAGGTTCATCAGATCGACCAACGGCCGCCCGGTGGTCGGCTCCGGCGCGAACATGCGCCGGTAGGCGTCCGGGCAGACACTGCCGTCCCAGCGCATGCACAGCAGCTCACCGAAGTAGAAATGGCCGCTGGGGGTGTACCCGTTGACGTAGTTCAACTCGAGTCCGCGGGCGTAGTTACCGAAGACGAGCGAGCCGTAGGCCGCCTCGATGCTCTTGTCCTGCGGCTGCAGCAGTCCGCGGTCGCCCAGCTGGATGGTGTTGCCCGCGAAGTCCGGGAACGCGGCCATCGCCTCCGAACGCTTCGTCGGCAGATTCCACGACATCGGCGTGGGTTGCGCGGCATCGACCTGGAAATAGGCGATCGGGAACATCGCGACGATGGTCAGGGCGCACGCCGCCGCGGTGCCCTTGGCGCGCCCGAGCCACACCGCCGCCGCCACCAGCGCCGCCAGCGCCAAGGCCGCGATGACGTGCCAGATGGCGTCGTGCGGGTCGGCGGAGAAGGAGCGCACCCACAGCAGCAGGATCAGCACGCCCGCCGCGATGCCGCGGTTCTTCGGATCGCGGAACGTCCCGAAACGCCCCAGCAGCACGCACACCAGGACCAGCAGCCCGATGGCCAGCATCGGCAGCACGCGTGCGGGCCAGCGCAGCGGCCCGACGGAACCGGGGCCCGCCGTCCACATCAGCATCATGATCGCGAAGATCGCGATCGCGCTGAGCTCCCGCCACGCCTCCTTGGCTCGCCGCCAGTCGACGAACGCCAGGGCGGGGATCAGGAACCAGGCGATGTAGGTGACCGGCAGCGGCTGCACGTAACCCCACCACGACGTGAAGGCGGGCATCGAACTGGGCAGGCTGGCGTTCAGCGACTCCGACCACGGCACCGTCAGGAACTGGTCGTTGTTGATCTGCGCGGTGCCGCGCCAGGTCACCTTGGCCGACAGCATGCTCGGCAGGAAGGTCAGCAGGCCCGCGAGCCCGGCGCAGCCCGCCGCCAGCGTCAGCCGCAGCACCGGCTGCCACTTGCGCTGGTACACGAGCTCGCCCACGGCCACGGCCAGCAGCATCAGCACCGCTTCGACCGCGGGGAAGATGTACTGCGTCGAGATGGTCAGGTACAGGTAGACGAAAACCGGAACGGGCCCGCCTCGACCGCGCGTGTAGCGGACCGAGGCCGCCCAAGCGTGCACCATCCACGCTGTGCCGGTGAGCGCGGTCATCCAGCTGGCTTCGTCGAAGAACAGGAAGAAGCCCGACAGCGGCAGCGCGATACCCGCCACCGCCGACCAGGCGGGCCGCCCGCCGTAGACGAGGCAGACGCGGTACACGCCGAGCGCGGCGATGATCGAGAAGATCAGCTTCACGACGGTGGCGTACAGCGCGACGTTGTCCACCGAGGGCGCGATCAGATCGATCAGCAGTTGCGGCGGGTTGAACAGGCCCGCGTCGTCCATGGTGTTGTTGCCCGCCATCCAGTGCTCGGGCACCATGACCGGAAAATCGCCTGCGCGCAGCGCACGGCCGAGGCCGACCCACAACGAGGTGTACTGGGACTCGGTGTCGTCGGTGAAGAAATGCCGGGCGTTGGCGAGCAGGACAGCGAGGTAACCCGCGACCACTCCGAGCGCGGTGATGACCCCCCACCGGTAGACATCTCGCCGCGAATACGCGTCCGGCGGCGAGTCGAGCACTGCACTGTCCGTCACGAGTTCCAAACCCTACAGGGCGGCTCCCGGCTTGGCATCGGTCGCGGACGCCACCAAGATGAGGGCATGATCAGCTGCTCCGCTGGCCACCCGGCGCACCGTGCTAGAGTCCACACCGGTTCGGGCTCCGCAGTTCTGCCACGAGTACCGGCACGCACCGTCATCGAAAGTCGATCCAGCTGATGCCGATCCCACCCGCCCGCACACTCCGTTCCGGCGCCCCCGCGACGAACGGTGACCCGGCACGGCCCGGCGTGGACCGGCCGCACACGGTGTCGGTGGTTGTGCCGGTGTACCGGGGCGAGGACACGATCGCCGGTCTGGTCGCCGAACTGCACGATCTCACGCGCACCACCGAGACTCCCGGCGGTACCCCGTTCGTCGTCTCCGAGATCATCCTGGTGCACGACCACGGCCCGGACCGCTCCGACGTGGTGCTGCAAGAACTGCAACGGACCTATCCGACCGTGCGCACCGTCTGGCTCAGCCGCAACTTCGGCCAGGACGCCGCGACGATCGCCGGGATGTCGGCCGCGGCCGGTGACTGGATCGTCACCATGGACGAGGACGGCCAGCACGATCCCCGCTTCATCAGCACGTTCCTGGACACGGCGCTGGCGCAGCGCGCCGATCTGGTCTACTCCAAGCCGAGCAACACCAGGCCGCACGGCTTCCTGCGCAATCTGACCTCGCGCGGAGCCAAGCTGGTGCTCGCGACGCTGTTCGCGTTCCCGGATTCCACCCGGTTCGAGAGCTACCGGCTGATCCGCGGGGACATCGGCAGGCAACTGGCCGAGGTCGCGTCCAACGGCGTCTACCTGGACGTCGCGCTGACCTGGGTGGTCGGCGCCGTCGCGCAGGCGCCGGTGGTGCTGCGCGCCGAGGGCAGGGAGGAGTCCGGCTACAACTACCGCCGCCTGTTCTCGCTGTTCTGGAAGATGGTGCTGTGCAGCGGGACCCGCGGGTTGCGGCTGGTCAGCCTGCTCGGCGTCACCCTGGCGCTGGCCGGCGGCGTGATGGCCGCGGTCGTCGTGATCGAAGCGCTGACCACCGACGGCTGGGCGCCGGAAGGCTGGGCATCCACCATCGTGGTGCTGCTGCTGTGCTCCGGCGCCATCCTGTTCTCACTCGGACTCATCGCCGAGTACCTGGGCGTGGCGCTGCACATCCTGGTGGGCAAACCGCTCTATCTGACCGTCGAGACGCCGACACCGCGTCCGGCGGACACTTCGGAAATGACCGCGACCACCGCCAGCAGGGGGACCGACCGGGTTGAGCACTGACCGCGTCATCTTCAGCCGTCCGTACCGGGCGCGCCGGGAATTAGCGAATCTGGAGGCCGTGCTGGCCTCCGACCACAGCCACGGCGACGGACAGTTCACCGCGTCGGCCACCGCGAAGCTGAAGGCGATCACGGGCGCTCCACACGCCCTGCTCACCACCTCCTGCACATCCGCGCTGGAAATGGCGGGCCTGCTGCTGGAGTTGGGGCCCGACGACGAAGTGATCGTGCCCAGCTTCGCCTTCACCTCCACCGCCACCTCGATGGCGCTGCGTGGCGCCACGTGCGTCTTCGCCGACATCGATCCGGCCACCGGGAATCTGGACCCTGAGTCGGTGGCGGCCGTGGTCACCGAGCGGACGAAGGCCGTGGTGGTCATCCACTACGGTGGCGTCGCCGCCGACATGGCCGGACTGCTCGACCTGGCGAACGCGCACGGCTTCGCCGTCGTGGAGGACAACGCGCACGGACTCGGCGGCACCTGGCGTGACCGGAAGCTCGGCACCATCGGCACGATGGGCACGCTGAGCTTCCACGACACCAAGAACGTGCACTGCGGTGAGGGCGGCGCGCTGCTGCTCACCGACGAGATCCTGATGGCGCGCGCCGAGATCATCCGGGAGAAGGGCACCGACCGGGCCCGGTTCCTGCGCGGCGCCGTGGACAAGTACTCCTGGCAGGACATCGGCTCCAGCTACCTGCCCAGCGAGCTGAACGCGGCCGTGCTCGACGCGCAGTTGGACGAGTTCGACACCATCCAGGCCGGACGCCACCGGGTGTGGGACGCCTACGCCGCCGCCCTGCCGGAGTGGGCCGAGCGCAACGATGTCCGTCTGATGTCCGTGCCCGCCGATCGCGGGCACACCGCGCATCTGTACTACCTGCGGACCCCGAACGAGCGCCGCCGCGACGACCTGATCGCGCACCTCGCGGCGCGGGGTATCTCCGCACCGTTCCACTACATCCCATTGGATTCCAGCCCGGCCGGGTTCAAGCTCGGCCGCACGCCGCGGGCCTGCGCCCGCAGCGCGGAGTTCTCCGGAACCGTCGTGCGTCTGCCGCTCTGGCCGGATCTCACCGACGCACAGGTGGCCCGCGTCGTGGACGCGGTCACCGCGTTCACCGTGTGAACCGGTCCGCACGCCGGTTCACGCGGTGAGTATGTAGAGCTTCTCCCGCCCGCCCGCGATGAGGGACTGCCGCGCCACCCGCGGGCCGTACGCCGTGAAGAACTCGTCCAGCGTCCGCTCGGTGAAGCGGTGCGCCTGCTCGCCGTCGCCCGCGTCGGTGAACCGCTTGCCGATCGTGGCGAGGACCGGATTGTCGCTGGTGGCCAGGTTGCGGACCGGTTCGGCGACGATCACCCGGTCGGTGGCCGCAGCGAGCATCCGATCGAGCAGCGGGCGCGGCTCGGGCAGGAAGTGGTAGAGGCTGGCCTGCATGATGACGTAATCGGCCGTGGGCAGCGCGTCGCCGGAATGCAAATTCCACACCTTGCCCCGCCCTCCCGCTTCGTTCACGCGCGCGACGAAGCGCTCGTTCAGATCGAGCCCGGTGTAGTCGACCGACTTGTGGCGCAAGTAGCGGGTGTAGAGCGTCGCGGGTCCGCAGCACAGATCGACCACGCTCGCCCCTTCCGGGACGAGTTCCGCGATAGCGCGATACCGAGCCGTGTAGTGCTTGCCGTACAACCCGCGCATCAGGACCTCGTAGACAGTCCCGTTGCGGTAAATGAGGCTCGTTCCCACAGGCACTCACTATGCCATCGGTCGATGAATCCGGCTCTTCGGCAACATGTATCGCGTCAGCCACCGAGCAGCGCGCGCGCTTGGTCGTCGGTGAGGATCTCGTAGGCGTCCGATGCCCGGTTGTACCACCAGGTATCCGGCCCCGGCTCCGGCCTGCCCGCCGCCTGCACGGCGCGGGCGGACGGACGGAACGACGGGCTGCGCGGGATGTCGTCCACCACGTACACCAGGTCGGGCCGCTGGTCCGGGTCCAGCACCCGCAACGCCTCGGTGACATCCTTCGGGTCCAGGCGGAGACCTTCGCGCACGCTCACCGCGGCCACCGCGATGCAATGGTCGTCGACGTTCAGTCCGTAGGTGACTTCCATGTCCACAGCGGTGATGTCATTGAGCACGTCGACGATCGGCTGACCGAAGACCGGCCCGCGCCGGGTGTGGATCACCGTGTCCGTGCGGTCCATCAGCCAGTAGTCGCCGTCGCCGTCGCGGCGGAACAGATTCTCCGTCGGCATCCAGGAGTCGCCCGCCGTGAAGACCCCGCGCAGGCCGCCCGCGGAGATGTCGACGCCGTCGGACGCCTTGCCGATCAGCAGACCCACCTCGTTGTCCGCGCAACGGCGGGCGTAGCCGGATCCGTCGACCAGGATGCGTTCGGTGAGCGGGTCGTAGGCGACCAGTTCCACCTTCGCGGTGCCGGGAACCGGCCTCCCCTTGCAGCCGCGTTTCACCCCGGCCACGTTGGCCAGCACCACGTCACCCTCGATCGAGGCGTAGTACTCGAGCACGCGGGCGGGCTCGAATTGCTCCACGGTGCGCCGCCACAGTCCGGCGGGCATTCCGGAGCCGATGAACAAACGGATCGGGTGGCTGTGGCCGTCCGGGAACACCTCCGCGTCGAGGATGTCGCGCAGCATGGTCCAGGTGTAGGTCACCACGGTGACGCCGTAGCGGTGCACCTCCTCGGCGAAGCGCGCCGGGTCGAGCGACCGGGCCAGCGAGACCCGGCTGCCACCCGCGATCGCCCCGCCGAGACTGACCAGCAGCCCGGACGAATGATGCAGCGGCGCAAGGCAGTACACCGTGTCCCTGCGATTGAGATCGGCCGTGGTCGCGGTGCCGAACGCCGACAGCGCCCAGCGGTGGTTGGTGATGTACTTCGTCTCCAGCCGGTCACCGGTGCCGGTGACGAGCACGAACGCCAGCTCGCGCGCCAGACCGGGGTCCGGCCGGTACCAGGCGGGCACCCGCACCCGCGCCGGGTCGATCTGCTCGAGGTCGATCAGGCGGTCGGTCGTGGGCAGCGCCAGCTCGCGCGTGCTACCACCGCCGAGCACCAGCACCCTGGCGTCGGTCGCGGCGGCCTGCCGCAGGTTCTCCGGATCGGAGATCAGCGTCTCGACGCCGGTGAGCTCGATCGCGCGGCGCAGGTCGCTGTGCGGGGCGAGCAGCACCGCCACCGCGCCCAGCCGCGACAGCGCCGCGACCGAGGCCAGCGCGCTGGGCCGGGTCTCCATCACCACGCCGACCCGCATGGCCGGGCGCACGCCCACCGAGATCAGGCCGCGCACCACGTTGTCGATGCGCTCGTTGACCGCCGCGTTGGTGTGCACGCGGTCGTCGAACAGGAAGAGGTCCCGCTGCGGCGCGCGGCGCGTCTGCTCGGTCAGCAAACGGCCGAGCGATATGCGGGTGTGCGGCTGGATCATGCCGAGGCGGGTCAGCCTCGGCAGAGCCCGCGCGGCCTCTCCCGCCAGTTCGATCGATCCGCGCACCGTGTTGCTCGCGATGCCTTCGAGGGCCTTGCCGACGCCGGTGCCCGCCTCGGCCAGCGTCGCGGCGGTGTGCACCACCCGGGTGGCCGCCGAGCGGGGGCGATTGCTGGGCACGTGCTCGGTCATCGGCACGATCTCAGGGGGCAGCGGCTTGTCGCCGTTCATCCATTCCACCCACTGCCGCACCAGCGGCCAGGTGTGTTTGCTGGCCATGCTTCCGGCCACCAGGCCAAAGTGGCCCGCGACCAATGTCGCCTCGTAGACCTCCGCGTTCGGCGCGGCCCGCACGATGCCGCGCACCGCGGCGGGCTGTCCGATGTCGTCGACCTCGCCGACGAACGCCAGGATCGGGCATTTCAGTTCGGCCAGCGAGATCGGGTGATCGCGAATCACGAAACCGCCGAGCATCAGTCGGTTGTGCGCGACGAATTGCTTGAGCAGATCCGCCGCGGCCGGGCCCGCGTAACCGACCCAGCCTTCACTGTTGAGGAATCGGCGCTGGCGCTCCTTCGGCAACAACGCCTCGCGGTCGTGCAGCTGAAGCAGGAAGTCGATCCTCGACTTGGCCGTCTTCACCGGATCGAGCAACTGGAAGCCGATGCGCACCATGGAGTCGGTGATCGGCAACCGGGTGACCACATGATCGGCCAGGAAGTCCGCGACGTCGGAGACCATGCCGTAGGGCAGCCCGAACGGCATGCCCGCGACGATGTCGACCGGGCTGCCGAAGGTGACGATGCTGTCCACGCCCTTGCCGTACCGGTAGGCGGCGGTCTGGTAGGCGAACATGCCGCCCTGCGAGTAGCCCATCAGGTGCACGCCGCTGCCGGTGGCCTCGTTGACGGTGTCGATCGCGCTGTTGACGGCCAGCACGTGGTCGGCGAGATCGCGCTGCCAGCCGCCCTCCTCGCTGGCGGGCGAGCCGAAGTCCACCACCCAGCAGTCGATGCCGCCGCGGTGCAGGATCCCGACGGCGCCCTCTTCGGCGTTCACATCCCAGATGTCGGCGTTCACCATGAGCGGCGGGACCAGCACGGCCACCGGGCGCCCCGGCGTCGTGTCGTCGGGGAAGTAATGCCGCAGCCGGTACATGCGTCTGCGTTCCACGACCTCGAACGGCGAGGACGCCACGTCAGGGGTCAGTCCGCCGAAGCGGATGACCTCCAGGCCGTTCTGCGCGGTCGCCATCAACCGCTGTACCGAGCCCACCACAACCTTCGCATTCAACTTCACCATCGCTCCTGGCCCTACCCTAGAACGTGACCCGCATCACACACGGCGACGTGTTCAGACGAGCTTCCCACACCACTTGTCCATTATGTGTCCGCTGTGACACGTCACATGCCAGGTTGCCGCAGTCGGCTCCCTGCCGGTCACGTATCGACGCGGAAACATTCCATCGCGGCAGCCCCGGCCACCGGCAACCCGGATAGGTCAGCGCCATCGGTGTGCCCGGGCGCCCGCCACCGTTTTCACGCCGCGCTTGAATACGGGCGCACATCGATCGAGGGGTCACCTACTCGACCGTATCCCGGCGGCACCCACGCCCCGGCTCGGACATGGCTTACGTCCGGCAGCACAGCGGGTAGGGACATCGCTCGCGACCGGTGGATGCCACGGCATGGCCGCGATGGCCACTCCAGCCGCCCGATTCGCCCACATCGAGAGAGCGCCGGGCACCGCTTGTGCCGAGGCAGTCGAACGCTCACATAGCTGATCTGCCGCTACCAGAACGCAATTCGGACCGGACCTCCGGACGCAACCCGCCGTTACCGGAATCGACCGCGTGTCGTGACCATCCGGCGCGCGTCGGAACGATCTTCGAAATTTTTCTGTGCACAGCCGCTTTCGGCGTCTACCATCGATCACGTCTGGAACGCCCTGGCGCGTAGGCAAATTCGATCGATGAGCTCTCCGCGGGCACGCCCGCTGCTGTTTGATGTGAACACCCGGCGACTCTGAACTATCGACGATCTCGAATCCCCTGCTCCACAACCCGTCACCACGTCTCGGTGGCCGTCTCGAGGTGAGGACCACGCATGACCATTGAAATGCCAGTCCAAACGGAAAACAACGTGCGCAGGAGCCTGAGCACCAGTACCGCGGGCCTGCTCGCGCACACCACCAAATCCGAACCGCAGATGCAGGGCATCAGCTCGCGATGGCTCACTCGCGCACTGCCGTGGACGCAGGTCAACGGCGGTGTATACCGAGTGAACCGCCGCCTCACCCACACCGTGGGCAACGGCGAAGTGGAATTCGTCATCGACGGCTCCACCGCACGCGTCATTCCCCTGGAATTGCAAGAACTTCCGGCGCTGCGCGGATTCGATGACGAGGACGTGCTGCGCGCCCTCGCGGACCGTTTCGAACAGCGCGATCTCGAACCGGGCATTGTGGTAGCGGAATTCGGCAATCCGATGGATCAAATTCTGCTGATCGTGCACGGCAAATTGAGCAAAATCGGGTCGGGTGAGTACGGCGAGCAGACGAAGCTCGGCATCCTCGGCGGCGGCGACTTCTTCGGCGACACGATATTGACCGAACCTTCGGCGATCTGGCCGGTCACCATCAAGACGGTCACGCGAACAACCATGTTGGTCCTTCCGCGACGATCACTCACAGAGTTCATCGACAGAACTTCGGCATTGCGCGAGCAACTTTCTCGCGTGGCTTCCGCACCCACCCATCCGCAGAACAACAAAGGCGAGGCGGACATCGCGATCGCCTCCGGCCACGCGGGCGAGCCGCTGTTGGAAGGCACGTTCGTCGATTACGACGCCGCCCCACGCCAATACGAACTCAGCCTGGCGCAGAGCGTGCTGCGGGTGCATACCCGAGTCGCCGACCTGTTCAACGACCCGATGAATCAGGTCGAGCAGCAGCTGCGCCTGACCATCGAAGCGCTCTACGAACGCCGCGAATACGACCTGGTCAACAACCCCGACTTCGGGCTGCTGCACAACTGCGATCTCAAGCAGCGCATCTACGCCGAGACCGGCGCGCCCACCCCGGACGACTTCGACGAACTGCTCAGCATGCGCCGCAGCACGAAACTATTTCTTGCCCATCCGAAGGCGATCGCCGCGTTCGGACGCGAATGCACCAAGCGCGGGCTCTACCCGGATCCGGTCGAGGTGGACGGGCACCGGGTTCCGGCGTGGCGAGGCGTACCGATCTTCCCGTGCGGCAAGATCCCGATCAGCGACACCCAGACCACCTCGATCCTGGCCATGCGCACCGGCGAGAAGGACCAGGGCGTGATCGGCCTGCACCAGACCGGGATTCCGGACGAATACGAGCCGAGCCTCAACGTGCGCTTCAAGGGCATCGACGACCAGTCGATCATCTCCTACCTGATCAGCTGCTATTACTCGGCGGCCGTGCTGGTGCCCGACGCGCTCGGCGTGCTCGACAACGTCTCGGTCGCCCGGCAAGCCGACTGACCGGGGTGATGGGCATGTCGGTGCTCTCCCGCGCCGCGGCGGCGCACGCCACCGATGAGGTGGCCGCCACCGTCGTCGCGCTACTCACCAATACCCGGACAACCGCTCCGGCCGACCTGTTGTCGACGAAAGCGGCTGATTCGCCGGATATTTCGTCGGTGGCCGGACAGGCGGGGGTCACACCGCGCGCTCTGCTCGGTCCGTCCGGCCTGGGCGCCGCCGCGCTGTTGCTTCCCCGTACCGGCGCGGACGCTGCCACGACGCCCGCCGTGGCGGCGACTTCCCCTACCGCTGTCCGCGCCGGCACACCGGGAGCAGCCATCGAAGGGGCAGCCGCAGTTCTCGCCACCGCACCGGGGCCGCCCCTGGTGACGGGACGAACTCCGTTGCCCGCAGCGCCACGCATTCCCACCGGACCCACCGGGCTCGGCACGCCGTCGGCGCTGCTACACGGCCTCGCGGGGCCACCTCGCACGGGCACGCGGACGCAACCGAGCATCGGGTCGGATGCCGCGGGCGGTCCCGCACGCGTGCCACGCACACCGACCGGATCCGGCACCGCCGAGGTGTGCCGCGATCGGCAGGATCCGATTCCACCGCTGTACTGCCCGCCGCCGCTGCGTGACGATCCGGCTCTCGCCGAGGCCGTCAACATCGGCATCGTCGACTGGGCCAGGGACATCGGGTTGTACGAGGGGCGGCTGCAGGAGTTGCGCGACGCCGATTTCGGCCGGCTGATCATGCTCGCCCACCCGGACTGCGACGATGCCGACCGGCTGCTGGCGGCGGCGAAATGCGCGGTCTCGGAATGGTCCGTGGACGACTACTACTGCGAGGAGGATGCCGACGACCGGGCACCGGACGGCACCCCGTCCAGCGCCGAGGCGGAGTTGGGTCCCCGGCTCGAATTGGCGGCCGCCGCCATGGACCCGGTCCATCTTCCCGCGCGTTACGTCGCCCAGCTCGAGGCCGCTCTCGAAGCCGATCCGATCCTGCGCGCGTTTCGCACGTCCTTCGAGCACCTCGCACGCTACGCACGCCCTGCGCAACTGGCCCGGCTGCGCACCGAGATCGCGGGCTGGTTCATCGCGCTCGGAGCGGAAGCGGGCTGGCGCTCGGCGGGGCGGATGCCGCCGGTGTGGGAGTACCTCGCCAATCGGCAACCGCACAGCTTCCTGCCGTGCATGGCGCCGACCGATGTGGTCGGCGGCTACGAGTTACCGGCCGCCGAGTACACCGACCCCGCGGTGCGCCGCGTGGTCACCACCGCCGCGCTGGCCAGCCAGATGGTCAACGACCTGTATTCGATGGCGCGCGAGGATCTCTCCAACGGCAGGGAGTTCAACCTGCCGACCGTCCTGGCCGCCGAGGAGCGCTGCTCGCGCCGCGAGGCCGTGCTGCGCACCGCCGAGGTGCACGACGAACTCGTGCACCGGTTCGAACGGGAAGCGGCGCCCCTGGCCGCGCTCGGCTCGCCGGAACTACGCCGTTTCCTCGCAGGCCTGTGGGCCTGGATGGGAGGCAACCGCGCCTGGCACGCCGACAGCAAGCGCTATCGCGACCCGCACCAGAGCCACCTGTAAGAGAGCAACGAAGCAGTACCGCACCGAGAGAGGATGATCGCGCATGACCATGCTCAACCCGGAGACCGGGACCGTTCTGCGTACCAGCTACCAGAAATCCGTCGCCGCGTACTGGAACAACAACCCGAACGACGACCGGGTCAACACCAAACTCGGTGAGGTCGACGGGCTCTACCACCACCACTACGGCATCGGCGAGCCGGACCTGTCCGTGCTGACCGGCCCGGCGGACACCCGGGAGGAACGCATCGTCGCCGAACTGCACCGGCTGGAGACCGCGCAGGCGGACTTCCTGCTCGACCACCTCGGCGACGTCCGGCCCGGCGACCGGCTGCTCGACGGCGGCTCGGGGCGCGGTGGCACCAGCTTCATGGCCAACCAGCGCTTCGGCTGCCAGGTCGACGGCGTGACCATCTCCGAATATCAGGTCGGCTTCGCCAATGACCAGGCTGTTCACCGCGGCGTCGCGGACAAGGTGCGGTTCCACTTCCGCAACATGCTCGACACCGGCTTCGAGACCGGTTCCATGCGCGGGATCTGGACCAACGAGACCACGATGTACGTGGACCTCTTCGACTTGTTCAGCGAGTTCTCCCGCCTGCTGGAGCCGGGCGGACGCTACGTGTGCATCACCGGCTGCTCCAACGACGTGACCGGCGGTCGCGCGTCCTCGGTCAGCTGGATCGACGCGCACTACGGCTGCATGATCCATCCGCGCGGCGAGTACTTCCGCGCCCTGGCCGCGAACAACCTGGTGCCCATCTCCGTGACCGAACTCACCGCGGCGACCATCCCGTACTGGGAGCTGCGCACGCATTCCGAGCTCGCCACCGGCGTCGAGAAGCCGTTCCTGACCGCGTACCAGGAGGGGAGCTTCCACTACCTGCTCATCGCCGCCGATAAGGTGGGCAGGTGACCGACGCCCTCGCCCAGCCGTACACCGACCGCGAGGCCCTGCCCGTCGAACTCGTCGACGACGCGGGCCGCGCGGTCGGCGCGTGCACGGTCGCCGAGGCACACCTGGCCCCGGGACGACTGCACCGCGCGTTCTCCGTCTTGCTGTTCGACTCGGCGGGCCGGGTGCTCTTGCAGCAGCGTGCGGCGGTCAAGACCAGGTTCCCGTCACTGTGGGCCAATACCTGCTGTGGCCACCCCGCACCCGGCGAACCGGTCGCTGCCGCGGCGGGGCTGCGGCTGGCCGAGGAAATGGGCCTGACGATCGCGCTCACCGAGGCCGGGATCTACCGCTACCACGCGGCGGACCTGCGCACCGGCCGCGTCGAATCCGAGTGGGATCACGTTCTGATCGGGCGCCTCGACATCGGCAACCCTCGACCGGATCCGGCCGAGGTCGCCGACTTCGCGTGGATTCAGCCGGACGCGCTACGCGACGCGCTGGCCGACAACCCGGACGCCTACACCCCATGGCTGGCCGGTGTCCTCGACGTCGCGGAACACGCGCACGTCACAGGAACCTCTGCGCACTGATTCGTCGTATCGTTTTCTCCTGGTCCGAGGCAGCCGAACACATCTCGCCGACTGCGCAGGCGGCGCGGCTGCCTCGATCCAGCCGGCGAATTCACGACGGCTTTCCCTCCCGAGCCGGTTGTAGCTCGACATTCGCGCTGGTCGACACACTCGGCATGGTGCGTGACATCGATTGATGCGCATATCCATGTAACAACATGGAGTGAAACTGAGAGAACTCATAGGAACGGCACAGGCTGTGACCAGGACCGTTCTGCATCGTTGAGAGGTACGAGTTCTCGGTGAAGTGAGGTGCGTGATGGTGGAATTCGAGGTCACCGGAACGACGGTGACGGTGCACGTGCTCGGTGCGCATCAGCTGCTGGCGCTGCGCGACCAGCTGAGTTTCGACCTGTCCGCCGTCACCGCGCTCGGCATGGCCGGGGTCGACCGCCGCCCGCCGTGGGTGCGCACGCCCGGCACTTTCTTCCCCGGCGTGATCGCGGCGGGGACCTTCCGCGGCAAGGGCCGCAAGGAATTCTGGGACACCCGATTCGACGGACACGCCATCCGTATCGACTTGGCGGGCGCGGACGTCACACGGCTCGTGGTCGACGTGGCCGACCCGGACGCCGAACTGCGCAAGCTCGCCATCGCGGTAGCCGCCTGAGCCTCGCTCAGGCCCCGAACGATCGCAGCGAGCCGGTGTAAGGCTTCGGCGGCGGCGCGGCGAATTCGCCCCGGCCGGACTTGCGCAGACCGAGCGTGAGCAGCGATTGGACGGTCAGGGTCGCCGCCGCCACACCGTCCACCACCGGCACGCCGACCTCGGCGCGCACGTGCGCGGACAGATCGGCCATCCCCGCGCAGCCGAGGACGATCGCGTCGGACCGGTCCGCCTCGACCGCTTCCCGGCACGCTTCGGTGACGATCTTGCGCGCGTCCGGATCGGTGTCGAGGGCGAGCACGGGAATCTCGCAGGCGTGGATACCGCGGCAGAAGTGCCGCATCCCGTAGCGCTCCGCCAGATCGGCCGCCCGGCCGACGGTCCGGCCCAGGGTGGTGACCACGCTGAACCCGCGACCGAGATGAGCGGCGGTACGCATAGCGGCCTCGGCGATCCCGATCACCGGTCCCCTGGCCAGCTCGCGCGCGGCGTCGAGACCGGGGTCGCCGAAGCAGGCCAACACGTAGCCGTCGACCCCCTCGGCCTCCCCGCGCCGGATCGCGGCGAGCAGGCCGGGAACGCTGAGCGCTTCGTCGTAGTGACTTTCGATCGAGGCCGGTCCCATCTCCGAGGTCACCGCGTCGAGCAGGGTGCCAGGACCAGCGACGGCCCTGGCACACCGCTCGATCGTGTCGGTCATCGCCCGGGAGGTATTGGGGTTGACCACACGGATATGCATCAGGCCGCGCTCTCCCGCATCGCCGGCCAGGTGCGTGTGGCAAGGACGTAGTAGGCCATGAAGCCGAGGCCGCAACCGATGAACCAGCTGTACTGTGCCGCGGTGTACATACCGGTGACATCCTTGGCCAGCACCGGCATCACCGCGGCCAGCGCGCCGACGACCGTCGCGATCACCGCGGCCGGGTTGTATCCGCCGCGATACCAATAGCGTCCGCTGCTGGACATCGTGAACAGGTCGTCCACCGCCACGCGTTGCTTGCGTACCAGGTAGTAATCGGCGATGAGCACCCCGAACAGTGGGCCGATGAAGGCGCCGAGCACCTCCAGCGTGTAGTGGATGACCTCCGGGTTGTTGTAGAGATTCCACGGCGTGATCAGCACCGAGCCCACCGCGGCGATCATGCCGCCCGCGCGCCAGCTGACGCGCTGCGGACTCACGTGCGAGAAGTCGAAGGCGGGCGAGATGAAGTTCGCGACGATGTTGATGCCGATGGTGGCGACAGTGAAGGTCAGTGCGCCGAGCACGATCGCGAAGGTGCTGTCGATGCGCGCCACCGTGGCGACCGGGTCGGTGATCAGCTCGCCGTAGACCGGCACCGTCAGCGAGGCGGTGATCACCACCAGCAACGAGAACAGCAGGAAGTTCAGCGGGAGACCGAGCAGGTTGCCCCGGCGCACCACGGCGAAGGACTTGCCGTACCGGGAGAAGTCGCCGAAGTTCAACATCGGCCCGGAGAAGTAGGAGACCACGAGCGCGATGGCGCCCAGCATCACGGGCACCGAATCCCATCCGGTGTACCGCACCGCGCCCAGGTTCAGATCGATCGCGCCCCAGCCGGCCTTCGCGATCAGGTAACCGCACAACAGGAACATCACCACGTACACCGCGGGCCCACAGAAGTCGATGAACCGGCGAATGGACTCCATGCCCTGCCAGAAAACGCAGGCCTGCACCACCCACAGCGTCAGGTAGCTGCCCCAGCCGAGCAGCGACAGACCGAGGAATCCGTAGTCGCCTGCCACCGCGTACGGCGCGAGGGACGGAAACAGCTTCACCAGTACGACATCCAGTGCCGCCGAAGCGAGGAATGTCTGAATGCCGTACCAGGCCACCGCGATCAGCCCGCGGATGATCGCGGGGATATTGGCGCCGAGCACGCCGAACGCACTGCGGCAGATGACCGGGTACGGCACGCCGGTCGCCTGACTCGGCTTGGCGACCAGATTGCAGAAGAAATACACCAGGGTGATCCCGATCAACAAGGCCACCAGTACCTGCCAGCTGGCCAAGCCGAGCGCGAACAAGCTACCCGCGGTGACATAGCCGCCGACGCTGTGCACGTCCGACATCCAGAACGCGAAGATGTTGTAAGAGCCCCAGTTCTGCTTGCGCAGCGGCGCGAGATCGTCGTTTGTGAGCCGTGGATCATAGCCTGCGGGGGCGATCCGCTCGGGAGCGGGTGCCGCGGCGATGGTTTCGGTCATGGTGTTTCCCATCCGAAGGGTGAAACTGTGATCGAAACGACGGTAGGAATCGGCTATTGCCCGTCCATTGCGCGGTTATTGCCCGGCTATTGCGCGGCAGATATATCTTCCGGGGCGAGCAGACCGGTATCGGTGGGCAAGGTCGCGATCACGGACTCCAGCCTGCGATGGTGATGTTCGGCGACGAGCAGCAGGCGCTCGACGTCCCGGGCCAGGAACGCGTCCAGCATCAACGCGTGGTCGGTGTGCAGCCGCACTCGGTCGGCCCGGCCGATGTGCACCATCGACTGCACCGGCTCGGTGACGTTCCACGCCGCTTCGAGCATGTGCAGCAGCCGGAACATGCGTGACGGCCGGGTCAGCGCCACATGGAAGGTGCGCGACCCACGGTGGTAGGCGGCCGGGTCGTCGTCGCGTATCGCCTGTTCCATGGCCTCGTTCACATCCAGCAGTTCGGCGCGGTCGGCGGCGGAGTGGTTCATGGCGGCCGCGGCGAGCGAGGCCGTCTCCAAGGTCTGCCGCACGATGTACATCTCGCGCAACTCGGCGGCGGTCAGTTGCGCCACCGTGTATCCGGCGTGCGGCTCGTGGGTGACCAGCCCCTCCCCGATCAGCGTCTTGAGCGCCTCGCGCACCGGAATATGGCTCACGCCGAACAGTTCCGCCACCTCGCGCAGCGGGATGACGGTACGGGGCGGCACCGCCCCGTCGAGGATCACCCGGCGCAGTTCGCCGAGGATGATCTGCGGGCGGCCGGGTGTGTCGACGACCAACCTCGCGAGCAGCGCCGAACGTCGTCTCGGGGGCATGACAACACGCTAGGGGCAGCGTGTTGCGTTCCCGGTCACCCGTGTGACGGTCAGGAAACGTCTTCTCACAGTACCGACCGGTCGCGTGGTGGGTGCGGGTCCCGGCCACCGGTCTCGAGCGAAACGAGACACCTAGCATTGGATTGTTCGCGACGCCGCAGGCGCTGAAAGACAGGCACAGGTTTCGATGACAGTTTCGGCAGGACAATTCGTAGATCGCCGCTTCGCGCGATTAGTGGCGGAGTTCGACCGGCTGTTCCGGCGTCCGTCCGACGGCGGCGGAGCGCTGGCGGTCTACTTGCACGGCGAGCCGGTGGTGGACGTCTGGGCCGGTTACGCGCATCCGGATGTCCCGTGGGCGCACGACACCGTCGCGATGGCGTTCTCCACCGGCAAAGGGATCGCCAGCACGCTGGTGCATCGCCTGGCCGAGCGCGGCCTGATCGACTACGACGAGCCGCTCGCGACCTACTGGCCGGAGTTCGCGGCGGCGGGCAAGGAGCGCATCAGCGTGCGGGCGATGCTGACCCACCGGGCCGGGCTGCACCGGCTGCGTGGGCTGCTGCCCGGACCGGTCGAGCGATTCTTCGACGACGCCGCGGTCACCGCGGCGCTCGCGGCCGCCGCGCCCGATCCGCGGCACAGGGTGACCAGCGGCTATCACGGCATCACCTACGGACACCTCGCCGCGGAGCTGGTGCGCCGGGTGACCGGAACGGAATTCACCGACGCGCTGCGCACCGAGATCGCGCTACCGCTCGCGGTCGAGGAACTGTGGTTCCGGGTCCCGGCAGCCGAGCGCGGGCGTATCGCCACCAATTTCCCGCGCCTGACGGTCGCGGGCATGAGCTGGGAGCGTGGCTCGCGGATGCTCGCCCGCACCCGCTTCGCGGCCGCCGCCGACACCACCCCCGTGGGTTTCGCCGAGCTGGTAGCCGATCCGCGCCTGCACGACTCGGTGATGCCCGGCCTCAACGGCGTCTTCTCCGCCCGCGCGCTGGCCCGCGTGTACGGCGCGCTCGCCAACGGCGGGCAACTGGACGGGTATCAGCTGCTGCGCCCGGACACCATCGAGCAGATCACCCGGCGGCAGGTGTTCACCCCCGACTACGTGCTGGCCTTCCGTATTCCCTGGGCGCTGGGTTACCACGGCGTGCCGATGAAGCCGTCCAAGACCGAACCCATCTCGGCTTTCGGCCATTTCGGCCTCGGCGGCTCCGGCGGTTTCGCCGACCCGGCGACCGGGATGTCGCTCGGCTTCGTCACCAATCGCCTGGGCAGCCGGATCACCCCGCTCGGCGACGCGCGCCTGGCGCGCTTGGGGACGCTGGCCCACAACCTCGCCAGAGCCGCCTGATCTCGCCTGCCCGAGTGGCAGCATGGCGCTATGGAGACCGTCGACATGCCGCGGATCGCGGCGGCCACGCGGCTGCTGGACCCGGTGATCCGGCGCACGCCGCTGCTGGCCTCGCGAGTGTTGTCCGAGCGCGTGGGCGCCGAAGTGTGGCTGAAATGCGAGAACCTGCAGCGCACCGGGTCGTTCAAGCCGCGCGGGGCCTACAACCGAATCGCGAATTTGCCGCAGGAGGTTCGGGAGCGCGGCGTCGTGGCCGCGAGCGCCGGTAACCACGCGCAAGGCGTCGCGTGGTCGGCGGCCTCGCTCGGCATCGCGTCGACGGTGTTCATGCCGGTCGGGGCGTCACTGCCGAAGGTGACGGCGACCAAGGCATACGGTGCGCAAGTCCGCCAGGTGGGCGAGACCATCGACGAGTCGCTGGACGCCGCACTGGATTTCGCCGACCGGTCCGGCGCGACGCTGATCCATCCGTTCGACCATCCCGATATCGTGGCAGGCCAGGCCACCGCCGGCGTGGAGATCGCGGAGCAGCTGCCGCAGGTCGGCACGGTGCTCGTGCCCACCGGCGGCGGCGGGCTCTTGGCGGGAGTCGCGGTCGCGCTGCGGCATATGGCGCCGAACGTCCGCGTCATCGGGGTGCAGGCGGCGGAAGCGGCCGCCTGGCCGGGCTCGCTGGCGGCGGGCCACCCGGTCCGCGTCGAGCGGATGTCGACGATGGCCGACGGCATCGCGGTCGGACAGCCCGGCAAAGTGCCGTTCGGCCATGTGGCCCAGCATGTTTCACGAATCGTGACGGTGGACGAGGAAGCGCTGTCGCAGGCGCTGCTGCTGTGCCTGGAACGCGCGAAGCTGATCGTCGAACCCGCGGGCGCCGCGGCGGTCGCCGCTCTGATGAGTATTTCGCCCGAGGAACTCGGCCTGCGGGGGCCGGTCTGCGCGATCCTGTCCGGCGGCAATATCGACCCGTTGCTGCTGACCCGCGTGATAGGTCACGGCCTGAGCGCGGCAGGTCGCTATCTCGCCGTGCGCGTGACGATTTCCGATCGCCCCGGCGCGCTGGGATCGCTGCTGGCGGTGGTCGGCAAGACGGGCGCAAGCGTGGTCGACGTGGCACACTCCCGCACCGGGACGTGGCTGGCGGTGGACGAGGTGGAAGTGGCGCTCACCCTGGAGACACGAGGTACCGCTCATCGCGACGACGTGCTCACCGCCCTCGGGAACGCGGGATACGGGGTCCACGTATCGGATTGACCCGCGACAACTCGCGGGCTGCCTCGCAGCCGAAGTCAGTGCGCGCCACCGAGTTCCAAGGCGAGCACGCCGAGTATCACGAGCCCGATGCCGCCGACCTGCACGAGGGTCAGCCGCTCGTTGAGGAACAGCACGCCGATCAGCGCGATCGCGGCGACGCCGATCGCCGACCAGATGCCGTAAGCCACCCCGATCGGCATCCCTCGCTTCAGCGCCTGGGCGAGGAAGAAGAACGCCGTGCAATAGCCGACGACCACCACGATCGAAGGGACGAGCTTGGTGAATCCGTCGGACAGTTTCAGTGAAACGGTCGCGGTCACCTCGGAGGCGATGGCCAAGGCGAGCAGCAACAAGGTCATTTTCGCAGCCTAGTCACAGCCGCGACCCGGCCTCGGCCCCCGCACCGGTGGGCACCGGCCCTCCCAGTGCCGGGGATTCGCGGACCGGCGACCGTTGCCGACGTGCCGATACGCTCGGCCGATGCGTAGCTCGAACGTTGCGGTGACCGGTTTCCCCCTCGACGAAGTGACCTGCAACGAGTTGCCGTATGCCGAGCGCGATGAGAGGTACCGGCGTTTGCACGAGTGGCCGGAACCGAGTTACGCGCATCGGTCCGGGCTGCGCATGATCTGGAAGTACGACGACGTGCGCGAAGTGCTGGACGCGACGACACCGGGCATCTCCAACGCGAATTCGCTGGATCCCCTCGTCGGTTACGCGCGCATCGCGGCGACGCCCCGCGCCATCCCGCATTTCGTCCGGCACCTGGTTCCGCCACCCGCGAAGGCGACCGCCAACCTGTCCGACGACCTGTTGCACAAGCGGGTGTGGAATACCATGGCCGGGCCTTCTGGGCATTTCACCATCTCCCCCGCCGATCGGGCCGCCCGGGCCGCCGAGATGGCCGAGCACTTCCACGCGGCGGTGCGGGACGCGGGATTCCGGCCCGGCTCGCCGTTGGACGTGACTGCGTTGTCGATCGGTTATGCCGCCCGCACCGTCGGTGCGGCGGTCGGCTTGCCCGCATCGGACTGGCCGAACGTGGCCGCTTGGAGCGGAGCGCAATCGGGACTGCTCGGCCGGGTGATGCGCGGACGCGAACTGGCCGACGCGGTGAGCGCGCTCGGCTGGCTGTTCACCGTCAGCGGCAGAGCGGTCCGCGCGGGCCGCGGCAGCGAGGCGACCGGGTTCGCCCGCACACTGCGCGACGCCGGGCTGTCCCATCGGATCGCGGTATCCGCCATGGCGAATTCATTGGCCGCAGGCGTGCACACGGTGAGCGGCAGCATTCAGCAAGGCGTCCAGCGACTGCTCGGGGATCCGGACCGCGTCTGGTGGGATCTGCTCACCGAGCCGAACGGCGGCGCACGGGTCGCGGCGAAGATCCTTCAACTCGATCCGGGGCTGGTGGCATGGAAGCGTCGGGCCAGGACGCCGGTCGTACTCTCCAGCGGCACGCGGCTGCCCGCCGGACCGTTGCTCGTGATGTTCGCCGCGGCGAACCGCGACCCGGAGGCGTTTCCCGACTGCCTCGCGCTGGACCGGACCGGCAAATTGCCGTTGACCTTCGGGTTCGGCAGGCATGTCTGTCCCGGCAAGAGCATGGCCACGCTGGCGGTCGAGGTGTTTCTCCGGCAGTTGCGCGAGCTGACGCCGGAGGCCGAACCGGCGCAAGGGTTCGACGTGGGTCCCCGGCGCCGCAGCGATCTGCTGTTCAGCGGAGCCGACATCACCGTCGTCGGATAGGCCGGGTCGCGGATCGCGGACAGCGGGCGGAGCCCGGGTTCAGTCCAGCCAGGCTCGCGCCGCGGCCGCCGCCTCGCGCACCTCCGCGAGCTGCGCCGCGACCTGGACACCGGCCGTACCGCCCCGGGCGTTGCGGGACGCGATGGAGCCCTGCACGGTGAGCACCTCGCGCACCTTCCCGGTCAGCGCCGGGTCGATCGCGGCGAACTCCTCGTCGGTGAGCTCGTCCAAGCCGACGCCGCTGGACTCGGCGGCACGCACGCACGCACCCGCCGCCTCGTGCGCGACCCGGAACGGAACACCCTGGCGGACGAGCCATTCGGCGATATCGGTGGCCAGCGTGAAACCCGCGGGCGCGAGTTCGGCCATGCGATCGGTGTCGAAGGTCAGCGTCGAGACCAAGCCCGCGATGGCCGGGAGCAGCAGTTCGAGTTGCGCCACCGAGTCGAAGAGAGGTTCCTTGTCCTCTTGGAGGTCGCGGTTGTAGGCCAGCGGCTGCGCCTTGAGGGTGGCCAGCAAGCCGGTGAGATTGCCGATCAGTCTGCCCGCCTTGCCTCGGGTCAGCTCGGAGACGTCCGGGTTCTTCTTCTGCGGCATGATCGATGAGCCGGTCGACCAGGCGTCGGCCAGCGTGACATAGCCGAATTCCGGTGTGCTCCAGAGGATCACCTCTTCGGCCATCCGGCTCAGGTCGACGCCGATCATGGCGAGCACGAACGCGGCCTCGGCGGCGAAGTCCCGCGCCGAGGTGGCGTCGATCGAGTTGGCGGCGGCCGCGTCGAAATCCAGATCCGCGGCGATGGCCTCGGGGTCGAGTCCCAGGGAGGAGCCCGCCAGCGCGCCGGAACCGTAGGGCGACACCGCCGCGCGGCGATCGAAGTCGCGCAGCCGGTCGAGGTCGCGCAGCAGCGGGTGCGCGTGCGCGAGCAGGTGATGGGCCAGCAGCACCGGCTGCGCCGCCTGCAAATGGGTCTTGCCCGGCATCACCGCGTCCGGATGCGCGGCCGCCTGCTCCACCAGCGCGTCGACCACCGCGAGCACGCCCGCGGCCACCCGGCGCACGCCGTCGCGCAGCCACATCCGGAACAGCGTGGCCACCTGGTCGTTACGCGAACGCCCCGCCCGCAACCGGCCACCGAGTTCGGCGCCGACCCGTTCGATCAGGCCGCGTTCCAGTGCGCCGTGTACGTCCTCATCCGACTCGGCGGGGCCGAACGCGCCGGACGCTACGTCCGCCGCGAGGCGATCCAGCCCGTCGAGCATGCCGGACAGGTCGGTGTCGGAGAGCAGCCCGGCCTTGTGCAGCACACGCGCGTGCGCCTTCGACGCGCGGATGTCGTAGGGGGCCAGCGCCCAGTCGAAGTGCGTCGACTTGCTCAGCGCGGCCATGGCCTCGGCCGGTCCGGAGGCGAATCGCCCGCCCCAGAGCGCACCTTGGTTCGTGCTCATGCTGTTCCGCCTCTCCGGGTATTCAGGCCATACCAGTTGGGTGGGTGGTCGGTTTGCGTTCAGGTCTTGCGTTGGGTGTCGGTCGGGTTTTGGGCGTACCCGGTGAGTTACCCATGTTCTTGCGAGATCAGTTGGTGCGTTGATTCGCGAGAACAGTTGTGGGTTGGTTTGCGGGATCAACTGGTGCATCGACTTGCGGCTCAGTCGTTCCGTTGGAGTTGTTGCGTCGGCGCGCACAGGTCGAGTCGTTCCTGTTCGACGCAGCTTCGGTGGTTGCTCGAAACCATATGCCGGGGCCTCGAGCGCCGGGGCGAAGGCGTACGCAGGTTGCTTTCGGGGTGCACTGCTGCCCTGTCAGCACACTCCGAACGCCGATTCGAGACTACGGGAAGCCACACTCCTACCCCACCGCCGCCGAAGTCGAGGCGGTGCAGCGCGAATTCTGGTTCGAGGCCACCCTCGTGGGAGCCGTCGGCGTGCCGGTGCTCGGTCGGGCACCGGCACGCCTGAGGCTTACTTCTGGTTCAGGTCGCGGCGGGCGGCGACCTTGGAGGACAGGCCGTGGATCTGGACGAAGCCCTTGGCCAGGGACTGGTCGAAGGTGTCGCCCTCGTCGTAGGTGGCCAGGTTGAAGTCGTAGAGCGACTGCTCCGAGCGGCGGCCGTTGACCACGGCGGAGCCGCCGTGCAGCACCATCCGGATGTCGCCGGAGACGTGCTGCTGGGTGTCCAGGATGAAGGCGTCCAGCGCGCGCTTGAGCGGGGAGAACCACAGGCCGTCGTAGGCCAGCTCGCCCCAGCGCTGCTCGACCTGCCGCTTGTACCGGCCCAGCTCGCGCTCGATGGTGACGTTCTCCAGGGCCTGGTGCGCGGTGATCAGCGCGATGGCGCCCGGAGCCTCGTAGATCTCCCGGCTCTTGATACCGACCAGGCGGTCCTCGACCATGTCCAGGCGGCCGACGCCCTGGCGGCCGGCGCGGTGGTTCAGCTCGATGATCGCTTCCAGCACGCTGACCTGGCGGCCGTCGATGGCCACCGGAACACCCTTGTCGAACGTGACGATGAGTTCGTCGGGAGCCTCGAAGTTGACGGTCGGGTCGGAGGTGTAGTCGTAGACGTCCTTGGTCGGGGCGTTCCACAGGTCCTCGAGGAACCCGGTCTCCACCGCGCGGCCCCAGACGTTCTGATCGATGGAGAACGGCGACTTCTTGGTGACGTTGATCGGCAGCGCGTTCTCCTCGGCGAAGGCGATGGCCTTCTCCCTGGTCCAGGCGTAGTCGCGAACCGGGGCGATCACGTTCAGATCGGGCGCGAGCGCGCCGATGCCGACCTCGAAGCGGACCTGGTCGTTGCCCTTGCCGGTGCAGCCGTGCGCGACGGTGCTCGCGCCGTGGAACTTGGCGGCCTCGACCAGGTGCTTGACGATGAGGGGGCGGCTGATCGCCGACACCAGCGGGTACTGGCCCATGTACATCGCGTTGGCCTGGATGGTGGGCAGGCAGTACTGGTCGGCGAACTCGTCGCGCGCGTCGACCACGATCGCCTCGACGGCGCCGCAGTCAAGGGCGCGCTGGCGCACCACGTTCATGTCCTCGCCGCCCTGGCCGAGGTCGATGGCCACGGCCACCACTTCGGCGCCGGTCTCCTTGCCGATCCAGCTGATCGCGACGGAGGTGTCCAGCCCACCGGAGTAGGCGAGTACGACGCGCTCGGACATGTTCTGTGTGCTCCTCGATGGTTCGGTAGGTGTATCAGCAGTATGGCGGGTGTCCGAGCAGTGGGAACGGCCCGGCCCCGACGCCCTCGCGACCAGCCTTAAGGCCCTGCGTCATTCTGCAAATGATTATGCACGATGATGCAAGCCCATTCATAATTGGGGTGGCGTTCGCGGTCCGCACCGAGCTGGCACCCATCAGCCATGCCCGATGTACAGCCGCGGGATCTTCAGCTCGACGGACAAGTGAGCTGGATCGAAATTACTGTCGGCATCCTCCGCACTCAACCGCTCCACGATGCCTTGACTCTCCTGCCTCGCACTGAGCTGCACCGGGAGTCAACCTGACACACCAAGTGCGGGATTCGGTGGTGCGGGCAGGTCACCACTGCCGACCAGCGCCTGGTTGTCCGCACGCACCCGATGCATCGTTTCCTCACCGTGAACCAGGGCGGTGACGTCCTCGGCGAGCGCGCGCTGCGCCTCCCGGTGCGCGGGCCGCTTCCGAGTGGCCCCCTCGAGCGCCTCGATCTTGTCCCGGCCGCGGAAGGTGAAGATTTTCAGATAGTCAGCGACCTTGGCGTCCTCGGCGTTGAGCCAGAACTGGTAGAAGTCGTACGGCGAGGTCATCTCCGGGTCGAGCCAGATCGCACCCCCTTCGGTCTTGCCGAACTTGGTGCCGTCGGCCTTGGTGATCAGCGGCGTGGCCAAAACGTGCAGGCTTATGCCCTCGACGCGGTGAGTAAGGTCCGCGCCGGCGGTCAGGTTGCCCCACTGGTCGGAACCGCCGGTCTGCAATGTGCATCCATATCGGCGGTAGAGCTGGTAGAAGTCCATGCCCTGTAGAAGCTGGTAGGAGAACTCGGTGAAACTGATCCCGGCCTCGCTGTCGAGTCGCGCCGACACCGCTTCCTTCGCCAGCATCCGGTTCACCCGGAAGTGTTTGCCGACATCGCGAAGGAAATTGATGGCCGACATCGGTGAGGTCCAGTCCAGGTTGTTCACGACCACGGCGGCGTTGTCACCGTCGAAGGACAGAAACCGCTCGACCTGGTTGCGGATTCGAGCGACCCAGGCCACCACAGTGTCGTGGTCGTTGAGCACTCGTTCACCCGACATGCGTGGATCACCGATGAGCCCGGTTGCGCCGCCCACCAGGGCGATCGGTTTGTGCCCGAAGTCCTGCAGGCGGCGCATCGTCAGCAATTGCACCAAATTGCCGATGTGCAAGCTCGGTGCCGTTGGATCGAACCCGCAATAGTAGGTCACCGGACCGGCCGCGAGGGAGGCGCGGAGCGCCTCTTCATCGGTGGACAGCGCGACGAGCCCGCGCCAGGTGAGTTCGTCAAGGGCATTGGGCCGAATCTGGGTCAAGATTGCGAAATTCCTCTCAGTAGCCCGGGCCTGCAGGTGCGGCCGCTGCGACTCGTCGATGCGGCCGGATGAAATGCTGAGGATCGACAACCTCACAATCGTCCGACGGGATGGTCGCCACGTCTACAAAAGTGTAGTGATCAACGGCATTTCATTGACACTCCCGTTGTGGCAAGTGCAGCGCTACGCGACGAAGCAGACTTGGATAGGAAGCTAGTCTTCTGCCCCGGAGCATGAAATCAGTGCAACGTATTCACCGAACGACTTCGTCAGGGCGTCCAGCGCCGTCTTACCTTTGACGTCGGTCGCTGCGGACGGCCGTCCGATGATTCCACTGGAGGTGTATGCCGACATGCCGAGCAACTGGAGGTGCGGACGATCCGATGCCTCATGATCGGCGTGCCGGAACGATGGCCGCACCAGGTCGGGTCTGGCGTGCAGCAGAATCGACGTTTCGAGTTCGCCGCCGTGCATGTCCCCATGTGAGTCGGTGTCCATTCCGGCGGCTTCCCTGGCTCGGCTCCAGTCCTCCCGGCCGGGATGGACCACGACGTTGCGGCCGGTGGTGTTGGCCTCTTGAGCGATGTTTCCCAAGACGTAGTTGCCGCCGTGGGCGTTGACCAATACGAGGGTGGTGATGCCGGATCGGTCGAGTGAGCGACGAATATCGCCGATGACGGCGACCAGAGTGGCCGGGCTGAGGCTGACAGTTCCGGCGAATCCCTCATGCTCGTGCGAACAGGACATCGTCAGCGGCGGTAGAAGGAGTAGCGGGTAGTTTTCGGCGAGTTGCCGCGCGATCAGGCAGGCGATGACGGTGTCGGTGATGAGTGGTAGATGGTCGCCGTGTTGCTCGAAACTGCCGACGGGCAGCACTGCGATTCGGGCGCCTGCGTCGGCGACGTCGGTCGAACTGGCGGTGGTCATCAACTCCACTCGAAGCTCCTACCATGACTGGCTCGTGCACGTTGCGCGGTGCGTACGTGGTGGGTCAACTCCCGCGCGGCACCGGTCTGTCCCGCAGCGTGCAGCACGGTGACAGTGGTACGCAGCTGACCGAGCGTGCGGTGAGACCCGGTGTCGGCGACGATGCCAGCCGCATAACTTGCGAACTCCACCGCCTCCGACCACGAACCTACTCCTGCGTGCGCGGTGGACAGCCGACCCGCCACGTATCGCAGTCGGCTGCGACCATTGCTGCCGTCGCGGCTCGCGGCCAGGCGCTGGTCGATGAATGTGATGTCGTGTCGCACGACTCGGATCAAGTCGTGGGGCCCGGCCAGCTGGTCGCGGACCGAGTGCCCGGCCAACGTGGACAGCATGGCATCGGCCAGTTGAGTTTCCGTCGGCGTATGGATTGCCGCGGCGAGCCGATCCGGAAGCGCGGCGCTAGATCGCTGCGGCGCAGCGGTTGCGGGCCGAGGTGAAGGCGGCGAAGGCTGCCAATGCCACGGTTCCGGACCGGCACGACATTGGACTTGCCGACAATTCGCCGGTCGGTTGGAGAGAATCGCCCAAGAGGAACGACGCGCCACCCACCCGATGCCGCGCAATGTGGTCGTATACCGGGGCAATCGGCCGTTCGTCGGCGCGGGCGCGAGAGTCCGGTCCTGGTCACAGGCGGTCGAGTTGCACTCCGACGATCCCGCGGCGAAGCCGGATGCGGAAATCGGCGAGTTCACCGCCGCGGATCTGCAGAACTTCGTAGCCGAGGACGTCGACGCCATCCGGAAGTCGCCCGAAATCACGCCGGGCGGTCGTTTCGCCGGATTGACCATCACCGACACGGCTTTCGTGTCCGCGGGACACCTTCGGCACTACGCCGACGCCACGTTCTTCGCCGACGAACTGACGGCAGGCCGCAATCCACTACTGGCCGACACATATTGGCACGGGTTGCTGAATCGTTCACCGGAATGGCTGCGCCTGTACCGCTGTTTCCGGGTCGAAGCTTGGGAACGACAGCTTGCGGTCGCGGGCTACCTGCACGTCGGGTACGAGCGGCGCACTCTCTACTTGGAGTGGAACGGATTCGTCCTGCCGCCGGTCGCCGCAGCCTACCGAACAGTCGACACGCCGCCCGGCGCGACGATGGCCCGGTCCCTGTGGCGGGCCCTCGGTGAGATGGCGCTGCTGCCGACGACGGTTCCTTCCCGCGTCGCCGACGTTACGACGTGGGTTCGCGACGTACTCGGCTACGGCCACGGGCTGACGAGGACGCCCGCCCAGGCTGCCCATGCCTTCGGTGCGGCGGCGACCGTACGCGAGATCGGCGCGGGCATCGCGTTCCCGCATTTTTTCCAGGAGACAGATGCCGACCAGTACCTGAAGATTCTCGAGCGCCGCGTGCTGGACGCGATCCAGCGGTTTCTCGCATCGAAGGGCATCGCCATCGGGACCTTCACCGCGATGGTCACCCAGATCAACAATGCGACGGTCATGGACGGGTGCACGGTGGTGGCGGGGAGCATAGGTGGCAGCGGCAATTCCGGCACCGTTGGATCCGCCGATGTCATCGGCACACCGGCCGCAGGATGACTTCGGCCCGATCCACCGCCAGGACAAAGAGCGAAACGACTAGGAGTACTCGAGAATGCCCGACAACGGCGTGAATATCGGCGGCGGCAATGTCGTCGCGGGAAACATCGGCGGTTCCGGCAATTCCGGGGCCATACACGGACGAGTCACGGTGAACGGCGGCGGCGACCGGGACGCTCTGCAGACGACAATCGCTCAGCTGCGTAGCGAATTGATCGCGCTCCGAGCGCTACTCACCGACACCGAGGGTCCGTACGCGGAACCCGCCGATGTCGATGAAGTCATCGAAGCCCTCGGCGAATCCGAACCCGACCTCGAACGAGCCACCGGCAGATGGACTCGGCTGTTCCGCCGAATTCCAGAGGCGCTCACGAATCTCGACACTCTCACACGAATCGTCGATCTCTTCGAAAGGGTGCGTGCGCTGGCCGAGTGACTGCGCTTCGGCACTAACCCGCCGGTGGGTATGTGCGCCCGGCCCAGAGGCGGGCCGATTGCGCCACCGGAGTGCTCGACGGCTCAGGCTAGTTGTTCGATCTTCGCCGCCACTTCGGCGCCCATCAGCGGCTCGCGGGCGATGACGGCGATGGTGTCGTCGCCCGCGATGGTGCCCACGATGTACGGCAGAGCGGCGCGGTCGAGGGCGCTGGCCAGGTAGTGGGCCGCGCCGGGTGGGGTGCGTAGCACTGCGATGTTGCCGCTGGCGTCGGTGGAGACCAAGAGGTCGCCGAGCAGTTTGGACAGGCGGTCGGTGCCGCCGGTGACGCCGCGGACGGGGCTGCCGTCCTCGGGGACCACGTAGACGCCGGCGCCGCCGTCGGCGGCACGCAGTTTCACCGCGCCCAGTTCGTCCAGGTCGCGTGAGAGCGTCGCCTGGGTAGTCTCGATGCCCTCGGCCGCCAGGAGCGCCGCCAGTTCGGTCTGGCTGCGGACCGCGTGCGCCGACAGCAGTTCGACGATGCGCGACTGCCGCCCGGCGCGGGTGCGCGCGATGGCGGGGCCGCTTCTGACCTCGGTCACGCCCCTCCCCCGTATCGTCGCTCCAGCAGCCAGACCAGCAGCGCCTTCTGCGCGTGCAGGCGGTTCTCCGCCTCGTCCCACACCACGCTGTGCGGCCCGTCGAGCACCTCGTCGGTGACCTCTTCGCCACGGTGCGCGGGCAGGCAGTGCAGCACGACCGCGTCCGGCTTCGCGTGCGCGAGCAGCTCGGCGTTGAGCTGGAACGGGCGGAACGGACCCACCCGGTCCAGGCCGTCGTTCTCCTGCCCCATGGACGTCCAGGTATCGGTGACCAGCGCGTCGGCGCCCCACGCGGCGGCGACCGGGTCGCCGGTCACCGTGACGGTCGCGCCGGTCTCGGCGGCCCGCTTGCGCGCGGCCTCCACCACCCACGGCTGCGGCTCGAACCCCGCGGGCGCGGCGATGGTCACGTTCAGACCCGCGGTAGCGCCGCCGAGCAGCAGCGAGTGCGCCATGTTGTTGGCGCCGTCGCCGAAGTAGGCCAGTTCGCGACCGGTCAGGTCGCCCTTGTGCTCGGCGAGGGTCTGCAGGTCCGCGAGCACCTGGCAGGGATGGAACTCGTTGGACAGCGCGTTGACCACCGGCACCGTCGCGGTGGCGGCCATCTCGTCCAGCCGGGACTGCTCGAAGGTGCGCCACACGATGGCGTCCACATACCGGGACAGCACCCGGCCGGTATCGCCGAGCGTCTCCTCCCGGCCCAGCTGGGTGTCGCGGCCGTCGACGACTACCGCGTGCCCGCCGAGCTGGGCGATGCCCATCTCGAAGGAGAACCGGGTGCGGGTGGAGTTCTTCTCGAAGATCACGCCGACGCCGCGCGGACCCTCCAGCGGGCGCCGCGCGAACGGCGACTTCTTGAGTTCGGCCGCGAGGGCGAGGATCTCGGCCTGCTCGGCCGGGCTGACATCGTCGTCACGCAGGAAATGCCGCACGGAAGTCATTGCGCCGCAGCTCCTTTCGCGTCAGCGAGCGCGGCGTCGAGGATCCCGGGCAGGTCGGCGACGAAATTGTCGGCCTGGGTCTCGGTGAGCACCAGCGGCGGCGCCAGCCGGATCACGTCGGGCTTGGCCGGGTTGACCAGGTAGCCCGCCTCCCGCGCCCGCGCCTCGACCTGTGCGGACACCTCGTCGGTGAGCACGATGCCCAGCAACAGGCCCGCACCGCGCACCTGATCGATGAGCGGATGCTCGAGCAGTTCGATGCCGTCGCTGAGCCGCTTGCCGACCGACTCGACGTGCGAGAGCAGGTCGGTCTCATCGATCGTGCGCAGCACCGCGAGCGCCGCCGCGGCGCACACGGGATTGCCGCCGAAGGTGGTGCCGTGCATGCCGGGGGTGAGCAGATCGGCCGCCCGCCCGGTGGCCAGCACCGCGCCGATCGGCAGTCCGCCGCCGAGACCCTTGGCCAGGGTGATCACGTCCGGGACGATGCCGACGGCCTGGTGGGCGTAGAACTTCCCGGTCCGGCCGATGCCGGTCTGCACCTCGTCCAGCACCAGCAGCGCACCCTTGCGCGCGGTGATCTCACGCGCCTTGGCCAGGTAGTCGAACGGCGGTACCACCACGCCGCTCTCCCCCATCATCGGCTCGAGGAACACCGCGGCGGTGTCCTCGTCGACCGCGGCCTCCAGCGCCGCGGCGTCGCCGTAGGGCACGTGCACGACGCCGGGCGGCATCGGTTCGAACGGGGTGCGCTTGGACGGCTGCCCGGTGAGGGCGAGCGCGCCCATGGTGCGGCCGTGGAAGGCCTCCTCGCAGGCGACGAGCTTGGGCCGCCCGGTCAGCCGTGCGATCTTGAACGCCGCTTCGACGGCCTCGGTGCCGGAGTTGCAGAAGAACGCCCGGCCTTCGCCGTCGCCGAAGTGCGCGAGCAGCCGCTCGGCCAGCTCGACGACCGGCTCGCTGGCATACAGATTCGACACGTGCCCGAGCGTGCCGAGCTGCTGGGTGACCGCCTCCAGAATCGCCGGGTGCGCGTGCCCGAGGCTGTTGACCGCGATGCCGCCGAGGAAATCGACGTAGCGCTTGCCGTCCGCGTCGTAGACCACGGCTCCCGCGCCGCGGACCAGCGCGACCTTCGGTGTGCCGTAGTTGTTCATCAGCGCGGCGGACCACCGCTGCTGCAGTTCAGCTGTGCTCATTGTTTCGTTCCGTTCGGCGCGCCGGACCCGTTCGGGATGAGCGGGGCGGGCGTCACCATCGTTCCGATTCCTTCTCCGGTGAACAGTTCCAGCAGCACGGCGTGCGGGACCCGGCCGTCGATGACATGCGCGGTCGGCACCCCGGCCGTCACAGCGCGCAGGCAGGCTTCCATCTTGGGCACCATGCCCGCATCGAGGCGTGGGAGCAACTCGGCCAACGCTTTCGTATCGATGCTGGAGGTGAGCGACGAACGGTCCGGCCAGTTCGTGTACAGGCCTTCGACGTCGGTGAGCATCACCAGTTTCTCGGCGCCGATGCCCTCGGCGAGCGCCGCGGCGGCGGTGTCGGCGTTGATGTTGTGCACCACGCCCTCCGCGTCCGGGGCGATGGTCGACACCACGGGAATTCGGCCCGCCCCGATCAGATCCAGCACGGCATCCGGGTTCACCTCGGTGACGTCGCCGACCAGCCCGATGTCGGTGGGCTCGCCGTCGACCTCGACCGTGCGGCGGGTCGCGGTGAACAGCCGGGCGTCCTCACCGGAGATGCCGACCGCGTACGGGCCGTGCGAGTTGATCAGGCCGACCAGCTCGCGGCCGACCTGACCGAACAGGACCATCCGCACCACGTCCATCACCTCGGGTGTGGTCACCCGGAAGCCGCCGCGGAATTCGCCTTGCAGCCCGAGCTTTTTCAGCATCGCGCTGATCTGCGGGCCGCCGCCGTGCACCACCACCGGGTGGACGCCGACCGTGCGCAGGAACGCCATGTCGGCGGCGAAGGCCCGCTTGAGGTCGTCGTCGACCATGGCGTTGCCGCCGTACTTCACGACGACGATCTTGTCCCGGAACTTCTGCAACCACGGCAGGGCGTCGGCCAGGACGTGCGCCTTGTCCAACGCCGAAAGCGTGTGCAGCACATCGCTGGTCATGAGCTGTAGGCCGAGTTCTCTTCGACGTAACCGTGCGAGAGGTCGGTGGTGCGGATGGTCGCACGCGCGGAGCCCACGTTCAGGTCGATCAGCACCTCGATGTCGGCGCCGGACAGATCGACCTCGCGTGCGCCGGGCGCGCCGACGCCATCGATGCACACCGGTTTGCCGTTGAACGACACCGAGATCCGATTCGGGTCCAACGTCACCGGCGCCATGCCGACCGCCGCGAGCACCCGGCCCCAGTTCGGGTCGGATCCGAACAGCGCCGTCTTGACCAAGCTGTCGCGGGCGACGGTGCGCGCCGCGGCCACGGCCTCGTCCTCGGTGACCGCGCCTGCAACGGTGACCAGCACCCGCTTGGTGACGCCCTCGGCGTCGGCCATCAGCTGGGCGGCCAGATCGTCGCAGACCGCGAGCACGGCGGCGTCCAACTCCTCCTGGCTCGGGCTGACCTCGCTCGCGCCGTTGGCCAGCAGCAGGACGGTGTCGTTGGTGGAGCAGGAGCCGTCCACGTCGAGCCGGTCGAAGGTGCGCGCGGTGGCGTTGCGCAGCGCGCGGTCGAGCTGATCCGCGGTCACCGCCGCGTCGGTGGTGAGCACGACCAGCATGGTCGCCAGCGACGGGGCCAGCATGCCCGCGCCCTTCGCCATGCCGCCGACGTTCCACTTGTCGCGGTGGTGGAACGCCGCCTCCTTGGGCACCGTGTCGGTGGTCATGATGGCCCACGCGGCATCAGCGCCGCCGGACAGGCCGCCGCCCATCTCGTGCACGATCTCGGTGACGGCGGGGATCAGTTTGTCCATCGGAAGCCGGTCACCGATGAGCCCGGTGGAGCAGACCGCGATCTCCCCCGCTCCGGTCTCGGTGCCCCAGTTGCTCAGCGCGGCGGCGAGTTCCTCGGCGGTCTTGTGCGTGTCCTGGAATCCGCCCGGGCCGGTGCAGGCGTTGGCTCCGCCGGAGTTCAGGATCACCGCGCGCAGCCGCTTGCCGGTCAGCACCTGCTGCGACCACAGCACCGGAGCGGCCTTCACCTTGTTGCGGGTGAACACGCCCGCGGCCGGGTACTCCGGGCCCTCGTTGAACACCAGCGCCAGATCCGGCTTGCCGCTGACCTTGATGCCCGCGGCGATGCCCGCCGCGCGGAAGCCGAGTGGTGCGGTCACGCCCTGGGTGCGGACCAGCTTGCCGCTGGCGGTGTCGGTCGATGTCACGGTGCCACTCCTACGGTGGAAAGTCCTTCGGTCTCCTCGAAGCCGAGGGCCAGGTTCATCGATTGCACCGCGGCGCCCGCGGTGCCCTTGGTCAAGTTGTCGATCGCGCCGATCACCACGAGCACGCCCGCGTCGGCGTCCACGGCCACCTGCAGGGTCACGGCGTTGGAGCCGAGCACCGACCCGGTCTGCGGCAGCGCGCCCTCCGGCAGCAGGTGCACGAAAGGCTCGTCGGCATAGGCTTTTTCGTAGACCGCGCGCGCCTGCGCCGCGTCGACGCGAATCGGTGCGGTGCAGGTGGCCAGGATGCCGCGTGGCATCGGCGCGAGTACCGGCGTGAAGGACACTGTGACGTCCGTGCCGCCTGCCGCCGTGAGGTTCTGCGCGATCTCCGGGGTGTGCCGGTGCGCGCCCGCGATCCCGTAGGCCCGCGCCGAACCCATCACCTCCGACCCCAACAGCCCGATGTCCAGCTTGCGGCCCGCTCCTGAGGTGCCGCTCACCGCGACCACATGCACGGTGGGCTCAACGATGCCGGCGGCGACGGCGGGAGCCAGCGCGAGGCTCGCGACGGTCGGATAGCAGCCGGGGACCGCGATCCGCGTCGCGCCCCGCAGCTTCTCCCGGCCGCCGGGCAGCTCGGGCAAACCGTAGGGCCAGCTGCCCGCGTGCGGGCTGCCGTAGTATTTCTCCCAGGCCTCGGGGTCGGTGAGCCGGAAGTCGGCGCCGCAGTCGATGATCACGGTGGACTCGGGCAACTCGGCGGCGATGGCCGCGGACTGGCCGTGCGGCAGGCCGAGGAAGACCACGTCGTGCCCGGCCAGCTCGGCGGCCGTGGTCGGCGCGAGCACCCGATCGGCCAGCGGCAGCAAATGCGGTTGCAGCTCCCCCAGCGGGGTGCCCGCGTTGGAGCCCGCGGTCAGCGCCCCGATGACGAGGCGCCCGGTTCGGTAGGCCGGATGCCCCAGCAGCAGACGCAACACTTCGCCGCCCGCGTACCCGCTGGCACCGGCTACCGCGACCCGCACGGCGGGTCCACCCGAGGAATCAACCATGTGATGATTATGCATGACTATGCAAGCTCATTCACAGCCTGGTCGCCGGGAGCGGTTCACGACCACCAGATACCCGCCGCGTCGTCACACGAAACGGCGAGCTCGCGGTATCGGTCCCGCGAGCAACGGCGCATTGTTCCGCCGCAGGTCAGCGCAGTAGTTCGGGCGCGATGCCCAGCGTATCCGCCAGCCCGGCCTCGCCCCGCGCCGTCACGCGCACGGCGCGCCCGCTACCGATCCGCTTGATCCACGCCAGCTCGATCATGCGGCGGCAGAGTTGCGCGCCCGCCGCGCCGCCCAGATGAACGCGGCGCTCGGTCCAGTCCAGACACGGCCGGACGATCGGCCGTCGCGTGGCGCGCAGCGCGGCGGGGTCGACGCCCATCGGCCCGGTGAGCCACGCCGAGCCGGGCTCCGTCAGCGCGAACCCGCTGTCGCCGCGCAACAAGCCCTGCGCGGTCATGGCGTCGGTGACCGCCACACCCAACCGGCCCGCGAGATGGTCGTAACAAGTGCGGCCACGGGCCAGCGCGGCGGCGGCGGTCGCGGTGCGCAGTCCGGTCGCCGGGGCGGCGGGCGGGCCGACATGGGCGACCATGGCCTCGAGCAGGTCCGCGACCCGGGGCCCGGCCAGCCGCAGGTAGCGGTGCCTGCCCTGCCGATGCTCGAGCACCAACCCGCCGTCGCGCAGCCGGTCCAGATGTTGCGTCGCGGTGGACGGCGCGACACCGGTATGGCGCGCGAGTTCGCCCGCGGTCCAGGCCCGTCCGTCCAGCAGCGCGAGGCAGATGTCGGCGCGGGTGCGGTCGGCGAGCAGAGCGGCCAGGCCCGCCAGTTCGGCTCCTCGATCGGACATCACCTCATCATGGCGCGTCGTCGTTTCGGCGGGCGCCGAAACGTCCCGTGGCTACGGTCGCGGCATGACTTCGTCTTCTCCGGCGGCGCCCGCGCCGACCAAGTTCGAGATCTTCCGCGCTTTGCACCACCGCGACCTGCCCCTGGTGCTGCCGAACGCCTGGGATTTCGCCTCGGCGGCGTTGCTGGCGACCGAGGGATTCCCGGCGATCGGCACCACCAGCCTGGGCGTGGCCGCCGCGGCGGGGCTCGCCGACGGTGCGGGCGTCACGAAGGCGGAGACCTTCGACGCCGCCCGGCGCCTGGCCCGGCTGCCCATCCCGATCACCGTCGACATCGAGGGCGGGTTCGACGAGCGGCCCGAAGCGGTCGCCGATTTCGCCGGACAACTCGCCGCCTGCGGGATCGCGGGTATCAACCTCGAAGACGGCCGCGCGGGTTCCGCTCTGGCCGACCCACGGCACCAAGCAGCGCTGATCGGCGCGATCAAGGACCGCACGCCACAGCTGTTCGTCAATGCCCGCGTCGACACCTACTGGCTCGGCCTCGACCACGGCTCCACGCATCAGCGTGCGCGGCGCTACGCCGAGGCCGGAGCCGACGGCGTATTCGTGCCCGGCGTGGCCGACCCGGCCCGCGTCGAGCGGATCGTCGCGGCGACCGAGCTGCCGGTCAACGTCCTCTATTCAGCTACCGGCCCCGGGATCGCGGCGCTGGCAGACCTGGGTGTCCGCCGAATCAGCACCGGATCGCTGCTCTACCGCGCCGCGCTGTCGGCCGCGGTGGACGTGGCCCGCGCCGTGCGGCACGGCGCTCCCGTCGCGCCGGGCATCGTCAGCTATTCCGACATCCAACGCCTGCTGCCTGACAAGTGAGTCCGCCCGATGCCGCGGTGCGGGAAATTGGGCGGAAAATATTCCGCGCTCGCTGTCGATCCGCCGGTCGTCCGTTCGTGTACGTGGTGAGACCGGCGCAGCGCCGGTCGCGGAAGGAGCGAAGATGAGCAAGATCATCGCGGTGCAGCATCTGAGCTTGGACGGCGTCATGCAGGCGCCCGGCCGGGCGGATGAGGACAGCAGGGACGGATTCGCCCACGGCGGCTGGGCACACCGGCACGACGACCCGGTGCAGGCGGAGGTCATGGGCAGGCATATGGCGGCCAACCGCGGCGCGCTGCTGCTCGGCAGGCGCACCTACGAGGATTTCGCGGGATACTGGCCGCGACAGGTCGGCGATCCGATGGCCGAGGCGCTGGACAAGACCGAGAAGATCGTCGCCTCTCGCACCGGAAGCGGGCCGCTGGCCTGGCAGAATTCGATCTGGCTCGGCGGCGACGCGGCGACGGCGGTGCCCGGAATACAGCGGCGGCAGCCGGACCGGAACCTGGTGGTACTCGGCAGCGGTGACCTGTTGCGCTCTCTGATGCGTCACGATCTCGTGGACGAGTACCTATTGCTGACCCACCCGCTGGTGCTCGGCACCGGTCGCCGCCTGTTCGACGGCGTGGGGCCGGTCGGCCTGCGGTCGGTCGACACCGTCGTGACCGGCACCGGTGTCGTCATCACCACCTACCGGCGCGCGTGAAGGAGGACGACGGAATGAAGAACTATCTGCTCGGCATCTACCAGCCCGACGATGGCGTGCCGGACAACCTGGACGAGATCATGCGCGATCTCGCGGCGCTGAACGACGAGATGCGGGCGGCGGGAGCCTGGGTGTTCGCGGCGGGCCTGCACGCGCCGAGCACCGCCACCGTGCTGCGCGCCGAAGGCGACGACATGCTGATCACCGATGGCCCGTATGTCGAGGGCAAGGAGCACATCGGCGGGTTCACCGTCATCCGCGCCGCCGATCTCGACGAGGCTCTGGAATGGGGCCGCAGGCTCGCCGCCGTCGTCACTCTGCCCATCGAAGTCCGTCCGATCCGAGACGAATAGATGAGCGAGGCCGTGACCGGCTCGGTGATCGAAGCGGTGTTCGCCGAGCACTACGGCCGTGCGGTGGCGAGCCTGATCCGCGTGTTCGGAGACATCGGCGTCGCCGAGGACGCGGTGCAGGACGCGTTCGCCGCCGCCGTCCAGCGCTGGCCCGCCGACGGTGTCCCGCCGAGCCCGCCCGGCTGGATCATCACCACCGCGCGCAACCGGGCGATCGACCGCCTGCGCCGCGATGCCTCCCGGGCGGACCGGCACGCGCAGGCCGCACTCCTGCATGCCGAGGACGAACCGTTGGAGCCCGTGAGCGCCGTGCGCGACGACCGCCTCCGGTTGATCTTCACCTGCTGCCACCCCGCCCTCGCGCAACAGGCGCGGGTGGCACTGACCCTGCGGCTGCTCGGCGGGTTGGGCACCGCCGAGATCGCCCGCGCATTCCTGGTCTCGGAAGCGACCATGGCGCAACGCTTGGTGCGCGCCAAAGGCAAGATCCGGGATGCCCGCATTCCCTACCGGGTGCCCGCCGACGCCGAGCTGCCCGCCCGGCTGCGCGCGGTACTCGCCGTCGTGTATCTGATCTTCACCGAGGGGCACACCGCCTCCTCCGGCGCGCGGCTGGTCCGGGCCGACCTCTGCGCCGAGGCGATCCGCCTCGGGCGCTTGCTGGCAGTGCTGATGCCGGACGAGCCCGAGGTGACCGGACTGCTCGCGCTGATGCTGCTGAGCGAGTCCCGCCGGGCCGCCCGCACGGGTGCCGACGGCTCTCTCGTCCCGCTCGCGGAGCAGGATCGCAGCCGGTGGGACCGCGACCTCGTCGCCGAAGGACACGCACTCGTCCGGCAGTGCCTGCGCCGCAACCAGCCGGGGCAATACCAGCTGCAGGCGGCGATCAACGCGGTGCATGCCGACGCACCCACCGCCGCGGCCACCGACTGGACCCAGATCCTGCGGCTCTACGACCAGCTCGCCGCACTCGCGCCGAGTCCGATCGTCGCGCTCAATCGCGCGGTGGCGGTCGCCGAAATACACGGTCCGGCAACGGCCTTGACACAGGTGGACGCCCTGCCCCTGGCGGGGTACCACCTGTTCCATGCCATCCGCGCCGACCTGTTGACCCGGCTCGGCAGCACCGAGGAGGCCACCGCCGCCTACGACGCCGCCATCGCCCGCACCGACAATGCCGCCGAGCGCGGTTTCCTGGCGCGTCGGCGCGCCGACCTCGGTGGGCAACCACGCCGGAGCGATTGACGGCCCGCCACGCCGGGCGGCTGCCACCACCGCCGCCCAGCTGGCCGCCGCCGGACTCGGCACCGCACTCGTGCCGACCAGCGCGCTGACGGCCACGTTCTCCGGCGCCGTCCGCAGCCTGCGTCCGCCCCTGGTGCGCGAGGTCATCTGCCTCACCGCCACCCCGGGCGATCCTCTCGTCCGCCGATTCCTGGAAGACCTGCGCCGGCGCGGTGTCCCGGTCCCGAGCCCGATCGCCGTCCAGTTGACGGCACGGGAGTGAGGCGGCGGCGCCGGGTCAGTGCTTGCGCACCACGCGTTCGCCTTCGCCCGGTTTCCAGATGGTGATGTCGAGGTGGTCGCCCGCGACCTCCACTGTCGACGCGCCGGTGAGATCGGCGACGTAGAAGTGGTCGAACTGTTGGCCCCTGATGTCGAACCCGGTCTGGTCGAACAGGTGCTGAGCGAAGCGAACGTGCACGTCGCGGTCAGGAAGCTCGACGACCGTGCCGAAGAGTTTGGCGTCGCCGTCGGAAACGTTCGTGTCCACCGTGGCGGTGTGCAGGCAGAAGCGCGGATCGCGCGCCAGATCGCGGAACATGGTCGTGCCCGGCATCCCCGCGATCACCAGGAGCCCATCGAAGACGCGCGGCTCGATCGGACTGATCCGTGGATATCCGTCCGAACGGATGGTGCCGAGCATGCAGAGATTGCCCGCCGCGCGGTGCCTGCGCAGGAAGATCTCGGCGATGTGCGGCGCTTCTTCGGTGAACCGGCTCCAAGTGGTCATACCGGCGACGGTACGGCGAATACTTGCCATCTCCTGTCCAGGTTTCCGGCTAGTGTCGCCTACGTGCGAGCGAGTCGACTGGTGCAGCTGCTCTTGCTGTTGCAGACGCGGGGCAGGCTCACCGCGCCCGAACTGGCCAGGGAACTGGAGGTGTCGGTGCGCACCGTCTACCGCGACGTCGAGGCCCTCTCGTCGGCCGGTGTCCCGGTCTACAGCGAGCCGGGCCGGGCCGGTGGCGTGCGGCTGGTCGACGGCTACCGCACCCGGCTCACCGGCCTCACCACCGACGAAGCCGACGCGGTGCTGCTGACCGGTCTGCCCGGTGCAGCCGCCGATCTCGGGCTCGGCACCGTGCTGGCCACCGCGCAGTTGAAGGTGCTCGCCGCGCTGCCGCCGGAACTGCGCGGGCGGGCGACGCGCATCGCCGAACGTGTGCTCGTCGACGCGCCGGGCTGGTTCCACCGGCCGGACGCGACGCCGATGCTCGCGACGATCGCCGACGCGCTCTGGCACGACCGCAGGCTGCGGGTGCGCTACCGCCGCAACGACAAAGTGGTCGAGCGCGTGCTCGACCCGCTCGGTCTGGTGCTCAAGGCGGGCACCTGGTATCTGGTGGCGCACAGCGGGTCCACACCGCGCTCGTACCGGGTCGGCCGGATACTCGCCGCCGAGCCGACCGGCGAAACCTTCTCCCGCCCAGCGCAATTCGATCTGCGCACACATTGGTCCGAGGCCGCCGACGAATTCGCGCGCTCGATGCTGCGCGTGCGGGCGCGCTGCCGGATCGCCGCCACCCACCTGCGCCTGCTGCGGCTGACGAACGATCCGGCGGCGGTCGCGGAGGCACTGGCCTCGGCGGGACCGCCCGATGCCGAAGGGTGGGTCGAGGTGGTGGTTCCGTCGGAGTCCTACGACGTGCTCGCCCACGGCCTGCTGCCGCTCGGCGAGCACGTCGAGGTTCTGGACCCACCGCAGTTGCGCGCGCGACTCGCGGCGACCGCCGCCGCCATGCACGCGCGCTACTCCGGGAAGTAGTTCCTATGTCACCTGATGCCGAAATCCCCCTGACCGGAGGACGAATCACCCCCGGCGTGGTCCGCGTCGGCGACACAGTGCGACGACCCGCCACCGCCTCGTCGGCCTTCGTCGCCGAACTGCTCACGCACCTCCAGCAAGTCCGTTTCGCCGGCGCACCGCGTTATCTCGGAATCGACGACACCGGCCGCGATACCTTCACCTACCTGCCCGGATGGGTGCCCGCCAGGTTCCAGCGCTGGACGGACACCCAGGTCGCCGCGGCAGGGGCCCTGCTCCGTTCGCTCCACGACGCGACCCGCGACAGCGGCCTCACGGCAGGCAGGCCGGTCGTCTGCCACCACGACCCCGGCCCCAACAACACCGTCTTCCGGAATGCCCGACCGGTCGCCTTCATCGATTTCGACACCGCCGCCCCCGGCGACCCGCTCGAAGACTTCGGATACCTGGCCTGGACGTGGTGCGTCTCCTCGAAGCCCGACGCACCACCCGCCCCCGCCCAGGCAGCCCAGGTGCGAATCCTCGCCGACGCCTACGGCCTCACCAATGCCGAGCGAGCCAACGTCGTCGACGCGATGCTCGACCGCCAGATCCGCAACGCCCACTGGTGGACAGCACAGCTGGCCGACCCCGGCCATCGCGGCACCAGCCCCGAGCAGGTCGCCTCCCGCATCGCCTGGTCCGAACGGGAACAGGCCTACACCAGCGCCCACCGCGCCGCCTTCGAAGCGGCACTCCGGTACGACGGATGTTCCGGGTCTCGAGCGTGCCGCCGCACCGACATTCGACCCGGGAAAGCCCGGCGGGACAAGCGGATCCGCCGAGGTCCATCGACGGATGGACCACTCACCGGCCGTGCGCGGCCGCCGGGTGGTGTCCGGCCCGGTCAGCCCTGTGGACGAGTGGGCCGGATCAGCGCAGCGTGCGGAAGAACTCGCGCACGTCCGCGAGCAGCAGATCCGGCGCCTCCATCGCCGCGAAATGCCCGCCGCGGTCGAACTCGGTCCACCGGACGATGTTGTGCGCGTCTTCGGCGAGTTTGCGGACGGACATGTCGCCGGGGAAGATCGCCGCCGCGGTCGGCACATCGGACTTCCGCGTCGGCGCGCCCCAGACCGCGGATTCGCTGTAGAGCCGCAGCGAGGAGGCGAAGGTTCCGGTGAACCAGTACAGGCTGACGTTGGTCAGCAGCGCGTCCCGGTCCACCGCGTCGTCGGGCAGCTCGATCGCCGGGTTGGTGTACTGCCGGAACAGGTCGGCGATCCAAGCCAGCAGCCCGGCGGGTGAGTCCTGGAGGCCGATCGCGAGCGTCTGCGGACGGTTCGCCTGCACGGTCGCGTAGTCGTAGCGGGCATAGCTGTCCGGACCGGTCATCGTGTCCAGCTTCGCCTGATCCGCCGCGGACCATTCCGCCTGAGCCACGTATTCGTCCGGGCCGCCGGAGTTTTCGGCGTCGCCGTCCCAGGATGGAATCGTGATCGGACCGTTCACGTGCAGGCCTACCAAATGCTCGGGGTCGATATGGCCCAGTTGGGCGGCGACGAAGTACCCCGCGTCGCCGCCCTGCACGCCGTAGCGGTGGTAGCCCAGACGCGCCATGAGTGCCGCGACCACCTCCGCGAACCGCTCGGTCGAGCCCGCACCCGGGTCCGGGGCCACCGTGGAGAACGCGAAACCCGGCAGCGAGGGCACAACCACGTGGAACGCGTCGGCCGGGCCGCCGCCGTGTGCGCGCGGATCGCTCAGCGGTCCGAGCAACTCCAGGAACTCGACGAACGACGCGGGCCAGCCGTGCCCGAGCACCAGCGGCATGGCATTCGGCTCCGGCGAGCGCAGGTGCAAGAAGTGCACCTGCTGCCCCTCGATGTCGGTGACGAACTGCGGCAGCTCGTTCAGCTCCGCTTCCACTGCGCGCCAATCGAATTCGGTACGCCAGTACTCGGCCAGCGGTCGCAGGTAGGACACTCGCATGCCCTTGTCCCATCCGGCGCCGGGCAGGTCGCTCGGCCACGACGTGCCTGCGAGGCGCCGGTGCAGATCGTCGATCTGCTCCTGCGGGATGGCGATGCGGAAGGGGCGAATGTCCGGTTCGGTAGTCATATCGGCCACGGTAGGAAGGGCTTAGGACGGGAGCGTTCCTAACTTCCGGGCATGCTGGCGTCATGCTGGAAACGTCGGCCCGCCTGCTCGCCCTGCTGACTCTGCTGCAGACCCGTCCGGACCGGACGGGCACCGAACTGGCCGAACGGCTCGGCGTCACCGGCCGCACCGTTCGCCGCGACGTCGACCGGCTGCGCGAGCTGGGCTACCCGATCCATGCCACCCGCGGCGCAGCGGGCTACCGGCTGGGCGCGGGGACAGCGCTGCCGCCGCTGCTGCTCGACGACGACGAAGCGGTCGCGGTGGCGGTCGGGCTGCGCGGCGGTACCGTGACCGGGCTCGAAGAGGCATCGCTGCGCGCGCTGACCAAACTGGAGCAGGTGCTCCCGCCGCGCTTGCGGCACCGGATCCGCACCCTGCGCGGCGCCACCTTGCGCGTCGGCGCACCGGCGCCGCAGGTCGATCCGGACACGCTCATGGCCATCGCCGAAACGTGCCAGCGCCACGAACGGCTCCGGTTCGACTACCGCGCGCACAACGGCGCGCTCGGCCCGCGCACCGTCGAGCCGCACACCCTCGTGCACTTCAGCAGGCATTGGTACCTGGTCGCCTGGGATGTCGACCGCACCGACTGGCGCACCTTCCGGGTGGACCGGATGACCCCGCGGATTCCGACCGGGCCGCGCTTCACGCCCCGGGAGCCGCCGGAAGGCGATGTCGTGGCATATCTTTCGATGCGGCTGTCGGCCCACTCGTGGCCGTATCAGGCGACGGTGCTGCTGCACCGATCGGCCGACGACGCCGCCGGACGCGTCTGGCCCGGTGCGGGCGTCGTGGAAGCCGTCGACGAGCACAGCTGCCGCCTGCATGTCGGCAGCGAGACGCCCGAACAGCTGGTCTGGATGATCACCTCGGTCGATCTCGACTTCACCGTGCTCACCGGCCCACCGGAACTCCTCGACGCGCTCCGCGCCCAGGCCGCCCGCTGCGAGCGCGCGGTACGCGACTTCGCGCCGTAGCGAGCTAGCAGCGCCAATCCAGGACCGGCGCGAACGACCTGAGTTGCACCGAGCCGGGGATCGCCCGCAGCAAGGCGTCCCGCAGCGCGACGCCGGGCGGGAACGACAGTTGCGCCACCGCGCCGATCCGGCGCGAGCGAGCCGCGATCATCCGGGTACGCGGCCCGCGTTCCCGGTCGTAGGCGGTCAGGTCACCGTCGCGGGTCACGACCCTGGCCAGCACCACGGCGTCCTCCAGCGCCTGGCAGGCGCCTTGCCCGAGGTTGGGCATCATCGCGTGCGCGGCGTCGCCGACGAGCGCGATCCGCCCTGCCACAAAAGTTTTCAGCGCGGGCAGGTCGTAGAGATCGTGCCGCAGTACCTCGGCGTTCCCGGCCGCGGCGAGCAGGGCGGGAATCGGCTCGTGCCAGCCGCCGAACCGGGCGCGCAACTCGGCGAGCCCGCCGCTCGCCGTGCCCGCGGGCATGTTCGCGGTGGCGAAGCAGTAGACCCGGCCGTCCGCGAGCGGCGCGTACCCGAAACGCTCACCGCGCCCCCAGCTTTCGCCCATATCGGTGACCGGCTGGTGCGGCGTGACGACCAGACGCCATGCGGTGTATCCGCCGTAGCGGGGCCGAATCTCGCCGCAGACGGCGCGGCGCACCACACTGCGGATGCCGTCGGCGCCGACGACGAAGTCTCCGCTGGACGTCCCGGCCGAGTGCACCACCGTGCCGTCCACCCTCGCCTCGGCCACGGTGACACCGGTGCGCAGCGCCTCCGCCGGGATGGCCGACCGCAGAATGTCCACCAGATCGGCGCGGTGCAGCATGATCGGGCTGCCGTACGCCGCCCGGAGCTTCTCGGCGTCGATCCTGGTCAGCCACCGCCCGGTGCGGTCGCGAATACCCGCAGCGCCCTCCTCGACGGCCCGTGCCCGCACCGCGTCGCCCAGGCCGAGTACATCGAGAGCACGCAGGGCGTTGGGCCACAAGGACAACCCCGCCCCGACCTCGGTGATTTCGGCACTCCGCTCGAGCACTTCGACGCGCAGGCCCTGCCGGAGGAAGGCGACCGCGGTCGCCAGACCACCGATGCCACCGCCCACGATGACCACCTCGGGCATCGTTTCCCCTTTCTCCGGACCACTCGGTTCCCCGAACGTTACTACGTATGTAGTGTCGCCGCGCCGGACTGTAACCGGTATCACTACCGCTGTAGTATCGAGGAATGTCCGGTAAGCGCGAACTCGTCTTGGACGCGGCGATCGAGCTGCTCGGGTCCCGCGGGATCCGAGCCCTCACCCACCGCGCGGTGGACGAGGTCGCGGGCATGCCCGCCGGATCGGCGTCCAACTACTTCCGCACCCGTGCGGCGCTGCTGACCGGCATCGCCGAGCGACTCGAAGCTCGCGACTACGCGGATTGGGAGGCGCTCAACCGGCGACCCGCCCCCGCCACCATCGAGGACCTCGTCGACGGCACGGCCGCCTTCGTCGTCCACGCGGTGCGAACCGACCCCACACGGACATTGGCACGCTACGCGCTGTTCCAAGAAGCGCGGACCTCGCCCGCGCTGCGTGAGACCGTGCGGAGCGGCCACCGCAGGCTGACCGAATGGGCCGCGAGCCTGCTGGCGAACGTCGGCGGGGACCGGGCGACGACGCAGATCCTGGTCGGCCAGCTCGAGGGCATCATCCTGCACCAATTGGTGGATCCGACACCGGATTTCGATCCGCGTCCGGTGCTGGACCGGTTGGTGCGCGCGCTGATCGCTTCGAACGACTAGCGCCGGGCGTCGCGGCCGAGAGCCCGGCGCCACCCGTCAGAAGAACGTGTGCAGGAGATCCACCACTCGCGGCGAGGGCGCATCGGCGTCATCGATCACCGGGATCAGCCGCCATTTGTCGAAAGCCGTGCACGGGTGTGACAGACCGAGCCGAACGACCGCCCCGATGGGAAACTCGGTGGCGGCGCCGCCCGGTAACCGGAGGAAGGCGTGCTGGTCGTTGAGCGCGGAGACCGTCGCGTCCGAGTCGAGCGCACCGCCCCGCGGTCCCGCGACGCGCTGCGGAACCGGCATCCCCTCGTCGAAAGGCAGATCACGTTTGCCCGCGTCGAGCAACGCGAGGCCGGGCTCCGGGCGCGAGAGTGCGCGTGCCCAGCCGTGCATCGCCGAGCGCAGCGGCCGCGCGCACTCGGGAGCCGCCAGTGGCGACATGCTCGCGTAGAAGCCGTCATCGTGGATGACATACGCGCCCGAGCGCAGCACGACCGTCGTCGCGACACCTTGCCTGCCCTGCTCGTCGGACAGCGGGGCGAGGTACTCGAGCGCCAGCTCGGGATAGGCGCTCCCACCGGCGGTGACAACGGCCGGACCGCGATATCGCCCCGCCGCGTCGAGTTCCCGGTGCAGCCGGGCGAGTTCCCCGAGGTAGTCGCGCACCGCGCGGATGCCGGTCGCGGTGCGGTCGTGTGCGAGCGCGCCCTCGTAACCGCCCACCCCGGCGAGCGTCAGCCGGGACGCGCCGGCGATCGCCCGAGCTACGGCGTGCGCCTGTTCCACCGTGCGTGCGCCGGTTCTGCCGTGCGGGCCGCCGAGTTCCACCAGCACCCGGATCCGCGCCGACTCGGGGGCGGTGCGCAGATGCGCATCCATCAAGGCAACCGTTTCGGGGCTGTCGGCCCAGCAGTAGAACTCGAAAGACGGATCGCGCGCCGATTCCGCCGCGACCCACCGCAATCCGACCGGGTCAACCAGCGCGTTGGCCAGCAGCACCCGCGCGACGCCGAAGGACCGCGCCACCTGCGTCTGCCAGATGGTGGCAAGGGTGATGCCCCATGAGCCCGCGGCCAGCTGATCGGCCCACACCTGCGGCGCCATCGTCGTCTTGCCGTGCGGCGCCAGCCGAACGCCTGCCGCCCGCACCCACTCGGCCATGACCGCGATGTTCTCCGCGAGGGCCGCGCGATCGACCGTGAGCACCGGCGTCTCCAGCTGATCGAGCGCCGGTGCGGCAGCGCGGAGTTCGCGCACGGTCCGCCCCCAGAACGCGGGTGGCATGCCCTTGTGCTCGGGACCGATCCGGCGGTCCGCCAGCGCCGCCACGGCTGCTTCGTCGATCGACACGACGTCCTTCCTACCGGACGCGGGCCCTTCGGCGGCTAACCCGAGTTGCGCAGGGCGGTGGCCAGGCCGTTCATCGTCAGCAGGATGCCGCGTTTCACCAGTTCGGAGTCGTCCCCGGCCCGGAGGCGGCGCAGCAGCTGCACCTGCATCTGGTTCAGTGGTTCCAGGTAGGGGAAGCGGTTGTGGATCGACTCGGCCAGCGACGGGTTGTCGGCCAGCAGGTGATCGTTGCCGGTGATCGCGGCGTGCATGCGGACGGTCCGGGCGTGTTCGTCGCGGATCATGCCGAAGATCTGCTCCCGCAACGCCACGTCGTCCACGAGTTCCGCGTAGCGGGCGGCGATGTCCAGATCGCTCTTGGCCATCACCTGCGCCAGATTGGACAGCACCGTGCGGAAGAACGGCCAGCGGCGATACAGATCCGCCAAGGTCGCCAGACGTTCCGGGTCGCCGCCGATCCATTCCTCCAGCGCGGCACCGGTGCCGTACCACCCCGGCAGCATCACCCGCGCCTGACTCCACGACATCACCCACGGGATGGCGCGCAGGTCCGCGACCGAATTCGTCGGCTTGCGTGAGGCAGGCCTGCTGCCGATGTTCAGATCGCCCACCTCGGCGACCGGCGTGGACTGCCGGAAGTACTCGACGAATCCGGGTGTCTCGTGCACGAGCCGCGCGTACGCGGCTCGGGCGCGGGCCGCCAGGTCGTCCATGATGCCGTAGGACGGCTCGGCGTCGGCGCCGAGACCCTCCACGTCCAGCAGCGTCGACTCCAGGGTGCCCGCGATCAGCGACTCCAGATTGCGATGCGCCGCACCGGGTTCGGCGTATTTCGCGGCGATCACCTCGCCCTGCTCGGTGAGCCGCAGCGAGCCGCGCACCGCTCCGGCCGGCTGGGCGAGGATCGCGTCGTAGCTGCGGCCGCCGCCGCGACCGACCGTGCCGCCGCGGCCGTGGAACAGCCGCAACCGGATGCCGGTCTTGCGGGCGACCTCGACCAGATCCAGCTCCGCCCGGTACAGCGCCCAGTTGGCGGCCAGATACCCGCCGTCCTTGTTGGAGTCGGAGTAGCCGAGCATCACTTCTTGACGCATGCCCTGCGCGGCCACCAGCTCGCGATACACCGGCACCTCCAGCGCCGCCGACAGCGTGGCCGCACCCGCGCCGAGGTCCTCGATGGTCTCGAACAGCGGGACGATGCCCACCGGGCAACTCGGCGGCCCGTCCGGCTCCCCCGGGTCGAGCAGACCGCCCTCCTTCAGCAGCAGGGCGGCTTCGAGCAGATCACTGACCGACGTGCACATGCTGATGATGTAGTTCGGCACCGCCGCCGCGCCGAGCGTGTCCACCACGTCCCGGGCGGCGCGGACGATGCCGAGTTCCTTGACGGCCAGTTCGCTCAGCCGGGCGTGCGGACCGAGCAGCGGGCGGCGAGTGCGCAGCTCGGCGGCGAGCAGTTCCACTCGGCGCGACTCCGGCAGGCTCGCGTAGTCGGAGTGCACCCCGGCCCAGGCCAGCAGTTCGGCGACGACCTGCTCGTGCACCTCCGAGTTCTGGCGCATGTCCAGGCTCTGCAAATGGAAGCCGAAAGTCTCCAGGGCGTGGCGCAACGTGGCGAGGCGATCGTCGGCGAGCAGGCCGTCGCCACTGCGCCGCAGCGAGGCGTCGATCGCGTCCAAGTCGTCCAGGACGGCCTGCGGAGTCGGGTAGGGCCGCGCCCCGGCATCGAGGCCGTTCGGTGGCACCTGCTCGAGCGCCGCCAGCGCGGTGGCGGTCAGCCGGGCCCGGACGTGGTGCAGCGCACGGCGATACGGCTCGTCGGCGTGCGTCGCCGGATCGGGGTACCCGGTCTCGGCGAGCGCGGCGACCTCGGGCGTCACGGCGACCAACCGGGCCGACAACGACAGCGTCTTCTCCAGTTCCACCAGATCGCGCAGGTAGCGCTCGAACGCGACGCCCGCGGCGCGGGAGGCGGCCTGCCGCACCACCTCGGCGGTGACGTACGGGTTGCCGTCGCGGTCGCCGCCGATCCACGAACCGGGACGCAGCATCGGGCGCGGCAGCAACTCGACGCCGGGCCAGCGCGAGCGCAGCGCGGCGCGCACCTCCGCGTTGATCGCCGGGATCACGTCGAACAGGGTCAGGTCGTAGTAGCGCAGACCCACCGAGATCTCGTCCTGGATGCGCAAGCGCGCCAAGCGGATCAGCGCGGTGCGCCACAGGCTCAGCACCTGGCGGCGGATCCGCCGCTCGAGGTCGGCGCGCTCGCGCTCGTTCTCGGCGTAGCGCTGGCGCAGGCGCATCAGCTCGGTGATCCGGGCCTGCGCGTCGAAGACGGTGCGGCGGCGCGTCTCGGTCGGGTGCGCGGTGATCACCGGCGACACCAGCGCGTCGGCCAGCAGATCCGCGACCCGGGTTCCGTCCAGCGCCGCCGCGTCCAGCTTGCGGTAGGTGGCCGCCAGTGACGAGTCCTGCGGCGGTTCGCCCGCCGTCTCGTGCGCGGCGCGGCGGCGGTCGCGCTGGATGTCCTCGGCCAGATTGGCCAGCAGCACGAAGTAGCTGAACGCGCGGATGAGCGGAAGGGCCACCGCGATGTCCACTCCGTCGAGCATCTCCGCGACGGCGCTGCGCCCGACCTCCTCGCGGCGCACCCGGAACGCTTCGATGCGCACGCGCTCGATGAGGTCGAAGACCTCCGGCCCCTCGTGGTCGCGAATGGTGTCGCCGAGCACGCCACCGAGGAACCGGATGTCGTCGCGCAGCGGCCGGATGGCGTCCTGTTGGGTCTCGCTCGTCGTTTCACCCATGATCAGACAGTATTGTCCTCCGGCCCGCCGGGAAATGCGACGCGGCCCACACCGGCCGCGCCCGGCTCAGCCGAGGAGTTCGGAGAAGCGCAGGTGGTTGCCCCACGGGTCACGGAACCCGCAGTCGCGGACGCCGTACGGCTGCGAGATCGGCTCCTGCGTCACCTCCACCCCGGCGTCGCGCAGCCGGGCGAACGTGGCGTCCACGGCATCGGTGGTGAAGATCAACGTGCCCTGCGCCCCGTTGGCCAGCCGGGCCCGCGCCGCCGCGGCGGCCGCCTCGTCCGGCACCATCTCGGGGGTCTCCAGAATGAACTCGATGCCCGGCTGCTTCGCCGGCCCGACGGTCAGCCAGCGCCCACCGGCGAACGGCAGGTCCGCACGCACTTCCAGACCGATCACGTCGCGATAGAACTCCAGGGCCTTGTCCTGGTCACCGACCAGCACGCCGATGTGGGTGAGGCCGAGGTCCGCGCCGTTGCTCATGATGATGCTCCTTCTGTTCGTCAGGGCCGGGCAACAGTACGGACGACGCACGCGCGGCGAATTCATCGGTCGCGGCGCAATCTCGCGGCGATTCTCAGCCCGCGTCCCTTGCGGTCAGGTGATCCGTCCGGTGCAACAGGACCTGTTCGAGTAGCGAGACCAGCACCTCCTTGACCGAATCGCGCTGCCTGGCATCGCATTCCAGCACCGGGATCCAATCCTCCAGTTCGAGCGCCTCGCGGACCTCGTCGAGGTCGAAACGCGTGCTGCCGTCGAAGCGATTGACCGCGATGACGAACGGCGTGCCGCGTGCCTCGAAATAGTCCAGTACCGGATAGCAGTCGTCGACGCGGCCGGTGTCCACCACGATCACCGCGCCGAGCGCACCGTCGACCAGGTCGTCCCACAGGAAGACGAAACGGTCCTGGCCCGGCGTGCCGAACAGGTACAGCAGCAGTGAGCTGTCCAGGGTGATGCGCCCGAAGTCGAGGGCGACCGTGGTCTGCGTCTTGTCGGCCCGATGCCCCGCGTCGTCCACGCCGACGGCCATCTCGGTCATCGCCGCCTCGGTCACCAGCGGCTCGATTTCGGAGATGGCTCCGATGAATGTCGTCTTCCCGACGCCGAAACCACCGCTGACCACGATTTTCACCGAGGACGGCATGGTAGGCGTTCGCATGTCAGAGTGCCCGGACAAGGTCCCTGATCCTCTCGATGGCGGCGGCGGTGAGCTGGTCGGCCGAGCGCACGGTCACGTGTCCGGTGGCGGCCAGGTCGCTGACCACGACCTTGGCGACCCCGACCGGCACGCCGAGCGCGGCGCCGATCTCGGCGATGGAGTGCGGCCGCTGGCACAGCCGCACGAGGGTGCGCTGCTCGAAACGCAGCGGCGCGGACAGCGCTGCGGGCTCGGCCCGCACCAACGTCTCGATGCGCAGTCCGTCCAGCAGCGGCCTGGTGCGTCCCGCGGTGACCACGAAGGGCCGCACGAATCGGTCCTCGCCGGAGGCGAATTCGGGTCTCATCGCCGCAGCGACTCACGCAGTTCGGCGATGAGCGCGGGATCGAGCAGCGCACCAGCGCGGTCGGCGAGCACCGCCATCTCGTAGCCGACCAGACCGACGTCGCAACCGCTGTCGGCGATCACGCCGAGACAGCTGCCGTCGCCCATGGCGGAGACGAGCAGGAACCCGCGCCTCATCTCGATCATGATCAGTTTCAGGCCGTCGAAGGAGTAGCTGCGCGAGGCGCTGCGGGCCAGCCCGACCAGCCCGGACACCATGGCGGCGAGCCGGTCGGCGGAGGCGCGGTCCAATCCTTCGGACATGGCGATGAGCAGGCCGTCCGAGGACACCGCGACCGCCTCGCGCACACCGTCGGTCTCGCGAACGAAGTTGGCCAGCATCCAATTGAACGTGTGCGGGTCGGCGCTCGATATGTGGGTGGTCACCGGATCTCCTCTGCCATGGTCGCGGCGGGCTGGAATTCGGGCGCCGCGGCGGCGGCGCGGACGCGGTCGTCCCGCGCGGCGGCGTGCCGTGCGGGCGCGCCACGCTGATGTCCCGTCCGGAAGGAGGACAGCATGCTGCGGATCTCCTCGGGTGAGCGCTCGACCGCGGGGGCGGGCTCCGTCTGGGGCGGCGCGTCGGGCCGCGCGCCGGTGGCGGCAGCGCGGGCCTTCTTGTTTCGTTTCACCAAGCCGTTCTTGGTGTGCCGCGCCGCGGGTTCGCTCGGCGCCGGGCCGAACGGCTCTTCTGAGCGGCGGGATTCGGTGCGGCCGACGCTCGCTGTCGGCTCGGTCCGTGCGGAAACGAACTGCGTGTAGGGCGACGACCCGGCGTTCACCGCGTGCGCCGGTGGGCGGTCGGCGGTCGTAGCGGTAGCGGTACCGCGCGATTGTGGCCTCGAACCGGTGGCAGACCCAGCGGTATCGCCCACCGTGGCGGTGTGGGAGGTGGCGGGATCGTCGCGCCGATCCGGCTCGGTCTCGACCATGCCGGGCGGCAGCGTCAGGCGCGCGACGATGCCGCTCACCGGCGAGACGCTCAGTTCGACCGTGATGCCGAGCCGTTCGGCGAGCCTGCCGACCACGTAGTGGCCGAGGTGGCGGGTCGGTGCGACGACGAAGTCCTGTTCGCCGCGCAATCGTGCGTTGGCCTGGGCCAATTGGTCGGCGGGCATGCCCACGCCGTGGTCGACCACCGCGAGCAGGTACCCGTTGGGCCCGGCGCGCCCGTAGATCTCCACCTCGACATCCGGTGGGGAGAACGCCAGCCCGTTCTCGATCAGCTCCGCGAGTATGTGCGCGAGTTCGCTGGCCGCCGCTCCGGCGATGAGCACGTCGTCCATCCGGCGCAGCACCACCCTGCGGTAGTCGTCGACCTCGGACAGGCCCGCGCGGATCACGTCGCTGAGCGGGATCGGTTCGGCCCAGCGGCGCGGGCTCGCCTCGCCGACCAGCACGAGCAGGCTTTCGGCGTTGCGGCGCATGCGGGTGGCGAGATGGTCGAGCTCGAACAGATTCGACAGCGCCTTGGGATCGAGCTCCTCGCGTTCGAATTCGCTGATCAGGCCGAGCTGGCGGCGCACGAGGTTCTGGTTGCGGCGGGCCAGGCTGACCATCGACTCGGTGGTGTTGCGGCGCACCAGCGCCTGTTCCGACGCGAGGTCGAAGGCGGTGGACTGCACCCGATCCAGCGCTCGGGCCACGGCGACGATCTCGACGCCCGCCCCCGGCGGCGGTCGCACCGGGGCGGGCGGGTCCGGCGGCCGGGTGTCGTCGCCGGTGCGCCAGGCCGAGATCACGTCGGGCAGCCGCCGACCGGATACGTCGTCGGCGTCCGCGGCCAGCGTGGCCAGCGGCCGGACGATCGCGCGCACCGCCGCGACGACCAGCGCCACCTCCAGCGCGATCGCCGCCAGCGCGGCGAGCACGAACGCGCCGAGGGCCAGCGCGGCGTCGCCGCGCAACACCTCTGCCCGCTGCCGCACGTCGGCGCCGACCGTCTGCTGCACGGTGCGCTGCTCGTCGATGACCGCGGTCATCCTGGCCCACCAGGCGATCGGATCGACCGGGCGCGCCAGCGGTCCGCCGCCCGCGGCGATCGCGACGTTCTCCGACTCCGCGGCCGCGGCCGCGTCCGCGCCGTCCAGCACGGCGTCCAAGCGCGCCTGCTGCGCGCCGGTCGCGTCGCGGGCGAACGCGGCCAGTCCGGCCAGTTTGGCCGCGCGGATGTCGAGGAATTGCACGTACTCGCCCGGCCCGAAGGCATCCGCGGCGAAGACGCCGTTGAGGAAGCCGCGCTCGCGAGCCGTCTGCTCCTTCGCCTCACCCAGCGCGTACAGCGCTTGCAGCCCGTGCCGGACCACCGGGTCGGCAGCCTGATCCTGACCGAGGGACAGGTGGTTCAGGGCGTCGATCGCGTCGGTGTAGTACTGGAACGCCGCCTGCCGGGGTTCTCGCCGCTGGTCGATCGTGGATCGGGTCGCGTCCAAATCGGCCAGCGGCCGGGCGGCCTCCCGCACCCGCTCCGCGCCGGGCGGGCCGTCCGCCGCCGCCTGCCGCAGGGCACGCAAGGCGCGGTCGACCGCACCGCGCTGGTCGTCGACCGGCTGGCCCAAGCGCTGGTCGCCGCCGAGCAGGCCATTGGTCAGGCCGCGCTCGCGCTGCGTCTCGTGCACCAGGTCCTGCACCGCCAGCGCGAGCGTCACCGCGGCGACTGTGTCCCGGCTCTTCCGGTACGCGTCCACTTCGCGCGCCACCAGCGTGCCCAACAGCGCGAGCACCAGCACGAGCGACACCACGAGGATGCGGGCCAGCTGCCCGCGGATGGTTCGCGGGCGCACAATTCCGCTGCCGGACACCTGGCGTTCACCATCGGAAATGCGGAGAGGGACAACCGGTGTGCCGCCGGAATTCTCCGGTCGTCCAGGTGACCGCACCACCCTCTGCTCCTCCGATCAGCCGCCGCGCCTGCTCCACAGCGAGCACGCGGAAATCAAGGGGAAACTGTCACACGGCCTACCCGTCGTCAACGCGAGAATCGGGCAAAACGGACACTGTGCGGACTTCTAAACACACTGGCAACGAAGAGTTACGAGCGCGACAAAACCGGCATCCGCGAACGAATGCCGAGACTCGTTGTGTCCTACCCACCTTCGCCCGCCGCGAAACCTCGCGGCCCGACTCTGATACAGTCCGGCGCGACAAACCGGATGGCAAGAGGGCTGGATGGCGCACCGAATTACGTTGGTTCCCTTGGCGATCGCACTCGCGTTAGGACTGGCCGCCTGCGGCGACGAGTCCGGCGGGTCCCCCGCGACGACCAGCACGCAGACCGCGAGCGCCGCGGGCACGGCCACCCAGCTGTTCGATCCCTGCACCGGCATCCCCGACGCCGCGCTGACGAGCGCCGGACTCGACCCGGCGAGCAAGCAGGTCGGCGTCGGCGGGGTGAAGCAGCCCGGTTGGGAGATCTGCGGATGGAAGGGCGCCGACTTCACCCTCGGCGTGTTCTCCAACAACATGTCCGTTGCCGAGTTCGAGCGGAAGCCGGGCAATGTCGACTTCCAGGACGTCACCATCGCCGGACGCACCGGACGCCAGTTCCGCGTGGACGACGCCGCCAAAGACCAAATGTGCGACGTGCTCTTCCCCGCCCGGCAGGGCCTGCTGCAACTGACCCTGGTCAACAAGACCGCGGACCAGAACCCCTGCGATCGCCTCGCGACCATCGGCGAAGCGATCGTCCCGGCGCTGCCGAAATAGCACCGCCCCCCTCGGCGCAGGACCGGGTACGGATTCGCCTGGCGCACCCGACAACCACGACCATCTCGCGGCGGCATCGGCGAAACTCAGACCCCCGATTACTCTCGCACGCAACCACACCAGCTCAACCACCGGTTTCGAGCGAAGCGAGACCGAGCATGCGCCGTTCGCGGCCCGGCTCGCGTCCGAGTGGCCGTCGCGTCCGCGACGAAGGAGCAAGCGGCGGTCGCTCGGACGCGAGCCATGAAGGGGCCGCGAACACCCAGCGCCGCAGGCGCTGGAAGAACGAACACAGCCCGGCGCTGGAAATCAGACAGAGAGGATGGCGAGTACCTCGTCGGAGGTATAGAAGGGGGCGAGGCGCTCGCGGATCAACCCGGCGAGAACCCCTTCGCGCTTCGCGCCCTCGATGACCGCCGGTCCGTACCGGAGGATCTCCTGGACGATGTCGTCACCGGTCAGACCGAGTTCGGGCAGCATGGCCGCCAAGGTGTAGTCGCCGTACTTGGTGAAGAACACCTCCACGCACTCGTCCAGGAGCAGGCCGAAGTACTCCTTCTCGCGGGTGGTGACGGCGATCTCGTAGCACAGCAGCACCAGCTCGTTGAGATCCTTCCGGCTGAGGTATTCGCGCAGACCGCTGACCGGCTCGTCGGCATGCAGATCCCAGAACTCCATCGCGGCGGCGTGCACCGGGGCATCGCGCAGCATCTCGCGGATGGCGTTGTTGGTCCGCTTGAGGGCGAACAGCGCGCCCTTGCCCGCGAGGTCGCCGACGAAGGTGCCGTCGGCGGCCTTCTTGGCGCGATTGGCCGCGGACTGGCCCAGCGACATCAGCGAGGACACACCCGGGATCTTCTCCGCGCGTTCCCGGTTGGCCTGCATGAAGTCGTTGATCAGCTTGTCCACGAACTTCGACGCGACCGTGGCCACCAGCGGGCTCTCGGTGAGCCGATCCAGGATGCGCTCCTGCGCCTGGTGCATGCCGAAGATCTTTTCCAGCAGCGCCTCCACCGGCTCGCGCTCGACCACCTCGCCGAGCGTGTAGTCGTGGTTGGCGGCGATGTGGTCGTAGATGGAGTCGGCGAACACCCCGACCATATCGGCGAGAACCGGACTGCCGCCGATCAGCTCGACGACCGTGCGGACGGTCTGCTTGGCCTGGTCGATCTCCACCACGTCCCGGAAGACGAGCGTGTCGGCGACTCCGAGCACCGCCTCGGTGTCGCGCGCGACCACCTCCGCGAAACGCTCGCCGGTCACCTCGGCGAGCAGGAATGCCACCTGGGCCTCCAGTAGCCGTTCGGCGATCTCACGCGGCTCGCTCATCGAATTCCACCCATCACACCTCGTGCGGCGCGCCCGGCACGGTTCACGGCTGGTGCGGGTCGGCGTCGTTGCCGTGCAACGATTTCCGGATCCGGTCCAGGCGCTCACGCGCGGCCTGCTCACGTGCCTGCCATTGTTCGTCCACGCCGCGGCCCGCTGGAGTCTGCCGGTCGAGTTCACCCATCCCCTGCGCGGTGCCGTAGCGATGCTCGACCTTATCGCGAACTGACTCGAAAGTAGGAACACCGGAGGCCGAATATCCGCCACTCGCGGCGGACTCCGGCATACCCGGCGGCGGTACCGGTACCGCCGGTACCGCGGAACCGCCGCCGACCTGGCCCGACACATCGGGCGTGTGCTGCGGGAACCCAGGCCCGCCGGCCGGGGTGGCAGGAGTCACATCTCCGGCCGCAGCCGCATCACCGGTTTCCAACAGCCCGACCAGCGCGGCGTGGACCGCCGCGAACCCGGGACGCGCCGCCGTTGCGGCCAGCAGTACACCTGCCAGCTCCGCGTCCGGCAGCCCGGCCAACCGGCTCGCGATTTCGCTGTTGTCACTCATACCGCCAGGCTACGCACGCGCGACCGCACCGAAGGCCGTTCACGACCGCACGCGCGCACCCGCCCAGTCGCGCACCAGGTCGTACCAGGCCGAGCCGCCCACGACGATCAGATCGTTGTGCCCGGCTCCGGGGAAGACCACCAGCCGTTTCGGCTCCGGCGCCGCGGCGTAGAGCCGTTGCGCGTGCCGCAGCGGCAGCAGTTCGTCCTGGTCGCCGTGCATGATCAGCACCGGGGCGCGCAGCGCGCGGATGCGGCGTTCGTTCGGATAGGCGTTCGGCACCAAGGCCGCGGGCAGGAACGGATACACCGAGCGAGCCGCGTCGCGCAGGCCGCTGAAGGTGGACATCAGCATCACTCCGGCCGGGGGATGGTGCTGTGCCAGCTCGAGCACGACACCGCCCCCGAGGGACTTGCCCAGGTACAACACGCGATTCGGATCGACGCCGGGTTGTTCCAGCAGCGCCCTGCGCGCGGCGCGCGCGTCCAGGTAGGTGCCGTGCTCGGTCGGTTTCCCGGTGCTGCGCCCGTAGCCGCGGTAGTCGAAGGCCAGCACGTCGAAACCGGCCTCGGTGAGCAACGCGAAGATCGGCACCCGGTCGCCGAGATTGCCCGCGTTCCCGTGCGCGAACAGGATGTGCCCGATCGAATCGCGGGCAGGCATCCACCACGCGTGCACGGTCTGCCCGTCCGCCGTGGGCAGGGACAGGTCCGTGTACTCCATGCCGAGCAGCGCCGGAGTTTGCAGCACCGTCCGCTCCGGCAGATAAGTCAGCGCGTTGAGGATCGGACGGGCCGGGTGTCGCATGCCCATGTTCTTACTCCTGAACAGGCAAGGCCGGGTCGGGCGGGTGCCGCGACACGAGCGCTCGAAGCCGCGGCCCACCGCCGCAGGGCCGGTGCGGACGCCGGTCGCCGCCCGACCCGCGGAGACGATCGAACTCGGCCGGTAGCCGGTTGCGGTGACCGCGTGCGTCAGCCGCGCAGCACCGCGCCCACGGCGTCGGCCGCCGCCGCGACGGCCGCGTCGCGTGCCGCACTTGCCTCGTCCTCGGTGAGGGTCCGGTCGGTGGCACGGAAACGCAGGGCGTAGGTGAGCGACTTACGTCCCTCACCCGCCTGAGCGCCCTCGTACACGTCGAACAGCGCGATGTCCTCCAGCAGCTCGCCGCCGCCGGTGCGCAGTGCGGACTCGACGGACGCCGCCGGGACGGTCTTCTCGACGCTCACCGAGACGTCCTGGAGCACCGCGGGGAACGGCGACACCGTCGGGACCGGCCGGGACTCGCGCAGCGGCAGCGCGTCCAAGTCGAGTTCGACGGCGCAGGTGCGCGGCGGCAGGCCGGAACGTTCCAGCACGGCGGGATGCAGCTCACCCGCGTAGCCGACAACCGTTCCGTCGACCACCAGCTCGGCGCAGCGCCCGGGATGCCAGGGCAGCTGAGCCGCCGCACGGCGATCGATGGTCACACCGGCCGCGTCGCCGACGGCGTCGGCGAGGGCGAACGCGTCGGCGGCTTCGACCGGACGGCCCGGCCCCCACGGCCCGCGCGGCTCCCTGCGGCCGGTCAGGACAGCGGCCACGTGCACCGGCTGTTCCGGCAGCGAGTCCAGCAACTCGGCGATCTCTTCGTCGGTGGGGCGCCGGTCCACCGGCAGCGGATCGACCGCTCTGGTGTTCGCGCCCGGCAGCACGACTTGCGCGATGCCGTAGATCGCCAGGTCACGCGCGCCCCGCGAGATATTGCGGACCGCCACCTCGAGCAAACCGGGGAGCAGGGTGGTGGCCAGCTCGGCGCGCTCCACGTCGAGCGGATTCAGCACCCTGGTGGTGGCGCGGCGCGGGTCGTCGGCGTCCAGGCCCCAGGTGTCGAACACTCCGGCGGGCAGGAACACCGGCGGCGGCACCTCCACGGCGCCCGCGAACGCCAGCGCGCGGCTGACGGCGCGCCTGCGGCGCTGGGTCGGCGTGAGCCCACGCCCGGCCGGTGCGGCCGGCAGCACGGACGGGATCCGCTCCAGGCCCTCCAGCCGCAGCACCTCCTCCACCAGGTCGGCGGGCTGAGCCAGGTCGGGCCGCCAGCTCGGCGGGGTCACCACCAGCTGACCGTGCCCGGCCTCGCTGACGCCGACCTCGACCGTGCAGCCGATCTGGGCCAGGCGGCGCGCCGAGGTGCCGGTCGCGTACGTGACGCCCGCGACGCGGTCGGCCAGGTCGATGTCCATCCGGATCGGCTCGGGCGCCGGGACGGGGGTCCGGACGTCGGTCAGCACGGGTTCGATGGTGCCGCCGGCGATTTCGGCCAGCAGCGTGGCCGCTCGATCGAGCGCGGCCACGTTGATCTCCGGGTCGACGACCCGTTCGTACCGCTTGCCCGCCTCGGACACCAGCTTGTGCCTGCGCGCGGTCCGGTAGATCAGCAGCGGGTTCCAGGTGGCCGCCTCGAGCAGGATGTCGGTGCTCTCCGCGCCGACCTCGGTGCTCGCGCCGCCCATCACACCGGCCAAGGAGATGACGCCGGAATCGTCGGCGATCACCACGTCCTCGACGTCGAGGGCGCGCTCGACGTCGTCCAAGGTGCGCAACTTCTCGCCCTTGTGCGCGGAACGGACCACCAATCCGCCCGACACCTTGTTCGCGTCGAAGGCGTGCAGCGGCTGCCCCAACTCCAGCATCACGTAATTGGTGACGTCCACGGCGGGCGAGATCGGGCGTACGCCCGACAACAGCAGCCTGCGCTGCAACCACCACGGGCTCACCGCCTCCGGGTCGACGCCGGTGACCCGGCGGGCCGCGAAGCGCGTGCACCGGGAGTCCGGCTCGACCCGGATCGGCCAGGCTTCCTGCTCGTGGTCGGGCAGGGTGCGCACCGCCGGATCGGCGTACTCGAGATCGAAACCGCAGGCCAGCTCGCGCGCCAGGCCGCGAACGGAGAAGCAGTAACCGCGGTCGGGAGTGATGTTCAGCTCGATGACGGTGTCGTCCAGACCGAGCAGCGCGTTGGCGTCGGCGCCGGGCTCGGCGGTGCCCGGTTCCAGCACCAGGATGCCGGAATGGTCCTTGCCGATCCCCAGTTCGGCGACCGAGCAGATCATCCCGTTGGACACGTGACCGTAGGTCTTGCGCGAGGTGATCTCGAACCCGCCGGGCAGCACGCCGCCGGGCAGCACCACGACCACCAGATCACCGACCTGGAAATTCCGTGCGCCGCAGATGATCTCCTGCAACTCGGGCTTACCGATGTCCACCTTGCAGAAGCGGATCGGCTTCTTGAACTCGGTCAGTTCGGTGATCTCGGCGACGCGGCCGACCACCAGCGGCTCGCCGCCCTCCTCCGAACCCGCGATCCGCTCGAGCTGGTCGAGCTCTTCGACTTCCAGCCCGACCCGGACGAATCCCGCGTCGAGCTCCTCCGGCGTCACCGACCACTCCGGGTTGGTGCGCTGGATGATGTCGGTCAGCCAGGACTGCGCTACTCGCACTTGACGTTTCGCTCTCTCGATCGAAGGGTGGGGTCAGGACCGGATACCGAAGGGCAGCGTGAAACGCACGTCGCCCTCGACGATGTCGCGCATGTCCGGGATGCCGTTGCGGAACTGCAGCGTGCGCTCCAGGCCCATGCCGAAGGCGAACCCGCTGTACACCTCGGGGTCGATCCCGCTGGCCATCAGCACCTTCGGGTTCACCATGCCGCAGCCGCCCCATTCGACCCAGCCCGCACCGCCCTTCTTGTCCGGGAACCACACGTCGACCTCGGCGGAGGGCTCGGTGAACGGAAAGTAGTTGGGCCGCATGCGCGTGCGGGTCTGTGGTCCGAACAGCGCGCGAGCGAACGCGTCCAGCGTGCCGCGCAGATGCGCCATGGTCAGGCCCTTGTCCACCGCCAGGCCTTCGACCTGGGAGAACACCGGTGTGTGCGTGGCGTCCAGTTCGTCGGTGCGGAAGGTGCGGCCCGGGCAGACCACGTAGATCGGCAGCTCGCGTTCCAGCATCGAACGCACCTGCACCGGCGAGGTGTGCGTGCGCAGCACTTGGCGCGAGCCCTCCGGCGCGATGTGGAAGGTGTCCTGCATGGTGCGGGCCGGATGGTCGGGCAGGAAGTTCAACGCGTCGAAGTTGAAGTGCTCGGTCTCCACCTCGGGACCTTCGGCGACCTCCCAGCCCATCGCGACGAACACGTCGGCGATCTGCTCGGAGATGACGGTGATCGGATGCCGCGCGCCGACGGCCGCCCGGCGTGCGGGCAGCGTCACGTCGATGGTCTCGGCGACCAGCACGGCGGCGTCGCGCTCGGCCAGCAACGCGGCGCGGCGGGACTCGAATGCCTCCGACACCCTGGACCTGGCGACGTTGACCCGTTTGCCCGCGTCCGCCTTCTCCGTCTTGGGCAGGCCGCCCAGCGCGCGTTGGGCCAGCGCCAGCGGCGCCTTACCGCCGAGGTGCTCGGTTTTCGCGACCGCGAGCGCATCCAGGTCGGCGGCAGCGGCGAACGCCTTCTCGGCGGCCGCCGCGGCCGCGGCCAGTGCCTCCTCGGTCAGCGCCGCGTTCTGCTCGCCTGCGTCGATGTCGTCGGCCACGATGCTCCGTCTCTCCCCTGGGGATCAATTCGCGGGCACCGCTGCACGCCTGCCCGCATTGCTGCTGGTCGCAATCGTATTCGATGGGCCTCGGCGGATTCACGCGGATTACCCGCCACGCCGCGCGAGCCGTGTGGTACCCGCGAGCCGGACGGGCGCGCGCCGGCCCCGCTCCACTACCCGTCCGGAACGGCGCGACTCGTCACAGGCTCGCAGGCGGTGACCGGTCAGGGCAGCGAAAGACCAGCTCCGACAGCCGCCGCGAAACGCCCGGCCCTGGCCGATACCCAGTGACCGGGCGCTCCGCGATCAGCGCGCGACAGTGCGGTCAGCGCGCGGCGGTGATGTGGCGGGGCAGCAACCGCGACCCCAGCGCGCCGACCGCCACGATCGCGGCACCCACCCACACCGCGGGCACCAGTCCGTCGACGTAGCTCTGCGGATCCAGGTACGAGCCCCGCGCCGCGAACACCGACGCCAGCACCGCGACGCCCATGGCGACACCGACTTCCCGCAGGGTGTTGTTGGTTCCAGACGCCATCGCGCGATCCTCCTCCGCCGCGGCGGCCATCACCACGGTCGCGCCGGGCGCGAAAGTCAGGCCCATGCCGATCCCGCCGAGCAGGAACGGACCGACGAACGACAGGTAACTCGCGTCGACGGAAGTGACCAACGCCATCCAGCCCAGCGCGACGGCGAGCAATGTCTGCCCGGTGGTGAGCAGCGCACGGGCGCCGACCTTGTCGACGATCAAACCCGCCAGCGGAGCGACCACCATCGGCGCCATCGTCCACGGCATGGTGCGGATGCCGGATTGCAGCGGTCCGTAGCCCTGCACGACCTGGAAGTACTGGGCCAGCAGGAAGATCGAGCCGAAGACGCCCATCGAGAAGGTGAAGCCGGTCATGTTGCTCACCCGGAACGCGCGGGAGCGGAACAGGCGCAGCGGCAGCATCGGCTCCCGCGTGCGCAGCTCCCAGGCGATCAGGCAACCGAGCAGCAACACGCCACCGACCAGCGCGGACAGCACGCCACGAGACGTCCAGCCATCATCGGCGCCGTGGATGACGCCCCACACCACCGCCAGCACGCCGCCCGCCGACAGCAGCAGTCCCAACAGGTCGACTCGTCGGCTGCCGCCGTGCGACTCCGCCAGCACCCGCAGCGCGAACGGCAGCACGACCAGGCCGATCGGCACGTTCACCCAGAAGATCCACTGCCAGCTCAACCCTTCGACGACCGCGCCGCCGATGAGCGGCCCCAGCGCGACGCCGAGGCCGGCGATCCCGCCCCAGATGCCGATGGCGGCGCTGCGCATCTTCTCCGGCACCGCCGCCGACAACAGGGTCAGCGACAGTGGCATCACCCCCGCCGCGCCGAATCCCTGTACCGCCCGCGCCGCGATGAGCATGCCCGGTCCGGTCGCCAGCGCGCAGACGGCGGACGCCAGTGTGAACAGCGCGATGCCGAGCAGGAAGATCCGCCGCCTGCCCAGTCGGTCACCGACCGCGGACGCGGTGAGCAACAGCGAGGCGAACGACAGCGTGTAGGCGTTGACGAACCATTGCAGGTCGGCCAGCGAGGCGCCCAGCTCGGTGCGGATCACCGGCAGCGCGTTCGTCACGACCAGGTTGTCCAGCGTGACCATGAACATCGGGATACCGACCGCGGCGAGGACGGCGGCGAGCCTGCGACCGCCGATCGTCGCCTCGGGCGCGGCGACGGTCGCCGTGGCGGATGGAAAGGTCTCGGTCATGTCCAGTCCTTGTTGTAATCGACTGATAACTAATGCTCGAAACGGTATGCATCGACTGATAACATGTCAAGAGCAAGGCCGGTACCAGCGAAAACGGAGAACGATGGCGACCAGAACCAGGATGACGGCGTCCGAACGGGGCGAGCAGGTGCTGCGCGCGGCGGTCTCCGCGTTCGCCGAATGCGGTTACGCCGCTACCAGGACCGACGAGATCGCCCGGCGAGCGGGCGTGTCACAGCCCTACGTGATCCGGCTGTTCGGCACCAAGCAGAACCTGTTCCGCGCCGCCCAGCACCGCGTCTGCGACCGGATCGAGGAGATCTTCCGCGCCGCGCGCGCCGAGGCATCGCCCGAGGCGGCCCCCGACGAAGCCCTCGCCGCCCTCGCCACCGGCTATTCGGTCTTCCTCGCCGAACGCGAACTGCTCCAACTTCTGCTGCACGGCTTCGCGGCCAGCGCGGACCCGGAGATCGGCGACCAGGTCCGGGCCAGGTTCGGCGGTATCTACCACCTGATCCGCGAACTGACCGGAGCACCGGAAACCGAGGCGCGCCGCTTCCTCTCCACCGGAATGCTGCTCACCGTCATGAGCGCCATGCGAGTAGCGGGGCCGGACGCGGTACCCGCGACGTGGGCGACGGAGATCTTGGAGAACTTGAGCACCGAAGGCGACTGAATTCCATTCGCGGCCCGGCTCGCGCTCGGGCCTGCGCGCCCCGGGACACCCTCAGCACCGGTCAGGCACCCGAGCTACATGCGAATGTCCCGAGCTCGAACGCCAACGCGGCCGGCGCACCGTCACTCCAGGTTTCGAGCGAAGCGAGACCGAGCCTGTTCCGTTGGCAGTCTGGCTCGCGTTTGCGCGGCCGCCGCGCACGCGACGAAGGAGCAAGCGGCGGCCGCGCAAACGCGAGCCACAA